>JBGMOD010000266.1:0-27075 GCA_041424235.1 Hyphomicrobiales bacterium
GAGAGGTCGGATTGCGAAGCAATCCGGGTGAGGGGCTGCCGTTCTCTCGATAGGCTGAAACCCCTCACCCGATTTGCTTGCGCAAATCGACCTCTCCCGATGGGAGAGGTGAACCTCCGATGCCGCGCCAATCGAACCTGCGAACTTTGGAAGGGGGCACTCATATGATGGCGGACCGGCTCAAGCCGTTCATCCTTCCCGTCGCGATCGTGATCGCGCTGGAGTGCGCGGCGCGGGCGACTCATCTGCAGAGCGACTCGCTGGCTCCCCCAAGCGCGATCGTCGTGGCTTTTTTCCAAAGCATCGCCGATGGGTCGCTGGCGGTGGCGACACGGGACACGCTGGTCTCCGCCTTTGCCGGTCTCGTCATCGGCGCGGCGATCGGGCTGCTGTTCGGGCTGGCGCTCGGCATGTCAACGCTGTTCGACCGCAGCATGGAGGTGACGATCGAAAGCATCCGGCCGATTCCATCGGTGGCGCTGTTGCCGATTGCACTGATTGCGCTGGGCTTTGGTTATCGGATGGAGATTGCCATCGTCGCCTTCGCCAGCGTCTGGCCACTGCTGATCCTGACCCGCGCAGCCGTTCGCGGCGTCGAGCCGCGGCTGCTCGAGGTGTCGCGCGCCCTGCGGCTCGGCACAGCCGCGCAGGTGACGAAAATCATCATCCCCGCAGCGCTGCCGCGCATCTTCATTGCCTTCCGGCTGGCCGCCGGCATCGCGCTGATCGTTGCCGTCACCGTGGAGATCACGGCCAATCCGCTCGGTCTTGGGGCGGCCATCATGACCGCGCAGCAGGCGCTGCGTCCGGATCTGATGCTGGCGTTGCTGGTGTGGATCGGCCTGGTCGGTTTCGGCCTCAATGTTTTGCTGATGTTGATGCAGCAGCGGCTGTTCGGCCGCGCTGCGACCGTGGAGCAGGGCGCATGATCCGATCTGCCATGCTCTGGCGTCTTCTGAGTTTTGCCGTCGCGGCCGCGTTCGTCGCGGTGTGGCAGCTCGTCGCCAACCTGCGGCTGGTGTCGCCGGTATTCCTGCCGGGGCCCGATCGCGCCTGGACCTCGCTGACCCGGGGCTTCGCCAGTGGCGACCTCCTCGACAAGCTCGCCGGGACCTTGCAGCACATGGCGATCGGCTGGTTGCTCGCCTCCCTGCTGGGCATCGTCCTCGGTGCGCTGATCGGATCGTCGAAGGCGATGCGGGTCTATGTCGCGCCGATGCTGGAGTTTCTGCGGCCGCTGCCGGTCTCCGCCATTATTCCCGTGGCAATCGCGCTGTTCGGGCTGACCCAGAGCATGGCGCTGTTCGTGATCGCGTTCGGATCGCTCTGGCCGCTGCTGCTCGCCACCATCCACGGCTTCGCGGCGGTCGAGCCGCGGCTTTACGAGGTCGCGCGCGCACTGCACATGTCGCGTCTGGCGGTGATCTTCAAGATCGCGCTGCCCTCCGCCAGCCCGGACATCCTGGCAGGCATGCGACTCAGCCTGACGGTGGCGCTGATCCTCTCGGTGGTCTGCGAAATGCTGGCCGGCCTCGACGGTCTCGGGCACTGGGTGCTGCTGTCAGCGCGCTCGTTCCGCTCCGCCGACCTGTTTGCCGGCGTCATCCTGCTGGGCGCGGTCGGCTATGTCACGGCGCTTGCGATGTCGCTGGCCGAGCGCCGGCTGCTGACCTGGCGGTCCCGCGGATATTAAGCCATGAACAGGGCGTGACAGGGCGCTTGCCGCGCCCGCGAAACGTGATTATACGTTGCGCCACGCCGCGCCGCCGGAATCGGGACAACGAAGCGAAAGCTTTCTAAATCTTTGATTTTGCTGCAGTTAACGGTGTAACGACTGTGCAGGATGGCATCCTTGGGGTGCGGCCAGACTTTCGTTTTGCTCCCTTCGTCTATCGGTTAGGACGCCACCCTTTCACGGTGGAGAGAGCGGTTCGATTCCGCTAGGGAGCGCCAAAAACTCCCGCGAATTCCAAAGCAAAATCATAAAGATAGCTGCAGTTGTTGACTCTTCGCGCTGTTTACGCGACTAAAAACGTCCTACATTTCGTCCTACGTGGGGCAAGCCAGTGGGCGGCAGCGATCGAGGCGACGACTACCTGACCGAACGCAACGGCGTCTGGCATTTCATCAGGCGCGTGCCGGTCGAGTTTAGCGAGTTCGACAAGCGAAACCCTATCCGGCTGTCGACCAAGATCCGCGTCGCCAGGGATCGCAAGGGCATCAAGGCCCGCCGCGTGGTCGACCAGATGAATATCGATGTCGAGGCGTTCTGGCGCGGCGCTGCCGCCGGCCGGGGCGCGGAGGCGCGCCAGGACTATGACCAGGCCGTCAAGATCGCCCGGCGCCTGGGACTCGAGTATCTGCAGCCTGAGGAAGCCGCAGAGAAGCCGCTGCGTGAGATGCTGCAGCGGATCGAGACGGCCATGCAGGCGCAGCGCGGCGACGATCCTGTGACAACTGCGGCGATCCTGGGCGGTGTTCCCAAGCCTGCCATCATGCTCTCTGGCGTGTTCGATGAATTTGATGCCGGCACGCGCGCGCAGCGTATCGGCTATTCGCCGAACCAGCTCAAGAAGTGGCAAAACGCCAAGCGCCGGGCGATGGAAATCCTGGTCGAGTGCATCGGCGACAAAGACATCAACGAACTGAGCCGCGACGATGCACTCAAATTTCGGGACATGTGGCAGGATCGCGTGATCGATGAAGGGATCGACATCGGCACGGCCAACAAGAACATCACGCACATCAGCGGCATGTTCAATACGCTCAATGAGCTGCACCGTTTGCGGCTCGATCAGGTGTTTGCCGGCACGCGATTGAAGCGCGCCAAGGGCAGCAAGCAATAATGCTTGATCGCTTCGATTGAATAGATCGGGAATTACAGTGACAGTGCACTTAATTAATCAACCGATCTAACGAGGAGAGTGCACTGGACCCATAATCCAACCGCTAGCCCCTGTCCGCCATGTGCCTCAACTTGAAGTGCCCAAACGCCGTCGCGATCGGCTTGGTTGCGTCGTCTTGCCAGGCCTGCGCCTGGAACGCGACGATGCGCTGGCCTTGCCGGACGATGGAGACATTCGCAAAACTGTCGAGGTCGCGTCCCGAACGTAGATAGTTGATGGTCAGCCCGATCGGCTTGGGTGGCGTTGTCATTGCAATGCCGAGCTCGCGCGCGACGCCGACGATGGCCGTTGTCTCCAGGAAAGCGCCGGTCATGCCGCCATGGATGGCGGGGAGAACCGGATTGCCGATGATCTTGCGCGAGAACGGCATGTGCAGCACGCCGTCGTCGGCGACGCGGATACCGAGGCAGCGGGCGAACGGACTGTTGCCGAATAGGCCCGAGGGGTCCTCGGGCGCATCGAGGATCGGCACCTCATACGCCTGCCTGTCCCTCAGCATGTTGGTGCGATTGGCGCCGATCATGAAGCAGGCCGTGGCGGTGGCGACCGAGTCCTGCTCGGTCTCCTGATACGCCGTCGCGCGCACGAAGGCGATGGAGCGCGTGACGTGATAGCAGATCGAATGCGCCTTGATGTCGAGGCCGGGTTTGGCCGGCTTCTGGTAATCGATGCGCAAATCGAGTGTCGCGATCGCACTGACACCGTCGAGCGCCAGCTGCACCGCCATGCCGCAGCTTTCATCAAGCATGGCAGTGACCACGCCGCCATGGACGACGCCGGATTCGACGTCACCGACAAAGACAGGCTGGTAGGGCAGGCTGGACCAGGCCTCGCCGCGCTCGGCACGATCGATACGAAGTCCGCTGGCGCAGCCATAGAGCGAGCGGTGTTCCGCAATCGCTTTCGCGAGCTGTTCGAATGGCAACGGCTGCCGGTCATAGGTCGTGATCTCAGACATGGCAGTTATCTAGCATGCCCGTGCGAGGAAGTGTGCAGCTCTGCGCATGAGACGTCAGCCTCGGTGGAGGTGGTTGTCGTTGCGAAAATCTGCCTCTATTGGATGTGAGCGGCTTGCGGGAGTGGCGCGATGGGCGGGGTGATGATCAAAGGCGGCCGGGTGGTGGATCCGGCCAGCGGGATGGACGCGATCGGCGATGTGGCTGTTTTGGACGGCCGGATCTCCGCCGTCGGCACGGACCTCGGCAGTGCGGAGCGGGTGATCGATGCGACCGGGCTCGTCGTGTCTCCCGGCTTCATCGACCTGCACGCGCACGGCCAGTCGATCCCGGCGGATCGCATGCAGGCGTTCGACGGGGTAACGACGACCCTCGACCTCGAGGCGGGTGTGTTGCCGGTCGCATCCTGGTATCGGCGCCAGGCCGACAAGGGACGCGTGCTGAATTACGGCGCCGCCGCCAACTGGGCGTTTGCGCGCATCGGCGCCATGACCGGCTCCAATACGGAGAGCTCGCTGGAGGCGTTCGGCAATGCCATGCGCGATCGCCGCTGGATCGAGAACGTGGCTGATGACACCGAAGTGGCCGGCATCCTCGACCGCCTGACAAACGGATTGAACGAGGGCGGCATCGGCATCGGCATCCTCAATGCCTATGCGCCCGGCGCCGGCGTGCAGGAATTGACGGCGGTGTGCCAACTGGCGGCCGCGCAGAATGTCGCGACCTTCACCCATGTCGCCTACATGTCCCGCATCGACCCCGAGAGCGCCGCCGAGGCCTATATCCGCCTGATCGGCTATGCAGGCGCGACCGGCGCGCACATGCATATCTGCCACTTCAACTCGTCCAGCAAGACGGACATCGAGCGTTGCGCGGCGCTGATCGCAAAGGCTCAGGCCCAGGGCCTGCCGATCACGATCGAGGCCTATCCCTACGGCACCGGATCGACCGTGCTGGCCGCGGCCTTCTTCAGCGACCCCGAGTTCGAGGCGCGCAATGGCACCGGCTATGACTCCGTGCAGCGGGTGACCGACGGGCGGCGTTTCCGCGATCGGGAGGAGTTGCTGGCGGCACAGAAGGAGGAGCCTTCGACGCTGGTGCTGTGGCATGTCCTGGACACCGAGAACAATGCGCATCACCGCGATCTCCTCGACATGGCGGTGCTGTATCCCGGCGGCGCGATCGCGTCCGACGCGATGCCCTGGTCGTTGTCGAACGGAAAGACTTACACCGGCGACGCCTGGCCGCTGCCAGACGATGCCACCTCGCATCCGCGTTCCGCCGGCTGCTTCACCCGTTTCATCCGCGAGTGGGTGCGCGAGCGCCGTGCACTGTCGCTGCTGGAAGGCATCCGTAAATGCGCGCTGATCCCGGCAGAAATCCTCTCCGCCAGCACGCCCGCCATGCGCGCCAAGGGCAGGCTGCAGCCGGGTGCGGATGCCGACATTGTGGTGTTCGATTTTGAGGCGCTGACCGACCGTGCGACGTTCTCCGCGATGAATCGCGCGTCGGAAGGCGTGCGGCATCTGATCGTCAGCGGCCAGTCGCTGATCACCGATGGTGTGCTGGACGTGGCGGCGCGGCCCGGTCGGCCGGTGCGCCGACCCATCGCCGAGACCTGATTGTGCCCGTCCCGATCCTGCTGGTGACTGGCTTCCTCGGCGCAGGCAAGACCACGGTCGTCAACCATTTGCTGGCGCATGCGGAGGGGCGGCGCATTGCCGCCGTGGTCAACGACTTCGGCGCGATCAACATCGATGCGGAGCTGATCGCCGGCGCCAGCGATGGCGTGGTCAGCCTCGGCAATGGCTGCATCTGCTGTTCGCTCGAAGGTGATCTCCTGCGCACGCTCGCCGCTCTGCTGCGGCGCGATCCGCGGCCCGAATTCATCGTGGTCGAAACCAGCGGGATCTCAGACCCCACCGATATCGTGCGCAACCTGATGGATCCGATGATCTGGCAGGAAGCGCCGCTCGAAACCGTGCTGTGCGTGCTCGACGCGACGACTCCGCCGAAGATGCTGAACGACGACGCTCTGCTGCGATCCCAGCTGCGTGCGGCCGACGTGGTCGCCCTGAGCAAGGTGGACCTTGTGGACGCGGCACGTTGCGCGCAACTGCGCGAGGCGGTGCGGGCGCTGCGCCCAGCCGCTGTCGTCGTCGATGTGCTGCAAGGTCAGGTCCCGGCCGTGCTGGTGTTCCCCGTCGACGCGGACCGCATGCCGGCGCCGCGGCAGGTGGGACCACGACGGCCGGCGGCCGACCGGTTCGAGACCCTGAGCTGGACCTCGGAGCGGCCGGTGTCGCTGCCGCGATTGCAGACAGCGATCGGCCGGCTGGCGCCGAAACTCGCCCGCGCAAAGGGATTGTTCGAGACGGTGGAGCAGCCCGGGCGGATGATGGTCTTTCAGCTTGCAGGGGGTCGGGCGACGCTGACCCCGGGCGGGGCGCTGGCGGACGGGGTACCGCGCGCGCGGATCGTCTTTATTGCCGAGATCGGCATGCTCTCGTCGGCGGAGATCGACAGGATCATGGACATGATTTGACCCTGACGCTCCCGGGCTCTCCGCGGTGAAGCCTGGATTGGATTGCGATCTCAATCACATACGAGTTCACCGGCTGCCGACCCGAACGTGCCCCCCATTTTCCAAGGAATATTCGTGCTCGGGCGTTCCCGCCGAGGGAACCCAAATCCAGGTTTCGCCATTATCTCCGATCGGACGTTTCCGATGGAGGCTTCGATGATGGACCTTTGGCGACAGGCTCCCGGTGAAGTCACGGACGAGATGCGGGCTGTGGGCCACGAGGAGGCGACGTACGCCGTCGGCTGGGCGCTGAGTTGCGTTGCGATGCTGGGCGCGGTTTTCGTTCTGTGGCAGCTCGGGTTCTGAGCCTACGAGCGGATGGTTGAAACGTCAGCGGGATGAACCGGCTTCCGCCGCTTTCTCCGCAAAATCGATGACGCCATTGCTCTCCGTTTCCGCAAACCCCGCGCGAATGACTTCTTCACGCTTGTGGCGCAAGTGCGCGCGGAGGATATGGGCCAGTCCGAAACCGTCGCGCCGCTGCAACGCGTTCAGGATGGCCTCGTGCTCGCGTATCGCCATGGCCCAGCGCTGCGGTGTCATTGGCGTCAAATAGCGTGCGCGGCGGATGCGCGCCGTGACCGACTCATAAAGTCCAGAGAGTGCCGGGTTGCCGGCTGCCGCGATGATTGCTTCGTGGATCTGGCGATTGCAGCGGTAATACCGGGCCAGATCGCCGTCACGATAATGCTGCGCCATTGCGGTGTGTGCGGCGGCGATCTCGCCGATCTGCGGGTCGGTGATCCGCTCGCAGGCGAGTTCGCCGGCCAGCGCCTCCAGGCCCTGACACACCTCGAACAAATCGTGCAGGTCCTTCTCGGTCAATTTGGCCGCGCGCGACCCGCGATTGGGCAGCAACTGCACGAGCCCTTCGGCGGCCAGCACCTTGAGCGCCTCGCGCAGCGGTGTGCGCGAAATCTGCAGTTTATCGCAGAGGTCGCGCTCGGGAATGCGCGCGCCGGGTGGGATATCGCCCTCCAGCAGCATCACGCGAACGCGGCTCACCACTTCCTCGTGCAGCATGGCCATTTTGGGTCCTGAAGTCATTTTGAATTCAAAATAGGATATTTTACCGACGGATTCCACTTTTTAACTTGCGTTTGCCTCATTATTGAATTCAAAATTGCAAAACCAACAAAACGGACCCGAGGACCATGGATCAGCAATCGCCCGCGGCGAACGATCTGCTTTTCACGCTCAGCGACGGCATCGGCCGCGTGACTTTCAACCGCCCGCAGGCGCGGAACGCCTTTACCTTCGAAATGTACGAGCGGCTGGCGCAGATCTGCGAGCAGGCCAACACCGATCGCAGCATCAAGGTGCTGGTGTTCCAGGGCGCCGGCGACAAGGCGTTCGCCTCGGGCACCGACATCAACCAGTTTCGCGCCTTCAAGACGCCGCAGGACGCGCTCGATTACGAGGGGCGCATCGATCGGGTGCTGGGCACGCTCGAGCAATGCCGGGTGCCGACGATTGCCGCGATCACCGGTGCCTGCACCGGCGGCGGCGCGGGCATCGCAGCTTCCTGCGATCTGCGCATCGGCACCAGGAGCACGAAGATGGGATTTCCCATCGCGCGCACGCTCGGCAACTGCCTGTCGATGTCGAACATCAGCCGTTTGACGGGCCTGATTGGCCCGGCGCGCGTCAAGGATCTCATTTTCACCGCACGCCTGGTCGGTGCAGAGGAAGCGGCCGCGGTCGGGCTTCTCACCGAAGTGGTGGAGGATCTGGTTGCGCTCGAAAAACGTGCCGACGAGATTGCCCGGCTTGTTGCCGGCAATGCGCCGCTCACGCTCAGCGCCACCAAGCAGGCGGTCGGGCGGCTGCAGAAACGGCTGACGCGCGAGGAGGGTGAGGACCTGATCCTGATGTGCTACATGAGCCAGGATTTCCGCGAAGGCCTGGATGCATTCCTGAACAAACGCGCGCCGCAATGGCGCGGCGAATAGGGGCGCACATGTCTGTTCGCAACGAGACACCGCGCTCCGGAAAGCCCTTCACAACACCTTTGGGGCCGCTCGCCGGTCTCAGGGTTGTCGATCTCACCCATGTCATGGCAGGGCCCACCTGCACGCTGATGCTGGCCGACATGGGCGCCGAGGTCATCAAGATCGAGAAATCTCCCAATGGCGACGACACCCGCCATTCGATTCCGCCCAAGATCGGCGACGAAGCCGCCTCCTTCCTGATGATGAACCGCAACAAGCGCGGCATCGTGCTTGATCTCAAGACCGCGGGCGGCAAGGAGATCCTGCGCCGGCTGATCGGTCGCGCCGATGTGCTGGTGGAGAATTTCGCGCCGGGCGCGATGGAGCGGCTGGGGTTCGGGTACGAGGACCTGCGGAAGGATTTTCCGGCGCTGATCTATTGTTCGTTGTCGGGGTTCGGCCGCACCGGGCCCTACAAGGATCGTCGCGGCTTCGATCTCGTCGCCCAGGCGATGAGCGGCATCATGAGTTTCACCGGCGAGCGCCCGGACGGCCCTCCGGTGAAATGCGGTCCGCCGCTGTCCGACATCACCGCCGGCCTGCTTGCGGCGATGGGCATTCTTGCAGCCTACACGCACCGGCTGAAAACCGGGCAGGGGCAATGGGTCGAGACGTCGCTGTATGAGGCGGCGCTGGTGCAGACCTACTGGCAGTCGGCGATCGCGCTGGCGACCAATGTTGCGCCGCGGGCCATGGGCTCGGCGCATCCGTTGAACGCGCCGTATCAGGCGTTCGAGGCGTCCGACGGCTGGATCGTGGTCGGAGGGGCCAACAGGAAGCACTGGCTGCTGATGCTGGACGCACTCGGCGCAACGGAACTCGCGTCCGATCCGCGCTTCGTCAATGGCTCCGATCGGATGGGTCATCTCAAGGAGCTCGAGGCTGAGCTCAGCCTTCGCTTCCGCACCCGGACGGCCGCGCACTGGCTTGCCGCGCTGGACGAGAAGGGCGTGCCCTGCGGTCCGGTGCACACCATGCTGCAGGCGCTGGACGATCCGCAGACGCTGGCCCGCGACATGGTGGTCGAGGTCGAACACGCGACGCTGGGGCCGGTCAAGACCATCGGGCTGCCGATCAAGTTCTCCGAGACACCGGGCAAGGTGCGCTCGGGTGCGCCGGTGTATGGCGAGCACACCCGCGAGGTGCTCAGCGAATACGGCTTTGACGATCAGCAGATTGCGGCGTTCGAGAAGGAGGGGGCCGTCGCGGCCGCATCCGCTCGCGAGGGCAAGCAGCACGTCGCCTGACGTCTGCGACCCGAACCGGAGGACAATCGCGCCGAGGAGCAGGCGCCAAAACAAAAAGGAGCCGCGGTTCGCAAGCGAACCGAAGCGCTCTGACCGCAAGTTCTCAGACAAAAAAGAACGACGGATCCGGAGGAAATAATGAGCGTCAAGTCACGTCAGCTGCTCGCTGCAGCTGTCATCGCGGTCGTGTCTGCATCACCGGCTGTGGCGGCCTGGCAGCCGCAGAAGCCGATTGAATTCGTGGCGACCGCCGGCCCGGGCGGCGGCACCGATAATTTCGCGCGTGCGGTCCAGAACATCGTCACCAAGTACAAGCTGATCGGTCAGCCGGTGGTGGTGGTCAACAAGCCGGGCGGCAGCGGCGCGGAAGGCTTCGTGTATGCCAAGGCGTCCGCCGGCGATCCCTACAAGGTGGTTTTCGGGACATCGAATGCGTGGCAGCAGCCGATCGTCTCCAGGATGTCCTTCAATTACACCGACTTGTCCCCGGTCGCGGCGATGGTGCTGGACGATTTCCTGCTCTGGGTGAAGCAGGACGCGCCCTACAAGACCGCGGGCGATTATCTCAAGGCGGCCGCGGGCAAGCCCGGCGACTTCAAGATGGGCGGCGCGCAGTCGAAGGACACCGATGAACAGCTGACGCGCATGATCGAGAAGGCAGGTCACGTCAAGCTCACCTACATCCCGTTCAAGAGCGGCGCCGAAGCGGCGGTACAACTCGCCGGCGGTCATATCGATTCTCACGTCAACAATCCCAGCGAGAGCATCGGCCAGTGGCGTGGCGGCACCCAGCGTCCGCTCTGCGCCTTCAGTCCGAAGCGGCTGGCGAAAGGACCGAACGTCACCGCGACCGAAGGCTGGAGCGACGTTCCGACCTGCGTGGAGCAGGGCCTCGACATTCCGGAGTTTCAGCAGCCGCGCACGGTCTGGCTGCCGGGCAAGGTCAGCCCCGACCAGATCGCTTTCTACGTCGATCTGATGAAGAAGGTGCAGGCGACGCCGGAATGGAAGGACTACATCGAAAAGACCCAGCAAACCGATACGTTCCTCTCGGGCGCAGAGTTCGAGGCGTTCATCAAGGATGACATCGCCAAGGTGAAACAAGTCGCCGCCGAACAGGGCTGGCTGGCCAAATGAGCCGGGACTGACGATCGGGAGAACATCAAGCATTTCGAGTGAGCGGAGGGTGGCCAGACATGATCTCGCGACGCGTCCTTGAAGTCTCGACGGCGGCTCTGACCGGAAGTTTCGGTCTCGCCGTTGCCATATCCAGCATCGGCAACGGCATCGGCTGGTCGACCGCCGGCGTCGATGCCGGAACGTTCCCGTTCCTTGCGGGCCTGATCATTCTGTCGGGAAGCCTCGTCAACCTGGCGCGCGGTGCATTTGCCGGCCGGGCTGTCGTGATATCACGGGCGGATCTGAGCCGGCTCGCGGCCCTGTTCGTTCCGGCCGCGATCTTCATCGGTCTCATTCCGCTGCTCGGCCTGTACATCTCGTCCGGAGGGTACATGTTCGGTGTCCTGTTGCGCGTCCGGCCGGTGTCGTGGGTGCGCGCGAGCATCATCGCCGTGGCAACGCCGCTTGCGCTCTACATCGTGTTCGAGCGTTTGTTTCAGGTGACGCTGCCGCACGGCCTGCTCGCCGACGCGCTTGGCTTCTGACGAGGGCGCGATGGACAATTTCGATCAGCTCCTGCACGGCTTCGGCATCGCGGTGACGCTTCCGCACCTCGGACTCATGGTCATCGGTGTGCTGCTCGGCATTCTGGTCGGCGTGCTGCCCGGCCTCGGTGCGCCGAACGGCGTGTCGCTGCTCCTGCCGCTGACCTTCGGCATGCAGCCGGTCTCGGCCATCATCCTGCTCTCCAGCATGTATTGGGGCGCGCTGTTCGGCGGCTCCGTGACCTCGATCCTGTTCAATATTCCCGGTGAGCCGTCATCGGTGGCGACCACATTCGACGGCTATCCGATGGCGCGCGACGGCAGGCCGACGACGGCGCTGGCGACCGCCTTCGGGTCGGCGGCGTTCGGGGCGCTGGTCGGCGTGGTGCTGATCACGTTTCTTGCGTCCTGGGTGGCACAGGTGGCCCTGGCGTTCGGGCCCGCCGAGTATTTCGCCGTCTACTTCCTCGCCTTTGCCAGCTTTGTCGGCATGGGCGGCTCGCCGCCGATCAAGACCGTGGTCGCGCTGGCGATCGGCTTCGCCATTGCCGCCATCGGCATCGATACGGTGTCCGGCAATGTACGGCTGACCATGGGGATCGACGAACTGGTGAAGGGCGTGAACTTCGTGGTCGCGGTGATGGGGCTGTTCGGCATCGGCGAACTGCTGCTGGCCGCGGAAGAGGAGTTTTCCGCCAAGGCCGTGTCGTCGAAGATCGAATGGCGCGAGGTTTTGCGGGCGCTGGCGAATCTGCCGCGTCACAGCCTGGCGCTGCTGCGCAGCGCCGCGATCGGCTGCTGGATGGGGATTACGCCAGGCGGTCCGACGGCGGCTTCCTTCATGAGTTACGGCATCGCCAAGCGCTTTTCCCGTCGCGGTGCCCGCTTCGGCACGGGCGAGGTCGAAGGCATCATCGCGCCGGAGACCGCCGATCACGCCGCCGGCACCAGTGCGCTGCTGCCGATGCTCTCGCTCGGCATTCCCGGATCGGCCACGGCGGCGGTGATGATGGGCGGACTGATGATCTGGGGGCTCAATCCCGGACCGATGCTGTTCGTCGACCAGAAGGATTTCGTCTGGGGCCTGATCGCCTCGATGTATGTCGGCAACATCGTCGCCGTCGTCCTCGTGCTGCTGACCGTGCCGGTGTTCGCGGCACTGATGCGGATTCCGTTTTCCATCATCGCGCCGCTGATCGTGATCATCTGCTCGGTCGGCGCGTATTCGGTCTCGAACTCCTATCTGGACGTCCTTTTGATGCTCGGATTCGGTGTCCTCGGCTATCTGTTCAAGAAACTGTCCTATCCGCTGGCGCCGCTGGTGCTCGCCATCGTGATCGGCGACAAGGCCGAGGATGCGTTCCGGCAGTCGATGCTGATGTCCAAGGGATCGCTCGGTATTTTCTTCCAGAACGGGCTGGTGACGAGCCTGGTGATCGGCGGCATCGCGCTGTTGCTGTTGCCGCTTGTCCTGCAAGTGACCCATGTGCTGCGGGCCTCCAGAACCGCGCCCAACAAGACCAAACACGAGGAGATCCGGATCACATGAGCGATCATCAGAGGCCCACCATTGCCCTTGCCATGGGAGATCCGGCGGGCATCAGCCCGGAACTGACGGCGAAACTCGTTGCCCTCGATGAGGTGCGGGCGAGGGCGCATCTCGTGGTCATCGGCGACCGCCGCGTCTTCGACGAGGGCGCGCGTGTCGCCGGCGTCAGCGTCGATCTCGCGACGAGCTCCGCGGATGCCGATCTCCGGGCGCCCCGTGACAAACCCGCGTTCATCGATCTCGGCCATCTCGATCCGGTGACCGTCGAACGCGCGGTGGCCGTGCAGGCGGGCGGCGCCTTTGCGCTGGCCAACTATCGTTTTGCGCTGACGCTTGCCCGCGACGGCCGCGTCGACGCGGTCTGCTTTACGCCCTTCAACAAGAAAGCGATGCGGCTGGCGCGTTCCGGCTACGACGACGAGATCGCGTTTTCTTCCGAGATCGTCGGGCTGACAACGCCCGCCAGCGAATTCAACGTGCTGGACCAGTTGTGGAACGCGCGCGTCACCTCGCACATCGCGCTCAAGGATGTGGCGGCGCAACTCACGGCCGCGCGCATTCATCGCGCGCTGACATTGACGGACAGATGCATGCGCAACGCCGGGTTTGCTCGGCCACGTATCGCGGTGGCGGGCCTCAATCCCCATGCCGGGGATGGCGGCAATTTCGGGCGGGAGGAAATCGACGTGATCGCGCCGGTGGTCGAGGCCGGCCAGCGCGAGGGTATCGCCGCGGAGGGGCCGTTTCCGGCCGACACGGTGTTCTTGCGCGCGAAAAGCGGGGCGTTCGATGCGGTGCTGACCATGTACCACGACCAGGGCCAGATCGCGATGAAGCTCATGGGATTCGATCGTGGCGTGACGCTGCTTGGCGGCTTTCCGTTCCCGATCTGCACCCCGGCCCATGGCACGGCCTATGACATTGCCGGCCAGGGCATCGCCTCGGTTGGCGCCACGCGTGCAGCGGTATTGCTCGCCGCCGAGATGGCTGCCGCGCGGCCGACTGCCAATTCTTGACCGCGATATCTGCTATTTGGTCCGGATCGGCGTATCCTTCAATCCGTTGCTGTCATAAGCGCGGCGCAACAGGCCGTTTGATGTCGCCTCGGTCATGAACTTGGTGACGAAGGCCAGTGCCAGGGGATGATTGAGCGGCACTGCGACGGCGGTCGTGGTCTGCTTGAAGGTTTCGTCCAGAACCCGCGTTCCCGGGATCTTCTTCGCCATGGCATTGAGCTGGTCGCGTGACAGAGCGAAGGCATCGATGTCGCCGCTCTTCAGCAGACCGAAAATCTCGTCATAGGTCTGATACCCCGTCACCTTCGCGTTCTTGAGATGCGCAATCGCGCCGCGCATGGTCGTGGTGTTGTTGACGGCGGCCACTTTCACGCCGGCCTGGTCGAGTTGCTGGAAGGTGGTGACCGGCGAGCCGGCCTTCACGATGTAGGTGGCATCGGCCACCTCATAGACCGGGCCGAAGCTCATCCGGGTTGCCCGTTCCGCGTCCTGGGGCAGGAACGTGACATCCCATTTGCCGCTCGCGGCTGCGTCGGTGATCTGTCCGGAGTTCTGGTGGACGACGTATTCGACGGGAACGCCGAGCTGCGCCGCCATCTCCTTGCCGAGATCCACCGGCACGCCCGCATAACCACCGGCGTCGGTCTTGGTGGACCAGAACGCGCCACCGGCCGGGCTGATGGCGATGGCCACCCGCAGTTTGCCGGTGGGGGCGATTTCGTCCTTGAGCGGATCGGCGTTAGCGGAACTTATCATCATCAACAGAGCTCCCAGAACAAGACCTGACGTCCGCAACTGCGCAAACCTGACCATGGCATCTCCTCCACGCCGGATCTTTGCCGGACGCTATTTGTCTTGTCGACTGACGTTGTTTTGCTGAACATTGCACGATCAGCCCCAGCTTTAGTAACCCGTCATTTCGAGATAACCCACCCCGGTGTGGCTGCCCTGAATTGTGATGGGGCCCTCCCAATAGGCAAAGCGCGTGCCCATCCAGCTTTGCGGATTCAGCGGGACCGTGTCGATGGTCAATTGCCGCTCGCGGATGTCGATATGCCAGCCGGTCGGCATCTCGCGCCCATTGACCTGGCTGCGGGTTGTCGGAACCATCACAATCGATGCGGCGTCGAGCTCCTGCGTGCCACCATCGGCCGCAATCCAGTTGCCGGCCAGATGATGCCGGCCGTTCGTCTGGCGCAATCGGTAGAGCATCAGCTTGTCGCCGCCGGCGAGATGGAGGGAGAACCAGTCCCATCCGGTCTGATCGGGCGCGAGCGGCTGGCTGCTCCACTCCCGATCCATCCAGGCCTGTCCCGTCACCTGGACCGGCTTGTCGTCGATGGTGATCGTGCCGGCTGCGTTGAAAAAGGGCTGGCTGTAATAGTACGAGGCCTGGCCACGGTCCGATTTTGCGCTGTAGCCATTGTGCCCCTGAAGAACAAGCGGCTGCGTGGCGTCCAGTTTGAGATCGTAGCTGAAAGTCTCGGCCGCGGCGGAGAGCTGCAGCGGTGCAATCGTCCTGTCCGACGTGGCGTCGAAGCCGCGCATCTCCCAGGCGTCGATCCAGGCATGGAACGGCCTGGCCTCGACGCCGGCTTGCCCGATGCCACCGCGCGACAGCCTCTCGCTGTAGCGATGCAGGTCGGCGCGGGTCACCGCGGCGTGGCCCATCCAGATCTGTTGGCTGGCCCAACCATCGGCCTGCGGGCCGGGGAGCATGGTCTGACGAAACAAGGTCCACTGCACGCCGCAGCGCCTGCCGGTCGCGTCCCTGAGGTTGCCGGTGACGTACCACCATTCGATGCGGTAGTCCGGATGCGGACCGTGGTCGGCGGGAAATGTGAACGCCCGGCCGGGAACGACGGCCGCGAACCCATCCGCGTTGCCATCGAGCCCGGCGAAGCCCTGCGCCCGGGACGCCGTGTTGCCGACGGCCAGCAGCAAGGCGCCGTGCATCAGGGAGCGGCGGGTCAATCCGGTGTCAGCGTTCATTGGCGAAAATCTTGATGAGTTGCGCGGCCGGCATGCGGCTGAGTTTCAAGACCGGCAGCAGGGTCGCGAGCAGGGCGGCCGACACAGCGACGACCAGCAGCATCGCCAGTTGCGAGGGAAAGACATGCAGCGGCAGCCGCCAGCCGAACGCCTTGACGTTGACGACGGCGAGGAGACACCACGCGACCGCCAGGCCCAATGGCAAGGACAGCAACGCGGTCATCAGCGCCATCATCATGGTTTTCAGCAGTTCGATCCCGGAGAGGCGCCGCAGCGTGATCCCCATGGCCCACAGCGGTGCGATCTGCGGCAATCGCGTGACGCTCAGGGTCAAGAGGCTGGTGAGAAGCGCGAGGCCCGCGACGCCAAGGGTGAGGGTGTTCAACGCTGCCGTCACGGCGAAGGTGCGCTCGAAGATGCGGTTCGACTCGGCCTTCACCGTGCTCTGGTCTGCGATCTGCCTGTCGCCCAACCCGAATTGGGCGGTGACCGCCGCGATCAGCGAGGGAACGTCGGTCGGCCGGACACGCAATCCAAACCGCGTTTGAGGTATCGCCGGAAAATGCGCGGTCAATCCGTCGATCGCGACCGCAATCTGGCCCTTGGGGTTGCCATAGTCCGCATAGACGCCGGCGATGGCCAGCGACCAGACCCCGGTCGGTGTGGGCACGCGCAACGTGTCGCCGATGCCGACATGCAGGCGGCGTGACAGCTGTTCGCTGACGAAGGTGCCGCGGCCGCTCTGAAGCTTGTTCCATGCGTCGGACGATGCGTCCAGCAGAGGCCAGCGATCGCGATAGGTCGCGTGATCGGCGAGGCCGAGCAGTTCGATCGGCTGCCCGGCCAGTTGTGTCTCCGCGCGCGCGCCGGGCAGGATCGCGGCGACCTCGGGACGTTGGCCGAGCCACTGCTTGAGCGCGGCGGCCTGGGTGTCGCTCGCCGCGTTCAGATACACCTCGGCGGCGAGCCGTCCATCCAGCCAGCTCACGAAGGTGGTTCTGAAACTTCCGACCATGGTGCCGACACCGACATTGACCGCAAGCGCGAGCAGCAGCGCCATCAAGGCCAGCGAAAGTCCCGAAAGCTGTTGCCGGCTGTCGGCCCAGAACCACTTGACCAGCGGACCGCGAGCCCAGCGTTCCGCCAGCGACAACACGAGATAGAGAATAACCGGCAACACCAGTGCCGCGCCGAGCAGCAGCGCACCAAGGACGATAAATCCCGCGAGCAGGGAATCCCACATGGCGAGGACCGCCAGAGCTGCGAGCAGGACGACAATCGCGAGCAAGCCCTGATACCTCAGCAAGCGTTGCTGCGACAATTGCCAGGCGCGCGGTTGAGCGCCTTCCAGCAGCGAGAGTCTGGAAAGTTTGGCAAAGCTGCCGCCGGCAGCGGCGAACGTGCCCACCACGCTCATGGCGAGGCCGGCCACCCACCATTCGGGCTTGAGCGCGAGCTGGCCGGAGATTTGCGCGCCGTACAGGCCGCGCAGGCTGGCGGCGACATCGGGCAGCAGCGCGGCCGCAATGCCATAACCAAGGGCCAACCCGATCAGGCCAGCCCCGAGCGCCAGCGACACCAGTTCGAGGGTCAGGCACAGATTGAGCGAAGCCGATGATAGGCCGCAGGCGCGCAACGTTCGCAGCATCGGTCGCCGCTGTTCGAAGGCGAGGCCAATGGCCGAATTGACGATGAAGAGACCGACCAGGAACGACAGCAGGCCGAACGCCGTCAGGTTCAGGTGAAAGCTGTCGGTCAATTGCTCGAGATCGCTCTCGGTGTCGGGCTCCACGCGCTGCAACCGGCCGCCGGCCACCTGCGCGAGGGGCGTTGCGGGGCCGATGGCTTTTCGTGCGAGCAGCAGACGCGAGATCTGGCCGGGCCGTCCCAGGATGCGCTGCGCCGCGCCGATGTCCATCAGCAGCACGCCGGGCGCGAGCTGTTGCTGAACCCGCAGCGGCGGCAACGACAGGCCGGCTCGCGATTGCGGCACGGCGCCGTCCTGCAGTCCCATCGCGGCGAGGGTCTCCGGCGCGACATAGGTTTCACCGGGCGGGCCGAGGAACGCCCTGAGGTTCGCACCGCCGATCGAAGGAGCAAACCCGCCATCGCTGGGCAAGGTGACGGGATCGACGCCGATCAACCGGAACGAGCGGTCCGCAATGTCGACGCGGCCTTCCAGCACCGGCGACACGGCCCAGCCCGCGCGTCGCAGATCGACAAACACCTGCTGGGGAATCGCCGCGCCGTCGCGGTCCACCAGCATCGGCGACCGGGCGCCGCCGAAGATCGCCGCGGCACGATCATAACTGGAGCGTGCCTGCTGGTTGAGCGCCTGCACGCCGCTCCACAGAGCGGTGGCCGAGATCAGGCCCAGCAACAGCGTCGCAAGCTGGATCGGGTGCCGCCGCCAATGGCTCAGCAGAACGGCGATGACCCAGAGGAGCCGTTTCACGCCACGCGTCCGGCGCTGAGGTGAACCTGGCGATCGAGCCGCGCGGCGAGCCGTGTGCTGTGGGTCGCCATCAATAGGCTGCAACCGGTGCTGCGCACCAGGTCGAGCGCGAGATCGAGAACCTCATCGGCGGTGGACTCGTCGAGATTTCCCGTGGGCTCGTCCGCCAGCAGAAGCGTGGGTTTCACGGCAAGCGCGCGTCCGATGGCGACGCGCTGTTGCTGCCCGCCGGACAATTGCTCGGGATAACGTTTCTGCAGATGACCCAGGCCCAGCCGGTCGACCAGCTCGGCCAGCCAGGCGGAATCCGAGCGTCCGGCGAGGCGGGCCTGAAACGCCAGATTGTCGGAGACATTCAGGCTGGAGACGAGGTTGAATTGCTGGAATACGAGGCCGATCCTGGTCCGGCGAAGGTCCGCGACCTCCGCCTCGGACATTCGCGACAGGCAGGTCTGCTCGAACCAGATTTCGCCGCTGTCGGTTCGGTCGAGGCCGGCGATGACATGGAGCAGGGTGCTCTTGCCGCTGCCGGATTCGCCGCTCAGCGCAACCGTCTCGCCTGCAGCGAGATCGAGGTTCACGCCACGCAAGACCTGCAAATTATCTTCGGAATTGCGGTAACTCTTGTGCAGGTTGGAGACGCGTAACACCATGTCGTCGTGGTTCTCTCAGCGGCCGGCATCGCGGCCGATGCGCAGCGGAGAAAAGACCGCTGTCGCGTTCGCGTCAAGCTGTCCGACTGGCCTTGTCGGGCAGCCCTGCCGCGCGTTCGGCTCGCTTGCGGGGCGATGGCTGCACCGGTTTCACGGCGCTCTGTCGCGGCGCCGCAGGCCTTTGCCCTGCATTCGCCAGATCAGCAGGTCGATCCGGTCCTGCCCGAAAAACGGTTCTCCCTCGAACACGAAGGTCGGCACGCCCCAGTGGCCGGATGCGGCATGATCGCGTTCGTTCTCGGCGATGACCTGTTCGTAACGATCCGGATCGGCTGCAACCGCAGCATCAAGCGCGGCCAGGTCGAAGCCGGCGCCGGCGGCGGCGCGGGCCAGATGGTCGCCTTCGTTCCAGCCTTTGACCGTGCCATCCCAGAGCACCGGCGCGATGGCAGCCACCAACGCCAGTGAGCGGCCCTCGAGTTGGGCTGCTGCGCCCAGCCGGGTCAGCCGGTGGATGTAGGGTTGCTCCTTGGCCACATCGAGCGTGGTCATGTCCTGGACGATCGGATCGGGCCGCGGAAAGCGAAACGGGATGCCCTCGTGCTCCGCGACCCGGATGCTGTCGCGCACCACATAACGGGCGAACTGCGGATTGGCGCTCTTGAAGAAGCCGGGCACGCGCACGGCCAGCGGATAAACCGGCCGCAGCCGAACCGCGACATCATGCTCCGCCACCATCCGCCGGGTCCTGGTCAGCGCGAGATAGCTGTAGGGGCTGCGAAATGAAAAGAACAAATCGACGGCGAAGGACATCGGTTCTACGCCGCGGGCGCGAGGGTGACGCGCAGGCCGTCTTTCGGCTTCGGGATCGGCCACATTTGCCAGGCCGGCGTATAGCCAGGGCTGAGTGACACGTTGAGATTGCGCAGAAAGTGCAGCGCGAAACACTTGGCCTGCATGTAGGCGAAGTGCAGGCCGAGGCACATGTGGGCGCCGCCGCCGAACGGAACATAGGCGAAGCGATGCCGGGCCCGCTGGGCCTCGTCGGTGAACCGCTGGGGATCGAAGGTTTCCGGATCAGGCCAGAGCTCCGGCATATGGTGGGTGTAGAGCGTGTTGATGCCGGTCAGCGTGCCCTTCGGAATCGTATAGCCGCCGAATGCGAAGTCGCGCATCGCGCGGCGCGGCATCGATGGCACCGGAGGCTTCAGCCGCATCGCTTCCTTGAATGCCATTTCTGTGAGTGGCATGGCGTTGAGCTTGTCGAACGGCAGCGGATCACCCGGGGCGAGCCCGAGCGACGTCACTTCCTCGCGCAGTTTTGTCTGCCATTGCGGATTGGCCGCAAGATAGTAGACGAACGACGTCAATGACGAGGTCAGCGTATCGTGCGCGGCCATCACCAGGAAACTCATGTGATCGACCACGTCCTGGGTCGAGAGCAGCGCGCCGTCATCGTGGGTGGCCTGGCACAGTTGTGAAAACAGGTCGCCGCCGCCGCGGGCGCGCCGGATCGGGATCTGTTCGGAGAAATAAGCGACGATGCGCTTGCGGCCGGCGACGCCGCGCGCCATCTGGGTGCCCGGCAGCGGCGTGCGAATGACGGCGACCGAGGCCGCGACCATGTCGATGAAGGCGCGCGTGACCTCCTCGACCTCGGGACCGATCTCGGTCCCCAGAAAGGAGGTTGCGGCAAGATCGAGGGTGAGCTGTTTCATCGCCGGATAGAACAGCATCTCGCCGGGCGCGTTGCGCCACTGGGCCACACGCGTCGCTATTCCGGAATCGAGCTGCGCGAGATAGGATTTCATCGGCTCGGATTTGAAGGCGACCGACAGCGCGCGGCGGTGCAGCCGGTGCTCGTCGAAATCCAGCAGCATCAGCCCGCGCGGGAACAGCAGGCCGAGAATGGATTCCCAGCCATGGGTCGACGAAAACAGTTTGGTCTGATCCATGTAGAGAAGTTCATTGGCCTCGGGCCCGAGCAGGGCGACGTTGGACTCGCCGAGAATTCGCGTCCGGTAGATCGGGCCGAACCGCCGTGCCATGCTCTGGGCCTCGCCCAGCGGGTTGGCGAGAACATGCAGCGTGCGCCCGACAAGGGGCCACCCCTCATCACCGCGGATATGGGCGAGGGCCGAGCGATCGACTTTGGCGGGCGCGGGCTGGGCCGTGGCGGCCGCAGGTGTCAGACTCTGCATCGACATCAAGTCCTCCCGGGTTGTTCCTGGGCGTCATCAGCCGCTTGTTGCGGAAGGATGTCGTGTTCCCCAGCCTTTGACAAGGCAGGGAGGTCAACGGGTCCGCGGCGTCCGATCCCGGTCTCTCGGCTCAAAACTCCAGCGGAGCATTGTCAACGACTTCCTTCATCACAAAGAATGTTCGCGTCTGGCGCACACCGGGCAGCGCAATGAGTTGATCGCCGTGAATGCGGTTGAAATCCGCCATGTCGCCGACCCTTATCTTGAGGAAGTAATCGAAATCGCCTGCGACAAGGTGGCAGTCGAGGATGAACTTCAATTTCGCGACGGCCTTTTCGAATGCAGCGAAGCTTTCCGGCGTCGAGCGGTCGAGCACGACGCCGACCATCACCAGCGCGCCGCGATTGACCTTGTGCGGCGCGACGACCGCGCGGACCTGCCTGATGTAACCGTCCTCGAACAGCGCCTGAGTCCGCCGATGACATGTCGCAGGGCTGACATCGACCAGTTGCGCCAGGTCCGCATTGCTCAGCCGCCCATTGCCCTGCAGCAGGCGGAGCATTTTCAGATCGATCCGGTCGGGGGCAGTGGTCACGGAAGAATCTTCCATATTTGGGTTCAAAGCTTGAATATTAAGGACATATATCCAGCAATAAGGCAGAAAGAAAGCAAGTCAACGAACACCTTTGAGAGCACCTTTCCGGGGAAAAAGACTAGGTTCCACCGATCCCGCTGCCCATGAAAGGACCCCGCATGCTCGACAAATTCGAACGCTATCCACTCACCTTCGGGCCGACGCCGATCGAGAAGCTCGGCCGCCTGGGAGCGCATCTGGGCGGCAAGGTCGAGCTCTACGCCAAACGCGAAGACTGCAATTCCGGGCTCGCCTTCGGCGGCAACAAGCTGCGCAAGCTGGAATACATCGTTCCCGACGCCATCGCGTCGAACGCCGACACGCTGGTCTCGATCGGCGGCGTGCAATCCAACCACACCCGCATGGTCGCAGCCGTGGCGGCCAAGATCGGCATGAAGTGCCGGCTGGTGCAGGAAAGCTGGGTGCCGCACGAGGACGCGGTTTATGACCGGGTCGGCAACATCCTGTTGAGCCGGGTCATGGGCGCCGATGTGCAGCTGGTGGACGATGGTTTCGACATCGGCATCCGCAAGAGCTGGGAAGATGCGATCGCGGACGTGAAGGCCAAGGGCGGCAAGCCCTATGCGATTCCGGCCGGCGCCTCCGAGCACAAATACGGCGGCCTCGGTTATGTCGCCTTCGCCGAGGAAGTCCGCGCCCAGGAGCGGGCGCTCGGCTTCAGCTTCGATTACATCGTGGTCTGCACGGTGACCGGCTCGACCCATGCCGGCATGCTGGTCGGGTTCGCGAAAGACGGCCGCGCGCGCAAGGTGATCGGCATTGATGCCTCCTTCACGCCGCAGCAGACCAAGGCGCAGGTGCTGCGCATCGCGCAGAACACCGCGAAGCTGGTCGAGCTTGGGCAGGAGATCAGCGCTGATGATGTCGTGCTGGTCGAGGACTACGCCTATCCGGCGTATGGCGTCCCGTCGGAGGAGACCAAGGACGCGATCCGGCTTTGCGCGCGTCTCGAAGGCATGATCACGGATCCGGTCTACGAGGGCAAATCCATGCAGGGCATGATCGACCTCGTCAACAAGGGATACTTCCCGGAGGGATCGAAGGTTCTCTATGCACATCTCGGCGGAGCGCCGGCGATCAACGGTTATGCTTATGCATTTCGCAACGGCTGAGATTGTGTAGACCGCGGATGTGATCTGCTTTGGGCCCTGCCGCGTGACGCGCGGCAGGGCCTTCTGTCTTGCGTCACGACGCCACGCGAGCAGAAATTTGCCGGGGCCCATCGATACGCATCCGATGGCCGGCAACTTTACAACCTCGTCATCCCGATCAACACTGCGCGACGATCAGGGCATGCAGCATGCAAGCTGTTCATTCGTTTGCGGGAACGCTTGGAAGACCGCTTGGAAGACCGGGGAGAAGATAGATGGCAGCTCTCGACGCGCCGCGCATTCCCAGCGACATGGCGCGACAGATCGTCAATCCGGCCGCTTATGGCGAATGGCATGGGCTGCAGCGGACCTTTGCCACATTGCGCCGGGAGAGCCCCGTCGCCCTGGCCGAAGTCGAGGGATATCGGCCGTTCTGGGCGATCACCCGGCACGCCGACATTCTGGGGATCAGCAAGGACAACGCGCGCTTCCTCAACGCGCCGAGATCCGTCGTGCTGGGGCCGCTGGTCAGCAGCGACATCGTCAACAAGATCACCGGAGGCAGCCCGCACCTCGTGCGTTCGCTGGTCACCCTCGACGCCCCCGAACACATGGCGTATCGCAAGCTGACCCAAAGCTGGTTCATGCCGGCCAATCTGAAACGGATCGAGGACGATATCCGCGCCCTGGCGAAGCGGGCCGTCGACAAGATGCTGGCGAGCGGCGGGCAATGTGATTTCGCCCGCGACGTCGCGGCGGAATATCCGCTTCATGTCGTCATGAAGATTCTCGGCGTGCCGCCGCAGGATGAACCGTTGATGCTCGCGCTGACCCAGCAGATGTTCGGCGGTGAAGATCCCGACCTCAACCGCAGCCGCTCGAAGACCCTGGGACCGGAAGAGACGGTTGCGATGGTCATCAAGGTGGTCGCGGACTTCGAACGCTATTTCGAGGGGCTTGCAGCGAAGCGCCGCGCCGAGCCGCGCGACGATGTCGCAAGCGTGATCGCCAACGGAACCATCGACGGCAAGCCGATCGATCCGCGCATGGCGGCCGGCTATTACATCATCGTTGCCGCGGCGGGGCATGACACCACGTCGGCTTCGACCTCCGGCGCGATGTGGGCGCTGGCGGAGGATCCGGCGGAATTCGCCAGGGTGAAGGCGAACCCGGCGCTGCTGCCAGGCCTGATCGAGGAGGCGATCCGCTGGACGACGCCGGTGCAGCACTTCATGCGCACTGCGTCCGAGAACGTGGAGATCGGCGGCCAGACAATCGAAAAGGACGACTGGCTGATGCTCTGTTACGTCAGCGGCAACTATGACGAGCGCGTGTTCGAGGATCCCAACCGCTTTCGCGCCGACCGCGAGCCCAACCGCCATGTCGCGTTCGGATCAGGCGCGCACATGTGTCTGGGGCTGCACATGGCGCGGCTGGAGATGCGGATACTGTTCGAGGAGTTGCTGCAGCGGATTGCCCGCGTCGAACTCGCCGGAGAGCCGAAGCGCTCCAGCTCGACGTTTGTTGGCGGACCGAAGACATTGCCGCTGCGTTTTGTCGCGGCGTGACCAACGCTTCAAGCTCGTGTGATCTATGCGCGCGAAGTTCCAATTTCAGGATGAGCGCGTTGATTCAAGCGTAGAATTCAAAGCACCCTGCATGGGTTGTGCGGCACAGTCAGAGGTTGCGCACGACAGTTACATCTTGTCGCATTTAATCCACGCAACGCATCGCATATGCAGTTCGAACTGCGATCTTGGCGCCGCAACCGATTTCAATGCCGCAAGGTGTGGGTTGACGATCGGTGTGTCGGGTTCGCTCCGTCATCTGATCGCGCGCACTCACATGCGCGCTTCACGTCGACGGTGCGGGCCGCCGCAGCGAACGTTCGTCTTGCCCGTGGGGTCATCCATCCGGCAGGTGTCGGCCAGCGCTTCCCTGGAGATCTGGTCTGGAATCCGGAGCAGAACGCATTGTTCGGAACGGAGCGAGAGAGCCGTTGAACTTCGATTTGCGCGCATTCGAGCACTCGCCGCAAAGCAGCGCGTCCTTCGCTGGTTATCTTTACGGCCGTGCCGACGCCATCGGTGATGATGAGGAGGCCTGGGTCAGGGAATGCCTTCGGGTTGCTGACATCCAGTGCGCGTTCTCCGCCTCCGCCATCGCGCGGGGAGATTACAGGGCTGCGCGCGATGGCTGGGTCCGTGCATCGACGGCCTTTCAGGCTGCGATGCATTTGGTTGCTGCGGACGATCACCGTCGCACCAATATTGCGACGCGACTACGTGTCTGCACACGCAACCTGCTGTTGTATGCCGATCCTCCGGGCGAAGCCGTCGATATGCCTGGTTTCGATCATCGACCATTATCCGGGTACTTCTTGCCGGCATGTCGCGCAAACGCGCCGGTCGTGATTTGCATAGGCGATGAGTGCGAGCCGCTGGATGCATTACGGGATCGCATCCTGCCGGCCGCTGCCGGCAAGGGGATGTCCCTCCTGCTGGTTGAGATGTCCGATATCGCAGGTTCATCACGTTCCGCAGGCCGAAGTATCCCAGCGGATGTTCGGCTTGGCGGGTACATCGATTATCTGCTGTCGCGATCCGACGTTTCCCCTGACCGGATTGCGGTGTGCGGAGATGGCTTGGCGGGCTCTCTTGCGACCCGTTTTGCGATCAGCGATCGTCGGATTGCAGCGGCGGTTTGCGACGGAGGCCTTTGGGACTCGATTCGGACGCGGATGGCCGTCGCGTGGATGGCCGGCTCTGCTGAGCCGACGGAGAGGGGACGTGAAGCGGTGCGGCGTACACGGCTGGCGCGCCGGATGACGTGTCCATTCTTGATTGTTGCGAGTGAGCAGAACGTCGGTAGCATCGAGGAGGCGACTGCACTCCATCAGGATTGCCGGGAACTCGGAATCAGGATGGACCTGCATGAGGCGCAAACCGGCCGGACGCCTGCGGAGGCGCTGAAAAGTTTCGTTCGAAGCAATGCGTTCAGGTTTGATTGGCTGGCGCGCCAGCTGGCCGTGCCAGCAGGCCATGAAGCCGATGCGGAGCGGCTTCGGCGTCGCGTTTAAGCGCGGTTCGGAAAGTCGTTTTCCAGGCGCAGACGGATTCAGGTATCGGCGGCAAGTTGTCGCGCCGCGCGCTCCGACGTTTTCCTGATCATGTCGAGCTTCGTAATCAGGTCCGTCAGCGTGCGTGCATCGAGGGGGGCGAAGACGGACGCATTGAGTGCGTTTCTCTTGCTCGACAGTTTGCTGATTTCCGTCCTCGCCATCGGTGTCAGGGACATCAAAACAAAGCGGGCATCCGTCGGCGACGGTATCCGTGTCAGCAATCCGACCTTCTCCAGGCTCTTGGTCTGAGTCGTGACAAAGGCAGGATGGACGCGAAGCTTGTTCGAGACGTCGACGCCCGAGACGCCGGTGCCGCTGTCGAGCTCGTCGATGGCCATGAGAATCAGCCATTGCGGCTCGCTCACGCCCAGAAGTTCGGCCCAGGTTTTCTGGATTGATTCGAGATGGGAATTAATTTCCACGATATTCCAAACAAAATTTCTGATCGCGTCGTCGAGTTGTTTCCCGATCATGCCAATTCCATCGATCTTGTCGTCTGGTCCAATTCGTCCGATCAAATGCGACAAGTCTTGTAGCGGTAAAACCGCCAACAGTCTCGGATCACGGACGTTTTTTGGACAACAGGCGGTGCCGGGGACAGGTCGGCGCGGGACGTCGTCCGCGTTCTGCCGAGGTCGCGGTCTGTTGCAAAATCACAACAGCCAGTACCGGAATTGTATTTCATCAAGTCAATTGATTGAATTAATTATATTGCTCAATTAATCCTAGGTCACGGCCGAGGGGGGCACCCTCAAGGACGTTCCGCCGGGGTTCTCGATCCACGCGATGCGTGCAGCGGGAAGGGCGGATGAGCGAGCGATGAAACATCCAAAGGTGCATGTCGCCGTTGGCTGCCGATCGCCCGAAAACGCAAACTTGGAGGTTTACATGAAGATGGCTAAGAGCCTTATGCTCGGCACAGCGGCGGGTTTCGTCGCACTGACCGGCGCACAGGCAGCCGATCTTCCCGTCAAGGCCAAAGCGGTCGAGTACG
>JBGMOD010000267.1:0-2981 GCA_041424235.1 Hyphomicrobiales bacterium
CGGTCCTGTTCGCATCGTCGTCGATGCCGATCGCCACGCTTCGAACCTATGCCGCGCAGCTTGAGCGCGTGGGCGGCGTGCTGGCGTTCCGGGGTATGCCGGGCGGTCTTACCCGCGTTGGGCCCATGGCGAAACTGTCCGCCGAGATCCTGCGGATCGATCCCGGCTGCTCGGGCCCTGCGTGCGTGATGCGGAATGTCCAGCTGATCGTCGATCCGATCGTCTTTCGCTTGGCGGGCATCACCCGGGTGCCAGCGCTGGCGATGATCCCGGGCGATCCCACCCAGCCCTATTGCGAGCGCGACGCCGCCAGTCCGCCGATCGCTCGCATCGTGTTCGGAGACGCGAGCCTCTCCGGATTGCTTGAGGAATATGTCCGCCTTGGCGGCAAAGAGGAGGTGCGCGATGCTCAGAATCGCTTGGGCGCTCGCTAAATGGATCTGGCTGCAGCTGAAGGAGCTGCCGCTGCGCGCGGCGGTCGCGCTCGGCTGTAGCGGCCTCGGGGAACCACCGCGACCCGACCAGCTGTTGAAGGCCTATTGTATCGTGCTGCCGGTCGGCCTGCTGACCTGGTGGGCGATCCCGCAATTCACCCTCGTGATGACCCCATCGATCCATGCCTGGGCGGTGCGGGGCGATCCGGGCCCCATCCACAAGGGCGATCTCGTCTCGTTCATGCTCACGAACGCGGTCGCCGGACCCAAGCCGGTGTCGGTCACCAAATATGTGCTGTGCATGCCCGGCGAGCGGCTCGATATGATCGAGAAGCCGTCAGTCGGAGGGCATACGTGGGACGGCTGGTACTTCTGCGATGGCAAGCTGCTGGGTGTCAGCAAGCCCTACGGCCGCAAGGGACAGAAGCTCGATCATTATCAGCCAAAAGGTGTGATCATCCCATCGGGCTATGCCTATGTCGGCTCGAGCCATCCGGATGGATTTGACAGTCGCTATTACGGTCCCGTCGCTATCGACCGGTTGACCCGGATGGAGAAAATGCTGTGATTGCCCGCACGCGCTTACTGCGCGCGGCCCTCCTCGCCGCGACCGCCCTTCCGCTACCGGTGCAGGCCCAGGATCAAAGGCCGGCCATGACGGGCAAGGATGGATATTGGTGGTATCAGGCACCGCCGAAACCTAGCGAGGAGAAGCCTGATCCCGACGCGCTGGTGAAGCCGGTGATTCCACCGATGGCCGAACTTGCAACCTGGACGCCGCCGAAGATCCACAAGCTGATCGAGCAGCAGCGCGATTATGCAGCGACCGTCCTTACGGTCGATGCCGTCGCCGATTTCTGGAAGCTCGAGGATTTCGCGCGGCGCAAGGCTCGCGCGTTCGCCGGCGTGACCCAGATCGCGATGCTCCAGCATCCCGAACTTAATTCCAAATCGGCCAATCCGATGGTCGGGGATGCGCGCGATCAGTTGACCGCGTTCAAGGATGACGCGCGCCGTCAATATCTCCGCGCCCATGCCGGCGAATTCGCGCTCGTCATGTTCTCCCGCGACAGCTGCGGCTATTGCCGGGTGCAGTGGCCGATCGTCCAGCGCTTCCAGGAGGAGATGGGCTGGCAGGTGACGCTCATGGATATCGGTCGCCGACCTGAAGTCGCACAGCGCTTCGGCGTCGAGGTGACACCGACGACGATGATCATCAGGCGGAACAGCCAACAGCGCATGGTAATCGCAAACGGCGTCGAGGCGTATCCAAACCTCGCGCAAATGGCGTATCAGGCCGTTCGGCTGCTGACCGGCGACATTCGGCCTGAGCAGTTCATGACCGGCGCCGGCGAGGAGGACGGATTCTTCGACGCGCTCGCGAATGGCCCGGTCTCGGCGACCGATCCACGCGCGCTCGGGGGCGATCTGGTCAACACCGGCGGGAGTCCGCGGCCGTGACGCGGCGCGCGCTCGCCATTGCAGCCATGGTGTCCGCCGTTGTGGGTATCGCTGGGGGCGCGATGGCTCAATCGGCATCGGCAGGGCAAGATGCGGCGCGGCGCGCGGCAATCCATCCTGTTGCCGACGCTGCCAGCCTGCAGGCGTGGCTCGCCCGCGTCCCACTGACGCGGCAGTTCCCGCCGGACTTCGCCGATACGTTACGCGGCCAGGCGCCGGCGTTCGTCATCGAAATGAGCACGAGCCCGGGTTGCGTACCGTGCGGCGATATGTGGACCAAGCTATCGGCCTTTGGCCGGCAATATGGCTGGCGCGTCGCTGCGATCGGCGGCCAGGAAGCGATGGTCCGTTCGGGCCGGCTTGGGCTGCCCTGGGTTGGCCATCCGGTCGTTTGGGTCCGACCGATCGCGGATTCGAACAGGATCGTGCCGATCGCGATCGGCACCGATCATGCGCTGAACCTCGCCCGCAACATCTATCTCGCCGTCAAGATGCTGACGGGCGTGCGACCTGATGTCGGCCTTCGGGCCATGTCCAAATATACCGGGATTGTCGGCGTGGGCGCGCCGCAGAATCCGGCCAACCGAGGAGGCTGAGCATGGCGGGCCAGCACCTCTTTCATCTCACTCGAACCCGAGGAAGCCCGCCATGTCGCTTGCCGTTCCCAGACTCTATCGTCGTCTAGCTCGCCCTCTCTCGTTCAGCCTGTGCGGGATCGTCGCTGCGTGCGGCACCGCGGCCCCGGCACATGCGCAGAGCTGGGCGGAAAGTTGGTTCGACAACGCAACCTACACCTCTCCCGGCAGCTTCGAGGATCAGACGCGCGGCTATGTGACCGCGGGTGGCATGTCAGGCCGTGTGGATGTCCATAACGACTATCTGATGTCGCTGAGCCTGCCCAAGATCAAGGCCGGATGCGGCGGCATCGACATGTTCCTGGGTGGTATGTCGTTCCTTGATCCCGACTATCTCGTCCAGAAGCTGGAGAGCATTCTTCAGGCGGCCCCCGCGGTCGCGTTCCAGTATCTGCTTGAGACGCTCGACGAGAAGATGGGCAACATCATTTCGAAGATGGAGGCGGCGACC
>JBGMOD010000268.1:0-25688 GCA_041424235.1 Hyphomicrobiales bacterium
AGAACGGCATCATCTTCGGCGGCGCCAGCCAGATCAATGTCGGCTCGCTGATCGCGTCCACCGCGGGCATTACGGACAGCCAGTTCCTCACCAACGGCATCTACTCCTCGCAGAGCGGCGGCAGCTATCTGCCGAGCTTCACCGGGGCCGGCGGCAAGATCGTGGTCGAGAGCGGCGCGTTGATCACCACCAGCGCGCCGGCGTCGGCCACGTCCGGCGGCGGCTTCGCGCTGCTGATGGGCACCGAAGTCGATAACGCCGGCTCCATCACAACCCCGAAGGGGCAGACGGAGCTCGCCGCCGGCGACGCCTTCATCCTTCGTCCGGGCTACGGCACCGCCGCCAATCAATATTCCACGACACGCGGCAACGAGATCGCGCCGCTGCTTGCCGGCGGCAGCACCAGCGGCACGGTCCGCAACACGGGTCTGATCCTGTCCCAGCAGGGCGATATCACGCTCGCCGGCCACACCATCGTCCAGGATGGTGTTTTGCTGTCCACCACGTCGGTCAACCAGCGCGGCACCATTCATCTGCTGAACTCGGCCAGCGATGCGACCGGCAGCGTGACGCTGACCGGCAACAGCATTGCCCTGATCCTGCCGGAACTCGACTCCACCGCGACGGCACTGAACTCGCAGCGCGACGGGCTGATCGCGGCCTCCGGGCCCAATATCCTGGCGACCGGCCTGTTCAATAATCTGTCGGCGTTGGCCGACCGCCAGGACCAGTCGCGGGTCGAGATCGTCACCGGCGGCCTTGCCGACTTCCAGAACGGCTCGCTCACCATGGCCCAAGGCGGGCAGGTGGCGGTCTCCGCCGGCCAGCGTGTGTTCGTGGAAAGCGGGGCGACCATCGATGTCTCCGGCACCACCGGCACGGTGCTGCCGGCTTCCGCCAACGATGTCCTGGTCAACATCCAGGGCAACGAGCTGCGCGACAGCCCGCAGAACCGTGACAGCGGCACGCTGATCAACAGCAACGTCTGGATCGATGCGCGCGACCTGACGCTGGTGCCGGCCGGCACCGGCGGCTACGCCACTGACCGCTACTACACGGCCGGCGGCCTGCTCGAGGTCAGTGGCTATCTCAACAACAACGGCCACACCATCGGCGAATGGACCGCGGTCGGCGGCACTATCACACTGGCGGCGCCGCAGGTGGTGGCGCAGCAGGGCTCGACCTTCAACATCTCCGGCGGCTCGGTGCAGTACCAGGGCGGCTACGTGTCGCAGACCTATCTGCTGGGCAGCGACGGCCGCATCTACAACGTCAACAACGCGCCGACAAATTTGACCTATCTGGCGGTGGCCAACGGTTTCGTGGTGACCCACAGCCAGGGCGGCAAGGTCGATCCGAAACTCACCCAAGTCTATCTCAGTCCGTTCGGGCACCAGAGCGTGCAATGGCAAGACGGCTACACCGTCGGCCGCGATGCGGGCAGCCTGATCCTGTCCACGCCGACGGCAATCTTCGAAGGCAGCATCGTGGCGGCCGTCATCGACGGCGAGCGTCAGGTCAATGCGCGTCCCGCAGGCGTGACTGACGGCTACAAGCTGACCCAGAATACCGCGCCGCTCGCGGGAACGCTCGCGCTCGGACAGTACAACGCCTCCGGCCTGAGTGGCGCCTATACCACGGACGTGATCTTCGGGCAGGTGGCGCCGGTCACGGCCGGCATGGGCGTCTCCGATGCGTTGCCGTCGAATCGCCTCGGCACGGCCTGGTTCGACGCACCGACGCTGAACAGTTTCGGTCTCGGCGGACTGAAAGTGGCGACCGGCGACAGCATCGCCATCGAGGCGCCACTATCCTTCGCCCCCGGGGCGCAGGTGAGCTTGGTCGCGCCGAACGTAACGATCGCGGCGGATATCACCGCGCATGCCGGCAGCGTCACCGTGAGCAACATTCTCACCAGCGCGACGGGGACCATCGCACTGACCAATGCCGATGGCGGCGCGCAACTGACGCTCGCCGCGGGCCGCACCATCGATGCCAGCGGCGTCTGGGTCAACGGCGTCACCAACCCGGACAGCCTCGCCAATCTCGCGTTCCTCGGCGGCGGCAATGTCACCTTCGACTCCACGCAGAATGTCACGCTGGCGGCAGGCAGCACCATCGACGTCTCCTCCGGGGGCGCCATCCTGCCGACCGGCAAGACCCAGGGCGGCAAGGGCGGCAACGTCACCATCAAGGCCGGCGACGGTCAGCAGAACACCGGGTCGGGCGGCGGCACCCTTGTTCTCGATGGCACGATCCGGGCTTACGGTGTCACCGGTGGCGGCACGTTGGCGATTTCCTCGCCCGGCAACATCGTGATCGGCGACAACGCCTCGCTCGCAGGCGGCGTCCTGTCGGCAGGAACGCCCGCGCCGGTGGCGCTGCAACTGGCCCAACCGCTCACCATTCCGGCAGGGCAACTGTTGCCCTTCGCGCTGATCGAGAAACACACCGCACTGGTGTACGACACGCCCACCCTGGTCGACATCACCATGGACGCCGTGCCCAGCGTGCCGACCGGCGCGGGCTGGTACATACCGACCGGCATGACTCTGCGGTCAAAATTCACCGATTATAATCCTGGTCAGTGGATGCCGGCTGGCACGGTAGTCACCGGCTGGTCTGGATCGGGCATCATCCCCGCCGGAACCACCGTGCCTTCGAACGTTTTCCCGGCGGGAATCCCCGTTAAGCCTTACAACGTGATCTACGCGGCCGGATCGGTGCAGACCACACCGATGACCTATCCCGCCGGGAGCGTGGTGCCGGCGGGCGCCGTGTTGACTCAAACGGTCGCCGTCGCACCGGCTCCGGCGCTCGGTCCCTCGTTCTTCACCGCGGGATTCTCGAATTACGACATCAATGCTGGGCAGGGGATCCTGGTCGCGAGCAACACCACCGTTGTGCCGGTCATGCCGCTCTACCAGTTCGTGGCGGGCAGTTATGCGGCGCCGTCCGGCAGCGATCCGTCCCTGGCGATGTCGTTGTGGACGCCGCCGCTGTTCATCGAAAATCCGACGAGCGCCACGCTCACCCAGCGCGGCGGCGCAAGCCTGGCGCTGCGTTCGCAGTCCACGTCGTTCAACGGCGCCAGCGCCGGCGGCGGCACGATCGTCGTCAGCGAAGGGGCATCGATCAGTGTCGATCCGGGCCAGAGCATCACGCTCAATGCCTTTGGGCAGATCACGATACGCGGCGATCTCACCGCGCATGGCGGCAGCATCGCGCTCATCAACAGTGCCGACGGCACGCAAGTCGACGCCGCGCGTAATTTCGACGCGTTGGGCAATGGCCGCGGCGTCTCGATCTGGGTCGATGCAAATGCCAAGCTGGACGTTTCGGGCGTGGCCTATCAGGCGGTGGACGTGTCAGGGCATCGTTACGGAACCGCGACCGATGGGGGTGCGATCACAATCACCGGCGGCGGAGCGTTCGTGATCCTTCGCCCCGGCGCCGAACTCGACGCCGATGGCGCGCAGACCGTCATCGATTCGGCCGGGGGCGGCGTCGCGCCGACGTCGACCCAGCCATTGATATGGGCCACCAGCGGCGGCGCGGTGTCGCTGTCCTCCAGCAGTGGCCTTGCTCTCGATGGCGATATCCATGCGATGTCGGGTGGCGCCGGTGCGTCCGGTGGCAGCCTCTCGATCTCGCTGATCACGCCGACTTTCGTGACAAACTCCTTCCCCCAGGGCACGGCGCCGTCCAGCGCAGTGGTTCCGAGCACGATGATCGTGCAGCAGGAGCGCCCAAATCCGCTCAACGTAAGCGCTCCCGGCGCCGATGCGCCGTCTCTCCAGTTCGGACAGGCGGTGGTGAGCGCCGACATGGTGAAGGCCGGCGGCTTCGACAGCCTGTCTCTCTCGTCCGGCGACTACATGCAGTTCGGGGGTGACGTGAATCTCGCGCTCGGCCGCAGCTTGACTCTCACCGCAGCGGCTTTCACATCGAGGGCCCCGGTGACCGGACCGATCAATTCCGCATTGCCGCCCGCGATCGGCACTGTGAAACTGTCTGCGGCCTACATCCTGTTCCGCGAACCCCCGTCCCATGTGCCCGATGGATCGGTCAGTGGTGCGATTGGCAACCCGGGCGCCGACGCGACGCCGACACTCGCGACGTTCGAAGCCGATGCAAGTCAGATCGACATCCAGGGTCTCGTTCAGTTCTCAGCGCGTGCACCGAACAACATGTCTGCGTCGGGATTCCTGACGACGACGCTGCGAAGCGGGGGCGACATCCGCTTCCTGTCGATGAGCGGAGTTACGACGACACAGCTTGCCACCAGCTGGAATCTCGAACTGGATGCCGCGCAGATCTATCCGGCGACCAATACCGTTGCCGTCGCGCTCGCCGGCCTTGGCAATTCCAGTCCGGATGTGACGCTGACTGTCGGGCGGACGACAACCGACGTGCCGGATGCGCCATTGTCGGTGTTCGGCAGTCTCGCGCTCGCCGCGCCCATCGTGGAGCAGGGCGGCATTGTCCGTGCGCCGTTCGGTACGATCTCCCTCGGCCAATACAGCGTCGGCTTCCTGGATCGTACAAGCCATCAGGTCGATCTCCTGCCCGGCAGCCTGACCTCAGTGTCGATGGCGGGCATGGTCATTCCCTATGGCGGCACCGTCGACGGGGTCACCTACAGCTACAATGGCGCTGCCGTCACCACGAACACACGCCCACTGACCAACTTCAATAACTCCGGAGTTGCGTCCGGCATCGTGCTGGACTCGCAGTCGGTGAATGTCGCTGGCGGTGCTACGCTGGACCTGTCGGGCGGTGGCGCGCTGAGCGGCGCAGGCTTCATCTCGGGCCGGGGCGGCTCGGTCAACGTGCTGACGACGCCGCTGGTCAACGCCAATCCGGCAACTCCAGTCAGCAAATCCGGCGACAAAGTCTATGCCATCGTGCCCGGCTATGCATCGGGTTACGCGCCGATCGCGCCCGAGAATGGTGCGGGAGATCCCGTCATCGGGCAGCAGATCACCATTCCGGCCGGCGTGCCGGGCCTGCCCGCCGGCACCTACACACTGTTGCCGTCGAACTACGCGCTGTTGCCGGGCGCCTATCGCGTCGAGCTCGCGGGCAGCAGCCCCCGTCCGATCGGCGGTCCGGTCGCGATCGGTAATGGAACCTATGCCACCCAGGTCGGAACCGGCATCGCCAACACCACGATCCACAGCAGTCTGCCGGTCACGGCGCTGATCACCTCGGGCACATCGGTCCGCAGCTATTCGCAATACAACGAGCAGAGCTACAGCGGCTTCTTCCTTGCCAACGCCGCGCAGTTCGGTGGCGTGCGGTCGCTCCTGCCCGCCGACGGCAAGGCGCTGGAGGTGAAGTTCGAGATGCCGTCCCAGGCGACCGGCTCCGCGCTGACGTTCGACGGCACCACGCTGTTCCAGGCGGCGCCTGGCGGTGGCGCCGGGCAGGTCCTGTTGATGAATGTCGGCGAAATCTATTCCGACCCGTCCACGGCGACCTTCCCCGGCGTCTCGATCGATGCGTCCAGCATCAACGCGCTCAAGGCGCCCCGGTTGATGGTCAACGGCTTCGATACCTTCAACAACGGCGCGATCACATTCCAGGGTGGCAGCAATATCGCCATCCGCGATGGCGTCACGCTGAGCGCAGGCGAGATCTTTCTGATCGGCGGCAATATCAGCATCGGCAATGATGTGACGTTGACGACGATCGGGCAGGGAGCGGCGCCCTTCGACTCCGTTTCGACCGGAATGGGTTACAACACGTCCTACGGAACCTCGGTTCTGGCGCTGTCCAACGGCAATCTCGACTTTCTCGGTTCGCAGGGCACCGGCTCGATCACTGTCGGCGCCAACTCGCAACTCTACTCCGAAGGCACACTGGCGTTTGCCACCAACGGAGCGTCCTCGATCGATCCGACGGCGCATTTCGGATCGCGCAACATCGCGCTGGCCGTCGGCACGATCAATATCGGTGATCCCGCCGTCATCGCCGCGGCGGGCGCGCCGGCGAGCTTGCTGTTCGACCAGGCTCTCTTCAACACGCTTCTCAATGGCGATCCGCTGCATGGCGCACCGGCCCTGGAGACCATCACGCTCGCCGCGGCGAATTCGATCAACCTGTTCAGCACCGCCGCCAACACCAGCGAAAATCCTGTCGGCCTGGACGCCACCGGCAGCGGCGTCGATCTGGTGCTCAATACGCCGGCGATCTATGGCGCCGGCAGCGGCACGGCCACCATCGCGGCGGCCAAGATCACCTGGAACGGGATTTCGGGCGCCGCGCCCCCTGCCATTGCGCCGGGCGGTGCGGGCACCGGCAGCGGCACCTTCAATCTCGTTGCCGATGAAATCGATTTCGGCCGTTTTGTTTCGCTTGATACCACAACTGCGAACCGCGTGATCTACGGCTTCAATAACGTCAACATCACCGGCCGCTCACAGATCGTCTCGGCCGGCAACAGCAAGCTCTTTGTCTATCAGTCGCCAAGCTCCGCATCAGGCGCCGTGTTCGGCCAGAGCGGCACGGGCGGCAGCCTGACCTTGTCGACGCCGCTTCTGACCGGCGTGCAGAAGTCGATCATGGCCTACGCCGCGGGCGGTGTGCTCAGCGTCGTCGCGCCCGCCGGTATCGCGCCGAGCGCGGCCGGGACCACCGTGGCGGGCGCGGAGATCGACCTTGCCGGCGACAGTGTCGGCATCGGGACCACGATTCTGCTTCCGAGCGGAAAGCTCGTGGTCAATGCCACCAACGATATTACCTTCGACACCGGCAGCCGTATCGATCTCAGCGGCCGGCCCTCGACGATCCAGGCGGCGACGGTCTATGGCTTCGGCGGCACGGCGATCTTCAACAGTGCGCAGGGTAACGTGACGCAGGTTGCGGGTTCGTCAATCGACGTCTCCGCCACCAACGCGAGTGCCGGATCGATCAGCATCACCGCCGGCAATGGTGTCGTGACCCTCGCAGGCGCGCTCAACGGCGCGGCGACGGGGGGATACACCAGCGGTGACTTCGGTGTCACCGCCGGCCTGCTTTCCAGCGCCGATTTTGCCGCGCTCAACGCGCTCCTGACCCAGGGCGGCTTCTTCGACGCGCGCACCTTCGACATCAGGAACGGCGATCTTGCGATCGGCGACGGCGTCAAGGCGCGCAACATCACGGTGTCCGTCGATGGCGGCAGCCTCACCGTCAACGGCACCGTCGATGCCTCCGGCGCGGCGCCCGGCACGATCCGTCTGTCGGCCATGAATGGACTGACGCTCGCATCGAGCGCGGTGCTCGATGCTCACGGCACGGTGCTTCAGGTCGACAGCTACGGCCAGCCGATCGAGGCCAGGAATCGCGGGCATGTCGAACTGACCGCTGCCGGCGGGATGCTCACTTTGTCGTCCGGTGCGACCATGAATCTCACCACGCCCAATGGGGTGGCTTACGGCGACGTCCAGCTGAACGCACAGCGTACCGGTGAAACCTCGGGCGATATCGCCATCGACGCCTCGGGTCCGCTCAATATCCGCGGCGCCTACAGTATCGCGCTGAACGCATTCTGGACCTATAACCTGCCGGGCGGCAGCATCATCACCCAATCGACGCTCGACGGCTACGATGTCGCCAGCACGTCGTTCATCAACGCCGCGCTCGGCAATGCCGGACTGGCTTCGCGCGTGGCCGGTCTGTCGGCCTACGGTAGCGCCTATCACCTGCGGCCGGGGGTGCAGATCACGTCAAGCGGCGATCTTTCGACTTCGGGCGATATCGATCTGGCGGGCTATCGTTATGGACCGAATGCGGATCGAGACCCGAATTCCGCTGGCTATGGCGCCGGCGAACCAATGGCCCTTGTGGTCCGCGCCGGCGGCAACTTCACCGTCAAGGGAAGCATTTCGGACGGGTTCAAATCGTCCGCGGGAACGTCGGCCACCTATACCGTCATCAACATCACCAACGGCACGCTTTTCAAAAACGATGCCGACATGTGCGGACCCTATAGCTGTTGGGGCGAAAATTCCGTCAATGTGGTTCTTCTGACGCCATGGACCATTCCAAACGACGATTTCTTCAATAACTTCCAGGGCGGCATGTATGGCGTCGATGGCCATTTTTACGTCCCCGGAGACACCATCCCGGCGGGTACGGAACTGGATCACAATTCCTACATCGCGTTCGACGGACCTTCGCTGCCCACGGTGGCTGTCGTCGCGACACCCGCCATCCCGGGGGCCGCGGCGGCCACGCCTGCCGCGTCGATGCTGTCGCCGGGCTCGCTCTCCGCGTCGATCAGGCTCGTTGCCGGCGCCGATCTCGCCGCCGCCGACCAGCGCGCGCTGCGGACCACGCAAGCTCTCAATGGCCAGGGCAACCTCACGCTCAACGATCCGAACTACAACGCGCCGCTGAACGGCACATTCTTCAGCGTGCTGCGCACCGGCACCGGCAGTCTCGATTTGCTGGCGGGCGGAAGCTTCAGCGAGGCCACGCCATACGGCGTCTACACCGCCGGCACCCAATCGGCACCGATCCTGGCCGCGGACGGCAGCAATCCGTACGATCTGGCCGGCGCGGTCAGCGGCGGCAATTCGCACGCATGGTATCCCGAGCACGGCGGCGATGTTTTGCTCACCGCTCAACAGGACGTCACCGGCTATGTTCAAATCGCGGACAATACGACACGCTACGTCGACTCCGATCTCACCCAGAACTGGCTCCGCCTGCAGGGAGGCGGCGCGTCCGCCGATCCGGCCGCATGGTGGATCAATTTCGGCTCCTACGCGCACACGAGTCCGAGCAGCAGCAGCCAGCAGCTTGTCGGTTTCCAGGGCATCGGCACGCTTGGCGGCGGCAACCTGACCGTGATCGCCGGACGCAATGCCGGTGCCGGCGATGGCGGCAACCCTCAGACGTCAACCGGTCTCGATCTGGCGGTCGCCTCGACAGGGCGTGTCCTGCCGGATGGCACCTTGGTGCAGACCGGCGGCGGTGATCTCATATTGAAGGTGGGAGGGGGGCTGAATCCTCGCTCGGCTGCCGCGTCGACCGGTTCAGCCGCCGACTATTTCGGTTCGATCACCGACCTGCGCGGCGATATCACCGTGAATGCCGGTTCTGTCGGCACCTTCGCCCAGCCCAGGGGCGCGTCGGGTTACACGTCCTACGATCCGCGTGCGATCGATCCGGATGTTTTCGAGCGCAGCCTCAAGACGCCCGGCCCGACTTTCACGCCCGGTGATGGCACCGTCAGCGTCACCGCGCGGGGCGATCTCGTGTTCGGTGGTGCCGGCGATGCCGGCATGACCACGCCCGTCGATGTCAATGGCATGCCCTACACCAAGGCTAACGCGGACGGCACCACGACGCTCGCCCAAAGCGGTGGCCAGTCGAACTTCACGCTGTGGACGCCAACGACAGCGATCAGCCTCTATGCCGCGGGCGGCGACGCCGCGGCCCTGACAGGAAACGTTTTGCCCGTATCCAGCAGCGTCAGCTTCTATCCGGGCACGCTGACGATCGTGGCGGCCAACGGCAACATCCGTTTTGGGGAGCCGGGATCGGGCTCGCTATCGTTCGCGCCGCTCGAACTGATGCCGTCACCCGTCGGTCAGCTTGAAGTGCTGGCGGCCGGGTCGATCTTTGGCACGTCACAGGTGGTGGCGATGTCCGGCGCCGATATGAGCACACTCGCAACGCCGTTCAGGCCCGTCTTTTCCATGAATAATGTGAGCAACGCCTCGGCGAACGCGGCTTACCAGCTTAATTCGTCCAATCCGATCGCGTTCGGCGAAGACACGCTGGTCTCCAGCCTGCATGCGGGGGACACCCAGCCCGCACTGGTTTACGCGGGCATCGACATCGTCGATCTCACCCTCGGGCAAACTTTGGCGGAGGGCGTCAATACTTCCAGCAGCTTCAACCCGACGCATACGACCTGGTACATCGCCGCCAAGCCGTTCCAGGTGATCGCCGGGCGCGACATCGTCGGCACCGGCGCGATACCGGATGTCTTTTTCAACAACCCCGATCCGCGCTTCGCCGATAGCAGTGACGGCTCCGGTTACGTTTCGCTGATCAGGGCCGGCCGCGACATCATCTATCAGTCGGTCACCATCGCCGGCTCGGGATTGCTGGACGTCCAGGCCGGCCGCAACCTGTATCAGGGCTATTACGGGATGTTGAAAAGCGTTGGCCCCCTGCTCGACACCAGCGCGGCGAACAGATCGGGCGGCGCCAGCATCTGGGCGATGGCGGGCGTCGGCCCGACGGGGCCGGACTATGCAGGATTCGCCAGGCTTTATTTCGATCCTGCCAACCAGTTGCCGAGCGACGGCACCCCGCTCGCCGGCAGCGGCAAGGTGGTCCATACCTACGACAAGGAGCTCCTGAGCTTCTTGAAGGCGTTGGGCTACACCGGCACCAGCGCCGATGCCTTGCAATTCTTCCTGGGATTGCCCAGCGAGCAACAGAGCATCCTCGTCCGCAGGGTCTATTTGGAAGAGCTCACCGCCGGCGGACGAGAGGAGACCGGCGCAATCGCAAGTCCGCGGCTCGGCAGCTACCTGCGCGGCCGCGACGCCATCGCCGCCTTGTTTCCGTCTACGGATGCGCAGGGCAAACCGATCACCTATAGCGGCAACGTCACCATGTTCAGCGGCATGGCGCCGAATGGATCGGGCGGCTTTTATCTGGCCGATGCCGGCATCCAGACGCAGTTCGGCGGTGATATCCAGATCCTCACCCCCGGCGGACAGACCATTATCGGCGTCGAGGGCGTCACCCCCGGCGCCGGCGCCGGCCTCATCACGCTGGGCAAGGGCAACATCGACATCTATTCGCTCGGCAGCATCCTGCTCGGCCAGAGCCGCATCATGACGACATTCGGCGGCAATATCCTGGCATGGTCGGCGCAAGGCGACATCAACGCCGGCCGCGGCTCGAAGACCACGACTATCTTCACGCCGCCAAAGCGGACCTACGATCTCTATGGCAACATCGTGCTCGCGCCGAACGTGCCGTCAGCGGGCGCTGGTATCGCCACTCTCAATCCGATTGCCGGCACCGCCCCGGGCAACATCGACCTGATCGCGCCGCTCGGCACCATTGATGCGGGCGAAGCCGGCATCCGCGTGTCGGGCAATATCAATCTCGCGGCGCTGCAGATCCTCAACGCGGCCAACATCCAGGTGCAGGGCACCACGACCGGCATTCCAACGGTGCAGGGGCCGCCGGTGGGCGCGCTGACGTCGGCATCCAATGCCACCGCCGCCACCCAGCAGGCCGCCGTCCCGCAGCAATCCAACACGGGGCAGCCCTCGGTCGTCATCGTCGAGGTGCTCGGTTATGGCGGCGGCGACGGCACCTCGGCGCCCGCTCCGCAGGACGACAAGCCGCGCCGAAATGAGCACAGCCAGACCTACGATCCGAACAGCATGTTCCAGGTCGTCGGAAGCGGTGAATTGAACGATGACCAGAAGAGAATGCTGACCGGCAAGGAATCGGCTGGAGCCCCCTGATCTACCCATGGCCTGGGCGCATGATCGCGCGGGCGCCGCTGCAACACGGAACAAGACGCGGGCAGCGCGGCTGCTCGCGCGTTTTCGAAACATCCGTTCGCAGATGTCAGAAGCCGCAGTCCGCATACTGTTTGCGGGCGAGCTGGAAGTGCGAGCCGGCGGCAACGAAATCGACATCCAGACACTGGTTTCCCCGGCGGTATTCGCCGAGGCCATTGCACTGAAGATATTCGAGGTTGATCCGCCAGCGCCTGTCGCGCGGATTGTAGGTTGCGAAATCGCTCCGGGCGCTTGGCGATCCCTTGCAGATCCCTTTGATGTATTGCCGGATCTCGACGGGAAGATTGCTGATGTGGCGCGGGTCCCAGGGGTCTCCCTTGTTCGGTGTGCTGCCCTGGGACAAAGCCGGCAGTCCACCGCACAGGAGACATCCGAAGGCCAGTAACAATGTCCGGGCTGCCATGTGATAGCCCCCAAAGCTGGTGCGAGTTGCTCAGACTTTATCAGATTGTGGAGCGAACAGCTTCGAAATTGTTGCCGCGCGGGCAGGCGAGTGGAGTTGGAAGGAGGGAGAGCGATAGGTGGACAGAGTTGTTTTCCAATATCTCTCTCGCTTTTTGCTGCGGGGTTTTCATTGGGTTTACGCGATCGGTTGGCGTCCTCACACCAGCTCAAGCCGCAGCGTCCGCCCGACCATCCTTGCTGCGCGTTGCAAGGTCGCAATCGTCACGTTGCCGTCCTTAGGATCGAGCAGGCGACTGACCTGGCTGCGGCTGGTGTTCATGCGTTCGGCGAGACGCTTCCGGGACATCTTGCCGGCCTTCATCGCCTCCGCGAGCTGCCAAGCCAGGACTTCCTTAATCGCGATGGCCTCGAATTCCTCTAGCTTGCCGTCCGCCTTGAGAACATCGTCAAGCGCGGTCAGCTTGGCGGTCGAGCGCGGGGCCTTCATTGTCTTCTTGACCGGACGCTTCTTCGCCGTGCGAACCTTCTTCATGGTTCGAACTCCTTTTTACGCCTGCGTGATAACGCCAGTTCATCGTCGGGGGTCTTCTGGGTTTTCTTGATAAATCCGTGAAGCACGACGATCCGGTTCTCGAACACACAGAACAATACGCGGGCAATGCGGTTGCCGGGCAGGCTTGTTCGGACTTCCCACAGGCCGTCACCCATGGCCCGGCACAAAGGCATGCCGAACGGCCACCGGAACTGCACGCGCATCAGATCCAGACCGATCGCGTTTCGGTCAGGTTCGTCGAGGCCGCGCAGCCAGTCCCGAACGACCTCGGAACCACCCCGGGTCCGGTAGAACACGACCGGCATCTTCTGGGGTCGTTTAGCAGCCATGCTGCCCTATACATGGTGCATGTACCATAAAATGTACATCCCGCGCAAGAAATTCAAATACTGCAACGAATGTAGGTGATTCACGGCGTGATTGCCTCGCGCGAATCAGCTTCTTCCTTCGGACGGCCCGTCCTCCGCAGCGCGTCAGCGCGCAGGAAGATGCCAGCCGAGCAGCACTGCGTACACCGCCATGGCGACGGCGTAGAGCACCGCGACCAGGCCATAGCCGCCGATCTGCCGCCACATCTTCGTGTTCGGGGCTAGCCACCAGTCGAAGACCTTGAAGGCCGCCGGCACCACCCACCAGCCAAGCAGCTGGGTGCTGACGAGATTGCCGATGAACAGCGACAGCCAGAACGGCACGCCGCGCGCGTCGATCAGCGGGGCGCTGACGAAATAGCCCCAGAGATAGACGATGGGGTAGAGAACGAGCAGCACCAGCAGATTGCATTTGAAGATGAAGGCCGCGCTTTGCCGCGGCGCCTGTCCCGGCGGGAACCAGAAATTGAAGCCGTGACTCGCCCGCTTCACGGTCATGCCGGCGTTGAACTGCTCGCCCTCCGTCAGCAGCGCCTGCCGCGCCGGCGAGTCGAGCCAGGCGGTGAGATTGGTGTCGGTGTCGAACGACAGGATGATGATCCAGTCGTCGTGCAGGCCAGCGATCGGCCGCTCGATCTTGTGGCGCAGGAAACCCTTGAATGTGGTCTCGGCCGCCTGGATGCGCTCCTGCCACGCGAGGAAGGCGTCCTCGCGGCCCGGCGCCACCTTGAAGGAGACGACGGCGGAGACCGCGCTCTCCTGGCGCACGCCGGTGTCGGGAAGGATATGGACATCCTCCGGCCCAACGAAGTGGGAACGCACCTCGTCGATCAGGCGCTCGCGCTCATCGCTGGTGAGCCACGCGCGCGCGTCTGCGAGGCTGGCGAAACGCAGGATCAGCGTCCAGTCGGCATAGGCCGGCGGCTGCGGCGGCACCACCTCCTGGCCGAGGAAACCCGGCCAGGATTTCAGGCGTTCGCCCACCTTGCCGTTCCAGCGCACGAAGGCGGCGAAGCCGTCGTCCGCGATACGGCGCTGGACGACGACGGCCACCGGGCCGTCGGCGTTCTGCTGGCTTGCGGTCATCGTCCGCGATCCGCCTAGAGCGTGATGAGTTTATGTTGAATCAACCCCGTCATCCTGAGGCGGCCATTCGCAGAATGGCCCTCGAAGGACGACGGCCGCTGACTCTCGGGCCGTCGTCCTTCGAGGCCGCTACGCGGTACCTCAGGATGACGGATGACGTTGAACAAACCATATCTCATCATGCTCTAGCTCTTCTTGTAGAGGCGCTTGCCCATCACCCAGGTCTCGTCGACGCAGCGGTCGTCGCCGACCATCATCACGCCGAACAGGAGGTTTGCCGCCTCCTCGATCGTGCCGGGCCGGCCGTCCTCGGAGGTTAGCGACTGGTGCCAGGCCTGCGCCATCGGGCCGGCATTGACGTCGAGGGCGACGAAATCGGCTTCCTTGCCGGGCTCGAAGTTGCCGAGCTTGTCGTCGATATAGAGCCCTTCGGCGCCGCCGAGCGTGACCGACCAGAAGCCGCGATAGGGCGAGAGCTTGTTGCGCTCGGCTTCCGCGCTGTCCTTGCGCACCGGATCGATGCTGCCGTCGAGCATGGTGTTGTTGCACATGCCGACCTTGTAGGCGTCGTCGAGCACGTTGAGCATCGAGAAGCGGTTGCCGCCGCCCATGTCGGTGCCGAACGACATCTTCACGCGGTGCTCGGGATCGGTGGCGCGTCCCAGGCGGAACAGGCCGCTGCCGAGGAACAGGTTGGAGCAGGGGCAGAACACCACCGCGGCGCCGGTCTTCGACATCCGGCGGAACTCGCTGTCGGTGAGATAGACGCCGTGCCCGCCGGAGAATTTCGGGCCGACCAGGCCGAACTTCTCGTAGACGCCGAGATAGTCCTCGCAGTCGGGATGCTCCACCAGCACGCCGCGGCACTCGCTGGGGTTCTCGGAGATGTGGGTGTTGACCCAGCAGTCCGGATGCTCGTGCTTGAGGCGCTGGCACGCCTTTAGAAGCTCCGGCGAAGCGCCGAAGGCGAACCGCGGCGTGATGGCGTAGAGGTTGCGGCCCTTGTTGTGGTACTGCGCGATCAGCCGCTTGCTGTCGCGGTAGAAGTTCTCCGGCGTGTCGATGAAGTCGTCCGGCGCGTTGCGGTCGATGCCGGTGAGGCCGGAGATCACGCGCATGTTGCGCCGGGCCGCCTCGTCGAACAGCTCCTCGGTCGCCACCGGCGAGGAGCTGGTGAACGCCTGGCAGGTGGTGGTGCCGGCGGCGAGCAGGGCGTCGAGAAAACGCTTCACGCCCTCGCGCGCGTAGTTGCGATCCTTGTACTTGATTTCCTCGGGATAGATCGACATCTGCAGCCACGGCAGCAACTGCTCGCCGAAGGCGCCGAGCACGCGGGTCTGCGGCAGGTGGATGTGGCCATCGATGAAGCCGGGGACGATGACGCGATCCTTGATGTGGGTGATCGCGAGGCCGGGGTGGCGCGCCGCCACCTGCGCGTGCGGGCCGAAATCGGTGATGAGGCCGTCGGTCACGACCATGAGGCCGTCCTGATGGAAGCGGGCGGCCGCTTTCTCGTTGCCGACGTGTTTCCACGGATCGTCGACGAAGTCGAAGAACGTTCCTCGGATGCCGATGGTGCTCATGATGTGGTTGTCCCCATTTTCGGGTCTGTGTGGCGGGCGGCGGAGAGCGCTGCGCCCGCGATGATGCAGAGGCGGATGTGCCGCTCGTTACTGGCACATCAGAACTTCAAAATTGGTTAAACGGGTGAAGCACTTAGATGCGTTTTTCGTTATCGGTCGGAGCAAAAACGGGACCAGAAAAGTCCGTGCGCGGAATGAGAAGGCGGGTGTCATGGTTTGGCGGTCGGCGAGGACATCTCACCCGCCGTTGTCATCACCGGGCTTGTCCCCATAGGCGCTAAGATTCACGTTTGTGTGCCGAGGCGCATCGCCAACCTCCGCCGTCGTCCCCCGGCTTGACCGGGGGATCCAGTATTCCCGATGCCGATGGAGTGGTCGATGAGCTAACGATGTGGGCCGAACACCACCGTTTTTAGCGTTATCGCTCGACCCACGACCTTTGTCGTCTACTGGATCGTCCGGTCAAGCCGGACGATGACGCAGAATATGTCGATGTGCCTCGGCACACGAACCTTCAGCGCCTATGGGGACAAGCCCGGCAACGACAAAGAAAGCGGATCGCGCGATGCGCCGCCAATGGTTGCAGCGCGCCCCGCCGCGCACATACACTGTGTCATGAGCGACACCATGCAGCACACCAAAGTCACTCCGCTCGATGCCGAAGACGCCCGCCGTCTCGACGACGAAGGCTATCTGCTGCTGCGCGGCGCCATCCCGGCGGGCTGGCATGAGCCGCTGCGCGCGGCGTTCGAGGCCGGCGCGCTTCCCTCCGATCAATGGCCGGTGCCGCGGGGGAACGACTGGCGTCATGCCTTGCTCGATCTCGATCCCACCGTGCAGCTTCTGTGCCGCCTGCCGGTGCTGCTGGCCGCGGCGTTTCACGTTCTGCGCCAGCCGTTCTTCCTGGCACAGGTGGAAGGGCGCGCGCCCTGTCCGGGCGGCGGCGCCCAGCTGCTGCATCGCGATGGCGCCGACTGTCCCCTTGTGCAGACGGTGACCGCGCTGGCCTTCCTCGATCCATTTGGGGCGGACAATGGTGGCACGCAGGTGGTGGCCGGCACCCATCGCGGCGAGGGCCTCGCTGTGCCGGCGGGGCAAGAGCATCCGCAGGCCACGGTGATGAGCGGCGCGCCCGGCGATATCCTGCTGTTCGGTTCCACCTTCCTGCATGGCGCAACGTGCAACGTCAGCGGTGCCCCGCGCCGGTCGCTGCTGATCTCCTATGTCGTCACGTCGCTGCACGACGCCTACCGCACCACCCGGCCGATGCGGGCCGTGCGCATGGACACCGATGAGGTGTTCGACGGCTGAGCGGCTCGCTTTTCTCCGGCTGGCTCGGTTGCCGCGGCGGCGCGGCGTCATCGATTGTCGCGGCCGCCGCCAAAATAAAAGCCGCGCCAGCCCGAAGGCCGACGCGGCTAATAAGACTTCTGTTGCCAGGTGTCTCGACCCCGAACAGGTTACGCCGCGAGGCGCACTTCGTTCAATGCAACGTTATCGTTTGCATTTAGAGTTTTGACCCGATAACGGCGGTATCATGCCGAGCACACTTCGAAACTTCTTCGCGACCATCGATCCTGGTTCGCCCCCGCCTTAACAGCCCAACTCTCAGTAACTCGGTCTTGGCAGCCCAGAATTCTGCCTTTCGGCAAAATCAATCTCACCGGCAAAATCATTCACCGGCATGAGACTTTTAAGCTCAAGCTGCCAACGTCAGGTTGCAGAGATCAAGCTGCTAAGGTGGAGGCGCCGGGTACTGCCCCCGGGTCTGCCCGCAGTCCGCTTCGAGATTCAGCGCCATCGTCTTGCGACGCGCGCTCTATAGCACCTGTCGTTCGGCGCTCCTAACAGAAAAGTGTGGCCGCGACCGCCAGCGCAGCCCAAACGCGCCTCGCTCGTCGGGCCATGTCCTCCGACCTGCACGCATCGCGTTTTTCGATCGCTGGGGTTGTCGTGACGCGTTGCGCGGCTCTGGAAACAACCGGACACGGTTCGCTCTTGGCTTTCTTGCTGCCGGACTCGAAAAGGATGCGAGAGCGTTTTCGAGCGAAGTGGATACCGGTTCCCGCGACAAACGCGAAGCGTTTGCGCGGAGAAAACGCGTCAAAACAAAAATCCAGAGTTCCGATCCAATCGGAACGGAAAAGCTCTGGCAAAGATCTGATTTGAGGCGCTTAATGAATGTGAAGTTCGTGAAAGCGTCTGCGCGAAATCGCACGAACTTCGCATTCAGCACACCAGCGAGCGAAATCACCGCGGGCGTTTGTTCGCGCACGCGCGCCATTCGTGAAGTTGAAGTTCATGAATCTTCTCGTCTGGGTTGATTTTGTCATTGCTGCGACATCGAGCCTTCGTTAACTGTAGAGGCATTGCAAAAAGCGGCCGGACGACAACAACCGGCGCATCATTTTTCTTAAAATCGATCGGGGGCTGTTATGAGCCTGAGCGAGCGGCTGACCGAACGCGTCATCCTGCATTTCGATCTGAGCCACCTGTCGCATCTGCCAGCGGAGCAGGACTTCACCATTCGCGGGCACGGGCACGGCCTGAAGCTGCGCCGGCACACCGATGCCACGCGGCGGCAGCATGCGGGGAAGAACCTCGCGCTGGCGGCGATGGCGCCCGCGCATCTCGCGCGGGTTTCGCATTTCTGCGAGGACGTCGAGATCAAGTCGGACGTCGTCAGCGTGCACTGGCTCGGTTATCCCTCGCGCGATCCCAACGCGGTGGCCGACGATATCGCGCTGATCTATCATGTGGTGCCGGACGCGCATTTGCGCCGCTCCGTCAAGGCCATGCGGCATCATCACGGCGCCGCCACCCCGGCCGTGCTCGCGCGTTTCGGGATTGCCGCTGCGGCGGGCCACGCGCACGACGACGAGATGCTGGTCCACGCCGCGCGCCTGATGACGCCACAGGACACCGCGATCTCGATCGTGATGCAGCATCCCGAGATCTCGTCGTTCGATCCCTCGCTGAGCGACCAGATCCGCGACATCGTCGCGAAATCGCGCAACCTGCAGACGCTCTGGTCCTACATCTCGACCCACATGCCCGACAACGGCAGCGATCCATGGTACGTGCAGAGTGTCGTGCGCGACGCCGACGGCAACGTGATGTCCCCGGCGGACGGACTCGTCAACGACAAGGGCGAGGCGATCGCCTGGCCGACCCAGGTGATCGACGGCAAGACCGTCACCGTGATCCCGCATCATCAGATCGCGCCCGGCATCGACGCCGCCGCGCGCCCGGTGGTGCAGGAGGTGCTGCGCAAGCTCAAGCAGCAGCCCGCGCTCAAGGGCCGCAACTGGTCGACCCAGCATGGTGTGACGGTCGTCGACCGGATGCACACGCCGGCGCCGCGTGCGGTGCAGATGGCGGCGTTGCGGGCGCAGGCCGATGCGGCCGCCGACTGGACCATCAAGACCATCACCAGCCAGTACGGCCTGGAGGTCGACGATGGTTCGATCAGCTTCGTGTCCGGCCGGCTGAGCTTCAATGTCACCAACCGCGCCAACCGCTGGCTCGGCGTCTACTACCAGATGTTCGACGCCAGCGGCAAAGTGGTGAGTGCCTTTCCCGACGGGCCGTCCGGTTTCGACGGGCCGTATTACATCCGGATGATCGGCTCCGGCGACACCATGTTCGGGGCCTGGCTGCCCACCGACTCGACGGAGATCGCCTTCGACGTGCCGGACAAGGTGACCAGCATCAATGTTCTGCTCGGCGGCCTCGGCCATGGCCATGAGGATGGTGCGCTCGACCTGAACGGAATCGTCTGCACCGCCTTCATCAGCTACGCCATACCGGCGCTGCTGCTGATGCTCTCTGTCGGGCTCGGCGGCAAAAAATGGTGGCTGGATTTCTTCGGGAACGAGAAAAACATCAAGGCGCTGGTCGCGCTCGGATTGGTCGCCACCGCCATCGGCATGAAGACCATCAATGTCACCTCCACCCTGGTCAAGGCGGGCGAAACCGCCGCCGGCGTGCTGCTGGGGGCCGCGCTGAAAGAGTTTGCGCTGAAGTTCTGCCAGAACACCACCATGCAGCAGCTGGTGGAGCAGGCGCCGCTCGTCGGGGTCGCACTGCGCATTGCCGCCTGCTCCGCCTCGGTCCTCGACATGGAGCGCACCACCATCGACGTCGCCAAGGCGCCGGCGACCTACACCCTCGAGGTCAAGCGCTCGATGGCGCTGCATGTCACGCTCAAGCCCGATCCGACCCATGGCCGCTCGGGCGAGAATCCGATCTGGCCGAAGGTCGCCGATCACTGGATCATCACCGTCCAGTACCGGGGCGGCACGACGCTGCGCAGGGCCGGGCCGATGCCCGGTGCCGACGATGGGCTGATCGAAACCACGTTTTCCAAGCTGACCGGCGACGAACTGCCCTCCGCGCCGGGCGAACAGTTCCAGATCATCGCCGCGGTCTATTCGAACACCAACTGGATGGCCGGGCAGTGGATCAGCGGCTGGATCGAGGCGGTGCCCACCGACGGCGATTCCCGGTCCGAAGGCGGCTCGATCGTCGAGCAACTGGTGCCGCTGATTGCGAGCACGAGCTACTACCAGCGGGAAAAGCTCGCCTATGACGGGGCGAGCAAGGACTATGTCTGGCAAAACATCATCTTCAGCCTGCCCGGCGCGCTCGCCGACGGGCTGGTGCCGGGTCCGGCGCCTGCGGCGCTGATCACGGCGTTCGCCACCAAGAGCGTCCGCCTCGCGACCACCGCCAGCGTCGCCGGCGGTGCAGACAACCAGTGGACCGTCCACGATCCGGCCGTCGCGGTCGACTACGACATGCGCAAGGTCGCGATCTCCGACGACACCGGCAAGGTGGTCGATTACGAACTGGAGGTGCACAACGCGACCCATCCGTCGCCGACCGGCACGCAGGAGGATCTGCCGCGGCAGAACGTTTCCCGCCTCGCCGGCATCACCGTCAACGATCTCGCCTACCGGGTCGGCTATTGTTATTACGCCGACAACCAGAACCTGCCGCTGGACTATGGCACCACGCCGGTCTCGACCGGCATGTACCTGTTCGAAACCCTCTCGTCGCTGGCGCGCCCCTCGGCCGGGCTCAAGGCGCCGACGCGCGGTTTCGCGCTGCAGCCCTGTGTGGCGTTCGACCAGTTCGGGCCCGCCGGGCTGTTCGACCTGTCGCCCGCGCTGAGCTACATGGCCGAGCTGGACGACTGCACCAGCGCCGCGCCGGTTCCCGCCGACATCGTCAAGATCTTCGTCGCGCAGCATCGTCCGCTGCCGGATGGCGCGACGGTGGTGGTGGTCACCGCCAGCGCCGCCTGGCGCATCGTCTCGGCCGGCGGAACGCAGCTGTTCGACCTGCGCCGCCAGGTCGACCTGATCAAGGTGTTCAACGCCCCGGCACCGGAATTCAGCGGCAACAATTTCTATCTGGATACTCGCACCTTTCTCACCGCGGGCACGCGGCATCTGCGCCGCATCGATCTCGGCACCGGCAGCGCCGCCACCTTCGACTACGACACGCGCAAGAGTTTCGGCGCCTTCACCATGGCCAACATCGACGCCATGGCGATCCATCCCAGCGGTTATGCCGTCGGGGTCAGCTACGACAACCATCAAATGTCCATCGTCAAGCTGTCCGACGCGGCCGTGGACGAGGCCGACGCGCCGCCGGCGCTGCCGTTCTCCGGCGAGGGCCTGCGCGAGGGATTGATGCGCGGCCCGGTCGCCATGACCATCGCCGCCGATGGCCGCATCCTGGTGCTGGAGCAGGACAACGCCCGCATCCAGGCGTTCGACACCTCCGGCAACCCGGTGCAGTGTTTCGCGGCGGAGCTGAGCTTCAGCCTCGATGCGTCGCTGATGGCCGACCTCGACAAGGCGAACGCCTCGCCGGCGCTGATATCGGCCCTGCAGGCCAGTGTTCCGGTCAATCCGACGTCGGAGGGCACACGAAACCTGCTGGCGCCGCTGCTCAGCCTGCCGGACACCGTGCGCGCGGCGCTCGATGCCGGCAGCATCACCGGCGAGATGTTGGACGCCTTCAAGCAGGCCGGCGTGCCGCTGTCGGATGCGGCCAAGGTCGGCAAGACCAGCGACGGGCTCTGGCTGATGAGCGATGGGGGCACCTACGATCTGCGCTACGACGGCGAAGGTCTCGGCGACGTCGACGTCTATCGCGGCATCTCGCTGGACATCGAGGTGAAGGGAGCGGGCGCCGAATGGCTGCTGCGTGACCGCACCAACACGCTCACCTTCGACGTCAAGACGCCGACCGCCGGCGCGACCGGGCTGCAGGCGCGCCAGCTCGTCTCGGTGATGGGGCTGAAGGATCCGGTGTCGACAGCGGTCACCTATCTCGACGTCGCCATGGAAACCAAGGGCTTCATCTATGTGCTGTCGTATCTCAAGCCGGCCTCCGGCCCGCTGAGCCCGTCGGACTATCGCCTTGATCTGTACAATCCGGACGGCACCCCGGTGACGCCGGATCCGGCCCTGCACAATGGCGAGGTCAATGCCGCGCGGATGACCGTGGACCAGTGGCGCACCGTGTTCACGCTCAATTACGAGCAGATGGAAGGGCCGGCTGGCCGGCCCGAACCGACCATCAGCCAGTGGATTCCAACGACGCCCTGATCCGGCCGTGCCATGCGCCTCGATCGGGCGCGTGGCGCGCGTCGCGGCGCAGTTGACGCGCGATTTCATCGACACGGCATCCAGGAGCAGCTCCATGACCACGCCGACCGATCCTTATGTCCTGGCTGAGAGCGAACTCGGCGCGATCGGCCAGTTCATCACCTTCCAGCGCAACTACGGCCCCTACCTGCGGCAACTGGCGGGCAGCGACTACGCCGGCTACTGCGATGACGCCGCCCGGCTCGACGCGTCCTACGCGCAGGTCCAGAACGCCTCGTTCCGGCAGTGGCTCGATTTGTACTTCGACAAGCTGATGACGACGCCGAGCGATGCCGTCGCCGGCATGTCGCTGGTTTTTCCGCATCTCTACATCGTCTATGCCTTCGGCAAGGCCTGCTACATCGACATCATCCCCGGCGACGGCATAAGCGACGTCGGCCGGCATTTTCCGGTGCGCGCCAGCACCTGGACAAGCGACATGTGGCTGACGTTCGCGCACGGTTACGCGTCGATCGATTTGGGCAGCGACGCGTTCGGTCCCTGGGCAGGCAACCCGGCCAATGGCGGCGGTTATCTCAATCTCCAGATCTACAAGGATCCAGGCGTGCCGCGGCGTCCGACGTCGCCGGCATGGAAGCAGGCCACCGACGACATCCTGGCCGGCTGGGGCGACAATCCACCGGGGACGCTGGTCTCCCGCGCGTCCGGGCCGATCGTGCGCAACGATGCGTACAATAGGGCGTTCAGCTATGAGCTGCCGAAATACTCCTGGACCGATGCGAATGGTGCTCACGACATATATGACCCGGACCTCGGGTGGTCCGACGGGCTGGCGGCCGCCGCCTTTGCCCAGCAGATCCTCAACGGGTGGACCGATTTCCCCAAGCTGCAGCAGACCACCGCCGACGTCTGGACGGCACAGCTCGAGACCGCGCACGCCCTGCTGCGTGCGCCAGACCTGACCGCCGAAGACTACTTCTTCCTGCTGCACTTGCTGTTCGCGCTGACCACGGGAGATCTGCCCACCCGCCACCTTGCCGAGACCATCGCGCAGACCGACGCGCCGAGTCGTGCGCTGCCAAACGAAAATTTCATCAACCAGCTGATCTATCTGGTGCTGATGATGCTCGCCGATCCGTTCGGCAGCCGGGCCTGGCCGTCGCCCAAGCTGCAGCAGCTGATCGCCAACCTGCAGGGGATGGCGGTCGGCACCGACGACGCGTCGCGCCTGATCCAGACCGGGCTGGATAGTTTTGCCAAGAAGCTGACCGTGGCCGGCTATCCGGTCCAGGATCCGTTCGTGAGCGGTAACCTCGGTGATCGGCAGTCGGACACGCTCGGGGCTCTGGATGCGGCGCGCAAGACCATTGCCGCAAACCTGACATGACGCGGGAGACGGCGGCATGAGCGCGGGTGTCGCGGTGGATTGTTCGCTGCAGGGGCCGGCGCCCTACAATTGCGAAGGCTGCGACCTCAGCGGACGCGATCTGTCCGGCAAGGATCTCAGCAACGCCAACCTGAAGGGGACGACGCTTCACGGCACCCTGTTTCGCGGCGTGACGAGCCTGCGCGGCGCCGATCTGTCCGGCGCCAAAATCGGCGCGGGCACGGATTTTTCCGGCTGCGACCTCACGGGCGCGACCCTCGACGCCGCGGCGCTGAATGGACCGCGCGATCCCAAAGACATTGCGAAGACCGCGGTCATCCTGGCGAACGCGACCGTGCCGTTTTTTGCGCTCGGCACCGTCTGGGTCGGCCTGGACCTCAGCGGTGCCCACGTTCCCGATCTGCCGCACGACCTCACCCGCCTCGATGTCACGCTGTGCGACCTGACCGGTTTCGACTTCTCCCACCGGAGTCTCGACACGGCGCGGTTTCGCTCGGCCGTGCTCTGCGGCGCGGATTTCAGCCATGCCACGCTCGATCACGTTATCTTCGGCCGCGTCAGCGGCGCGCCGACCGACCTGACCGGGGCGCGGTTTCAATTTGCGCAGATTCCCGGCCAGGCCGTGTTCGACACGGCCACGCTGACGCGGGCGGATTTTTCCGACGCCGTGCTGACCCAGGCGAGCTTCCTCAATGCGCGGATGGACGGCACCATCTTCGACCGGACCGACCTGACCACTTGCCGGTTCTCTGCGCCTCCGCACTGGTCGCAGGATCGCACGCACCTCACCTCGTTCAGGCAGGCGAGGCTCAACTTCAGCGACCTGCAGACGCGCTGGTCCTGCCTCGATCTCACCGACACGGAGCTGGTGGGCCTCACCGCCGGCACCGACCTGACCTCGCTGGAGGCCCGGCATGCGGTGCTGACCGGGCGCAATTTCGATGGCTGCACGCTGACCGGCTGCGACCTGTCCGGCGCCACCCTGCAGGGGGCGAGCTTCGTCCGTGCGCCGATGGCGCAGGCCGTGCTCCAGGGCACGAGCGGCGACAAGCCAGTCTTTACCGGCGCCAACCTGACGGGCGCGAACTTCAATCCGCTGGACGAGCCCGGCTCGTCGCGGCGCACCGTGCTGCGTGGCGCGTCGTTCGCCGGCGCGACGCTCACCTCGGCTCAGTTCCAGCAGGCCGACTTCAGCCCCACGTTGACGGCCGACGGCAAGCACGACGTGGCCGCGACGTTCGACGGCGCCGCGCTGCAGAACGTGATCGCCACCGGCGGCGATTTCACCGCGGCCAGCTTCACCGGTGGCGTGGCGATGAACGGCGTGACCTTCATCGGCGCGGTGCTGGCCGGGGCCAACCTGACCGGCGCCCGCCTCGGCGCGCTCGACCAGGTGTTCGCCGTGATCGACGGCGAGACCGACTACGGTGTTCTGCTGGCGGCGCTGCAGGGCAATGATCGCGCGGCTGTCGCCGGTGTGTTCGGCCGCCACGGCATCGCGCCGCCGATTCTCGAGATCGACCCGGTGGTGGCCGGCCGCTCATGGACGGTGAAGGCGGCGCAGGTCTACACCGTGCTCGCCCATGCGTGGCACGACAGCAAGACCTCGCTGATGGTCATGGCCAGCGCGAGCCGCGCCAACCTCAGCCGGGCGTTCATGCCGGGCACCCTTCTCACCGACGCCAACCTCTACAATGTCGACGCATCGGAAATCGAGATCTGGCCGGCCGGTGCGGACAAGCAGCTCGCCGGCGCGATCATGGACGAGATCGACCTGTCCAATGCCATCCTCGGCGCCGACGAGCAGATCGATCTATCGGAAGCCTCGCTCCACAACGCCCACCTGTCGGGCGCTTTCCTGGTGAACGCCAAATTCGCGCGCGCATCGCTGAACGGCGCGCTGTTCAACGATGCCCAGTTGCAGGGCGCCGATTTCACCGCCGCCGCGATGGCCGGCGCCAGCCTCGCCAACGCCGCCGTGGCTGTGGATGCGACACCGGACACGGCAGGCGTGCTGCTGTTCGATCTGCAAGGCTCGCTTGAAGGCTCGGACGGCGATTATGAAACGCTTTGTGCCGAGCTCGCGGCGGCTGCGGCGCAGCAGTTCGATGTCGTGCCCCATGCCGACGAC
>JBGMOD010000269.1:0-25640 GCA_041424235.1 Hyphomicrobiales bacterium
GACGCGGAGACTCGGGCGTCAGCCGGTCGACGATCCGGACCGCAGGTCGCCGGGCGTCATGTCGAAGGCCTGGCGAAACGCCCGGTAGAAGGTGGCGAGGCTGTCGAAGCCGCAGGCGAACGCAATCCCCGAGACCGGCTGATCGATCTCGGTGGTCAGCAGCAGCTTCGCCTTGGCGAGCCGCATCGCCATCACCGTTCGGGCAAAGCTCGAGCCGGTCGGCTCGAACAGCAGATGCAGCTGCCGCACCGAGATTGAGAGTGCGGCGGCGATCATAGCCGGTGACAGATCGGCCCGGTGCAGGTTGCGCCTGATCAGGTCGCGGGTGGCGTGGTAGAAGCCAAAGCGCAGTGCGGCACGGCTTTCCGGCTGGCCGGACGTGATGCGGCCTCGCGCGAGCAGCGCCAGCTGCGCCAGATGTCGGACCGCAGAGCTGCCGTCGGTCGGCTGCGGGCCTGCTTCGGCAAGGGCGCTGAAGGCTGCCGCGATCAGTGTCGTCAGCCGCAGGCTCTTCAGCATCGGCTCGGGGGTGAGATTGCGCGCATCGCCGACCAAATCGTGGTAGCTGGCCAGCGGGATCTTCAGCGCGCGATAGTGAAAGCCGTCCGAGCGTTCCGGCGTCGCGGTATACGGCATGTCGGAATAACTGATGCCGAAGCCATTGTCCGGCATCACGTGAACGCGATCGCGTCCCACGTCCAGCCATCCGGTGCCGCGGATCTGGTTGCTGATATAGAGGCTGTCGCTGGCGATGCGCGCGATGTCGGCTTTGGTGCGGCTGAGGCGGTAGGACGAGGCCTTCATCTCGGCGAACGTGGCGCTGCCGATGGCGAACGCGGAGAAGCGCCCGTGAAAATCGGCGCGACGGTCACGCTCCAGTTCGATGGTTACGCCAAACAGGTTCTTGGCGCGAACCTCGCACCAATGCTCGAATCGGTCCTGTGGTCGAAAACTGTCGGTATCGAAACTGATGATGCTCATCGCGACAAGCCAGCCTCAACGTCGATGCAATTCGCTCGAGCGGACCGCATAACCAGCGTCATGCAATATCAGGGCCGCATTTTCAAATGTTATCTTGTCACGGAGCCGCGAGTCGCCGTGCGTTCGTCGTCGACAGCATAGATCGCGCAGTTCGGAGCGTATTGTGCACAGGCTTGGAGGGCCGCGTCCCGCGCCTCGTCCGCGCTGCGCTGCCGCGTGCGCCAGGCGAATGCACCCTTGGGCGAGATCGCGAACGCCTTGTGTGGAGCGCCCGCGAGGTATTCCGAAAAACCCTGCAGGACCTTTGCGGAGGATCGTGGCGGGGGCGCCAGAGCGGCCGGATTCGGCAAGTCTAGCGGTTCCCGCAATCCGAGGCGCTGCGCGCGCAGGAAATTATCGACTACGGGGGTCCACTCCGGGATACCGCCGGAGAACAGCGAATGGCCGTCCTGTCCGAACGCAGGAGCGGCGACGAATGTCGCTATGCCGCCTGCGGCCGTGAAGGCGCTGTGGAAGCGGCGCGCCAGGGGCGGTCCGAAGTACAGATCATTCTGCGCATAGATCCACAGCATCGGCGTGCGGGAGGTCTTGCCCAGCGTCCCGAACGCCGAGACCAGCACGTCCTCCTGGCATACGTCGTTGTCGGCGCGGGAGCCGCGCCCGCCGGCAAAACTGATGGCTGCCGCGAGTCCGTCCGGCGCGTCAGCCGTCAGTGCAACCGTGGCAAAGCCACCCGCCGACTGGCCAACCGCGATCATGCCCTGTGTCGAGATATCCGGGCGCGCAGCCATTGCCCGGATGGCCGCCTGCAGATCCTCGGACGACCGTCTGCCCTCGGCGAGATAGTTGCGCTGCCCGCACGGGCCGCCGTTTTCGGCGGTACCGTCGGATGTGCCATAGCCGCGCCGCATCACCACCAGGGCGGCGAACCCGCGCCGGGCAAATTCCATCGCCTGCGAATAGAGCCGGTAGGGCGACATCTCCTTGCGCTCAGCCGGATCGCGCGGTGCGCCGTGACTGATCAGTGCCAGCGGGTAGCGCCGGCCGACGGGCGGGCGGATCAGCATGGCTTCCAGGCCACGCGGACCGGCAGCGGCAAACGGAATTCGAAGATCCTCGTGATGGAAATCCTCGGCCGCAGCCGCGCGCGGCAGCAACGCCGTTACCAGCGCCATTGCCATCATTGCAAGCCATGCGGCGCGAAGAATGAGGGCTGGGCGCGATGGAATCACGGGGTGACGGTCCCGCGTCGCAACCAGGGCTGGAATTTCGTGATGATCTCGTCGGTCAACGGTGTCGGCTTACGGGTGCGCTCGTCGACCAGCACGGTGATGGAGACGGCTGAGGCGGCGCACTCGCCTTTGTAAAACACCACCTGCTCGTAAGTGACCGAGGTGCGTCCCATGCGGGAGACCGCGAGGCCGAAGTCCACCGTGCCCGGCCAATGCACCTCCGCCTTGAAGTCGATGGCGAGGTGGGCCAGCACCCAGCTCAGGCCGGCGGGCATCAGGCCGAATTTCGGGTCGCGGATCAGCGACACCCGTCCGGTTTCGAAATAGGTCGAGTAGGTGGCGTTGTTGACATGGTGGTTGGGGTCGAGATCGGCATAGCGCACGTTATCCGACAGCCGATAGGGGTAGTCCTCAAGGCGAAACACGGGCTTGGGCGGACTCTGCAGATTCACGAGGAATTCTCCGGATTTTGGCGCCTGAAGGGCGGATCTGGGTCTGTTCTGGCGCATGGATGGGGGGCCTGCAAGGCGCATTTAGCGCTTCCCCCCTTGCGCGCCGTTGGCTAGACAATTCCATCCTCCGGCGTAGCTCCTGCCGCCGGCCCTCCCGAACCGACGAAGAGAGCAATGAGCGAGCCGATCAAAACCGACGTGCTGATTATCGGAGCGGGCCCCTGCGGCCTGTTTGCTGTGTTCGAACTCGGCCTTCTCGACATGAAGGTCCACCTGATCGACATCCTCGACAAGATCGGCGGCCAGTGCGCCGAGCTCTATCCGGAAAAGCCGATCTACGACATTCCCGGCATCCCGATGGTGACCGGCCAGGGCCTGACCGATGCGCTGCTGGAGCAGGTGAAGCCGTTCAACCCCACCTTCCACATCAACGAGATGGTCGAGACCGTCGAGAAGATCGGCGATCCGCTGTTCCGCGTCACGACCGACGCGGGCAAGGTGTTCGAAACCAAGGTGGTGGTGATCTCGGCCGGCGGCGGGTCGTTCCAGCCGAAGCGGCCGCCGGTGCCCGGCATCGAGGCCTATGAAGGTTCTTCGGTGTTCTATGCCGTGCGCAAGATGGAGCAATTCCGCGACAAGAACCTGTTGATCGTCGGCGGCGGCGACTCCGCGCTGGACTGGACGCTAAACCTCCAGCCGATCGCCAAGCGCGTCACGCTCCTGCACCGCCGTGATGACTTCCGTGCCGCGCCGCACAGCGTCGAGCAGATGCGAGCGCTGGTCAGAGACGGCAAGATGGACCTCAGGCTCGGCCAGATCACGGCTCTCGAAGGCGAGGGCGGTCAGCTCTCCGGTGCGCAGGTGAAGGGCACCGACAACGCCATGTTCCATGTCGATTGCGATACTATCCTGCCGTTCTTCGGCCTCACCATGAAGCTCGGCCCGGTCGCGAACTGGGGCGTCAAGCTGGAAAACAATCTGGTGCCGGTCGACACCGAAGCGTTCGAGACCAACGTGCCCGGCATCTTCGCCATCGGCGACATCAACACCTATCCCGGCAAGCTGAAGCTCATTCTGTCCGGCTTCCATGAAGGCGCGCTGATGGCGCAGAAGGCGCACCGCTACGTCTATCCGGACAAGCGGCTGGTGTTCCAGTATACGACCTCGTCGTCGAGCCTGCAGAAGAAGCTCGGGGTCAACTGAACGTTCACTCTCGAAACTGCGGCAGGCGCGCATCGGCGCGCGCCCTGCCAACGGCCTATGATGTCCGCCGGAGCCGCCGCAGCGAATGGCGCGGCGGAAGATCCGACGGCGTATGGACATTCCATACCAGGCCAAGTCTCCGCAAAGCCCGCAGCACCCACCAGCCGGGATCGAGTTCACCTCGCTCGTGCGCCAGCCGTGCCGATCCGGGGAATGCATGATGGTTGTTGTGCAGGCTCTCGCCCATGGTCAGCAGGCTGACATAACCGACATTGTAGCCTTGGACGCCGGCGCCCTCGATATGCCAGGTGCGTGGGCCGTTGTTGTGCGCGAAGTAGCCGACCAGCCAATGTCCGATCAGCGACAGTGTGATCCGCACGCAGATTCCCCAGATCACCCAGGAGATGCCGCCAAGCGTGAGAAAGAGGAGCGCCCATGGCACCTGCTGCAGCATGTAGGTCCGATCGATCAAGCGATAGAACATGTCATCGCGCACGGGTGGTTCGATAAGCAGAGTGGGTGGCCGTTCCAGCTTTAATTCGCAATGCAGCTGCCACCAGGCATCGCGCCAGATCGGGTTGCGGTGCGCCAGAAAGGGATGACACGTGGTCTTGCGCTGCGCCCAGTCGCGGATGTCATGTTGCCGGATCATACCGAACGGGCCGGCCATGCCAACCAGCGTGCCGAGATAAACGAAAAGCCGCTCCAGCCACCGCGGGCATGCGAACGCATGATGAATCAGCTTGCGATGCATGCCCAGGGAATGGCCGAGGCAGATGGTGACGGCGGCGGTGGCGAGAAACAGCAGGAACGCGCTCCAGCAGAAATACATTGGTCCGCCGATCACGGCTCCAAGTGCCATGCCGGAGGTCCAGAGTGATTTGGCTGGTGCCCAGACCACGCATCCTGCATTGGCGTCAGTTCCGATGGCTTCGGCCATGCGTGGCGAACGTTCCATCGAGATGACGGCGGCATCGGGGACAGACCTGTTTTGATGTGCGAGCTCGTCGGGGTCGGGCCGCGGGATCGGTTGCGCATGCATGGCGTGTATCATCGCGACAATTCCTCGGCATGCAACGTCGTTGCAACACTTGGTCGTTGCGGGACTTCGCAGGTTCACGAGCGCAGAATCGAGACCGCCTCGTTTGAACTGCCCGCCTTGAGAAAAGGGCGAAGCGTCGGAATGGAGAGATCCCGAGGGGGGCTGTCGAGATCCGCCGGCTTATCGCTGCGGAGGCGCCAGCGGCAGCGGCTCGCGCGTGATCGAGGCGGCATCGGCGCCGCCGAGGCCGAGCACACCGGCCATCGCCGGCAGCGCCGCGTCGGCCATCGCGGCGTGGCCTTCCGCGGTTGGGTGAATCGCGCCGCCATAGACTGCGGACAGCACCCCCCAGGTGGCGTCATGGATGTCTGCCGGCAACGCCGAGGACGACACACCCTGCGGATAGGTCATCGCGGCGAAGTAGCTGTCGTTGGCATCGCGGATCCAGCGCGCTCGCGGCAGATACGCGCGGAATTCGCTGGCGCCGCGGCCGCAGGTCAACGGTGTTGCGGCGGCGTCGACGATGTCGGCGGTGAAGCTGTCGCCTTTGGCCGAGAAGCACTGCCGGTCGAAGTCCGGATCACTGGCACCGCGCGCGCAGAAGCCGTGGTTGGCAAACGCCTGCTGGTGCTGATCGACGAAGGTCATGCGGTCGCCGTTGGGGTCGCGGCACAGCACGCCGCCCTGGCATAAGGCGAGATCCCGCAGCCGCGGCAGAAACTCGCTCTGCACATAGGACGTCACCCGCTGCAGGCGCCCGGGATCGGCATTGAAGGACGGATGAATATCGAAGCCAGCCGGCCCGCCTGGACAGGGAGCGCCGTTGAGCAGGGCGGGATTGGCGTAGGACACGTACACCACGTGGGAGAGATCGCCGCCGACCAGCGGTTTCAGCGCCTCGCGCATCCGGGCAAAGCGCTGTGGCAGCTCGCGCTGCAGCGTCGCGCGCGAATCGTCTAGCGAACCCATGACGCCGCTGCGCCGGAACAGCGTACGTTCGGTCGGGCCGTTGACGATGACGTCGGCAACGAGGCCGGAGAAGTCGATATCGTTGGCGCCAACCGACAGCAGGACGAGGTCGAGCTGTCGTGACGGCTGCCGGCGTTTCGCGGCGGCAAGCGCATCGCGCAGTTCGGCGAGCTGCGCATTGACGGTGCCGGCGCAGGTCACCGCGTTGCGGGTGAACAGGCACTCCCGCGCCTTCTGCGAGCCGAACAGGCCGTCATTGATGGTGGCGCCGGTGCAAGCCAGCGGCAGGTAGGTCACGGCGATATGCGGATATTGCGCGGCGAGAGCCAGCGCCGCGCGGGTCTGGTAGCTGTAGAGCGAGCGATGGCAAGCGGCGTTGAACCATTGAGCGCTGAGCATTTGCCAGGCGCGCAGGCCGGTACCCGATGTGTCGCCACCTTCGCAGGCCCGCGCCCCCTTGAAGTTGGCACGGCCGGGTCGAAAATACTGGTTGGCTGGGCCGCCGAGATAGGACTGGAAGCAGAAGCCGTCATCGGACAGCGCCACCGGTTTGTCCGGATTGCCTTCACCGGACGCGATGGAGTCGCCGAGGCCTGCGATGAAGATGTCCCGGACCTCGATCTGGGTGGTGACGCGTTGCGTGTCCGCTCCGCTGGAGACGTCAACGGTGGCCGCGGTGGCACGCCCGTAACGGGCACGGAAGTTGATTGATTCGGCACAATCCAGCGTCGATTGGCGCGGACCGTCGCCGTCATCGAAGGTCCAGGCGCAGGTGGCGCCGACGGGAATGGCTCCGGCGAGGCGGACGGTGACCGGGTGCTCGGTCGGGGTGAGGTAGCTCTCCTTGACGCCATCGCGAGTGCAGGGCTCCATCACCCGTCCGGCCAGATCAATGCACAACCGCCCGACCGTGTTGCGCGCCCAGCCACGGCCGTCACTCTGGATCGCGAGCGCATCCTCGGACGCCAGTACACTGCCGCTGCGCAAGGCTTCGGTGTGGATCAAGAAGTCGCGCTCTTCCCGGAATAGGCGGAAGCGGTTGTGCACTTCCCAGGAGATCTGCATCGCGCCATCAGCGCTCTGGGCAACCGCGAGTTCTGGGGCACCGATCACCAGCGCGGCAAGAAGGACGCCAATCCATCGCAGGCCCACGCGCGGGCGAGATATCGTGGCATGGCGCGCTGCGCCGGCGGAGGTGGCGTGAGGAAGGGTCATGGCACTTATGAAAGACCACGGTGAGGCGAAAATAAGGGACGCCGGCCATGGCCGGCGCCGGGATCGGTAGTTACTCGGCCGGATGGTGCTGGCGATTGTCGATGCGCTGCCGCACGGCCATCCGATTGAGCGTCTCGGCCCGGCGCCGCTCGTTCCAGGGCTTCACGACATTGAGCCAGAGCTCGCGGAATCCCATGATCGAGATCGAGATCGTGAACGGGATGACGAAGTAGAGGATGCGGAACACCAGCAGCGACGCCAGCAGCTGCTCCTTGCCGAACTGCGGCAGCGCGACCAGCATCGCGGCATCGAACACGCCGAGGCTGCCGGGCGCATGGCTGGCAAAACCGATCAATGTCGCGAGAATGAATACCACCGCGACCGAGACGAAGTCCACGTGCGGCACCGACGGCACCAAGATGTACATCGCCATCGCGCAGAAGCCGAGATCGACCACCCCGATGAAAATCTGCAGCAGTGTGAGCGGCGCTGACGGTAGCACCACCATCCAGCCGTTCTGCCCGAGTTCGCGCCGGCCGTTGGCGAGCCAGATCAGGTAGACCGCGATGCCGGCGATGCAGCCGAGCGCGATCAGGCGATTGATCCACGGGGGCAGCAGGTCGATGGCGCTCGCGGCGGCCGGATGCCACGCCATGCCGATGCCCAGCACGAACATGTTGCCGAGCCAGAACGTCAGCCCGGAAATGAAGCAGATCTTGGCGACATCGATGGCATTAAGGCCCCAGTCCGAGTAGATCCGGAAGCGGATAGCGCCCCCGGTGAAGACCGTGGCGCCGATATTATGCCCGATGGTGTAGCTGGTGAAACTCGACAGCGCGGCAATCTTGTAGGGCACATGGTGCTTGCCGATCGTGCGTAGCGCGAACAGGTCGTAGAACGTCAGCGTGAAAAATGCGCAGACAACGCATAGTGCAGCCAGCGCGATATGGGCCGGGGATTTTTCCGTCAACGCGATCAGGATGACGCTGGTATCCACGCCTTTCAGCGTGCGAACCAGCGTTGTGACGGCCAGGATGATGATCAAAACGCTGGCAGCGATGCCGATCCGTTTCCAACCGATCCGTCCCGTGAATCCGCGTTTGAGCGCGGTCAGCAGTCGATGCATTCATCCTCCCGGCAGGGCACGACACTCATGTGAGCCGATTGTATGCCAGCCGGTTCGACGGGCAGGGGACAAGCGGCTGCGGGAGCGATCATACGCGAAAACTCAGTTGCAAAGAACGTTGCAAAAAACCGGCCAGCGGCTGTTCTTGCTGCGGTCCGATGTGGCAACGGCGAACACGGTTAATCCTCAGGGTGTGGTTCGAACCCGTTGGTCCGAACAAGGTCGTCGCAAGCAGTGAATCCAAGAGTGTCGAAAACGTGTCCTGGGTTTTGCTGGATCCAGCTCTGTTACATATAGGCTTTCTTACACGCTTCCCCGCCGGTGATATAGGCCTTCTGGGCCGCGCATCCAGAGCGCAATATGACGCTCGCCATTCCTTGTCGCAATCCCGACACATTACTGAGTCGCCTGCGATATTTTGGAAGATTTTTGCCGCTTTATCGGCCCGGGATGTTGCGCGGTCCGCGAGGAACGGGCGACCGGTTCCTCGGTTAGCCCCTTGCAAACACCGCAAACAAGCATCGCGACGTCCGTGTGTCCTCTGCTCGCGGAGGGGAGGCGGTCCGCGTTCGACTTTTGGAGTATGACAATGGGTCTCTTTACCAAAGACATCAAAACCATGGACGACCTCTTCGTCCATCAGCTGCAGGATATCTTTTACGCGGAGAGGCAACTGCTCAAGGCGCTGCCAAAAATGGCGGACAAGGCGACCGATCCACAGCTTAAGAGCGGCTTTCTGACGCACCTTGAGGAGACAAAAGGACACGTCACCCGCCTCGAGCAGGTCTTCAAGATGCACGGCATCGAGGCGAGGGCGGTGGAATGCCCGGCAATCGACGGCATCATTGAGGAAGCGGACGAGGTCACCGGCGAGGTTGCGGACAAGGCGGTGCTGGATGCGGCGCTAATTGGCGCCGCCCAAGCCGCCGAACACTACGAAATCGCCCGTTACGGCACGCTGATCGCGTGGGCCAAGCAATTGGGCCGCAACGATTGCGCGAGCGTGCTGCAGAAAACCCTGGACGAAGAAAAGGCAACCGATGTGAAGCTCACGACGCTTGCCAATGCCAAGGTCAATCTGCGCGCTGCGAGCTGACGTGCCGGGCAACTGATCCGTACCCGCAACAAGGGGTTGTAGGCCGCATGATCCTGTTGCGGGGTGGAATATCAGCTTCGCCGCAGCGCGAAATGGGCGCCGCAAAACGCCATGGCGGCGCCCAGGCAAAGCGCGACCAGTCCGGCGACCACGCCAGAAACCGTTGGAATGGCGTTGGGCCCAGACGCGGCTTGGCCCGCGGCAGCGAGCACCAGCACACCGACCCCGATCAGGAATTGCCGCATCCGCAGGGGAATCTGGCCGGAGACGGCGCTGTCCATCAGCGACGCGGTAACGTAGCCGCCGATAAAGGCCGCCAGTGCCACGAGCCACCAGGCCAACGCGGCCGCGGCCGGAATCAGGTCGCCGGTGTCCGATTGCCAGAGCGTGCCGAGGTCGAGCCCGAATCGCTGGCCGATCATGTGGACCGCGAGCGCCAGCAGCACGCCGGACAGCATGGCGGCGGCGTGGATGAGGTGTCGCGGAAAACTGACTGTTTCTGGCATCGCTCTCGTCGGCGGATTTGATGGTGCGGGCCGGTTTTGCCCGCACCTCATAGCATGAAGAGCGTGGGGCCACACGCCTCGCGGCTGGTGGCTCCACGTGTGAAGTTACTTGGGCTCCACATGCATCAGGATGTCCCGGTCGCCCGGCCATTTCAGCCGCCAGCCGAACCGGATGTCCTTGGCCTCGTTGGCGGCGAGATCGAACGACCAGGCCGAGACGCCGCGCTTGTCAGCCACCACCTTTTCGGTGGCAGCCGTGTTGGTCGACAGCGGTTCGACCGTGATCTGGTTCACGTCCGAGACCGGGATGCGATCCGTGACCGTGACGTGGATCGGGCCCTCATGGAGGTTCTTGATGCTGGTCTTGAACTCGGTCACCTGCGAGCGTGAGCTGTTGATCCAGCCCGGCTCGTTGTCCTTCTGGCGCAGCGGCACCCGCGTCACCTTGATGCGGTCGTCGGCGCCGACGCCAAGCGTCGCCTTGTCGCCGGGCGCCACCAGCGGGAAGCGGCCTTTGCCGACGAAGATGCCGTCACGCTGGATATTCACCTCGCCGGGCAGCAGCGGGGCGTCCTCGTTCTGGATGAAGGAAATATCGAGGTAGGCGGTCTGGTCGAGCGCGGGCGAGATGCGCGCGATCAGTTCTGGCGGCAGCGTGGTCGCCGACAGCGCGAACGTCTTGGGCGATCCGTCGCGCGGCACGCTGACGCGTCCGGATACCTTGAAAGACGCCTGGAATGCGCCGGCATCGAGGGTGGCGAATACTGGTTTCGCCGGTTCCGCAACGGGCTTTGCCGCGATCGGGGCCGGAGGCGCCGCCGCCGCTGGCGCGGCCTTGAATTCCCTGGCGCGCCGGTCCATCGCGCCTGCGGCGGGGGCAACGTCATAGAAGTCCTCGGCAAAGGAGACGATCATCGGCGTGACGTCCGGCGCCGCAGTACCGCCCTTGGTGCGGACAGTCGACACCGCGATCGTCGCGTCGCTCCAGTCTTCGCCGGTGCGCTGCGTGACCTCGGCGCGCCGCACAAGGTTCAGCGACGGCTTGCGATCCTTGGCGCCGGTATCGAGTTTGACGTCATAGCGCGGCATCCAGGCCGCGTGCGACACGCGGTAGACCACGGTAAGGGTGGCCTTCAGCGCGCCGCCGGCGGCAACCGCCACGGCAATGTCGCGCTTGGGCGCCCCTGGCTTGGCCGTCGTCGGCCGCGCCTGTTCGAGCGCCGCGACCTGATCCGTCAACTCGGTGTGCTTGCTGCGAGCGACACGGATGTCGTCATTGACCCGTGCGAGTTCGTCGCCGACGATGTCCCATGCCGATTTCCAGTTGGCGGGATCGATGCCCTTGTCGTCCTTGCCCTGCCCGGTGGGGCTGGCCTCGCTGAAGCGCACGATGCTCTTGCGCTTGACGTCGAGCGCGTCGAGGCGGGCCGCCATCTTCTCGCTCTCGTCTTTCAGCGCGGTGATCTTGGCTTCCAGCGCCGCATCCACCACCGGCTTGGCATCGCCGGGTGATAGCCGGGTTTCGACCGCGCCGATGGCAAGCGCACCGTCCGCGATCGCCTCGACCCGCACCGAGGCCGGATCGAGCACGGCGGGCAGCCCTTTGATCAGCAGGGTTGAATCGCCTGCCGGCAGCGTCACATCGGCCAGCCGGGTGACCATCGCGCCATCGGGAAACACGGTGACAGTATCGATATGCGAGGACGCGTCGATATCGGCGGCGCGGGCGTCGGTAATGGCGAGAGGCGTGGCGGCGAGGAAGGCGAGGGCGGCGATGCGCATGGATCGAATGCTCCGGTGATGAAATCCCCTGCCGCAAGTCATCGATGGACAATTCGGCAGCTTGGCGGCGGCGGCGGGGCGTAAAACGGATACCGATCGAGTCGGGGCACCACACCTTCCATCCGGGAGTGCGGTGGGACAGGGGCGACGGTTCGGGATTCGGCTGATCTGGACCGGCCGGCGCTGCAATCCTATACCGGAGCCGGGCGGTGTCCGGCTCTTGCGTCCGTTCCGTCGGGAGGCAGGTTTGTGACATGAAGTGGCGACTGTTGCCGACAAGACAGCGGGCATCCGCCGACAAGGGCGCGGCGGATCTGTCCTATAGCTACAAGCCGTCGCTGGTCGGCGCATCCTGCAAATTCGACCTGACCGACAGTGGATTGTCCTGGCGAATGGCGTCGAGGTCGGGCGTCTGGCCGTACGCAACCATTGCGGCGATCCGCTTGTCCTACCGTCCCGTCTCGATGCAGTCACGCCGCTTTCGCGCCGACATCGTCAATGATGCGGGGCGATCGGTTCGGCTGATGTCGGTCAGCTGGCAGACCGCGTCACTGGTCGCGCCGCAAGACGAATCGTATTGCACGTTCGTGCGGGCATTGCACGGCCGCATTGCCGCCGAAGGCGGCAAGCCGCTCCTGCTCGCCGGTCTCACCCGGCCGGTGTATGGGCTCGGCCTGATCGCCATGGCACTGGTCGGCCTTGCGCTCGCCGCGCTGTTCATCCGCGCCGCGATGATCGGATCCTATGGCGGCATGCTGTTTCTGGCAGGCTTCGCGGCGCTGTTTGGCTGGCAGCTCGGCGGTTTCATGGCGCGCAACAAGCCACGCAGCTATGCCGCCGATGACGTGCCGCGCGACCTGCTGCCGTGAGCGATCTCATTTCCGGAGCAGGGTGAGGATGTCACTCGGCAGCTGCAGGTCGATGGTGTTGCGAATCACCCGGAAATCGGTCCGCGGCCGATCGTCGGATGCTTCCTTGAAAGCCGTAGGATTGCCTTTGATGTCGCGCAGCATCTTGCGCATCTTCACCGCGACGTCTTCGGTGAGATCGCTATCGTAGAATCGCGCTTGCGGCGACTTGCTCAACTCTGACTTGCCGGCATCTGCGGCGAATTCGGCACGGCGTTTGTCGGCGAGCGCCGAAATCGTCGTGGTTAGATCGGCGAGCCGGTTGATGTCTGCGGCGCGGCCTTTCCCGAGTTCATTCGCCAGGCCGCGGGCCTGCTGCCAGTCCGCGATCATGATGCGCGCAGCATCAGCCTGTGCGGCGTTCGGCAAGAGGCGATCAATCGCCACCTGCACGGCCTCGACAAAGAGGTTGTGCAGATCGTTGGAGGCGGCGTGACAGGACTTGCCGAAGCTCATCAGCCGGTCGTTGAGTGCGTCGCCCTTCTTGAACTTGTCGCCCTCATAGTCCTTCGCATTGACGTAGTTGGCCATGTCCTTGAATACGGGAAAGCTGTCCTTGATCGTGCTGTTGGCATTGGCCATTGCCTGCGACAGGCGCTGCTGCAGATCGGCGCCGAACGTAGCGGGGACCGGAGGCAATTGGTCGAAGGTCCGGATCGAATAGTTCAGCGCCAGCACAGGCGTTTTGCGGTTGCGCCATAACGGATACTGGTTGGAAGCCCATAGCGTCCAGGCGGCGTCGGAACAGGCGCTCTGCAGGGTCTTGATCGCATCGAGCGTGTTGGACATCTCCGCCGCTTCCTGGGCGGCGGACCTGGATGCGGGCCTGGCTGCAGACGGTGCCGGCGGCTTTGCGTCGGTGGGACTCTGGCTGGAGTCCGGCGCCTTGGTGTCGGAGTTCTGCCAGGGCCATGTCCACGCGAGCCGGGTTGCGCGTCCGCTCTCTTGTGCGCCGGCCGGCGTGCTCGCCTGGGCCAACAGGGCAGCGGTGATGGCGAGATGGAAGCTCCGCATCGGACAACAGCCTCTTCAAACAGTCGGAGGCCGATCGGCCTCCAAGGGATTTTGGATGGATTTTCAACAGGCGTCTGTCCGGCGACTGCTGAGGCGGGGCCGGGACTTTACATGCCTGTCGCGACCGAGCCAGCCGTGCGGATGCAGGGCGGCAATTCCCTGATGCGGAGCGAATCGGGCTCACATGACGCGAGCTGGTGCACGTGAGGCATCCGACGTTTGTGTCAGGGCGCGCTGCGATGTCTCACAGACGTCAGATACAGTGCATTCAAGAGATTTGATTCAAACCCAATCCGTGGCGCGCTAGTGGCGCACCACCAGCACGGAACATTTTGCGTATCGCACCACATGGCCGGCGTTGGAGCCGAGGAAGTAGGTGCGCATCGCCGGGCGGTGCGACGTCATCACGATCAGGTCGGCATGGATGGCGGCGGCCTCTTCCAGGATCTCGTGATAGATACCGCCCTGCCGCACGATGGTGGATATCCGTTTGGCCTCGATGCCGGATTCGGAGGCGACGATGGTCAGGGCTTCTTCGGACGTCTGCCGCTGCTGTGTGTCGAAATCGGCGGGCACGTATTCCGCGAGCATCACCGGCGTCATCGGCAGCACATTGAGCAGGCGCACGGTACCGCTGAAGGTCTCCGACAGCGTTGCCGCCGTGGCGATGGCCGGTTTTGCGAGATCTGTATCGGCGAGATCGATCGGGACGAGAATCGTCTTGAACATGGGCGTCTCCGTATCTTGGGCGCCTTGCCTGGCGCTGCGGGTCGGATCGTGCACACCTCGTCGTCGCCGGATTTTCGTCCATTCCGTCATATTGGAACAGATGTTCCGACTGTTGTTCTTTCGAGCCTACTCCTCGTCGCGGCCTGAAGTCTCCTTCAACAGTCGCGGGCTGACAAAACGCTCCAGCCGTCCGCCCCGGAACGAGACGTCGCCCCAGTCATCGAACGCGAAATCGATCACAGCGAGCCCGCTGGTGGGCAGGTTGTCTTGCAGGGCCTGACGCCCCCTGGCGCTGCCGCCGGCGATCAGCGCCAGCGCCAGCTCATGCAGGCTGGGATTGTGCGCGATCACCATCAGCCGCTTCGGATCGTCGCCGGCAGCGGCCTGGATGATTCCGAGCAGCCCACCGGGGTCGGCGATATAGAGCTCGTCGAGATGATCGACCGCGATTTTGGACGCTTTCTTGGGCCAAACCGCCGACAACTCGTCCCAGGTTTGCCGGGCCCGAACCGCGGTGGAGACGAACACATGGTCTGGCAGCAGATCCTGATCGGCGAGGTAGGCACCCATCTCGGCAGCATCGCTGCGGCCGCGGTCATCGAGCCGGCGGTCACGGTCCTTGCCCGTCGGTCCGTCTTTCTCGGTCTTGGCGTGGCGCAACAGCAGCAAACGGCGCATCAAGCAGTCTCGGTTTCGGTCCAGCTCCGATGAATAGTGTAGATGATCCGGAGCGACAACGTGACAAGCGACCACGCTAACCGTAATAAAAAGCATGACCGCGACCGGGAACAAAGACGTCGAGGACAAGAAGCTGGGGGAAAACGCTCCGGCTGCACGACCGCAACTGACGTTCGATCTCGATGTCGATGTCTGCGTGGTTGGCGCCGGGCTGGCCGGTCTGACGGTGGCGCGGGAGGTGGCACGCGAGGGGGCCAGCGTGGCAGTGCTGGAGGGCCGGCAGGTCGGCTGGAACGCCTCGGGCCATATGCTCGGCACCGTGCTGCCCGGTTTCGCCAATCCGATCGCCGATCTGATTGCGCGGGTCGGCTTCGGGGACGCTCGTGAGTTGTGGGCGCTGGCGCAGGACGGCGCCGACTATGTCCGCGCCGCCGTGACCGACAATGACATACCCGGCATCGGCTTTTCCGAAGGCGCGCTTGAGGTCTCGACGGTGGACAGCGGCGATCAGTTGATCAGCCGGCTGCAGACCCTTGGCGAAGATTTCGGAACCGATGTCGAAGGCTGGCAAGCCGACCGTGTCCGCGAGGTTTTGCGATCGCCGCGCTATTTCCACGCCATCCACTACCCCAAGGCGTTCCAGATCGATGGCCGCCGTTATGTGCAGGGCCTCGCGGCCCTCGCCGAGCAGGCCGGCGCGCGCATCTTCGAGGCGACACCGGTGGTCGGCCTTGATCTCGCCGGCATCCGCAAGCGGATCGCCACGCCGCAGGGCAAGCTGCGGGCCTCCCATGTCGTGCTCGCCGGCGGCGTGCATCTGGGTGCGCCGCTGCAGCGGCTGTCCGATACGCTGCTGCCGGTCCAGCGCTGGGCCGCGGTCACCGCACCGCTGGGCGAGCGGTTGTCCGATGTGATCTCCTTTCAGGGGTCGGTCAGCGACACCGGCGGCATCGCGCACTATCGCATCGTCGATGGCGATCGGCTGATGTGGTCCGGCCCCGAGACCACATGGATCAGCGGCCCGTCTGCCAAGCCGCAGCGGGTGGCCCGGGCCATCGCGCGGCAGATCCGGGCGATCTATCCAAAGCTGGCCCCGGTGGAGATCGCCGACGTGTTCGGCGGGGTGTTCGGCCAGACCGTGCACGGCATGCCGCAGCTCGGGGAATTGCGCCGCGGCGTCTGGGTGGCGAGCGGCTTTGGGCGGCAGGGGCTGAACACCTCTGCGATGGCCGGGCAGCTGATTGCCGGCAGCATCCTGCATCGCGACGATCGCTGGCGCCTGTTTTCGCCATTCGAGCTGGTGTGGGCGGGCGGGTGCCTGGGCAAGATCGCGGGCCAGGCCGTCATTTCATGGTCGCGCGGGCAAGCCACCGCCGCGGGCATCCTCGCAAGGTATCGCGAGGGCGCGCGGGCCCGGTCGCGGGCGCAGGAGGCGAGGGCTATTGCCGCCCGCAGCGCGCGAACCGCGCGCATGGCGACCGGGCGCATGGGAACCGGGCGACCCGGGCAGGCGGACCCGGCGGCTGCGGAACCGGCTCCCGCGGGCGGGGTGGATCGTCGGCCGATCACGGACGTCAGCACGCCCTGAGCCGTGCGATCGGAAGCCGGTTCCCGCAACTCGCGAGAACGTGAGCGCGGCCGGCGCATCTGGTGTAACTTTCGGCCGTGGAGTCCGTAACTTGCCTGGGCGCCTCGGAGCTTGCGAGGGCGCCCGCATCAGATCCTGTTGGGAGCCAGCCATGATCGACCGCCGCATTTTGCTGACCACCGTCGCCGGCTTTTCACTGCTTGCCGCCTTTCGCTGGCTGCGCTTTGGCGAGGCCAGCGCGGCCGAGAGCAAGTCCGAGAGCTTCGAGGTGACCAAGACGCCGGAGGAATGGCATCGCCAGCTGAGCCCGGCACAATACGGCATCCTGCGCGATCACGGCACCGAGCGGCCCTACAGCAGCCCGCTCAACAAGGAGCATCGCAAGGGGACTTTTTCCTGCGCCGGTTGCGACCAGCCGCTGTTTGCCTCCGAGACCAAGTTCGACAGCGGCACCGGCTGGCCGAGCTTCTACCAGCCGCTGGCCAACGCCGTGGCCACCACCGAAGACCGCTCCTTCATGATGCTGCGGACCGAAGTGCACTGCCGTCGCTGCGGCGGCCATCTCGGCCATGTGTTCGACGACGGGCCGAAGCCGACCGGGCTGCGCTACTGCATGAACGGGCTGTCCTTGAGCTTCAGGCCGACCGAGGCCTCGCCCTCGTAACGGACTTTGTTTCCGATGATTTCTCGGTAATTCTTGCCGTGATAGGCAAGAGTGCCCCGGCTGACAGGCCGGGGCATTTTATTTAAGTCATTGAATCTGCTTAATTATCATCCCTGGCACGTAAATTGCGACGTCGCCCTTCGATAGTGGCTTTGGTTTTGTGAACACCGGTTTGCCACCCGGATCGAAGTTGGAGACGATGTCATGGGTCTTTTCGGCGCTCTCACCACCTCCGTTGCGGGCCTGCGCGCACAGTCCTATGCGCTGGAAAACATCTCCGGCAACATCGCCAACTCCCAGACCACCGCCTTCAAGCGGATCGACACTAGCTTCATGGACCTGATCCCCGACACCGGGGTGAACAACCAGCTTGCCGGCAGCGTCAAGACCGGGTCGCGCGAGACCAACACGGTGCAGGGCGACGTGCAGACCGCCGCGGTCTCCACCTACATGGCGATCAATGGCGCCGGTTTCTTCGTGGTGCAGAAGCCGGGCTCCTTCAGCGACAACCAGCCGGTGTTCTCCGGCGTCGACAACTACACCCGCCGCGGCGACTTCGCGCTGGACAAGAACGGCTACCTGGTCAACGGCGCCGGCTATTATGTCGAGGGCGTGCCGATCGATCCGGCCACCGGCAATATGACCGGCAGCGTGCCGCAGGTGCTGAAGTTCGCCAACGACTTCCTGCCGGCGGTGCCGACCTCGGTGGTGAACTATCGTGCCAACCTTGCCAGCTATCCGCTGACCACCAAGCACGACAGTTCCGTTCCCGGGTCCGAACTGCTGCAGCCGGCGGATTTCGCCAACGGCAATCCGCGCTCCGTCGGCACCCCGGCCGCCCCCTATACCGACTCGAACATCACCGGCGCCGCCAAGAACAACAAGGCGACCACGCCGGGGCCGATCACGCTTGCCACCAAGCTGGCCGGCGGCACCGGCACGGACTCGCCGACGACCAATTTCGCGGCGGGCGACACCATTACCGTGAACGGGAAAACCATCCAGTTCTATGATTCGGGCGCCGGTGGATCCGCCGGCTCCGCGGCGAACACCACCTATCTGGACCTCGCGACAGCCACCGTCGGCAATCTGCTCACCACCATCGACGGCATCACCGGTGCGGCTTCGCCCAATCAGTCAACGATTAACAGCAGCGGCGCGATCACCCTGCACACCGGCACCACGAGCAATCTGAGCATCACCAGCTCGAATACCAACGCGTTTTCCGCGCTCGGCCTGACCAGCCCGGTGAATGTCGCCCGCGGCGGCGGCGGCACCGCTGGCACCGGCAAGGTGACGGGCGCCGATCAGCAGGCCTTCATCAATGAATCCATCAGCGGTGGTGCGGTGACAGCCTACGATATTTCGGGATCGCCGGTCAGCCTGCAATTCCGCTGGGCCAAGGTCGACTCCGCTTCCCTCGGCACCGGCCATACCGATACCTGGAACCTGTTCTACCAGGTCAACCCGAACGCCACCGGTACCGACGTGGCCTGGCAGAACGTCAACACCGATTTCACCTTCTCGCCCAACGGCCAGATGAGCCCCGCGATCGCCGGGCTGACGCTGACGGCGCCGACCATCGGCGGCGTGCCGCTCGGCAACGTCTCGGTCAATTTCGGCGCCGGCGGCATCACCCAGTTCGCCGACTCCAACGGCAACGTGAAGGTCAACCAGATCCAGCAGGACGGCTTTCCGGCCGGTTCGCTGCAGACCGTATCGATCGGCGACAACGGCCGCGTGGTCGGCAACTATTCCAATGGCCGCAACATCGACCTGGCGCAGATCTCGATCGCGACCTTCAACGGCACCAATTTCCTCAAGCGCATCGACGGTGGCGCGTTCGAGGCGACCGACCAGTCCGGCCAGGCCTTGTACGGCAATGGCGGCACCATCTCCGGCTCGTCGCTGGAAAGCTCCAATACCGATATCGCCGACGAGTTCACCAAGCTGATCGTCACCCAGCAGGCCTACTCGGCCAACACCAAGGTGATCACGACGGCGAACTCGATGGCGCAGGATCTCCTGAACGTGCTGCGCTAAATCCCGTCGATGGTCCGGCCAGGAACTGAAAAGAGCCGTTTGTCATGAGTCTCAGTCAAGCTCTCTCCATCGCCATGTCGGGCCTGCGCGCCAACCAACTCGCGCTGGCGCTGACCTCGTCGAACGTCGCCAACTCCGAAACGCCGGGCTATGTCCGCAAGACCGTCAACCAGGTGCAGACGGTCTCGGGTGCGATCGGCGCCAACGTCAATGTCACCGGCGTCAATCGCGAGCTCGACCTCTACCTGCAGCAGCAGATCCGCACCGAGCAGTCCGGCGCATCCTACGCCGACCTGCGTTCGTCGATGCTCAGCAGCCTGCAGACGATCTACGGCACGCCCGGCAACACCGGCACACTGGAAACCTCGTTCAACCAGCTTGTCAGCGCGGTGCAGGGGCTGTCGACCAGCTCCGACAGCCAGTCCGCGCGAATCGGCGTGCTCAATGCGGCGCAGTCGCTGGCGCAGCAGCTCAACAGCATGTCGAACGGCATCCAGTCGCTGCGCAGTCAGGCGGAGAACGGGCTTAATTCGGCGGTCAACACCGCCAACAATGCGATGCAGCAGATCGCCAAGCTCAATGCACAGTTGCAGGGCACCGGCTCCAACGATGCGGCAGCGGCGGCGCTGAAGGACCAGCGCGACCAGTATGTCGACCAGCTGTCGCAACTGATGGACATTCGCGTCATCGACGGCGGCAACAATCAGATCCAGGTCTTCACCAATTCCGGCGTGCAACTGGTTGGCGCCCAGGCCTCGACGCTGTCGTTCAATCCGCAGGGAACGGTGACGCCGAACACGCAGTGGAGCACCGATCCGACCAAGAGCAATCTCGGCACGCTGACCCTGAACTTCCCGAACGGCGGATCGCTCAACATGATCCAGACCAATTCGATTCGTTCGGGCACCATCGCCGGCTATCTCGACATGCGCGACAACACCCTGGTGCAGGCGCAGACCCAGCTTGACCAGTTCGCCGCCAACATGTCGAGCCTGCTGTCGGACAAGACCACCGCGGGGACAGCGGTGAGCTCCGGTGCGTCGAACGGCTTCGACCTCGATCTGTCCGGCCTGCAGAACGGCAACGCCGTTCACGTCACCTATACCGATGCCAACAACGTCAAGCATCAACTGTCGCTGGTGCGGGTCGACGATCCCTCGGTGCTGCCGCTCTCCAACAGCGCCACCACCGATCCCAACGACCAGGTGATCGGCATCGACTTCTCCGGCGGCATGGCCTCGGTGACCAGCCAGCTCAATGCAGCGCTGGGATCGGCCAACCTGCAGTTCTCCAACACCGGCACCACGCTGCGGGTGCTCGACAACGGGACGGGAACGGCGACCGTGAACGCGGCGTCGGTGACTTCGACCATGTCGTCGCTGCAGGGGGGCAGTGGCGAAGTGCCGTTGTTCACCGACGGCAACGGCCTCTACACCGGCGCGATCACCGCGGGCGGCCAGCAGTCGGTCGGCCTCGCGGCGCGCATCCGGGTCAACAGCCAGCTGGTCGGCGATCCTTCCAAGCTCGTGCAGTACAACAGCACGACGCCATCCGGTGACGCGACCCGGCCGAATTTCCTCTATCAGCAGCTCACGACCGGCAAGTCGCTGTATCCGGCGTCGACCGGATTCGGCACGACGGCGACGCCGTTCTCGGCGACGCTGTTGAATTTCTCGCAGCAGATCGCCGCGGCGCAGGGCCAGGCGGCGGACACCGCCAAGCAGATCGCCGACGGCCAGGACGTGGTGCTGAGCACGCTGCAGTCGAAGTTCAACAACCAGTCCGGCGTCAACATCGACGAGGAGATGGCGCACCTGCTGTCGCTGCAGAATGCGTACGCGGCGAACGCCCGGGTGATGTCGACCGTCAAGCAGATGTTCGATGCGTTGCTGCAAGTCTAGGTGCTGCAAGTCTAAGTGCTGCAGGTTCAAGTGCTGAAGGTTCAGTCGGGCGTTACAGGGCGAGGTCATCATGACGGTTAGCGGCGTAGGCATCAGGACATCGTTTCTGGCATCGCGGATCCTGGATCTGCAAAGCCAGTTCGACGATCTGCAGACCCAGCTTTCCACCGGCAAGAAGTCGGACAGCTATGCCGGCATGGGCGTCAATCGCGGCTTCGCGATCGGGCTGCGCGCGCAGATCAGCAATATCAACAGCTATTCCGACACCATGACCAACGTCACCACCCGCATCAACGTCGCGAATGCGGCGCTGACGCGGATGACCGCGATCGGGACCACGGTGCAGGGGGCCGCGACGACGTCGTCGACGGCGATCACCAGCAACGGCCAGACCACCGCGCAGGCTACCGCGCGCAGTTCGCTCGACGAGATGCTGAACCTGCTCAACAGCCAGTCCGGCGATCGTTATCTGTTTTCCGGACGCGCCACCGACACGCCGGCCACCGCATCCACCGACGACATCCTCAACGGCGTCGGCGGCCAGGCCGGACTGAAGCAACTGATTTCGGAACGCAAGCAAGCCGATGTCGGCTCCGGCAATGGTCGGCTGACCCAGGCGACGCCCTCGCCGACATCCATTTCGTTCACGGAAGATGCCGGTCCGTTCGGTCTCAAGCTCGCCTCGGTCACCTCGTCGAACGGCAGCGTCACCACGTCGGGGCCGACCGGTTCGCCGGCGACCGAGTCGCTCGATCTCGGCGCCACCAACCTGAACAACGGCGACACCATCACGCTGGCGTTCAAGCTGCCCGACGGCACCAGCGAGAATGTACAGCTCACCGCGACGACCACCGCGCCGCCGCAGGCCGGCCAGTTCCTGATCGGCGCCAATTCGACGGCGACCGCGGCCAATCTCAACACCGCGCTCGGCACCGCCGTCAGCGGTCTCGCCAACGGCGCGCTGGTCGCGGCATCCGCCATGAAGGCCTCCAGCGAATTCTTCGGCGGCAGCCCGGTGCCGCGCGTCGGTGGTCCGCCCTTTGCCACGGCAACCACGCAGGTGCCGGGGACATCGGCGAACACCGTCTCCTGGTACACCGGCGAGACCGGCACAGATTCCGCCCGCGGCACCGCTGTGGCGCGCGTCGACGACGGCATCACCGTGCAGTATGGGGCGCGCGCCGACGAACCGGCCTTCGTAAACCAGTTGCAGACCATCGCGGCGATGGCCGCCATGACCACGACGTCGGGCGATCCGAATGCCAATGCACAGGTCACCGGGCTCTACCAGCGCGTCGCGACCAAGCTGCTGCCGCAGTCCGGCCAGCAGAGCCTGCAGGACATCGCGGCGGATTTCGCCGGCACGCAGGTGGCGATGAAGTCCGCCGGGGATCGCCAGGCCCAGACCAAGAACACCGCGCAGACCATGCTGCAGTCGATCGAAGGCATCAACGACGCAGAGGTTTCGGCGAAATTGCTCGCCGTGCAGAACAGCCTCAACGCGTCGTACCAGACGACATCGATGCTGTATCAAACCTCGCTGCTCAAATACATGCCAGCGTAACGGGCCCGTTGTCGCCGGCCTGCGGCCGGCTGTTTGTCTGCGTGGCGTAAATCTTTGCAATCCTTCCCGGTGGTTGCGGAATCATCTAACGATTCCGCTCGGGGCATTTTTGATCAGGGGCAGATGAACCGTCACCAACGCCGGGCCGCGGCCAAATCCGAGAAGATCGCGCCCAGTCCGCGCGCGTCCACGCCGGATGAGCTCTCCGAGCTCGGTTTCGGTCTTCTCCAGGCCGGGAAGATCGATGAGGCCGACGGCTGTTGCCGGCAGGCGCTGACGCAGCAGCCGGATCATGCGGAATCGCTGCACCTGATGGGCGTCATCGCCGTTTATCGGCAGCGCTACGATCACGCCGTCGAGTGGATCGCCGGTGCGCTCAGGCTGGCGCCGAAGCCGGAATATCTCCTCAGTCTCGGGAATGCATTGCAGCTGGCGGGGCGGCCGAACGATGCCCTGAAAGTCTATGAACGCGGCGTGGCGCTGAAGCCCGACGATGCCGAGTTGTGGCAGGGCATGGCCGGCGTGCTCGTCAAACTGGAGCGTCGCGACGACGCCGTCGTCAGCGTCCAGCATGCGTTGAAGCTGGCGCCCCGCAATCTGGAGGCGATCAATCTCTGCGCGAAGATCTTGTTCGATCTGAAGCGTTATGACGAGGCGCTGACGTTCCTCGATCGATCCGAGGCCATCGAGCCGGGTCGGGCAGGCCTTCATCAACTGCGCGGGCTCTGCCTGATGCGCGCAATGCGGTTCGACGAGGCGCTGGTCGATTATGACCGTGCGCTGAAGCTCGATCCGCACCACGCTGAAACCCATTGCAATCGGGGAGTCGCCCTTCTGCGGTTCGGTCGCTCCGACGAAGCGATCGCGTGCTTCGACCGCTCGCTGGCGTTGAAGCCGAATGTGGTGAAGACGATCACCAACAAGGCATTCGTGCTCGCCGAGCAGCACAACTTCGAGGAGGCATTCCGGCTCTACGACAGGTCGTTGGCGCTGGATCCTGACGATGCGCTGACACGCTGGAATCTGGCGATGCACCAGCTGTTGACCAGCGATTTCGAGGCTGGCTGGGCCGGTCGCGAAGCCCGCTGGGAGGCCGGGGTGCTGACCGAGCGCGAGTTCGACCAGCCGCTCTGGCTCGGCGACGTGCCTATTGAAGGCAAGACCATCCTGCTGCATGCAGACGAAGGACTTGGCGATGTGATCCACTACGTGCGTTATGCGCCGATGGTGGCGGCGCTTGGGGCACGGGTCGTGCTGGAAGCTCCCGGGGCGATTCATTCGCTGGTCACGGGGATGCCGGGAGTCTGGCGAGACTTTCCGCGCGGCTCCGCCGCGATGCCGGAGTTCGATGTGCATTGCCCGCTGTCGAGCCTGCCGCTGGCGCTTCGCACACGGCTTGATACCGTTCCTGCGCCGCTCTCCTATCTGCCCGCTGTTCCGCAGGCCCGGCTGCAGGAGTGGCGAAGCCGGCTCGGGCGGCACGATCGCTTCCGCGTCGGCCTCGTGTGGTCCGGCAATCCGGATCACAAGAATGATCACAACCGTTCGATGGCGCTCAACGCGCTGTCGCCGATCCTGGATCTCGATGCGACCTTCGTCAGTCTGCAGAAGGACCCGCGTGACCTGGACAAGGCGACGCTTCGCGAGCGCGGCGATATTGTGGACGTGAGCGAGCATCTGACCGATTTCGTCGCGACGGCCGCGCTGGTCTCCTGCCTCGATCTGGTGATCGCGGTGGATACCAGCGTCGCCCATCTTGCCGCCGCGTTCGGTCGTCCGGTGTGGCTCATGCTGCCATTCGCCCCCGATTTTCGTTGGCTGCTCGATCGCGACGACAGCCCCTGGTATCCGAGCATGCGCCTGTTCCGGCAGACCGAGACCCGCGACTATGCGCCGGTGATCGGCCGCGTTCGGGCCGAACTGCAAAACCTGATCGGAGCATGGCAGCCTGCGCCTGAGGCGGCCGAAGCTCCGCTCGCGCCCGCGGTATCCGTCGCATCCCCCGCTGAGCCGGCATTGACGAGCCTGGCTGGGTTGCTCCGCACGGCCCGGCTGACATTGCCGGATTGAGTTTGCTGCCGCCTGATTTTGCCGCGGCACCATCACTTTTCCCTTGTCGTTGCCGGGCTTGTCCTCAGCGACTTCGGCAAAGCCGAAGTCGTGGACACAGCCCCGCTTAGGGGCGCAGTGCCTTCCTGAGCGGGATCCAGAGCAATGCGACAATGTCGCGTTGCGCCCCCCGGTCGCCTTTTACCTTCAAAGGCTTCCGATTATCTTTACCTTTTCTTAAGCATGTTTTTTGAACAGGCCCGGTCCCCCGGGTTCTCCTGATCCAATTCATTTTTCATTGAACATTTGGTCCCAGGGTCCCCAGGTCCGGCCAAGAAGGCCGACTGTTGCGTAAACACCAGAAAGGTTGTTTCCATGTCCGACATTACACTCTCGGCTTCCGTACGGCAGAACCTGCTCTCGCTGCAGGGCACTGCCGACTTGCTCTCGACCACCCAGGGCCGCCTCGCCACCGGCAAGAAGGTCAACAGCGCTCTCGACAATCCGACCAACTTCTTCACCGCCTCCGGCCTCGATTCCCGCGCCAGCGACATCGGCAACCTGCTCGACAGCATCGGCAACGGCGTGCAGGTTCTGCAGGCCGCCAACACCGGCATCACCTCGCTGCAGAAGCTGGTCGATACCGCGAAGTCGATCGCCAACCAGGCGCTGCAGACCACCACCGGCTACAGCACCAAGGCGAGCGTCGAATTCACCGGCGGCACCACGTCGCCGAGCGGCACCGTCAGCGCCGCGGATTTGAACGAAGACGTCCTGGCAGGCCAGAAGTTCACTTTCAAGACAACGACCGGCACGACCACGATTACGCTTGGCTCCACGCCCTCGGCCCTCAGCGGCGGCGCCGCAACGGTCAAGTCGCTGGATCAGTTCAACCAGG
>JBGMOD010000270.1:0-17622 GCA_041424235.1 Hyphomicrobiales bacterium
GCCGCGCCGCGCGCAACGTCGACGGCAAGGTCATTCTCTATGCGGACCAGATGACCGGCTCGATGGAGCGCGCCATCGCCGAGACCGACCGGCGCCGCGAGAAGCAGGTCGCTTACAACACCGCCAACGGCATCACGCCGGAGAGTGTCAAGAAGTCGATCGGCGACATCATGAACAGCGTCTACGAGCGCGACCACGTGCTGGTCGAGGTCGGCGACGGCGGCATGGCCGACGATGTCATCAGCATCGGTCACAATTTCGAGGCTGTATTGGCCGACCTCGAAACCCGGATGCGCGAGGCGGCGGCCGACCTGAACTTCGAAGAGGCGGCACGGCTGCGCGACGAGGTCAAGCGCCTGCGCGCCACGGAGTTGGCCGTGGTGGACGACCCCACCGCCAAGCAGCGCGTGGTGGCGGGAAAAGCCGGCGCCTACGCCGGTGCGAAGAAGTATGGCGATGCCGCCAATCTGCCGCCATCGTCAAAGGGCAGCCGTGCCAAGAAGCCAAACCTCGACGAGATGGGACCAGGCATGGAATCCAAGCTCTACCGTCCCGGCGCAAGCCCGGGCCCGTCGCCACGCTCTTCAGGTGGAGCACCGGGCCATCGCGGTCGATGGAAAAAGCGTTGACGTGATGCCGGCTACTTTATGCGGGATGCATCCAGCAAACCGCAAAACTCTGTGGTCGTTGTCATCATGGCATCGCCGGCGAACGTCAGGCCGTCGATTGAACGCTGAGCGGCTTCGGGATGTCCCGCACCGCAGGCGTCGGTCACCACCACCGGAATGATCCCGAGATCGGCGGCGTGGCGCGCAGTCGGTTCGATGCCGATTTCCATCGCGATCCCGGTGATCGCAACCGCCGTGATCCCGCAGTCACGCAAGGTGATGGTCAGCGGCGTACCTTCGAATGCCGACATGGTGATCTTGTCGAAGATCGCCTCGCTGGGCCGGGGCGCCAGCTCCGGCACGATGACGAAGCCCGGTGCATCGCGCAAGAACCAGGGCTCGACCCTGGCGGGATCGTCCAGGCGCTGCCAGGCCATCGCCATCCGGTACTGGAACGCGCCCATTAATTCCCTGGGCAGCGACAGGTGGCGGGTAAAGATCACCCGGACGCCTGCGCGTCTCGCCGCGTCCAGCACGCGCACCACCTGCTTGACCACCGCCTCGCCATTCTCGAGCTGCTTCACGATGCCGACCTGCATATCGTAGACCAGCAAAGCCAGCGTCTTGCGGTCGCAGACATCAGCCAGCGTTTGTGGAATCTGCAGGTCGAGCATGCGTTTCATGAGAAATCCTTTAATTTTTTCCCGGCGGTCGGGTGCGATCGTAGGGCTCGGTGATGTCGATGGCGGGATCGAACAGAAACTCCAGCGGCAATGGCGCATCGAGCGGGATGAAGAACCATTCCAGCAGCCCGGCTCTGGTTAATGGAAAATCATCCACATAGGCCTTTGCCACATCGAGGCTATCGCATTCGAACACAATGACAACGCCGGGCACATCCGCGCGCGCATAATTTTCACGAACGATTCCGGCTTTCCAGAGGCGCCAGACATTGGCGACTTCGTCCTTGATAAACGGCTTGATCGTCTCCATCGTGATACCGGGCTTGAAGCGGTCATAGGCGATGATTTTCATGTGATCTCCTCGGTTGTGCACCGCAGCCTCGCGGCGCACCGGCGGCGAGCTAGAGCGATCACGTGCACCGCGGCAACGCACCGTTTGGTAAGTCGGGCTGGAGGACACATTCATTGCTCAAGCGACTGCCCACCACATTCGGCTGCCCGGTCGAGCTGACGCTCGAAGTGCTCGGCGGCAAATGGAAGCCGGTGATTCTCGCCCACCTCAAGGACGGCGCTCTACGCTACGGCGAACTGCGTGCGCGCATCCCCAATCTCAGCGACAAGGTTCTGACCGAGCGTCTGCGCGATCTCGAGGATCGTGGCCTCGTGGCACGGCAATCCATGGCTGCCACGCGGGGAGGTGCGCGCCGGGGCGACCGACCTCAGGTGGTCTACCGCCTGACCAAACGCGGCAATTCACTGCGGCCGGTCCTCACCGCGCTCTATGCGTGGGGCGAAGACGCCGCACCTGACATGGGCGTGACGGTGAAGCTGCTGGAGCGGTGACAGGCCCAATGGCGCAGCGCGCGGATGCGCTGTAAGAACGCCGGAATGTCCCAATCAACGTGCGAGCCGATGTCTATCCCTGCAAATTCCAATCCCATCACCTATGACGACTTCGCCAAGATCGACCTGCGCGTCGGGCGCGTGCTCGAGGTGCTGCCGTTCCCGAAAGCCCGCAATCCGTCATGGAAGCTGCGGATCGACCTCGGCGATCTCGGCGAGAAATGGTCCAGCGCGCAGATCACCAATTATGCGGCTGAAGAATTGATCGGCTCATTGGTCGTTTGTGTCTGCAATTTTCCGCCACGCAACATCGCGGGCTTCCTGTCCGAGGTGCTGGTCCTGGGTGCGCCGGATGCGAGGGGAAAGATTATCGTGCTCTCCCCGCGGGAGAACCAGGGCGGTGCCGAGGCCATCGCCCCCGGCGCGAAAGTGTACTAGTGTGCTGACGGCAAAGTTCGCGCGACTTCGCGGCCGATGCTCTCACGATGTTTGCAATCTCGAGGCATGTCATAAGAAAACGGTAACGTTGCAGACCCATTTGGCTTGATCGACAGCCGGTTCCATTACTAGTGCAGGGCCGTTGTCTTGCTGTCGTATTGCGTAGGTTCGGTCATGGACGTGAATGCAGCCCGCCACTGCGTGCTGACTTTTTTGGAAGGCTTTTATGCCGGGGACGCGGCACGCGTTGAGCAATGCTGCGACGACGGATTCATTTCCCTGACTTATGCGCCGGTTGAGATCTTTCCGCATCTCGGTCTCAAGCAGGGCAAGTCCTGGATCGCGGAGGCGATCCGGATCCAGCAGGAGCGATACTCCAGCCGCAGCTACTCGGTGCGGTTCATCACCGTCGAGGGCCTGCGGGTCGCGACCCTCTCGGATGTCACCTTGACCAAGCGCAGCGACCAGCGTGTCGTGAAGTTCGCCACCGGTGAATTTTTTACCCTGAGCAACGGCCGTATTCTCGAGCACCGCGCATTTTTCGACTCACTCGATTTGCTGCAGCAACTGCTCGGACGCGATCTCACCGAAGCCTTCGCCTCCAGCGTCAAACTGGCCATGACCGCCGGAGACTAGTGGCCGAAGCTCCCCTCGACCGCTGCCTCTTCGCAACGGTGCCGGTGGCGAGTTGCTGCGGCTGGGTGAAGTGATCTGCCTGATACGAGACTGGCCCGGGGAGCCGACTGATACCCCCAGACGCCAGACCTTCGTTGCAGGAACTCGCCTTGAACGTTTTGCGCCCGGCCGCGACCAATCCCCCAGCAACACGCTCCACAGACGGACGAAAGTCTGGAATGAGAATGATTCTGCTGGTTTTTGTGGGACTTGTCCTGGGCCTGCTCGGCGGAGCGCTGCTTGGCGTCGGCGCCGGTTTTGCCTGGATCAGCTATTTCGAGACCAGCAGTTTCGAAGGCTACAGCGGCATGCTGGTGTTCATGACCTTCATGCCGATCGGAGCGGTCATCGGCGGGCTGGCCGGCGCTGTCGGGCTAGGGATCCTGGCCCTCCGTGACGGCGAGCCCCGGACGCAGCGGGAACCCTGAAGGTCCCTCCGAGTCCCACCCACTTGTGGTGCCTTTCCGGATTTTTCGGACGTCTCTGCTGCCAAAACGGGCATGTGCTGGCATACCACGACATTTGTGCAATGCAATAATTGCAATTGTGCTGTCACATTCATACGTGTACCAACGATCAACAGTGGGAATGCAGCATCCCGGCGCGGCGCCAAAGAAGGCGCCAGAGGGCCGTTTGCTGTTCTTTTGCATTTCAGTTTTGGAATCAGCACAATGACAGAGCACAGCCTCTGGCGTTTTTCGCGTGCGTTGCATCTCGCTATCAACGACGGTGAGATGGACCAGCTCGACGCCATCCTGGACGACGAAATCGATTGGGCAATCTACGGACCAATCGACATGTTTCCGTTTCTCGGCGCACGGCGCGGCAAGGAAGCGGTGATCGAGGTGTGCCGGCAGATCGCCGATAACGTTCGTGTTCGCCGCTTCGATCGGGAATCGGTCATGCTCGGCGACGAACAGGCATCATCGCTGGTGCGTTATTCGCTGACGGCGGTCGACTCCAACAAGCCGATCAGCGTGCGGGCGGCTTATTTCGCCCAGTTCAAGCGCGGACGGCTGGCCTGCATGCGTGTCGTGCTCGACACCTTCGATCTGGTCGAGCAGGCGCTGGGCCAGCAGATTCACCTGCCCGCCGCAGTCTGAGCGTCCGACGCTTTTCAACGTCATGAAAAAACCGCCCTGGCCTATGCCGGGGCGGTTTTTCCATTGCCGTACGGTGTGGCGATGTCAGGTGTTCTTCAGCGCAACCCGGAAGCTCGCTTCGGTCTTTGCCTTGACGTCGTCGAGGGTGACGCCATCAGCGAGCTCGACCAGCGCCATGCCGTCATTGCCGTGCTTGTCGATGGTGAACACAGCAAGATCGGTGATCACCATGTCGACGACCTTCTCGCCGGTCAGCGGCAGGTTGCAGCGGTGCAGCAGCTTCGCACCGTCCTTGGCGGAATGCTCCATCACCACCACCACGCGCTTGACGCCGGCGACCAGGTCCATCGCGCCGCCCATGCCCTTGACCATCTTGCCCGGGATCATCCAGTTGGCGAGATCGCCGTTTTCGGCCACCTGCATGGCGCCGAGAATCGACAGGTCGATATGGCCGCCGCGCACCATCGCGAATGAATCCGAGCTGGAAAAATAGCTCGTTGTCGGCAATTCGGTGACGGTCTGCTTGCCGGCATTGATCAGATCGGGATCCTCTTCGCCCTCATAGGGGAACGGTCCCATGCCAAGCATGCCGTTCTCGCTCTGCAGCTGCACGTCGACGCCTTCGGGAATGAAGTTCGACACCAGCGTCGGGATTCCGATACCGAGATTGACGTAATAGCCGTCGCGCAGCTCCTTCGCGGCGCGGGCAGCCATCTGTTCACGAGTCCAGGGCATTGAGCTTCTCCTCTCGATTCGTCAGGCGCGCTTGCGCGTGGTGCGCTGCTCGATGCGCTTGTTGGCGGTGCCGACCTCGACAATGCGTTTCACGTAGATGCCGGGTGTATGGATATGATCGGGATCGATCTCGCCTGCCGGCACCAGATGCTCGACTTCGGCCACGGTGATCCGCGCCGCAGTTGCCATCATCGGGTTGAAATTCCGCGCTGTCTTGCGGAACACCAGGTTGCCTGCGGTGTCCCCCTTCCAGGCGTGGACGATCGCGAGATCGGCGAACAACCCGGTCTCCAGGATGTATTTCTCGCCGTTGAACTCCTTGACCTCCTTGCCCTCCGCGATCAGCGTGCCGACGCCGGTTTTCGTATAGAAACCGGGAATGCCGGCACCGCCGGCGCGGATGCGCTCGGCCAGCGTGCCCTGCGGATTGAATTCGAGCTCCAGTTCCCCGGCCAGGAACTGCTGGGCAAACAGCTTGTTCTCGCCGACATAGGAGGAGATCATCTTCTTGATCTGGCGCGTCTCGAGCAAGCGGCTCAGGCCGATGCCGTCGACGCCCGCATTGTTGGACACCACCGTCAGCCCTTTGACGCCGGACTCGCGCAGCGCGTCCGACAGCGCTTCAGCGATGCCGCACAGACCGAAGCCGCCCGACATGACCATCATGCCGTCCTTGAGGATGCCGTCGAGCGCGGATTTCGCGTCCGGATAGACCTTGTTCATCGCTGTCCAACCTGATGAGAAAATGGAGGGAGTTGCGAGAGACTATTAGGCGAAATCGCCGAGACCCGTCAATCATCGGGACCGGACGGCAGCCCCCCGGCCGCGACATCATGACCGGGGAGCAGGGCTTGCGCCGCGCGGAGCCGGTGGAGGGTGCCCACGCCGCCCGCTCCAACCTTCGGCGGCCTTGAAAGCGTCAAGAAAAACCATCAAGTTGCCGAATATGATGGCCGGACCCCGGGTCCGCCCGACCAGCAAACCAACTCGGATTTCAGATTGACGATAGCCCAGGGAATAAAGCGCCTCGGGACGCCGATTGCGGCGTTCGTCGGCGTTGTGGTGGTCGGGCTGCTTGCCGTCTCCTGGCTGACCGATCGCGATACGGTGATCCGTGCCGTGGAGGATCAACTCCGCGCGGCGACCGGCCTCGATCTCGTCGTCGACGGCGACGTCCATGTCTCGCTATTTCCGGGCAGCTACGTCGAGCTTCATCGTGTCGGCCTCAGGGGCGGTGGCGCGACCGAGGCGGCCTTGAGCGTCGAGACCCTCACCGCCAATCTGCGCCTGATACCGCTGCTGATGCAGCGCTTTGAAATCGCCGACGTTACGCTCGATCAGCCGCGCATCACCGTGACACGGAGCGCAGAGGGCCGCAGCAACTGGACGCCGATCGCCGAGACGCTGGCGCAACGGATCAAGCCCGGCGTCGACAGCATGGTTTCGTTTTCGGAGATCAAGATCAAGGATGGCGTGCTGGTCTACCAGGACGCAGCCCATCAAATGCTTGAAACCGTGACGGGCGCGGACATGTCGTTTGCATGGCCCTCGATCTCGCGCTCGTTCGCGGCCACCGGGCAATTCGACTGGCGCGGGGAACGCATCGACGGCAGCCTCAGCATCAATGATTTCATCGCAGCGCTGTCCGGTGAGCGATCGGGTCTGAAGGCACGAATCGCCGGCAAGCTCCTGAAGTTCGCATTCGATGGCGCCGTTGCCGACCGCACCAGCCTGATGATGGAAGGAACGCTGACGGCCGATTCCGCCTCGCTGCGCAACGCCCTGCGCTGGGCGGGTCACGATTTGCCCGGCGACGGCGGATTTGGCCGCTTCGCATTGAAGGCCCGCGCCAACGTCGTCGGCCCGCAGGTGGCGCTGACCAACGTCAACATGGAAATCGACGGCAATGTCGCCGAAGGCGTGCTCACCTACAGCAACGACAGTCGCCAGTCGCTGCAGGCGACGCTGGCCTCCGATGCGCTCGACATCACCCCTTATGTGAACACCATGCGCCTGCTGGCCAGCGGCGCCCGTGACTGGAACAGGCAGGCGTTCGACCTGCGCAGCCTGTCGTCGACCGATCTCGATGTCCGCCTCTCGGCCGGCAAAGTGACCGCGGGGACTTCGAAATTCGGTCGCACCGCGATCGGCGCCAACCTGCGCAACGGCACCCTGGCGCTGAGCGTCGGCGAGGCCCAGGTTTTTGGCGGTGTGCTGAAGGGGTCGTTTGGACTGGCGCGCACCGACGCCACCGCCGACATGAAGGCGCAGTTTCAATTCAGCGATGTGGATCTCGAGGCGTTCGCCAGCGAAGTGTTCGGCAATCGCAAGCTCGCAGGCCGCGGCAATCTCAATCTCGCGCTGGAAGCGTCCGGCACCAGTGCTTATGAACTGACGCAATCCCTCGACGGCACGGCGACGCTGACGGGACACGACGGTGCACTGATCGGCTTCAATGTCGAACAGCTGCTGCGCCGGCTGGAGCGCCGCCCGCTGTCCGGCGCCGGCGAATTCCGCAGCGGCCGCACACCGTTCACCACCCTCAATGTCGTGGTGAAGTTCGACAAGGGCACCGCCAGCACGGAGGACGCACGCATCGAGGGTCCCTCGGCCCGGCTGGTCCTGAATGGAACGGCCAGCGTACCGGCGCGGGAGTATGATCTGAAAGGTGTTGCCAGCCTGGTCTCCGCTCCGAACACACCGCCGGCGTTTGAGCTGCCGTTCGTGGTGCAGGGGCCGTGGGATGATCCGCTGATCTTCCCGGATTCCGACGCCTTGATCCGCCGCTCCCCGGCCTCAGCGCCGCTGCTGAATGCGGTTCGGACACGGGACGCGGTGCGTTCGGTGATCGACCGCTTCAAGGGGGCGCAAAAGCCGGCCACGACGGACAGCCCCTCGCCGGCGGCCGCGGAAGCGCCCGCCAAGGATGCGGCGTCAGCGACGCCCAGCTCGAACTGACTTTCCTGACGACACACCCGGGTTGGGTTCTCTGTCGCTCCACCTGGTCACAGCGGAGCCGCGCTCTCACCCCGCGTGCTCGACAGCTTCGACGCCAGCGAGGCGACCACGATGACGGCGGCGACGCCGGCGATCACCAGTGCGCAGATCGCGTTGATCTCCGGCTTCACACCGAGCCGCACCTCCGAATAGATCCGGATCGGCAGCGTCGCCGCGCCGGGCCCGGTGGTAAAGCTTGCGATCACCAGATCGTCGAGCGACAGCGTGAATGCGAGCAGCCAGCCCGCGATCACGGCCGGCAGGATCAGCGGCAAGGTCACGGCGAAGAAGGCCTGCGCGGGCGCGCATCCCAGATCCATTGCCGCCTCTTCCAGGCTGCGGTCGAGCCCATTCAGCCTTGACTGCACCACCACCGTGACGAAGCACATGGTCAGCGTGGTGTGCGCGATGGTCACGGTCCAAAAGCCGCGCTCGATCCCCGACGCGACGAACAGCAGCAGCAGCGACAGGCCGGTGATGACTTCCGGCATCACCAGCGGGGCATACAGCATGCCGGAGAACAGGGTACGCCCACGAAAGCCGGCGCCGCGTGACAACGCCACCGCCGCGAGCGTGCCCAGCACCGTGGCAGCCGTCGCCGAGCAGAACGCGACGCGCAGGCTCATCCAGGCCGCTTCCAGCATCGCGCGATCATGGAAGAACTCGTCATACCAGCGCAGCGACCAGCCGCCCCACACCGTGACGAGCCGCGAGGCGTTGAACGAATAGATCACCAGGATCAGGATCGGCAGGTAGAGAAATGCCAGGCCCAGCGCCAGCGAGACGGCATTGAACGCGGATAGTTTCACCAGCGAGCGCTGTGCCATCAGGCCGCCCCGTCGAGCTGCCGTCGCTGCAGCTTCTCGTAAAGCAGCAGGGGCGCAAGCAACAGCAGCAACAGCACGATGGCGATGGCGGAGGCCACTGGCCAATCCTTGTTGCTGAAGAACTCGAGCCACAGGGTCTGTCCGATCATCAGCCGGTCGGACCCGGCCAGCAGGTCCGGAATCACGAACTCGCCGACAATCGGGATGAAACACAGCAGCACGCCGGCGCCGATACCCGGCAGCGACAGCGGCAGTGTCACCAGCCAGAACGCCTTCGTGCGCGAGCAGCCGAGGTCGGCCGCGGCCTCCAGCAGCGCCTGATCCATTTTGGCCAGCGTGGCATAGAGCGGCAGGATCATGAATGGAAAATACGAATAGACAATGCCGAGATACATCGCGCTGTCGGTGGACAACCAGACCACCGGCTTGTCGATGACATGCAGCGCCAGCAGCACGGTGTTCAAGATACCGTCATGCTGCAGCACATTGATCCAGGCGTAGATGCGGATCAGGAAAGAGGTCCAGAACGGCACAATGACGAGGGTCATCGCCAGCGGCTGCAACGACGGCCGCAACCGCGACATGCCGTAGGCGACGGGGTAGCCGATGGCAAGCAGCATCGCCGTGGACGCCAGCGCCACGCCGACGCTGCGAAGGTATGAGACGATATAAAGATCGTCCGAGACCAGCAACGTGAAGTTATCGAAGTTGAGCTGCGACAATGCGCCCTTGAAACTCTCCCACCCCGCGGTCAGCGAAACCACCGGCACGTAGGGCGGCTGTGCGATCGCGGTCTGCGACAGGCTGATCTTCAGCACGAAGCCGAACGGCACCAGAAAGAACAGCAGCATCCACAGATAGGGCGCGATGGCGGCAAGCCGCGCGGGCCGGGTGAAGATGCGGCGTCCGGTCATGGCCTCATTGCTCCAGCACCACGCAGTCGGCCGCCGCGAACGACGCCGTCACCCGCTGTCCGGCCGCGATCGCATCCGCGGGCCGGCGCGACGCGTTGGTCACCGACGCGCGCAACATGAAGCCGCCGTCCAGCCTGACCTTGTAGACCGACATGCCGCCGAGATAACTCACGTCGATCACCTCACCTGCAAAGCGGTTGAAGCCGCCATTGCCGGCCATGGCGTCATCGGCCACCGAGCCCAATGCCTCCAGCCGGATCTTTTCCGGCCGGATCGCGACACTGACGTCGGAGGACGACGGCGGCGACGCCGGCAAGGCAGCGATCGTTCCGACGTCCGGCGCGGCAATCATGATGCGATTTCCCGCATGCAAAACGATCCGGCCTTCGAGCATGTTGATGTCGCCGACGAAACCCGCGACCCAGCGCGACACCGGCGCCTCGTAGAGCTCGCGAGGGGTTGCCACTTGCACCAGCCGGCCACGGTCCATGACACCGATACGATCGGCGACGGTCATGGCTTCTTCCTGATCGTGGGTCACAATAACGAACGTCATGCCGAGACGGCGCTGCAGCTCCATCAATTCGGCCTGCGTGCTTTCGCGCAGCTTCTTGTCCAGAGCCGCCAGCGGCTCGTCGAGCAGCAGAATCTGCGGCCGCCGCGCCAGCGACCGGGCCAGTGCCACACGCTGGCGCTGGCCGCCGGACAGCTGATCCGGTTTGCGCGCCTCGAGCCCGTCGAGCCGCACCAGCGCCAGCATCTCCCTGACGCGCGTTTCGATCTCGTTCTTTGGCAGATGCGACCGCTTCAAGCCGAACGCGATGTTGTCGCGCACCGTGAGATGGGGAAACAGCGCATAATTCTGAAACATCATGTTGACCGGGCGACGATGCGGCAGCACCGGCGCGATATCGCAGCCGTCGAGCAGGATCGCCCCCGCATCGGGGGCCTCAAAGCCGGCCAGCATGCGCAGCAGCGTGGTCTTGCCGCAGCCGCTGGGACCCAGCAATGCAAAGAACTCTCCGGCCTTGATATCGAGCGAAAGGCCGTCGACGGCAACAAAGCCGCCGAACCGCTTGACCACTGCGGCAATGCGCAGCAGCGGGGTGCCGGCCCCTTCATCCCCTCTTGCGGATGCCCGGTCCTCAGCCATCGTCCCTCGCCGCGGGATCACCGGACACCCTTGCCCGCGTTGTCATGAACTGCTCCAGCCTCTCTCGATCGCGCGCGGCCATGGTCAGGCCCAGCCGAGAGCGCCGCCAGATGACATCGTCGGCAAACCGCGCCCATTGCTGCCCGATCAGATAGCGCACTTCCTTCGCCGACAGGTCCTCGCCGAACATCGGGCCGAGATCGTCCGGAACGCGCACGCCGTCAAGCAGATTTTCGATTCGGGTGCCGTAGGCCTCCACCAAGCGACGGAGCGCCGGCTCGCGCAGGAAAGGCCATCGCTTCCCCGCGGCCAGGATAAAACCTCCGACATCCGCGGCGGGAATGTTGCCGCCGGGAAGCGTCGCCTGCGCGGTCCAGGAAGCCGGCATTGGAAAAAAAGCCGCCAAAACGGCCATTCCCGCTTCGGCGCGCCTGCGTGCGGTGGTCACCGTGCCGCCGAATACGGTCAACAGCGGCGCCTCACCGGCCGTGTGTTGCAGACCGACAACCCCGTCACCTGGGACGGGCGAACCATCGCCAGCAACGACATGCACGCCGGTCAGCACATGGCGGGGGTCGGACAACAGCAATTGCTCGCGGAAGATGCGGTTGGCGACATCGAGCAGATCGGCCACATCCCGCGACGATGTCGACACGGCAGCCGAATCGCCCGCAAAATCCCGCGCCACGGCACCGATCAGTGTGAAACCCTGCCCAAGCGGCACGGCATAGAGCGACCGCCCATCCGCGGTGCGCACGACATAAGCGCCGTCATGATCGAACAAGCCGCGGACGACGACCTGGCTTGATCGCCGCAGGACGACCCTGGGGGGCGGCAATCGCAATACGGTTTCCGCGACGGAGGCAACCCAGCCGCCGGCGGCGTTCACCAGCGCGCGTGACGACACGATCTGGCGCTGACCGCGGTTGACGACCGCGAGCCGCCAGATATCCGAACGATCGGCGCGGATACATCTGGCCCCGGTCCAGATGTCGGCACCGCGCTCCGCAGCATCCACGGCACAATGGATGGTCAGCCGCACGACGTCGACCAACCCGCCCCGACAGACGAAGGCGGGGCCTGACGGCTGTTTCAGGGCCACGCCAAACGGATCGTGATCGCCCGCGACCACCCCGGTAGGCAATGCCGATACTCGCGCCAAACGATCACGGAAGCTCAGTGCCAGCCGCCCCTGCCATGGTGGCAGCTCGCCCGCCGGCGACGGCATCATGCAACGGACAGGCCGGACCAGATGCGGCGCCGTTTGCATCCAGATGTCACGCTCCGCCGCGGCCTTCCACAGCGCGCGCCACCCGGACTCCCAGGGATCGGCGAGCAGCAGGGGAGAGGCTGCCGCAGAGGCGCCGGAGGCCAGATCGCCCTGCTCCAGCAGCAACACGCGCAAACTACGGCCTGCGGCATCACGGGCGATGCTCGCGCCAGTGAGGCCGCCGCCGATGATCGCGAGATCGTAATCAGCCATCCGCGCCTATCTCCGATTCGGAGCATGGCAAGCGGCGTCCGCAAAACCAAGGCAGCGCTTTGGACGTGTCCTCAGCAATCCGTCACGGAGGCTGCCTCATTTCTCCTCACGGTGAGGGGCGAGCCAGCCGTGGCGGATCAGGATCAGCCGGTCTTGCGGATATCGGCGTCCTGCGGGAGCTCGCCGACGATGCCCGCATACTGCGTAATCGGTGCTGGTTTGCCGAGGAAATAGCCCTGCACCTGATCGCAATTTTCCTGCGCCAGGAAGGTCAGCTGATCCTGGGTCTCGACACCTTCGGCCACGATCGAGATATCGAGGCCATGACCCAGCCCGATCATGGCGCGAATGATCGCCGCGGACTGGGTATTGCGGCCGAGATTGAGCACGAAGGTCCGGTCGATCTTGATCTTGTCGAACGGAAACGCCTGAAGATAGGTCAACGATGAGTAGCCGCTGCCGAAATCGTCCATGGCGATCCGCACGCCCAGTGCCTTCAGGCGCCGCAGCAGCGACAGGCCACGCTCGAAATCCTCGATCAGAACGCCTTCGGTGATTTCCAGCTCCAGCCGGCCCGGCTGCAACCCGGTCTCCAGCAGGATCGAATGCACCAGACCGACGAGATCGCCGTGCTGGAACTGCGCGGGCGACAAATTGACCGCGACCTGCATCGGCTTCGTCCACGAGGCAGCTTCGCGGCAGGCCTCGCGCAGGATCCATTCGCCGAGTTCGACGATCAGGCCGCTCTCTTCCGCAAGCGGAATGAAATCGCTCGGCGGCACGAAACCGCGTTGCGGATGTATCCAGCGCGCCAAGGCCTCGAAGCCGATGAATTCCGGTTCGATGACATCGTGGCCGGTCAGCGCCTGCGGCTGATAATACAGCGAGAGCTGACCATTCCTGACTGCCGATGCGAGATCCTGGTGCAGCGCGCGGCGATCGCGAATCTGCTGGTCGGTCTCTGCTTCGAACACGCTGACCGAGCCGCGCCCCTTCGCTTTGGCGCGGAACAGGGCGACACTGGCATTCGCCAGCAGCGAAGCCGCATCCATGCCATTGCGCGGAAACACCGAAATGCCGATGGTCAGCCCGGCCCGCAATGTCTTGCCGTCGATCGTAAATTCCTCATTCATGACCGCCATCAGCCGTTCCGCCAGCGCAAGAGCCGCCTGCGGCTGTGCGCCGTCGATGATCAGCCCGAATTCATCGCCACTGAGCCGCGCCACGACCCCGCCGCGCGCGGTGTCCTGGATGCGGCGCGACGTCTCGATCAGCAGTTGATCGCCGACCGAATGGCCGAACACGTCGTTGACTTCCTTCAACCGGTCCATGTCCACCGATAGAACCGCGAACTCCTCGTCCGACCCGCCGCAGGCATCGATCATCTGGGTCAGAGCCTGGATGAAGGCGGGGCGGTTCGGCAGATCGGTCAGGGTGTCGTGATAGGCCATGTGGGCCATGCGCGATTCGGTCTGCCGGCGATCGGTGATGTCCTCGTTGGTCTTGATGAGGTATCGCGGCTCGCCGGCCTCGTCGAGCACCGTGACCCGCCGGGTCAGGAACAGACGCAGGCCGTTCTTGGTCTGGATCGGCTGCTCTTCCGTGGTCTGTCCCTTCTTGCGGATCGCGATGTTGTCGCGCTCCACGATCAGTTTCGCCGCCGAACCGTAGATCTCCTCCACGGTGCAGCCGATCACCGCCTCGCGCTCCCGATTGAAGATCTTCTCGGCGCTGCGGTTGACGAACAGATACTGGCCGTCGCTGACGCGCTTGACGTCGAGCGCGACCGGGACGTTGTCGATGATCATCTCCAGGAACTTCTTCGTATTCTCAAGTTCGCTGGAGAGATTGCGTCGCTCGGTCACGTCCTCGAACAGAGCGATCAAGAATTCCGGTTCGTTGTTGGCGTTGCGCGCAACGACCCGGTTGCTGTCCAGAATCCGATCGTAGCCGTTGCGCTCCACCGTGAATTCCGAACGCAGTTGCCCGGTCGGCGAGGCCAGCGCCGCACGATCCAGATCGTTGACGTTGATCGATGTCTTGAGGGTGAAGATGTCCTCGGCGAGCTTGCCGATGATCTGCTCGCGCGGCATCCGTGAGAACTGTTCGAAGGCCCGGTTGGCGAGGATATACCGGCTGTCCTCGATGTTCTTGGCGGCGACGCAAACCGGAATGTTGTCGATGACCGATTCAAGGAAGCGCTTGGTGGTGGCGAGTTGCCGCGACAGCTCCCGCTGTTCCGTGCAGTCCTCGTGAGTCGAGATGATCCCGCCGTTGCGCAACGCTCGGTGCTTGACCAGGATGGCGCGGCCGTCGGGAAGCTCGGTGACATAACCGGACTCGCTGCGGACCTCACGGAAGAAATCCTCCACAGCACAGCCAAGCAGACCGCGGCGGTGGCGCAATTCCACGAGTTCGCGCCCCGACATTCCCGGGCGCAGATCGGAGCGGGACAGGCCGTAGATCTTCAAATAGCTGTCGTTGCAGAACACCAGCCCCTTGTTCGCATCGACCATCACGATGCCAAGGTTCATGTTGTTGAGGGCCGCGTTGACGAAGGCGGTGTTGCTCCGGTTGGCGCGTTTCGCCTTCTCCAGCGCCGACATGATCCATATGATGATCGCGGCAAGGAATGCGAAAATGACGAAGCCGGTCAGCAGGATCTGCCAGATCGTGCTGGGGTCGGCGCTGGCGTCGAGCGCGGCAAGGGCCGGGGCGCTCCCAGCCGCGAGCGCGCACAGGACGGCCATCGCGAGAACGATCGCTTTGCCGCCCACCTGCCTGTGCATGCCCTTCACCAGCCACTCGCGTAAATCGGGATGGAGTGTCTGGTTGCACTCGTTTGAATCGGGTAAACGCGTACCCTGAGGGCTTCAGAACTTGACTTAAATTGAGGCAATTGCCCTTTCATGATTAATGCGGTGATAAAAGAAGCGGCGTCACCGAGACGCCGTATGGTTACCAAGAACTAAATCTCAGCATCTGAGTTTGAAATGGACAAAGTCGAGTGCATCGTTGTCGGCGCGGGAGTGGTTGGCCTCGCCGTCGCCCGCCGCCTGGCCCAGGCCGGCCGCGAGGTTATTGTGGTCGAGGCCGCGGACGATATCGGAACCGGAACGTCGTCGCGCAACAGCGAAGTCATTCACGCCGGCATCTATTATCCGGCAGGGAGCCTGATGGCGCGCCATTGCGTCAACGGCAAACGCGCCCTCTATGACTACTGCCGCGATCACGGCATTCCGCACCGCCGCTGCGGCAAACTCATCGTCGCGACCACGGCGGACGACAGTGAAAAGCTGGCGTCGATCCGGGCGCGGGCCGCGGCCAACGGAGTCAACGACCTCGAACTGCTTGATGCCGCTGCCGCCCATGCGCTCGAACCGGCGCTGAACTGCACGGCCGCACTGCTGTCCCCCTCCACCGGAATCGTTGACAGCCACGCCTTGATGCTGGCGCTGCGTGGCGACGCCGAGGACGCAGGTGCCGCGATCGCATTCAACGCCCCATTGCTCCACGCCGCCGCAGGTGGGGGCGAGATCTCTGTCGACGTCGGTGGCGCGGCGCCGATGAGCCTGGCATGCCGGCTGCTGGTCAACGCCGCCGGGCTCAATGCGCCGGCCATCGCCCGCAGCATCGAGGGAATGCCGATCGAACAGATCCCCACGGCCTATTTCGCCAAGGGCAATTATTTCAGTTGCGGCGTCCGTTCCCCGTTCACGCACCTGATCTATCCGGTGCCGGAGCCGGGCGGCCTCGGTGTCCACCTGACGCTGGACCTGGGCGGGCAAGCGAAATTCGGACCCGATGTCGAATGGGTCAACACGATTGACTATGAGGTCGATCCCGCCCGGGTGGAGCGATTTTATCCGGCCATCCGCCGGTACTGGCCGACACTGCCCGACGGCGCGCTGACGCCCGGATACAGCGGAATCCGGCCCAAGATCGTGCCGCCAGCGGTCGCCGTTCAGGATTTTCTGATCCAGGGCCCGCAAGATCACGGCGTCCCCGGACTGATCAATCTGCTCGGCATCGAATCGCCGGGCTTGACGTCGTCGCTATCCATCGCCGAGCACGTCGCCGATCTCGCGGCAGTTTAAGCGAATTCCATCGATTTTCGCGCGAGGACGATCACGCGAACAACCGACGCTTGGCCTGCAGTCTGCTTTTGGGGATCGGCAGGAGCATTGCGCGGGCAGGATATCGATGTGCTGCCCGCGACAATGCGAAGCGATGACTGTTGGTAGATGACTGTTGGTATCTAGAGACTCGCGGATCTCAGAATCTGGTGTCAGTCAATCAGTGGAGGGTTTCGTGAGCGACGTGCTTCAAGCGCTCGATCTCGTCCTTGACCATCAACTTTCGGCGTTTCAGTTCGACGATCCACAGATTATCTGTGGATAGATGCCTCAGGGCATCGTGCAATTCGCTTTCCAGAACCCGATGTTTACGTTCCAGTTCAACGAGATGCGCCTCAATCGCCATAAGAAGTCTCCTCTATCAGATGGACCTCAGCTCTGGACTTGGACGCTCGATTGTACATGAGCCAATACGGCTGTCGACAGGAACGTTCTGGAGTCGATCGAAATCCGCTTGCGTGAGGAAAACTGCCTATTTCGATGAGTCCAAATAGATTCTGCGGCGAACCGGTGTCTGCCCACCATTTCGCGGCTGCAACAATATGCGTAACGATTTGTGACCGACCATGACAGACACGACGTCGCCTCTTGATACCGCCGCTGGCAGAGACCATCATTTTCTGCAATGAGAATGCGGAACCTCGCCTGACCGACGGCGCTCGGCCGACCCCCGGTCACGCTTCACGCCGCAGACTCTAACCGCCACAGACAATGACCGATCAGGATAACAACGAATTCGCATTGGAGCTGGCGCGTCTGCAGCAGGAACATCGTGACCTCGACGCTGCCATCGAGGCCCTGCAGCATTCGCCCGCCCCCGATCTGCTGCGATTGCAGCGACTGAAGAAACGCAAGCTGCAGCTGCGCGATCGGATTTCATTTATTGAAGATCAGATTACGCCCGACATCATCGCCTGATCGCGCGGACGAAAACGTCGCCGTGCAACCAAGCGACCAGAGCATTATTTCTAGAGAGCCTTGCTGCTCAGAGCCTTGCTGCTCAGAGCCTTGCTGCTCAGAGCCTTGC
>JBGMOD010000270.1:17722-25576 GCA_041424235.1 Hyphomicrobiales bacterium
AGAGCCTTGCTGCTCAGAGCCTTGCTGCTCAGAGCCTTGCTGCTCAGAGCCTTGCATCACGGCGATGCTTCTTGCGGTGATACATCGCAGTATCCGCCCGCTCCAGCGCCGCCACCGCATCATCCGTCGCGACGAGAACGGTCACGCCGGTCGACGCGCCCGCAGTCATCGAGCGACCGCGGAACACGAAGGTCAGGCGATCGATCGCCTCCTCAAGCGCGTGCGCTTTTGCCAGCGCATCGGCCTCGCTCAAATTCCACAGCAGGACGGCAAACTCGTCACCGCCGAGCCGGCCGACGACATCGGACGACCGCACATGCTTCAAGATCACATGGACGATGCCCTTGAGCACGGCGTCGCCCGCCGCATGACCGAACGCATCATTGATTGGCTTCAGGCGATCGACGTCGAGCGCGATCAGCGCGCCGCTGGCCGGATAGCGCTTGATGTAGGCAATCGCGCGGGTCAGCTCGCGTTCGAAGCCGCGGCGGTTCAGGATATCGAGCAGGAAGTCCGTCTCAGCCCAGCCCTCCAGTTCCACGATCCGGCCCTTGGCCCGAACGAGCTCAGCCCTGAGACGGCGAAGCCGCCCCTCGAGTTTCGCGATATCTGCCGATTTCGGCATGGCCTTCCGCTTCGGCGCGGCTTTGCGCCGCAGGCGGTCCACCTGCGAGCGTTCGGCCGTGGCCACCTTGGGCTTGCCGCCGGCCCGGCGCGAACCGGAAGGTCCGGGATTATGCTTAGGCCCGGAATCGAGCCGGGAACCAGATTTGGAACCAGACTTCGAGTCGGGCTTGGATTTGGAGCCGCTTTTGGGCTTCAACCTGGATTGCGGTTTGGATTTGGTTTTGGGCATGGCCTTGGGGTCGCGGAATCCGGACTCAAGGCTGTTGCCTCGATTCACCATGACAGGATAGTTCATTCCACGGTGCTTGCTAGCGCCGGCCGGTTCGGCAAGGGTGACTCCGACAACGCCGCCGGAGCTCGCCAAATCGTTGAACGGGCGCTTGTTCTGAGCACAGGCCGCCAGTCCACATCGCTAGAAGACATGCACCGTCCGAGCCTGATACGGTGTTTTTGATTCCGGATTTTACAAAGAATTGTCTGAATGACCGCCGCCGTTGCCATCATCATGGGAAGCCAGTCCGACTGGGAGACCATGCGCCATGCCGCCGAAACCCTCACGACCCTGGGGGTTCCCCATGAGGCTCGCATCGTCTCGGCGCACCGGACCCCCGACCGCCTGTTCGCGTTCGCCAAGGGCGCCAAAGACGCCGGCTTCAAGATCATCATTGCCGGCGCGGGCGGGGCCGCCCACCTGCCCGGCATGGCGGCGTCGCTGACGGAACTGCCGGTGTTCGGCGTTCCCGTTGAATCCAAGGCGCTCTCGGGCGTCGATTCGCTGTATTCCATCGTCCAGATGCCGGCCGGCATTCCGGTCGGAACGCTCGCGATCGGCAAGGCCGGTGCGATCAACGCGGCCCTGCTCGCGGCCAGCGTGCTGGCGCTCCACGATGCCGGACTGGCCGGCAGACTTGCGGACTGGCGCAAGCGGCAAACCGAGGCGGTGAAAGAACGCCCGGAGGGAACTTCGTGACATCTTCAAAGCAGGTGAAGCTGAAGCCCGGCGACACCATCGGAATTCTCGGCGGCGGACAGTTGGGCCGGATGCTGGCATTGGCAGCGGCGCGGCTTGGGCTGCGGGCGCAGGTGTTTTCCCCCGATCCGGATTCGCCGGCGTTCGATGTGGTGCAGCATGCAACCTGCGCCGAATATGCCGACGTCGAGGCCCTTGAACTGTTTGCCTCCGACGTGGACGCCATCACCTACGAATTCGAGAACGTGCCGGCGGCAACCGCGATGATTCTCGAGGCGCGGCGGCCGGTGCTGCCCGACACCCGGGTGCTGGAAACGACCCAGGACCGGCTGGCAGAAAAGAACTTCGTGACCAAGCTCGGCATCGCGACGGCGCGTTATGTCGACGTGTCGTCGGCGCAGGACCTGAAAGCGGCCATCGCGCAGATCGGGCGGCCCGCGGTGCTCAAGACCCGCCGCTTCGGTTATGACGGCAAGGGCCAGATCCTGGTGCGCGAGGGCGACGACCTGGAGAGCGTCTGGAGCGATCTCGAAACCAAGTCCGCCATCCTGGAGGCCTTCGTGCCGTTCGAGCGCGAGATCTCGGTGATCGCGGCGCGCAGCGCCGATGGCCACGTGGTCTGTTTCGACGTCACGGAAAACGAGCACCGCGACCACATTCTGAAGTTTTCCTACGCCCCGGCGCGCATTTCCGATGCGCTGGCGGACCAGGCCCGCGCCGTCGCCACCAAAATCGCCGATGCGCTCAATTATGTCGGAGTGCTCGCTGTCGAGCTGTTCGTGGTTCCCGGCGCCGCCGGACCGACCCTGCTGGTCAACGAAATTGCCCCGCGGGTGCACAATTCCGGGCACTGGACGCTGGATGGCGCCTCGGTGTCGCAATTCGAGCAGCACATCCGGGCCATCGCCGGCTGGCCGCTGGCCAATCCGGTCCGCCATGGCGAGGTCACCATGACCAACCTGATCGGGGACGACATCGACAGCTACGGGAACTGGCTGACCGTTCCCGGTGCCACGGTCCATCTCTACGGCAAGGGCGCCGCCCGTCCCGGCCGCAAGATGGGCCATGTCACAGAGGTCAAATCGGCCAGAAAATCGGCGAAATAGGCCCTCGGAACCGGGCCAACAAAGCGGCCGTGCCATGCGTAAAAATCGGCCCGCAAGGTGGACATTCCCGCTTTGATCTGTTATCTCCGCGCCCTTGATGCGAAAGGCGTGGCCTTAGCCGGTCCTTCGCTATCTTCCGAATTTCTGATTTGAACAGACAAAAGGATGCCGCGTGCAGGTTCTCGTTCGCGATAATAACGTCGACCAGGCTCTCAAGGCGCTGAAGAAGAAGATGCAGCGCGAGGGCATTTTCCGCGAGATGAAGCTCCGCGGTCATTATGAAAAGCCCTCAGAGAAGAAGGCCCGCGAAAAGGCTGAAGCCGTTCGCCGCGCCCGCAAGCTCGCCCGCAAGAAGCTGCAGCGTGAAGGCCTGCTGCCGATGAAGCCGAAGCCGGCATTCGGCGCGCCCGGTGCAGATCGCGGCGGTCGTGGCCCCGGTGCTGGTGGCCCGGGCGCAGGTCCTCGCGGACCGCGCTAAGCCCATATCGATTTGAGACGAAAACGCGGGCGTCCAGCCCGCGTTTTTTTGTTGCCTGCTCGGCTGCCGCTCAATCCGTGCCGGTCAGGAACTTATGGACCGTGTCGATCGCGCCGAGCGCATCGAGATTGACGTGGGTACCGAGCGGAAATGCGACAAATCGCTTGGGCTCAGGTGCCAGATCGAAGAGTCGCCGGCCGAACCGTATGGGGATGACCGTATCCCGCTCGCCGTGCATGACCAGCAGCGGCGCCTTAAGCGCAGCGATGCGGATATCGGATGGAAACCTGTCGCGCATCAGCAGGCTGACCGGCAGCCATGGGAACGCTGCGGCGGCGACATCCACGGTCGACGTATAGGGCGCCTCCAGGATCAGCTTCCCGACGGGACGCGTGGTGGCGATGGCGACCGCGACGCCTGTGCCCAGCGAATAGCCCCACGGCACCAGGCGATCGGCGCTGTAGCGGGTGGCGGCGAAATCGTAGGCCGCCGCGCCGTCATTCAGCAACCCCTGCTCGGTGGGCTTGCCCGTCGATCCGCCATAGCCGCGGAACGACAACGCGACGAGACCGGTGCCATCGGCCACGATGGCGCGGAAACTCGGCACCCGCCATGCGAGCACATCGCCATTGCCATGAAAGAAGATGACGACCGGCTTTCCCGGCTTCGGCGGGACATGCCAGACGATGACTTTCTCGCCATCGCGCGTATCCAGCACGGCTTCCTCGGCCTCGGCAAATCCCGCAGCCGCCGGCGACGTTCTGGCCGTGTCCGGAGCCGGATACATCAGGGCGCGCTGGAAGATGAACATCGCGACGACCGCGGCCAGATAAACCGCGATCGCGCCGCCAGCGATCCATCGCACGACCGTCATCAACCGAACCGGGACAGGTGCGGGGCCTGCCCGCGACAATGAACACAAGCCTTATGGCACAAAAAAACGGGCCTGGAGGCCCGTGTCGTCTGCTGTGGAAATTCGACCCCGTTCATATCGGGATCCGCGCCGCCTGACAGCGCCCTATTGCGGCACAATGGTATGGATCACCGAGCGCGCGGCGGACAGCATATCGTCGGCCACCGACGTCTTCGCCGCGGCAGCCTGAAGATCGAGCGGACGCGATCCGGTGGGAATGTCGGCGGGCGGGACCAGCCGATTGGCGTCGACCACCCGCGGCGGCGGCGCGTAGGGCGGCGTCTGCATCAGCGGGTCGACCGCGTTGTCGGCGCTGGGCGCCATCACGTTGACCGGCGGCGGCAGCGGCTGCACCGGGGCGCGCGGCTGCACCGGGGGGACGGCAACCACGTTGACACGCACTGGCTCACGAACCGCCGGTTCCCGCGGAATTTCCCGCGCAGCATCCTGAACGCGGGGCGTCTCGACCCGCGGCGTCTCTGCCGAACCGGTGTTGCGCAGGCGCTCGATTGCCGCGCGGGCGAGTTCATTGGCATCCCGGTCGCGATGCTCGTCCGGGGCGGTGGACGCAACAGGCGGGGTCGGGGCCGACGGAGCGGCGGCGGACGGGGCTGCGGCCGTCTCGGCGGAGCCCGGCAGCACCACGCGGATGGCCGGCTTTTCACGGGCCGCGGACCGCTTGGGCTCGCCCTTGCTGGTCTCGGTCTTCGCTTCGCTCTTGGGTTCAGTTTTGGCCGCCTCGGCCGGCTTGGCCTTGGCCTCTCCCTTGGCTTCGGACTTGCTGTCCTGGGTCGCGGCCGCGTCCGGCTTCGGGGTCACGTCGATCGCGCCCTGGTCGTCGTCGGCTCCCGGCGTGGCCTTGGAGTAGGCGGCCGTCTTCGGCGCATCGGATCCCGATTTCGGGATCACGTAATGATTAACGATGTACGCGCCGACAACGGTCGCGACCACCGATGGAAAAATCTGAAGGAAGAATTGCGATACGTATTTCAGCATGACCCAGCGTGACCCGCCTTTTCCCCGCGTTTTGATGCGGGAACTTTTGGGCCGATTGAGGGATCAACTGCGTCGGTTCGGTGGCAACGTCGTTTAATCCGTCCTGTTCACCGACAAGTCAGCTCCGAAGTCAGCCTCAAGTCAGCTTAATGAACCGATCGGCGGCGAGTGCTCACGGCGCGAACACCATGAACACGAACACCGCGAACACCAGCATGTGAACCAGCCCGAACAGGATATTGGTGCGGCCGGTGCCGAGCGTCAGCATGCTGATCAGAATCGTCATGATCAGCAGCACCATCTCCCGGGCGCCAAGCCCGAGCACCAGCGGCTTGTCGAGGACGAAGGTCGCGATTGCAACGGCCGGGATGGTCAGTCCGATGGTCGCCAGCGACGACCCCAGCGCCAGGTTGATGCTCTTTTGCAGGTCGTTCTTGCGCGCTGCGGCAACAGCCGCAACGCTCTCCGGCAGCAGGATCAGCAGCGCCACCAGCACGCCGGCGAAGGCGGGCGGTGCCCCGATCATCGCCGCACCGGCATCGACCACGATGGAGAACTTTTTCGCCAGCAACACCACCGCCAGCAGCGACACCAGCAGCAGGGACAGGCTGATCAGCAGCGTCCGGTTCGAGGTATGCGAGTCGGGCCCGCTCTGGTCGATCTCGCCGACAATAAAGTAGTCCCGGTGCCGGACGGTCTGGGTGTAGAGGAACACGCCGTAGAGGATGATGGTGACGATGCTGACGAACGCAAGTTGGGCTGTGGAGTAGAGCGGCCCCGGCGCTGCGAGTGTGTAGTTCGGCATGATCAGGGTGATGGTCGCCAGCACGATCAGGACGCAGAGGTAAAGATTGACCCCGGAGACCTGGAATTCCTGCTCGCGGAACCGCAAACCGCCGGCCATGATGCATAGCCCGACCAGGCCGTTGCAGACGATCATGACCACGGCGAACACGGTGTCGCGCGCCAACGCCGAATTGGGGCCCTCACCCAGCATCAGCGTCGCGATCAGCGCCACCTCGATGATGGTCACCGCCAGTGTCAGCAGCAGCGTGCCGTAGGGCTCGCCGATCCGCTCGGCGATGACTTCGGCGTGATGCACGGCGGCAAATACGGTTCCGAACAGGATCACCAGCAACACCACCGCGAATACCAGGCCGCCCACCCCCGGCTTGTACGACAGGCCGAAAACGACGGTCGCGGCGAAGAACAGCACGGCCAGCGATGGAAACATCCACGACGATCGTGGCATCGGACCGTGTACGCTCATGTCGCTGGTCTCCTTCATTCCCGAAGCATGACGCTCAGGGTGAGAAGAGTAGCGCCCCTTTGCGACCGTGTCGCCTGCCCGATGTCTAGCCGAAGTTCGGGGGCCGCTTCTCGACGAAGGCCCGCACGGCTTCCTTGTGCTGCGCCGTGCCGGCGGCTTTCACCATGTTCTCGGCTTCGTGGTCCAGCGAGGTCAGGAAATCCGCCGTCAGCGCCAGATCGAGATTGTCCTTGATCGCCGCATATGCCGCACCCGGGCCATTGGCGAGCCGGCTGGCCAGCGCGAAGGCTTCGCTCTGCAGGTCGGCGTCGGGCACCACGCGGTTGACCAGGCCCAGGGCCTCGCAACGGCGCGCATCGATCTTGTCGGCCAGGAACATCAATTCGCGAGCCCGCGATGTGCCGGCGAGCCGCGTCAGCAGCCAGGAGACGCCGTAGTCGCCGGTCAGGCCGATCCTGGCATAGCCGGTCGCCATGATGGCGGATTCGGCGGCGATGCGGAGGTCGCAGGCGAGCGCGATCGCAAGCCCGGCGCCGGCCGCCGGCCCCGGCAGCGCGGCGATGGTCGGCTTGCGCAGGCTCACCAGGGCGCCCGTCAGCGTGCGCTGGCGCTCGCGCAGCAGCGCGACCTTTTCCTCGAACGGCGTCTCGGTTTTCAGCGCGCCGCGGCCGCCCATGCCCTTGACGTCGCCGCCGGAGCAGAACGCGGTTCCCGCACCAGTGATCACCAGCGCCCCGATCACGGGATCGTCGCCCATCTGCCGGATCATGCGCCGCAGCGCCGGCGTCAGGTGGTCGGAGAGCGAGTTGCGCGCCTCGGGGCGGTTGAAGGTGATGGTGGCGACGCGGTCGCGCACCGAACACAGCAATTCATGGGTTCCGGTATCGACACTGACAGCCTCGGACATGACAAAGCTCCCTGCAATTCCTTGCAGGGAGCTAATCACATAAGTTCTGTTTTGGAACTTATTGTTCGCGCAGCCGGCCCGTCACATCGCCTTGACGATGTTCTCGGTGACCTTCTTGGCGTCGCCCAGCAGCATCATGGTATTATCGCGATAGAACAACGGGTTATCGATACCGGCATAACCCGAGGCCAGCGACCGCTTGATGAACATCACGGTGCCCGCCTTCCAGACCTGCAGCACAGGCATGCCGTAGATCGGCGAGGTCTTGTCGTCTTCCGCCGCCGGGTTCGTGACGTCGTTGGCGCCGATGACGAAGGCGATGTCGGCCTGGGCGAACTCCGAATTGATGTCCTCGAGCTCGAACACCTCGTCGTAGGGCACGTTGGCTTCCGCCAGCAGCACGTTCATGTGCCCGGGCATGCGGCCGGCCACCGGATGGATGGCGTACTTCACCTCGACGCCCTCCTTCTTCAGGTTGTCGGCCATTTCGCGCAGCGCGTGCTGCGCCTGCGCCACCGCCATGCCGTAGCCGGGCACGATGATGACCTTCTGCGCGTTCTTCATGATGAAGGCCGCGTCGTCCGCCG
>JBGMOD010000271.1:0-25558 GCA_041424235.1 Hyphomicrobiales bacterium
AGATCGGAGCAGGCACATAGGCCGGAGCCTTGGTGTAGGTGCGTGCCGGCAAGTCGGCCGCGAAAGCCGATGCGGTGCCCAGCGCGATCAGCGCCACGGTACCCAGCAAAATCTTCTTCATTGTCATCTCCACTTGTCCCCACCACCCGAAGGCGGATCGAAAATTCATGTCGTCGCGAGCGCCCGACGTTGCAGTGACTATACAGCTTCCGCCGTAAAATGCCGTCACCCAAAAGCAACACTCGGCAAGTGAAATGCTGTCGTCTAAGTTTAGGATTTATTTAGCTTATTTTGCCCCGGAGCCCCAAGCTTTCGACGCAGTTACGCCACATTTCAACGCGGCCGATCGGATCTCGTTCCCGGCAAAACCCGGTTCCCGCAGATTTATTTTGCCATTTCATCGCGTTAAGAACATAATGGGAACATACTATGTCGATCCGATCGATGTGGATAACCCGCGCCGGGCCGCCTGACGGTCGCGCGAGCGGGTATACGGTCCGTTGGAGCGAGAGCCCGCCGTGATGGGGCGGGTCCAGCACGAAATTCAAGACGAAAATCCGAGACGAAAGAGTGGAGAGCGGCGATGGCGGGAAGTGTGAACAAGGTCATTCTGATTGGAAATCTCGGGGCTGACCCGGAGATCCGGCGCACCCAGGACGGGCGCCCCATTGCCAATCTGCGGATCGCCACCTCGGAAACCTGGCGCGACAAGGGCACCGGCGAACGCAAGGAAAAGACCGAGTGGCATCGCGTCGTGATCTTCAACGAAGGGCTTTGCAAGGTCGCCGAGCAGTATCTGAAGAAGGGCGCCAAGGTTTACATCGAGGGCGCGCTGCAGACCCGGAAGTGGACCGACCAGTCCGGCGTCGAGAAGTTCTCGACCGAAGTGGTGCTGCAGGGATTCAACTCGACCCTGACCATGCTGGACGGCCGCTCTGGCGCCGGTGCCGGCGGCGGATATCCGGATGACGGCGGCGGCGACTTCGGCTCCAGCGGACCCTCGAGCGGCGCCCCGCGTCGCGCGGTCGCTGGCGGCGGCGGTGCCAGCCGCGGCAACAGCGACATGGACGACGAGATTCCGTTCTAAGGCCCATTCATTTCTAAGGCGTGCATTCTTAAGGCGTGCTTAAGGCCTGTGGAATCCCTATTAGGTACGAAGAGCCCGGCCGATGGCCGGGCTCTTTCATTTTGATTTGACGCATTGTCGAGCCGGCACCGCTTTGGTTGGCGCCCGATCCGCTGCGGCTTTCCGGCACGGGGGGACGGGAATCTGGTCAAAACCCGCCTGACAGCGCCCCTTGTCGCCCTAAAGTCGGGTAAGTGTCGGGTTGCTGACGTGGTTTCCACGGGCACGAAACGTCATGGTCCTCCCGATGACTGACGAACCCCACATGCTGATTCAGAAACTCAGAGTGCAGCGCGGCTGGTCGCAGGAACAGCTGGCCGAGCTGACCGGCCTGAGCGTCCGGACCATTCAACGCATCGAGCGCGGGCAGAACGCCAGCGTGGAATCGTTGAAGGCTATGGCATCGGTGTTCGAGGTCGACTTTTCCACCTTGAGGGAGCCGCAGATGGATATCGCCGCAACATCCCATGTCCGCGCCGACGAGGCGCTCGCTCTCGCCCAGGTCCGCAAGATCAAGGGCTTTTACATCCACCTTGCCCAGTACGGGATCGTGATTGCCTTCCTGGTGGTGGTGAACCTGATTGTCTCGCCGCGTTACTTCTGGGCGATCTGGCCCGCGCTGGGATGGGGCATCGGGATCGCGCTGCACGGTCTTCGCGTGTTCGACAAGGTGCCTTTCCTGAACGGCGAGTGGGAAAAGCGGCAGGTCGAGAAGCGGCTGGGGCGCGAACTGTAAAGGCACGCTTGTCCCCGCAGTCCCTGCATCGCTTTTAACGCCGCCCGATACGGCCAAAGAGGACGGTTCCGCATGTCGCTCGCGCCCCTGCTGGAGGCTTCGCCGCAGACCCAGATCCACGCGTTCGCGGCGATGGCGGCTTTCGCCCTCGGGCTGGTGCAGTTCGCCGCCCCGAAAGGCACGCTGCCACATCGCACCATCGGATGGATCTGGGTGGTGCTGATGCTGATCATCAGCGGATCGTCGTTCTTCCTGCACGGACTGCGGGTCTGGGGGCAGTGGAGTCCAATTCACCTGCTCTCGGTCTTTACCCCGCTCGCACTGATTTCGGCGGTTTGGGCGGCGAGGCATCATCGTGTGTCTTCGCACAAATACACAATGGTCGGGATTTTCCTCGGCGCACTGGTGATCGCGGGGCTATTCACGCTGGTGCCGGGACGGGTGATGCACGCCGTGGTTTTCGGGGCGCGATGAGGCACGGTATCCGCCCCCTGAGGCGGCCTTTTCCGCGCCCGCAACACAGGCCCGGGCAGGGCTCCTGAGTCAAATTATAAATATCTGAATTAATTGCGTTTTTTGGACGCCGGAAAGCTCCGAAAGGGGTTGGTTCGACCGGTTGAATCGCCTATATATCCGGATGAGATTCTGTTCGGGGATTTATTCGTTTGGCTGACCAAGACAATCCGGATTCGGGTTCGGACGAACCCGTCGACATTCGTCCGGTTTCGATCACTGATGAGATGAAGCGGTCCTACCTCGATTACGCGATGAGCGTGATCGTGGCGCGCGCGCTTCCGGATGCGCGCGACGGTTTGAAGCCGGTGCACCGGCGCATTCTCTACACGATGCACGAGAACGGCTTCGACTGGAACAAGACGTTCCGCAAGTCGGCCCGCACCGTCGGCGACGTGATGGGTAAATATCACCCGCACGGCGACCAATCGATCTATGACGCGTTGGTGCGAATGGCGCAGGATTTCTCCATGCGCCTGCCGCTGATCGACGGACAGGGTAATTTCGGTTCGGTCGACGGCGATACCGCGGCTGCGATGCGTTACACGGAATCGCGGCTCGCCAAGGTGGCGCACACGCTGCTCGATGACATCGACAAGGACACCGTCGATTTCCAGGGCAACTACGATAATTCCGAGCGCGAGCCGACGGTGCTGCCGGCGCGCTTTCCCAATCTGCTGGTCAACGGGGCCGGCGGCATTGCCGTCGGCATGGCGACCAACATTCCGCCCCATAACCTGGGCGAGGTGATCGACGCCTGCGTTGCGTTGATCGACAATCCGGCGCTCAGCATCGACGACCTCATCAACATCGTGCCCGGTCCGGATTTTCCGACCGGCGGCATCATTCTGGGCCGCCAGGGCATCCGCGCGGCGTATCATCTCGGCCGCGGCTCGATCATGATGCGCGGCAAGGTGACGATCGACACCATCCGCAAGGACCGTGAAGCGATCATCATCTCGGAAATTCCCTACCAGGTGAACAAGGCCACCATGGTCGAGCGCATCGCCGACCTGGTGCGCGAAAAGAAGATCGAGGGCATCGCCGACCTGCGCGACGAGTCCGACCGGGATGGCTATCGGGTGGTGGTGGAGCTGAAACGCGACGCCGTTCCCGACGTGGTGCTGAACCAGCTCTACCGGTTCACGCCGCTGCAGACCAGTTTCGGCGCCAACGTGGTGGCCCTCGACGCCGGCCGTCCGCAGGTGATGACCCTGAAGGACCTGCTGACGCTGTTCATCGCGTTCCGCGAGCAGGTCGTCACCCGGCGGACCAAGTTCCTGCTGAACAAGGCGCGTGATCGCGCCCACATTTTGGTCGGTCTGGCCATCGCGGTTGCCAATATCGACGAGATGATCCGCGTCATCCGCACCTCGCCGGATCCGGCCACGGCCCGCGACACCCTGATGTCGCGCGACTGGCCGGCCAAGGACGTCGCGGCGATGATCACGCTGATCGACGATCCCCGACACCGCCTCGCCGAGGACGGCACCGCTCGGCTGTCGATGGAGCAGGCCAAGGCGATCCTCGATCTGCGCCTGCAGCGCCTGACGGCACTGGGGCGCGACGAGATCTCCGAAGAACTCGACAAGCTCGCGCTCGAGATCGCCGATTATCTGGAGATCCTGCGCTCGCGCGCGCGCGTTCAGGCGATCGTCAAGGACGAACTGATCGCGGTCAAAACCGAGTTCGCAACGCCGCGCCGCACCGTGATCATCGACCAGGAAGGCGAAGTCGAGGACGAGGACCTGATCCAGCGCGAGGACATGGTGGTGACGGTGTCGCACCATGGCTATGTCAAGCGGGTGCCGCTCTCGGCCTACCGCGCGCAGAAGCGCGGCGGCAAGGGGCGTTCGGGGATGCAGACCCGTGACGAGGATTTCGTCAGCCGGCTGTTCGTTGCCTCGACCCATACCCCGGTGCTGTTCTTCTCGTCCCGTGGACAGGTCTACAAGGAGAAGGTCTGGCGCCTGCCGATGGCTGCGCCGAACGCGCGCGGCAAGGCCCTGATCAATATCCTGCCGCTGGAGCAGGGCGAGCGCATCACCACCATCATGCCGCTGCCGGAGGATGAGTCCTCCTGGGCCAATCTGGACGTGATGTTCGCAACCACCGGCGGCAACGTCCGTCGCAACAAGCTGTCGGATTTCGTCGACGTGCGCCGCTCCGGCATCATCGCCATGAAGCTCGACGAGGGCGAGGCCATCGTCGACGTGCAGATCTGCACCGAGCATGATGACGTGCTGCTGACCGCCGCCGGCGGCCAGTGCATCCGCTTCCCGGTTCCCGATGTGCGGGTGTTCACGGGCCGCACCTCGATGGGCGTGCGCGGTATCGCGCTCGCCGAGGGCGACACCGTGATTTCGCTGTCGATCCTGCGCCATGTCGAGGCGACGTCCGACGAGCGAACGGCCTACCTGAAGATGCGGCGGGCAGTGTCCGGCGAGGCGGGCACGGAAGAGCCTGTGGAGACCGACGGCGAGGAAACCGCTGGCGCGATCCAGCTTTCCTCCGAGCGGTATGTGGAGATGTCGGCGCAGGAGCAGGTGGTGCTGACGGTGTCGGTCAACGGCTTCGGCAAGCGCACCTCGTCCTACGAGTACCGGACCACGGGACGCGGCGGCAAAGGCATCGTCGCCATGTCGGTCAACAACCGCAACGGCAAGCTGGTGGCCTCGTTCCCGGTGGAGCACAGCGATCAGATCATGCTGGTGACGGACGCCGGCCAGCTGATCCGCTGCCCGGTCGAGGGCATCCGCGTCGCCGGCCGCTCGACCCAGGGGGTGATCGTGTTCGACACCGCCGAGGACGAGCACGTGGTGTCGGTCGAGCATTTGACCGAAACCGACGAGGGCGAAAACGGTAACGGGGCCTGATAGATATCGGGCAGATCTAAACCGGTTTGTTAGAATAAGAAAAGCCGCTCGCGGGCACACGAGCGGCTTTTTGCTTGGGGTCTACAAACGTGGGGGTCTACAAGCTTGGGAGATCGATAAACTCGGTGGGTCTACAAAACGCGCGACTTTACGGAAACTCGTTCAGCGGGTGGTAATCCGCTCGGCGGTGACGACGCGGGCCTCGACCCTCACGGTGGCCTTCGAGCCGGCCTTGCGCAGGCACGAATTCTCGAAATTGGGCCAGGCCTGCTCGGAGCAGTCACGACCGACCGGGCGGATATCGAGCCGGTCGCCCTTGGCCATGGCCACAGGGACACTCGCTTCCACCTGGGGTGCGAAGCCCGGCAGAACGGTGAGAGCGGCCGCGATGAAAGCCGCGATAGCAATCGCTGAGAGCGCCTTGATCATGGAAGTCCCCTGTTATCCTGCCGAGGCCCATCCGGCCCGGTTCGTCGTTGGTTAGTGGTTTAACCGGCCAAGGTTTCAGCCGGTCTGCGTCGCGGCGGAAAATGGTTTCGTCGCAGCGCTGAATTGTTTCGTGGGGCGTGGTGGGATGAAACAAACGCCCGAAAAAGCAGTGATTTCGTCGCTGTTGCCCCGTGCCGCCCGCCTCGCAGATAAGACGCCTTGGGTGCCAAACGGGTTCGATCCCGGGCAGGAAATAAAAGACCCTCGGTGGATGGAACCAGGGCCGCTTGCGGGTCCTGTCGGGGCGGGGTAGAGGGGGGAATGTCGCGCATTGCCTTTTATGCCGGGTCGTTCGACCCCGTTTCCAACGGCCACGTCGATGTGGTCCGCCAAACCGTCAGCCTGGTCGACCGCCTGGTGGTCGCGATCGGCATTCATCCCGGCAAAAAGCCGCTGTTCACGACCGAGGAGCGGCTGGAGATGATCCAGGAGGTGTTCGCCCCGATCGCCGCCAAGGGCGGCTGTACGCTGGAGTGCATCACGTTTGACGATCTGACCGTGACCGCCGCCAAACGCGTCGGGGCCACCATCCTGATCCGGGGACTGCGGGACGGTATCGATCTGGCTTACGAAATGCAGATCGCGGGCATGAACCAGACCATGGCGCCCGACGTGCAGACGGTATTTCTTCCGGCCTCGCCCATGGTGCGCCCGATCACCGCCACACTGGTGCGTCAGATCGCCGGGATGGGCGGGGACGTGTCCAATTTCGTTCCAGCCATCGTCGCGTCACGCCTGAAGGCCAAATTCGGCCACTAACGAACGAGTCGGACCGGCATTCCCATCCGGACACGACACAAACCAGATCCGTCAATTGGAGTTCTCATGATCCGAATTCTTGCCGTTCTCGCCGCGCTGGTCTGTGCGGCGCCCGCGCTTGCCCAATCGCTGCCCGCCAATCTCGACAAGGCGAACGCGATCGTGATCGATACCAACAAGGGTCGTATCGTGATCAAGCTGCGGACCGACCTCGCGCCGCAGCACGCCGAGCGCATCAAGACCCTGGCGCGCGAGGGCTATTACAACAACGTGCCGTTTCACCGCGTGATCGACGGCTTCATGGCGCAGACCGGTGACGGCAAGAACTTCAACGGCACCGGCGGCTCCAAGTATCCGGATCTCAAGGCCGAGTTTTCCAGCGTGCCGTTCAAGCGCGGCGTTGTCGGCATGGCCCGCGCAAGCTCGCCGGATTCCGCGAATTCGCAGTTCTTCATCATGTACGCCGACGGTTCGTTCCTGAACGGCAAATACACCGTGGTCGGCGACGTCGTCTCCGGCATGGAGGTCGTGGATAAATTGAAGCGCGGCGAGCCGGTGCCGGATCCCGACAATATGGTGAAGGTTCAGGTCGCCTCCGACATCAAGGGATGAGGCCATGGCGCGGCGAGAGGGACTGATGGTCTTGTTCGCCGCGTCGCTCACCGCCGCGACGATGGCATGGGGTGTCCCGGTCGCGGCGGACGACGCAAAAATCAACACGCTGCAGGAACTGTTTGCACGGCTGGGGGCTTGCTGGACGTCGCCCGTGCTGCCGCCGGATAACCCCGGCATGCAGATCACGGTGATGGTGACCTTCAAGCGGAATGGCGAGATCCTGGGGCAACCGAAGATCACCTACGAGTCGGAATACGCCTCGGACGAGGACCGGCTGCTTTACCGAACCGCACTGGCCGAGGCATTGCAACGCTGCACGCCGATGCCATTTACCGATGGACTTGGAAATGCCGTCGCCGGTCGCCCGGTACGGTTCAGATTTGACGCACGACGAACCAAATCAACAGAGAAGAGATCATGGCAGACAACGAGAACACTTTGATTTTGGAGACCACCCAGGGCCCCGTGACCATCGAGATGCGTCCGGACCTTGCGCCCGGCCACGTCGCGCGCATCAAGGAACTGGTGCGGGAAGGCTTCTACGACGGCATCGTGTTCCATCGCGTGATCGATGGCTTCATGGCGCAGACCGGCTGTCCGCAGGGCACCGGCACCGGCGGCTCGGGCAAGAAGCTGAAGGCCGAGTTCAACAAGGAACCGCATGTGCGCGGCACCACCTCGATGGCGCGCGCCGCCAACCCGGACTCCGGCGACAGCCAGTTCTTCATCTGCTTCGACGACGCCCGCTTCCTCGACAACCAGTACACCGTCTGGGGCAAGGTCACGTCCGGCATGGAGAACGTCGACAAGATCAAGCGCGGCGAGCCGGTGCAGAACCCGGACAAGATCGTCAAGGCGCACATGGCGGCTGACGCCGCCTGATCCAGGCGATAGAGTTTCCCAAAACCTGATGGCCGGGCACTGTCCCGGCCATCAACATTTGAACCATGACGATCATGCGCACCGATCTGTTCGATTTCGACCTCCCGGCTGACAATATCGCGCTGCGGCCAGCAAGCCCGCGCGATGCCGCGCGGATGCTGGTGGTCGGCGCCGATGGGGTGCTCGCGGACGGCATCGTTCGCGATTTGCCGGATCATCTGCGCCCGGGCGACCAGCTCGTGGTCAACGACACCAAGGTGATCGCCGCCCAGCTCAGCGGCCGCCGCATCGGCCGCGAGACCGAGCCCCGGATCGATGCCACGCTGATCAAGCGGCTCGACGGCTCGCGCTGGCAGGCGCTGGTCAAGCCCGCAAAAAAACTCCAGCAGGGCGACATCGTCCGGTTCGGCAATGAGGGGCGAGTGTGCCTGCTCGGCAATCTCGACGCCACCGTCGAGCACAAGGGCGACGCCGGCGAGATCACGCTGTCGTTCGCCTTCCACGGGCCGACCCTGGACCAGGCCATCGCGGACCTCGGCGCGCCGCCGCTGCCGCCCTACATCGCCTCCAAGCGGACGCCCGACGATCGCGATGCCGCCGACTACCAGACCATGTTCGCCGCCAACGAAGGCGCGGTCGCGGCACCGACCGCGGGCCTGCATTTCACGCCGGCACTCGAGACCGCGTTGCGCGCGCGCGGCGTCGGGCTGCACCGGATCACCCTGCATGTCGGTGCCGGCACCTTCATGCCGGTCAAGGTGGATGATACCGCAGACCACCGCATTCATGCGGAGTGGGGCACGATTTCGCGCGACACCGCCGACGCGCTCAATGCGGCGCGCGCGGCCGGCGGGCGCATCGTGGCGGTCGGCACCACGTCGCTGCGGCTGCTGGAGAGCGCCGCGACCGAGGACGGCCGCATTGCGCCGTTCGCCGACGATACCGCGATCTTCATCACCCCTGGCTATCGTTTCCGGGCGGTCGACGTGCTGATGACGAATTTCCACCTGCCGCGCTCGACCCTGTTCATGCTGGTGTCGGCGTTCTGCGGCCTCGACACCATGCAGCAGGCGTACGCCCACGCCATCGCACGGGGCTACCGGTTCTATTCCTACGGCGACGCGTCGCTGTTGTTTCGGCCCGCAATCGGCGCTAAGCGCAACTCATGACAGTCCCCAATCATTTCACGCTGCTGGGCCGCGACGGCGCGGCGCGCACCGGAACGCTGTCCACGCCGCACGGCGTGGTGCGCACGCCTGCCTTCATGCCGGTGGGGACCCAGGGGGCGATGAAGGGCGTGCACTGGCGCGACGTGCGCGACGCCGGTGCCGACATCGTGCTCGGCAACACCTATCATCTGATGCTGCGGCCGAGCGCGGAACGCATCGCCGCGCTCGGTGGCCTGCAAAAATTCACCGGCTGGGGCGGCCCGATGCTGACCGATTCCGGCGGCTTCCAGGTGATGTCGCTGGCGCAGCTGCGCAAGATCGACGAGCGCGGCGTCACGTTCCGCTCTCACATCGACGGCGCCAAGATCGAGCTCACGCCGGAACGCGCCATCGAGGTGCAGGGGCTGTTCGGCTCCGACATCGCCATGCAGCTCGACGAATGCGTGCGGCTACCGGCTGAGCGCGGCGACATCGATCGCGCCATGCAGTTGTCGATCCGCTGGGCGGAGCGCTGCAAGCGGGCATTCGAGGGCTCCCCAGTTGGGCGCATGCTGTTCGGCATCGTGCAGGGCGGCGATGCGGCCGACCTGCGCCGCCAGAGCGCCCAGGCGCTAGTCGGCATCGGATTCCATGGCTACGCGATCGGAGGCCTCGCAGTCGGCGAGCCGCAGGAGGTGATGCTGGCGATGATCGAGGCGACTGCCCCGTGTCTGCCGGAGGATCGTCCGCGCTATCTGATGGGGGTCGGCACGCCCGACGATATCCTGCAGGCCGTGGCGCGCGGCATCGACATGTTCGACTGTGTGATGCCGACCCGCAACGGGCGCCACGGCGTGGCATTCACCCGTTTCGGCAGCATCAACCTGCGCAATGCGCGCCACGCCGACGATCCGCGCCCGCTGGACGAGGAGAGCGCGTGGGCGCCCGCGCGCACCTATTCACGAGCCTACCTGCATCACCTGGTGAAATCCGGCGAGACGCTGGGCGCCATGCTGCTGTCGGAGATCAATATCGCCTATTACCAGACCCTGACCGCCGGCCTGCGGGATGCGATCGCGCAGGGGAATTTTGCCGCGTTTGCGGAGCGGACGCGCGCGGGCTGGGAGCAGGGCGATATTGCGGCGCGATGACGCGCTCCTCTTGGTCGGAGGAGGAGGCTGATCGAAACGTGATGAATGATAGTCCGGCTGCTTGGTGACGGTTGCCTAGTTGCAGGCGAAGCGCCCCAGAGCATGCTTCGTCACAAAACCGTAACCACAGGTCTCGCACGTCCAGAGATAACTGACGGTGTCTTCCGCCAGGAAAGCCGAGGCTTCCGCTGCAACCATGGAATCCGAGCAGACAGCGCAGGTCGGCAGATCGCGTCCGCGCGGTGCGGGGACGTTCGAGGTGGAATGCTGCGAGCTAGACGACATGATCTCAGCAATCGCTGGCATCGTGGGTCTCCCCATGATCTGAGCCTGAATTCATCCTACACTGAAATCCTTGACGATGTCGCAACACAAATGCGTTGGTTTCAAGAAATGTGTTTTGCGCTGCAATAGCTTGCTGCACTTTGTCGCGCGTCGCGCAGGGCTGCTTTTCATCTCTCCGTGAGCTGTCGGTGAACACGGGCCGGATTCGACTTTGCCAAAAAAAATGCTCTAAATGACCGCAACGTAACCCGCGTTGTTGTCTTGTCGTTCAATTGTTTCGGAGAATGCTCATGGAGACGTCCGCCAATTCGAAAACCTCGCACCCACCGGGTCGAGGCCGTGTCTATGACAGCATTGCTGAAGCATTCGGCGATACGCCGGTGGTGCGGCTGAACAAGCTGCCGCAGCAGCACGGGGTGAAAGCGACAATTCTCGCCAAACTGGAATATTTCAATCCGGCCGCCAGCGTGAAGGACCGTATCGGCGCCGCCATGATCGCCGCGATGGAGAAGTCGGGGATCATCAAGCCGGACACCGTGCTGGTCGAGCCGACCTCGGGCAATACCGGCATTGCGCTGGCGTTCGTGGCGGCCGCGAAGGGCTACCGGCTGAAACTGGTGATGCCGGAATCGATGTCGATCGAGCGGCGCAAGATGCTGGCTTTCCTGGGGGCCGAGATCGTGCTGACGCCGCCGGCGCAGGGCATGAAGGGCGCCATCGCCAAGGCCGAGGAATTGCTGCAGACCACACCGAACGCGGTGATGCCGCAGCAGTTCAAAAATCTCGCCAATCCGGCGATCCACCGCACCACCACCGCAGAAGAGATCTGGAACGACACCGGCGGCAACATCGATTACTTCGTCGCCGGCGTCGGCACCGGCGGCACCATCACCGGCGTCGGCCAGGTGCTGAAGCCGCGCAAGCCGTCGCTGCGGATCGTGGCCGTGGAGCCGGAGGAAAGCCCGGTGCTGTCCGGCGGCCAACATACGCCGCACAAGATCCAGGGCATCGGGGCGGGCTTCGTGCCGGACATCCTCGACCGTTCGGTGATCGACGAGATCATCAAGATCAACAGCGCCACCGCGCTCGAGACCTCGCGGGCGCTGGCGCGCAACGAAGGCATTCCCGGCGGCATTTCGTCGGGCGCCGCGATTGCCGCAGCGATCGAAATCGGCAAGCGGCCGGAGGCTGCCGGCAAGACCATCCTTGCAATCGTGCCGTCATTCGCCGAGCGCTATCTGTCGACGGCGCTGTTCGAAGGGATCTGATCAGGTCATGGCCACCGCAGATGAGCAGCGTCGCATCCTCGACGCTGTGGAGACCCATTTCGACGACCAGGTCGCGACCACGATCAAGTTCGCCTCCATCCCCAGCACCCGCGGCGCCGAGGCGCCGTGCCAGGACATGTTCGGCGACCTGTTGCGGGCGCGCGGCTACGAGGTCGATGACTGGTTGATCGACGTCAACGACCTGAAGAACCTGCGCGACTACGGTCCGGTCGAGACCGATTTTTCGAAAGCCCGCACCGTGGTCGGGACCTACCGGCCGGCCGAGGCCAAAGGCCGCTCGCTAATCCTGCAGGGGCACTGCGACGTGGTCCCGGCGGGACCGCTGGACATGTGGACCTCGCCGCCGTTTTCCCCCGAGATCAGGGACGGCCATCTCTATGGCCGCGGCGCCGGCGACATGAAGTCCGGCACCATTGCCGCGTTGTATGCGCTGGATGCCATCCGCCACGCCGGCCTGAAGCCGGCGGCGCGCATCCATCTGCAGTCGGTGATCGAGGAGGAGAGCACCGGGCTTGGCGCGCTCTCGACCATCCAGCGCGGCTACCGCGCCGATGCCTGCCTGATTCCGGAGCCGACCGACGGCCATCTGGTGCGCGCGCAGGTCGGCGTGATCTGGTTTCGCATCAAGGTCCGGGGCCGGCCGGCGCACGTGTTCGAGGCGGGGGTGGGCGCCAACGCCATCAAGGCCGCCACCTACCTGATCGGGGCACTGGAAGGCCTCGAAGCGGACTGGAATGCGCGGGCTGCCAGCCATCGCCACTTCAAGGGCGTCAACCACCCGCTCAACTTCAACCCGGGCATCATCAAGGGCGGCGACTGGGCGTCCAGCGTACCGGCCTGGTGCGACGTGGATTGCCGGATCGCAATCCTGCCGGGCTGGAAGCTGAGCGACTGCCAGAAGGAGATCGTCGCTTGTGTCGAAGCGGCGGCGCGCAAACATCCTTTCCTGGCCAACAACCCGCCGCAGGTCGAATGGTCCGGCTTCATGTCGGAAGGATTCGAGCTGGCTGACGGGACGGATGCGGAAAGCGTGCTGCGCCAGTCGTACGAGACCGTCTACGGTGGACGGCTGGAGGAGTGGAGCTTCACCGCCATCACCGACACGCGTTATTACGCGCACCAGGGTATTCCCTGCCTGTGCTTCGGCGCCACCGCGCAGCGCATGCACGGTTTCGACGAGTGCGTCGAACTGGACTCGCTGAAGAAGACCACCCGCGCCATCGCGTTGTTCGTGACCGACTGGTGCGGCGTCGAGCAAGCCTAACGACCGGACCCGGCAGCGCTGCGTTAAAATGGCGCAGCGCGTCGACCGACCGGTTGCCACGGCTTTGACACGATTGCCGCGCACACACGGCGCCATCGGTTCATCACTGATCCCAGCGGATCGGCAACCTAGGAGGGCCCGCAAAATGACAGATCTTGCTCGCGCCGCCCTTCGAGGCGTCGCCGACTAGGCCTGTGCGCGCTTGATGGCGCGGCCTTCATGTCGGCGGCGAAACACGCCCATTCCGACCTGAAGGATCACTCCCTTGATCAATCCGACTCCTTTGATCAGCCTTTATGGCTGGTCTGACCGCGATGGTCAGACATTCGCGCCCTATGTGGCGCAAGGCTACGTGCCGGGACGCGTCGTCGTCCAGCAGCGCGGCCTCTATACGCTCGTGACCGACCACGGCGAACTGCGGGCGCAACTCGCGGGACGTCTTGCCCATGACGCCCAGGAAGGCGGCTATCCGGTTGTCGGCGACTGGGTTGCCGTTGCAGCACGTCCGGCCGAAGGCGCGGCCACCATCCACGCCATCCTGCCGCGGAGGACCACGTTCGTCCGCAAGGCGGCCGACACCGTGCAGACCGTGCAGGTGGTGGCGGCCAATGTCGACGTGGCTTTCCTGGTCGCCTCTGTGAACGCCGACTTCAATCTCCGGCGGCTTGAGCGCTATCTGGCCACCGCCTGGCAGAGCGGTGCACGGCCGGTGGTCGTGCTGACCAAAGCCGACCTGTGCGATGAGCCGGACGGAGTCGTGGCGGCGGCGGAGGCCGTGGCATTCGGCACGCCCGTGCTCGCGGTGTCGGCTGTGACCGGCGACGGCATGGCCGAGCTGGCTGCGCATCTCATGCCCGGCGAGACCTGCGTGCTGGTCGGCTCCTCCGGAGCCGGCAAATCCACGCTGGTCAATGCGTTTGCCGGGAGCGAGCGGATGGTGACGGCTGGAATCCGCGAGGATGACGCGCGCGGGCGCCACACCACCACCCATCGCGAACTGGTGCGGCTGCCCGGCGGCGCGCTGATCCTCGATACACCCGGCATGCGCGAACTCGGGCTAATCGATGCAGAGGAAGGGTTGGGGGCGGCCTTCGACGACATCGAGGCCCTGGCGCAGGATTGCCGGTTCAGCGACTGCGGTCACGGCAACGAGCCGGGATGCGCGATGCGCGCGGCGCTGGAGACGGGACAACTCGATCCCGATCGCTGGCGCAGCTTCCAGAAGCTGCAGCGGGAACTGGCGCATCTGGACCGCAAGGAGGATCGTGTGGCACGCGACGCCGAGAAACGGCGATGGATCGCCCGGAACAAGGCCTATCGCGCCGGTCTGAAAATCAAGCAGAAGGACCCGTGGCAATGACCATCCTTCGATCCACCGTGCCAGCCGACCGGCCGGCTGTGCTGGACGTGATCCGCCTCGCATTCGGGCGAGGCGGAGAGGAGGTCGGGATCGTCGAGGCGGTCTGGCGATCGCCCAGGCATATGCCGGCGCTAGATCTGGTTGCCGAACGTGACGGCGCTGTGGTGGGCCACATCCTGCACAGCCATGGCGATCTGGCTGATACGCCGATCCCGGGGCTGGCGCCGCTCGCGGTGCATCCGGATGCGCAGGGGCAGGGCGTCGGCAGCGCCCTGGTTCGCGAGACGTTGCGCATTGCCGACATGGCAGGAGAGCCGGCCGTGATCGTTCTCGGCCATCCCGATTATTACGCGCGGTTCGGCTTCGAGCCCGCTTCGGCGTTCGGCATCAGTTATGCTGCGCTGGATCGTCAACCCGACAAGCGGCCGTTCATGGTGCGGCGGCTGCATGCGTTCGATCCCGCGCTGCGGGGCGTCTATCGCTATGCCTGGGAGCTATAGCGCCGTCAGCGTTGGGTGATGCGGAACATCGGTGAGTAGTCGGGCTGCGTGGTCACCACGCCCATCGGCATCACCGGCTGCGTGCTCAGCAGGTCGATGCGGAAGCGGCCGACGATCTTCGCCAGTGCCAGCGTGGCTTCGACCAGCGCGAAATGCGCGCCGATGCACACCCTTGGGCCAACACCGAACGGCAAGTAGGCGAAACGGTCCGGCGCAGGGCCGGACAGGAAGCGTTGCGGAATGAACGCGTTGGGATTGTCCCAGAGCTTCTCATGGCGATGCAGCAGCCATGGCGCGATAAAAATCGCGTCGCCCTTGCTCACCGTCTTGCCGTCGATCGTGTCCGGCCCGGAGGCGGCGCGCGCGATCAGAAAGGCCGGCGGATAGAGCCGCATGGTTTCGTCCAGCACCGCGCGGGTGAACTTGAGCCCGTCGATCTCGGGCTCGTCGCCAGCGCTTGCTTCTGCGGCTTTGGCCTCGCGCGCCACGTCGTCCTGCGTCGCGGGATCCTGCGCCAGCAGGTAGAGCGACCAGAACAGCGCGGTGGCCGTGGTCTCGTGGCCGGCGAGAATCATGGTTGCGACCTGATCGATCAGATTGTCGTCGGAAAACGCCTGGCCGGTTTCCGGGTCGCGCGCGGCGACCATCAGGTCGAACAGATCGCGCGCCGCGGCCTCCGGTTTTGCCGTGGCGCGTCGCTCCACGATCAGCTTGCGCACGAAGGCGGTCCAGCGGCGGCGGAAGAACCTGCGCTGGATGTCCTGGAACGTCGGCCATCCCAGCGGCAGCAGCAGGTCGAACAGATGCGGGCGCGCCAGGCGCGAGGCATATTCGATGACGAAGTTGCGCAGCGTGGCGCCATGCTCGGCCATGCCGAACGAGAACATGGTGCGCCCGGCGATCTCCAGCGTCATCCGCTGCATCGCTTCGCGCAGATCGACCGGCTGACCCTGCTGGCCGGCCAGTTCCTCGATGGTTTCATTGGTGACGTCGATCATGTGCGGCACCAGGGTATTGACCGCACGTGGCGTGAACGCCGGCGCCAGCGTCCGCCGCTGATGTTTCCAGGTCTTGCCTTCCGCCAGCAACAGACCTTCGCCGAGCATCGGCTGCAGCACGCGAATGCCGGCCGGAGTGCGGTGGTAGTTCTCGTAATTGTCGATCAGGACGTGGCGGATGCAGGCAGGATCATTGAGGGTGAAACTGCTGCGGCCGAAAAAGCCGCCCTGCAGCACATCCTCCTGGTAGGCGCGCTCGCTCCAGGTGCCGATGCCGCTTTTGCGCATCGCGAGCAGCCGGCCCAATGTCGACATGGTTGCTGGTGCGACAGGAGGGCGCGGAGGGATCAGCGGCGCCCGTGCAACCGGGATCTCATAGACTTCGGCGAGGCTCATCGCGGGCTCCAGATCACGACGCGCCGAGGCGCGTCACGGCGATCATATCGGAGCAAGGATCGGAGCCAAGGGCGGCTTTTCAAAGACGTTTTGGCGGCCGCCCAAAAGGAACGGCCGGCCCATTGGGCCGGCCGTTTTTGGCGTGATCAGCGGGTCCCGAGCCGTTGGCGGCCGCTCAGCAGATCGCTGTAGAACTTGAACACGATGCTCCACATCGCCTGGCTGCTGCGGAACATCTCCCGCATCAGGTCGGCGGTGAACGAGGCATTGGCGCCGGCCGTGCCGCGCCAGGGCGCCGGCAGCTTCGGTGCAGCAGGCTTGAAAGGGACCACGTTGGTGGCCTTCGGCTTGCTACGCTTCAGGTCGATGGTGCCGGTGGCTTCGCCGCGACGAAACGAAAGGTGTGCGCCGAACTTCTGCGCCAGCGCCTTCATCGCCTCGTTTTGCCCGCCGGTCGTGATCCGCAGGCTGGCATAACCCTTGCGACCGGCTTCCTGCAGCAATTGCTCGAACAGCGCGCTGCCCACGCCCTGGCGGCGCACGCGGCTCTCCACGCTGAACGCAATTTCGGGCACCGCATCCGGCGACCGCTCGGGGGCATGCAGTTCAGCCGCGCCCCGCACCACACCGTCCTGGATGTAGGCGATGACGATCGTGCCGTCCTCGAAACAGCGCGCGGCGTAGGTTTTCAGAAATTCCTCGCTGATGCCGCCGTTGAAACGGTCGCGGCGGCTGGCCGGCTCCAGGCGCAACAGATGGTCGCGCAGCAGGTGCTGTTCACTGGCCTTCAGCGTCCTGATGAAGCCTGTCCCCGACGTCGACCGGAGTGTTGCAACATCGCTCATAACAATTCTCCTCATGGTTGCCCGTGAGGACGTCTCGAATCCCTAGATCTGGTATATTGTGCACCGCACCATCAATTTCAAGGGATGAATATCGAATTTTAAAAGATTTTTATTCGAATAAAATCAGTGGCTTGACCCGCTTGAGGCTCCGATCGCCGCGGCTCCGCCGAGGTGCACGCAGGTGGTGGAGCCCTCGACCTGGACGAAGCCAGGACCAAACTCCGAACAGGGATTCGCCTTTGACGTTGGCCTGACGGGAGCGGACGGTGCCGGTTTGGCCTGAGCGGCAGGACGCGTATTGCCGATGGCGTTGTCGCCGGCATGAGCCAGTGAACACGACGCCAGCAGGATAACAGGGAGCGCGAAACGGACCTTGCTCATGGCCCTTCTGTCGCGCATCCCAGGGACGAAAACAAGGCGGCCGGCGCGGTCAAACCAGCGCCGGTTCGGCGATGGCGCCGGCGACACGGACCCGCACGCGCAGCGCGTTGCCGGGCAGGTAGGCGATCGGCATGTCCTCGACATCGATGGTCTTGAGGCTGACGCGTGCGGCGCCGGCCTGGACCGCGCGATCCTCGGCAATGCCGCGCGCGGCTGCGATCGCCTCGTCGCGGGAGAGCTCGCGGAACACCTGGTCGGCCTCGCCGCTGACCTGGGCGATGGCGGCGCCGACCGCGTTGGCGCAGTCGCCGTGCGGCACGCGCACGATCTCGGACACGCCGGGCAGGCGCTCCGGCACCAGGAAGGCGCCGCCGCCAACAGCCAGCAGCGGAACGTCTCCCGCCTCGGTCTTCATGCGGTCGATGGTTTCCTCGAGCTTGCGCTTGGCGTCGGCTAGTCCGCCTTCGATCATCGCCTTGGGCAGGGATTTGACGCGCGAGGAGTCGCCGACATCGACAAGGCCTGCGGCCACCGCGATATCCGTCGCGGTGACGCGGGTGCCGCCGAACACCAGCGCCTCGGATGTCAGCCGGTAGCCAACGCTGAGCGGGCCGACGCGAATGGGCGTGCTTTCGACATGGCTGCCGCCGCCGAGACCGATGGAGAGCAGGTCGGGCATGCGGAACAGCGTGCGCACGCCGCCGACCTCGACCACGGCATTGGCTTCCCGCGGAAAGCCGTGGCGGAGCTGGCCGATGTCGCTGGTGGTGCCGCCGACATCCACCACCATGGCATCTGCGAGGCCGGAGAGGTGGGCCGCGCCGCGCATCGAGTTGGTAGCGCCGGAGGCAAAACTCATCACTGGGAAGGCGGTCGCGATCTCCGCCTGCATCACCGTGCCGTCGTTCTGGGTCAGGAACAGCGGCGCGTCGAGGCCGCTGTCGGCAATCGCCTGGCGAAACGCGGCCACCGTGGTGACGGCGAGGTCGTTGAGTGCCGCGTTGAGCAGGGCCGCGTTCTCGCGCTCCAGCAGGCCGATGCGGCCGAGATCGTGCGACAGCGTCACCGCCGCATCCGGACAGATGTCGGCGAGAATGTCGCGCGCGGTGGCCTCGCAGCTCGGATCGAGCGGCGAGAAGCTCGAGCAGACGGCGACGGAGCGCAGGCCGGTGTCCCGGATCTTGCGCGCCGCGGCCTTCAGCCCGGCGATGTCGAGCGGCATGAAGGCGCGGCCGTCGTAATCATGACCACCTTCGAGCATGAAAATCTCGCCACTGACCAGCGCAGCGAGATCCGCGGGCCAGTCGCAGAACGGCGGCAGCGAGGCGCTGGCCGGCATGCCGATGCGGATGGCGGCGACCTTCTGCAGGTGGCGGCGCTGCACCACGGCGTTGATGAAATGCGTGGTGCCGATGACAACGGCGTCGACCGGGATCGCCGCCGCCGGATTTGCCCGCAGGGCCTTGAGCGCGTCAAGGATTCCGGAGGTGACGTCCGCCGTGGTCGGCCGCTTGACCGAGTGGATCACTTGTTCGTCGACGAGCAGGACAGCGTCCGTATTGGTGCCGCCGACGTCGATGCCGATGCGTTTCATCAATCAGGCTCCTGCCTCAGTCGAGGCGAACAATGAACGAAAGTCGAGGTCATAGCCGAAGGCACGAGGACCGACGAATTCCAGGCCGCGCGCGCTGGTGAGAACGGCAGGCGCGGGCAGGGCCACGACGGTGACGCGCTGGCCGTAGCGCACGGTCTCGGTGCCCACTGCATGGCCGTTGACGCTGTCGAGCACGCAGATCAGGTCGGGGCACATCGCGATCGCCTCGCCATTGCGCCAAGCCACCACCCATTCGTTCTGGAACGAGAGCTTGAGCCTGTCGCCGCGGTCGGCATCACTGCCCTCGATTGTGGCCGAGCCGCGCAAAAATCCTTCCGTCGTCCGGCGCTCGACGTCGACGATCTTGCCGGTGAACAGCTTCTTGCCGCCTTCGCTGGCGAGCATCGCGTTGATCGGGTCCTCGTGCCGGCGGTTCGCCGCCTGCACCACGCCTCCGATGCGGATGGCCGCGGTGGTGGTGAAGTGGATACCCCAATCCTTGACTTCGCGGCCGGTGCGCGGCGCTTTGCTGGTCGAGGCGATGGAGCCCATCTCGACGCAGATCTTGCGGCTGGCGCGTTCCATCCATTTCCAGCTCGGGACCTTGGTCACGACGGCCTCGATGCCGCGCGGATCGTAGAGCGTGCAGGGATAGGGGCGCAGGCCGCCGATCGCCACCGACGTCATCTGCGCCTCGGGGAAGGCGCGGCCCATGCAGTCGGCGTCGACCACCGGAATGCCGAGATGGGCGGCCGCCATCAACGCCTGCATGCCGTTGCCGCCGCCGATTTCCACCGACATCACAGCCTTGAATTTGATGGTATTGAGCTCTTCCTGCATGCGCACGGCGCGCGCGATGCTGCGGCTGTCGGCCAGGCGCTCCTGTCCGACCAGCGGCGCACCCATGTTGGAGACTACCGCAACCCAGTCGTCGTCGTCGAGATCGAGCGGCGACATGAGCTGCACGCGATGGCCGTCGGCATAGAGCCGGCGCAGATTGAGCAGGCCCAGATAAGGGCTGCCGCCGCCGCCGGTGCCCAGGATCCAGGCGCCGACCGCCAAGGCCTCGATGTCCTCGAGGCTGATATCCTTCAATTGATGGTGACTCACGACACCAGCTCCTCGACAACGCGGGCGGCCGCGGCGATCGCGAGGATCACGGGGCCGCTGTAGCTCAGCCGCACCCGCGCCTTGTTGGCGCTGGTGTAGCCCATGCAGTCCATCACCAGCAGGTCCGGCGCGAGCGCCGCCATCGTCTTCGCCGCGTCATCGACCTCGGCATCGGACGAGCCCGGCCGCAGCGTGACGCCTACGACCTCGACACCCGCGCGCTCCCACTTTTTCGCGATCAGCGCCGTTTGCTCTGGCAGCGGCGAGAATACGCCGAGCCTTCCCTTCGGCAGTACGGCGTCGACCATGTTGCGCAGCACCGCGGAGGGCAGGATCACCAGCCCCTCGGGCGAGAGGTTCGGAAACTTTCCGGTGCAGGCGAGCAGGGCGACGCCGACCCCTTCGCTGCGGAAGCGGGCGAGTTGCACGTCGGCGCGTTTCTCCACCTCCGTCTTGCTGATGACGACGCCATCGCCATTGGGCAGCAGGGTGAACAGCGCGTCATAACCATCCGATGGTGGGATGGCATCGATTTCGGCGCGGGTCATGCCGTCGAGCGCGCCGCGCAGGTCGATGTCCATACCGGGCGACAGCACGGCGGCGATTTCGGCGGCGACGGACGGCCGCGGGCTCTGGCCGATGACGACCACGCCCATGCGTCCCTGAATTCTGCCTTGTGGAGTTTGCTGTGTCATTGCTGTCAGTCCTTGAGGATCACGAGATCCGATGCGTCCCAGGCGAGCGCGACCGCGTCCCCGGGATTGAACAATTGGCCGGCGCCGCTGTTGGGCTGCTGCGCCAGGACTTGCCGTCCGCCGGCGAGTTCGATGCGATAGAGCACCGCGCCGCCGAGAAAGTTGGTGCTCTCGATCGTGCCTTGCGCGCAGGGCTCCGTGAGCTCGCCGCGGGCTGCGAGCCGGATTTTTTCGGGCCGCAGCGCCACGGAGAGCACGCCAGTCGGCGCCGCGTCGTGGGTTGCCGGCAATGTCAAAGTGAGGCCGTCGCCGCTCGCGAGCGCAGTGCCGGTGGCGGTCGCAACGCGCTCGCCACGAAACAGATTGGTGTCGCCGATGAAGTCGGCGATGAAGCGGGTCGCCGGCCGGTCGTAGATCTCGATGGGGGTGCCGACCTGCTCGACCTTGCCGCCGTTCATGACGGCGATGCGGTCGGACATCGCCAGCGCCTCTTCCTGGTCGTGGGTGACAAACACCAGGGTGACGCCGAGCCGTTTCTGCAACTGTTTCAGCTCGAACTGCATCTGCTGGCGCAGCTTCTTGTCGAGCGCGCCGAGCGGCTCGTCGCACAGCAGCACCCGCGGCTCGATGACGATGGCGCGCGCCAGCGCCACGCGCTGCTGCTGCCCGCCGGAGAGCTGGCCGGGACGGCGATCCTCCAGGCCGATCAGCTCCACCATGGCCAGCGCAGCCCTGACTTTCGTTGCGATCGCGGCCTTGTCGACCCCGCGCATGCGCAGGCCGAAGGCGACGTTCTCCGCCACGGTACGGTGCGGGAACAGCGCGTAGTTCTGGAACACCATGGCCATGTCGCGCTTGTGCGCCGGAACGTGGGTGATGTCGGCGCCGCCGACATGAATCGCGCCTTCGCTCGGCGTCTCGAAGCCGGCGATCATGCGCAGCGTGGTGGTCTTGCCGCAGCCGGACGGGCCGAGCAGAGAGAAGAACTCGCCCTGCCGGATCTGCATCGCAACGGCGTCCACCGCGCGCACGCCGCCGTCATAGACCTTGCTGACGCCGGCGATGTCGATCGATGCGCTCATGCCCGGAAGATCCGGTTCACGCGAGCGTCGATCTCGTCCTTGCGAGCGTTGTACCACTTCCAGTCGACCTGGATCAGCTTGGCCACCTTCTCGGGCGTGGTCAGCAGCTTAGCGTCATATCGGGCATCGAGCTTGACGGTCTTGTTGGCCGGCGAATACCAGACGCTCTCGGCGAGCCTCTTCTGCACCGGCGCGCTCAGCATGTAGTTCACATAGGCGTTGGCGAGCTCCTTAACTTTGCTGCCGGGCGTGATGGTCAGCACCTGCTCCAGCGAGAGCACGCCCTCGGCCGGCGTGATGAAATCGATCGGCTGGTTGTCGCCGTCATAACGGTAGATGCCGGAATCGTGGATGACGCCCATCCCGACTTCGCCGGACAGGAACATCTTCTCCATCGCGCCGGTGAAATCGACGAGCTTGATCGGCTTGAGCTTCTCCAGCGCCGCATAGGCTGCGTCGAGGTCCATCTGGCCCTTGCCGTAGAGCGTGCCGCACATCATCAGGAACGCTTGTCCCAGGCTGTTGACCGGGATGACATAGCCGCCGCGCACGCCGTTGTACTTGGCGTCCCACAGCTCCTTCCAGGAGCTGATGCCGGAATATCCCTTGTCGGTGCGGATGCCGAGGCCGATCGCGCTGGTAAAGATCGAGACGCCGACGATCTTGTCACTGATGGCGTACGGATAGACGTCGGCGATATTCGGCACCAGCTTGGTGTCGATCTTGGGTTCGACGATGCCCATCTCGGCCGCGGCCCATTGTTCGTTCGAGTTGGTGTGCAGCACGTCGTAGACCGGCGCGGAGCGCGAGCTCGCCTGCAGCTTCGGCATGAAGGGGAAGGCCGTGTCGATCTGCAGCTTGCACTTGAATTCCTTCTCGAAGGCAGGGCCGACGTCGGAGGCCATGACCTGTCCCCATTTGCCGCCCCAACCGGTGATGCGCAGGGTGGCTTCCTGGGCGCGGGCGACATGGGGGGCGGCGATCAAGCCGACGCCCAGCGAGGCGCCCGCGGCGAGGACGCTGCGGCGGCTCATCGTCGATGAGACAGACGTCGGCGAGGCAGATCCTGATGAGATCGGTGTCGAAGGCTTTGTCATGTCTCGAGATCCCCTCTGTTGGTTGTCGTTAGAGTTTGACGTAGGTGCGCAGGCCGACGGTGCGGTCGAGCCCGACCACGACCAGGAAGGCGAGCAGGATGGAGACCACCGACGCGGCGCCGATTGTCCCGTCCAGATCGTATTTCAGGTAGTTGAACAGCGTGATCGGCAAGGTTTCGTCGCCGGGGCTGACCAGGAAAAGCGACACCGGAAACTGGTCGAACGAGACGATGAAGGCGAAGATGGCGCCGGCCAGTACGCCGGGCTTCACCAGCGGCAGCGTCACCTCGAAGAAGGTGCGCACTGGGCCAGCCCCGAGATTGCGCGCCGCCTCTTCCAGCCGCATGTCGAAGTTGTGCAGCACCGCGAGCGTGGTGCGCACCACATAGGGTATCGTCACCAGCGTATGGCCGGCGACCAGCCCCCACATCGGGCGGCCGACGTCGAGCAGCACATAGGATTGAAACAGCGCGAGGCCGGTGAGGATCGCTGGCAGCATCAAGGGCGAGAGCATGGTCGCCACGATGACGCGTGACCCCGGCAGGTTGCCGCGCGCGATCGCCAGCGCAGCCGAGGCACCAAGCACGGTGGCGCAGACGGTGGTGATGGCTGCGACCTCGAGGCTCAGCCGCAAAGCGTGCATGAACTCGCGCGAGGCGAAGAATTTGTCGAACCAGCGCAGCGAGATGCCGACGGGCGGAAACTGGATGAACGGCGTGGGATTGAGCGCGAACACGAAGATGATCGCGATCGGCGCCAGCAGGAAAGCGAGCACCGCGATATTCGCGGCCAGATAAAGCGAACGACCGAGGCGAGGCCTGGCGGATGGTGTCATGACGCCGCTCCTATTGCAGGTCGCCCTGGCCCGAGACCAGGCCGAGGATGCGGTTGTAGGCGACGACCAGCGCGAGCGAGATCACCAGCAGCATCATGCCCAGCGCCGCGGCGAAGCCGATGTTGAAGTTTGCCGAAATCTGCTGGTAGATCAGGATCGGCAGCGTCATGATCTGGAAGCCACCCATCAGGATCGGGGTGACATAGGCGCTGATCGCCAGCGCAAACACCAGCAGCGAACCGGCAAGGATGCCCGGCAGGCTCAGGGGCAGGGTGACTTCCCAGAACGCGCGCAACGGGCTGGCGCCGAGGTTTTCGGCGGCCTGCTCCAGCCGTTCGTCGATGCGCCCGATCACGCCGGTCAGGGTCAGCACCATGAACGGCACGTAGATGTGGACCAGGCCGACGATGATGCCGGTCTCGTTGTACATCAGGTGCAGCGGCTGCGTGATCAGCCCCATCGACATCAGCGTCTGGTTGATCACGCCCTTGTCCGACAGCAGCGTCATCCAGGCGAAGGTGCGCACCACAATGCCGGTCAGCATCGGCGCCAGCACCGCCATCAGCAGCAGCGCGTGGCCGGACCGGCTCTTGATGCGCGCCATCCAGTGCGCCAGCGGATAGCCGATCAGCAGCGCCGCCGCCGTGGTCCAGAGCCCGATCCGGATCGTGGTCCAGATCACCTCGAAATGATAGGGATCGTCGAGGATGCGCTGGTAGTGGCGCAGCGTGAAGGTGACGTTGGGGGCCACCACCGGATTGCCGGTGAGACAGCTCATCACCGCCATCAGTCCGATCGGCAGGACAAAGAACACAGCGAACAGCAGCGCGCTGGGCAGGATGAAGAGGGCCAAACCGTTGGGGCGGGACGCGGCCGCGCTCATCGTCCGATCGCTCCGGTGCGGGCGGGGCCGTCAGCTCCGAGCAGCAGATCGCCGGTGAGCCGGCCGAGTTTCGCCGCCATCGCGTCCAATTCCCTGCGCACCTGGGCTCGCTCATCGGCCGTCGTCGCCTGCACCGAATAGGAAATAGCGATGCCGATCAGCTCACCGGTTTCGCCGCTGGCGAGCGCAAAGCCCTGCGAGCCGACGCCTTCGATGGATTCGTCGGCGGCGTCGGACACGCCGGTGCGGCGAATTTCGTTCAGCCGCGCCATCAGTTCGGTGAACGACTGCGGCGAATTGCGCGGCAGCTTCGGGTACGGCGTCGGTACGCGGGCGCGAATATCAGTGTCGCTCAGCCGCGCCAGCATCGCCCGGCCATTCGATGTCATGAGCGCCGGTGTGCGCTGGCCTGGCGGGTTCACCACACGCAGCGGATTCGATCCCGGCGCGATGCGCAGCACGACCTGCTCGAAGCCGTCCAGCACGGCGATGTAGCCGGTGTGTCCGGTGCGCGCGCATACGTCGCGCAATTCGCGTTCGGCCAAAGCGAGCAGATCGTCATGGGCGCGGTGCAGCCGCCCGAGTTCGAAGGTCAGCAGGCCCGGACGATAACGGCGCGTATGCGGATCCTGTTCGAGCAGGCCGCACT
>JBGMOD010000272.1:0-25357 GCA_041424235.1 Hyphomicrobiales bacterium
TCGAGGAGGAGCTGAACGGCGCCTCCGGCATCCTGAACTTCGAATCCACCAGCGATTCGCTGGGGCAGGTCGAGATCATCGCCAACTTCGTGCCGGGCACCGACTCCAGCCTAGCCTCGGTCGAGGTGCAGAACCGCATCAAGCGGGTCGAGGCGCGGCTTCCCCGCGCCGTGGTCCAGCAGGGTATTCTGGTGGAGGAAGCCTCCAGCGCGGTGCTGCAGATCCTGACCCTGCAGTCGACCGACGGCAGCCTCGACGAGGTCGGCCTCGGCGACTTCATGATCCGCAACGTGCTCGGCGAAATCCGCCGTATTCCCGGCGTCGGCCGCGCGACGCTCTATTCCACCGAGCGGTCGCTGCGGGTCTGGATCGATCCCGCCAAGCTGGTCGGCTTCAATCTCACCGCCGACGATGTGACCCGGGCGATCACCGCGCAGAACGCGCAGGTGGCTTCGGGCAGCGTCGGCGCGGAACCGAGCCCCAAGGATCAGCAGATTTCCGCGCTGGTGCTGGTGAAAGGGCAACTCTCGTCGCCCGATGAATTCGGCGCCATTGTGCTGCGTGCCAATCCGGATGGCTCGACCGTGCGGCTGCGCGATGTCGCGCGTATCGAAATCGGCGGCCTGGGCTATCAGTTCACCACCCGCCAGGACGGCAAGACCAGCGCCGGCCTCTCCGTGCTGCTGTCGCCGACCGGCAACGCGCTGGCCACCGCGAGCGCGGTGGAAGCCAAGATGAAAGAGCTGTCGAAGTTCTTTCCCTCCAACATCACCTACGACATTCCCTACAACATCACGCCGGTGGTGAAAGCGTCGATCACCAAGGTGCTGGAAACCCTGGTCGAGGCCGTCGCCCTCGTCTTTGTCGTGATGTTCCTGTTCCTGCAGAACTTCCGCTACACCCTGATCCCCACCATCGTCGTTCCGGTGGCCTTGCTCGGCACCTGTTCCACGCTGTTCCTGTTCGGGTACTCCATCAACATGCTCACCATGTTCGGCATGGTGCTGGCGATCGGCATCCTGGTCGACGACGCCATCGTGGTGGTGGAGAACGTCGAGCGTATCATGGCCGAGGAGGGCCTGTCGCCGCGCGAGGCGACACGCAAGGCGATGACACAGATCACCAGCGCGATTATCGGCATCACACTGGTGCTGGTCGCGGTGTTCGTGCCGATGGCGTTCTTCCCGGGATCGGTCGGCATCATCTACAAGCAGTTCTCGGTCACGATCGTCGCCGCCATCGCCTTCTCGGCGCTGATGGCGCTGTCGCTGACGCCGGCGCTGTGCGCGACCCTGCTCAAGCCGATCGAGGCCGGCCATGGCCATGCGCGCAAGGGCGTGTTCGGCTGGTTCAACACCCGGCTCGATCAGGCCAAGGGCGGCTATGGCCGTGTCGTCGGCTGGTCGATCCGCCGCACCGGCCGCCTGATGCTGGTCTATCTGGCGCTGCTCGTTGGTCTGACCTTCGCCTTCATTCGCCTGCCCGGCGGCTTCCTGCCGATCGACGACCAGGGCTTCATGACGGTCGACGTGCAGACGCCGCCGGAATCGTCGTTCAACCGCACTGAGAATGCGGTCGAGAAGGTCGAGGCCTATCTCAAGACCCGGTCGGGCATCGAGAACGTCACCTTCCTGACCGGCTTTAGCTTCCTCGGCCAGGGCATGAACACCGCGCAGGCGTTCGTCACCCTGAAGAACTGGTCGGAGCGCGGGCCGAAGGATTCCGCCGCCGCCATCGTCGAGGACGTCAACAAGTCGTTGTCCTCGATCCGCGACGCCAAGATTTCGGCGCTGCAGCCGCCGCCGATCGACAATCTCGGCAACTCCTCGGGCTTCAGCTTCCGTCTGCAGGACCGTGGCCAGAAGGGCTACGATGCGCTGATGAAGGCGAAGGATGAGCTGCTTGCGGCGGCGAAGCGCAGCCGTGTGCTGCAGGATGTCTACGCCGAGGGCCTGCCCGAAGCGCCGCTGGTGCAGCTGCTGATCGATCGCGAACAGGCGGCCGCGCTCGGCGTGACATTCGCCGACATCAACAGCACGATCTCGACCAATCTCGGGTCGAACTACGTCAACGACTTTCCCAACCGCGGCCGCATGCAGCGGGTGATCGTGCAGGTCGACGGCACCAGCCGGATGAACCCGAACGACATCCTCGCCTATAACGTCAAGAACAGCCGCGGCGAACTGGTGCCGTTGTCCTCTTTCGCCACTGTCAAATGGGCGGTGGGACCGACCCAGATCATCGGTTTCAACTATTACCCGGCGGTGCGTATCAGCGGTTCGGCGCGTCCCGGCTTTACCTCGGGCGACGCCATCGCCGAGATGGAGAAGCTGTCGGCGCAGTTGCCGCGCGGCTTCGGGTTCGAGTGGACGGGACAGTCGCTGCAGGAGAAACTGTCGGGATCGCAGGCGCCGTTCCTGCTGGGCCTGTCGGCGCTGGTGGTGTTCCTGTGTTTGGCCGCGCTTTATGAAAGCTGGACCATCCCGATCGCGGTGCTGATGACCGTTCCGCTCGGCATCTGCGGCGCTGTCATCGCCGCGATGACCCGCGGCCTGCCCAACGACGTCTATTTCACGGTCGGCCTCGTGACGATTATCGGGCTAGCGGCCAAGGACGCCATTCTGATCATCGAATTTGCCAAGGACCTGCGCGCCCAGGGCAAACCGTTGCTGGAGGCGACCATGGAGGCCTGCCATCTGCGTTTCCGGCCGATCCTGATGACAGGTTTGGCCTTCGTCTGCGGCGTGCTGCCGATGGTGATCGCCAGCGGCGCCGGCGCCAAGAGCCAGCAGGCGCTGGGCACCGGCGTGATGGGCGGCATGATTGCGGTGGTGATCCTGGCGCTGCTGATGGTGCCGGTGTTCTTCGTCGCGGTGCAGAAGTTCTTCAGCCGGTCCGAGCGCGGCGAAGGTGCTGATCACGACGCGAAGCGCCGCCCGAGGTGGCAGATGCTGCGCTTCGGCAGGTCTGGCGCGGGCCCGGCTCCCCGTGCGGAGTCCGCGGAGTAGACCGCTCCGCCTTCAGGTCACGCCGGCTTCGGCAGCCGGCGTTGGAACGCGCTGGCGATTGCGCCGACCGCGAGCGTCAGCGCCGAGATGTTCAGCGCCGTGCCAAGGCTGCCCATGGCGTCGCTGATGGCGCCGGTGACGATCGGGCCGAGCGTTTGCCCCAGGCTGAAGGCGATGGTCATCACCGCGATCGCCTTCGGCCAGGCCTCCGGCGGATAGTTGAAGCGTACGAAGGCGGTGGTGGAGGTCACCACCGCGAAGAAGGCATTGCCGAATACGATGGCCGAGGCGACCAGCATCAGCGGCGAATGCCAGAGCAGCGGCAGTGCGGCGCCGACCATGGTGATGCCGATCAGGATCGCCGTGCTCATGCCGCTTGCGCCGCGCGCCATCAGGCCGCGCCAGACCCAGGGTGAGGCGAACGCGCCGCTGCCGATCAGGCACCAGAAGGCACTCTGCGCCAGCGCGCTGCCGCCGGCGTCGCGGACATAGGCGATCATGAAGGTCATGTAGGCGATGTAGCCGGCGCCGAAGCAGAAATAGCCGACGAGATAGGCCAGCACCGGCGTCAGCGGGATCCGGATCGCGCTGGCATGCGCCGGCAGCGGCGCGCTGTCGATCGGATTGAGCATCAGCACGGCGGTCATCAGCGCGGAAATCGCGGCCAGCACTGCCCACACGACCCACCAGGAGCCGGGGCCGAGGGCGTGCAGCAGGAACGGTGCGATCAGTCCCGACAGCACGATGCCGAGTGCGGGGCCGGTATAAAACAGGCTGAGCAGCAGCGAGGAGCGGGCGGGCTGTGCCTGGGCGATGGTGACGCCGAGCGCGCCGCCGCCGACGAATGAAATCGCCGCGCCCGCGCCGGCGATGAACCGCGCCAGGCTCAGCACGGTGAAGTTGCCGGTCGCCGCACACATCGCCAGCGAGATCACGCAGGCGACGGCCCCGATCCAGGCCGCGGCGAACAGGCCGCTGCGGCGCACGAAGCTGGCCGCCCCCAGCGCGCCGGCGAGATAGCCGATCGCGTTCATGGTGTTCATGAAGCCGGCCGCCGAATAGGACCAGCCGAGGCTGTCGCGCATGTCCGGCAGCACCAGCGAATAGGCGAAGCGGCCGATGCCAAGCCCGATGGCCGGCGACAGCGCCAGAATGAGGATCAGGCGTGCGGGATGCGCATAGGCTGGCGGCGTTTTTTCGGGGATCTGCAGCACCATCAAGGCTCCGGCGGTGGTCCATTTGGACAGGGCTGGTCCAGTTACGCAACCCGGGGAGCCGGAATGCTGTCTTGCAAATCCCGCAACGGCACTCTAGCACGTGGCGGTCTCATCCTTTGGTATCAATAGAGGCTATCTCCATGGCGACCCACAAGCTGCTCCTTCTCCCCGGCGACGGCATCGGCCCGGAAGTCATTGCGGAGGTGAAACGCCTGATCGACTGGCTCAATGCCAAGGGCATCGCGACGTTCGAGACCGAGACCGCCCTGGTCGGCGGCGCGAGCTATGACGCGGACAAGGTGTCGATCACCGACAAGACCATGGCGCTGGCGCAGGCGGCGGATGCCGTGATCTTCGGCGCGGTCGGCGGTCCGAAGTGGGATGGCGTGGCTTACGAGGTTCGGCCGGAGGCCGGTCTGCTGCGGCTGCGCAAGGATCTGGCGCTGTTCGCCAACCTGCGCCCGGCGATCTGCTATCCGGCGCTGGCGGAGTCCTCCAGCCTGCGCCGCGAGGTGGTGGAAGGCCTCGACATCATGATCGTGCGCGAGCTCACCGGCGGCGTGTATTTCGGCGAGCCGAAGACCATCACCGATCTCGGCAACGGGCAGAAGCGCGCCATCGATACCCAGGTCTACGACACCTATGAAATCGAGCGCATTGCCCGCGTCGCGTTCGATCTCGCGCGCAAGCGTCGCAACAAAGTCACCTCGATGGAAAAGCGCAACGTCATGAAGTCTGGCGTGTTGTGGAATGAGGTGGTGACGCAGGTGCATAGCCGCGAATACAAGGACGTGCAGCTCGAGCATCAGCTCGCCGACTCCGGCGGCATGCAGCTGGTGAAGGCGCCCAAGCAGTTCGACGTCATCGTCACCGACAACCTGTTCGGCGACATGCTGTCGGATATCGCCGCCATGCTGACGGGATCGATCGGCATGCTGTCGTCGGCGTCGCTCGGCGAGACCGATGCCAAGACCGGCAAGCGCAAGGCGCTTTACGAGCCGGTGCATGGGTCAGCGCCGGATATCGCCGGCCAGGGCAAGGCCAATCCGATCGCGATGGTCGCATCCTTCGCGATGGCGCTGCGCTATTCGCTCGACCTCGGCACGCTGGCCGACAAGGTCGACGAGGCGGTCGCCGCGGTGCTGGCCATGGGCTTGCGCACCGGCGACATCGCATCCCAGGGATCGACCGTGGTCAGCACCTCCCAGATGGGCGAGGCGATTGTCGCGGAATTGCAGGCGCTGCACGCCTGATCCATGTCGCATCGACGCGAATCATAAAAAAATGCCCGGCGGTCAGCCGGGCATTTTTCGTTGGAAAGTGATGAAGCGCTCAATCCGGGTAGAACGGGAACCCGGTCGGATAGCCGCCGACATCGGACGGGGTGCTCAGCGGCGAGCGACGGAAGTCCATGTGCGAATTCAGCCGGTCGAGATTCTCGAAATTGCCCGGACCGCCGGTGGCATAGTCGGTGAATTTGCGATCGCCCGGCTGCACTTCGACGCCGGCATCGAGCCAGGAGCGCTTGCTCACATAGATGCGGGTGCGCGGGCCGGCCTGATATGAGGAGTTGACCGCCGATCTCGGCGCGGCATGGGCGCGCTTCTTCGGGGCCGCGTTCGCTTCTTGGGCCGCGGCAGCCGTCATCATCACGGCGGTGGCGACAGCGGCACTCACAAGCGAGCGGCTCAGGAATTTCAAAGTCATCATGTCCTCATCGGGATTCCGAATTTCGGTGCATTTTAGCCGCCTGCCCAAGGGGGCCACAAGGTGAATTGGGCCACACCTGACGACAATAATCGTTTGATGTGGCCAAATGTTTCATCAAGGGCAGGCCTTTAGGGCGTTTTCCGGCGAAGTCGTTCTGATTCTATCGGAACGGGCTCTCAAGCAGATAGGTGGTCATGCGGCCGTTACAAAGCCTGTACGGTCACGCGTGGTCTAGATTCGGCCGCGCAGGCTCGGGGCCTCGTTTGCGGTGACCCAGTCGGCGGATGCGGCGGTGTGGCAGCGGCCGGCCTTGGTCACACCCTGATCCTTGCGAAGCTCGGGGCAAGACGTGTTGGCAGGGCTTTTGGTGGGCTCCAGCAGGCGCTGGCGGCGCAGACGGTCGCGCGGCGGCTGCGTAACCGTCGCCGCGGCAGGGGCCTGCAGGCCGGCTGCACGGTCGGGCGGGGTCTCCGCAGCTGGCATCCGATCGCCGGCCGAGGTGTCCCCGAGGGTGGCCTCGGCGCGGCTTGATGTCTCATAAATCTTTGTTTTTGATATGTAATCTGCGAATTCAGCGAGCGCGGCCTCGCCGCTGGACACCAGCTCCATCCCGATCAGGAGCACGCCAGCGAGGATGCTGGCATAGGCGAGCAGCCGGACCAGCAGCGCCCGGGTTTCGTCGGCCACACTGCGCAACAGCGGGTGAGTGCCGTCGTGCGGCTGGCATGCTTGATTGGGAGGGGTCGGGGGCATAGCTGCGGGGTATGCTTTCGGTCGTCGGGCGCTCGATCGTAGAACCGGCGTGGTTTTGAGCCACGTAGCCCCGGCGAATTCTCGGATAACGTTGTGTTTGGGGCGTTTCTCGCATAGAAGCGCCCACGCTTCCGTTATCCGCGATGCGTGTGGCGGAGCATTTTTGAGCGGAGAGTGAACGATGGGTTACAAGGTTGCTGTGGTGGGCGCGACCGGCAATGTGGGCCGGGAGATGCTCGACATCCTGTCTGAACGAAGCTTCCCGGCCGACGAGGTGGTTGCCCTCGCGTCCCGGCGCAGCCTGGGCACGGAAGTTTCCTACGGCGACAAAACCCTCAAAGTCAAAGCGCTCGAAAACTACGATTTCAGCGACGTCGACATCTGCCTGATGTCGGCGGGCGGCACCGTGTCGAAGGAATGGTCGCCGAAGATCGGCGCCGCCGGCGCGATCGTGATCGACAACTCGTCGGCGTTCCGCATGGATCCGGACGTTCCCCTGATCGTGCCGGAAGTGAATGCCGACGCGGTCGCGGGCTTCAGCAAGAAGAATATCATCGCCAATCCGAACTGCTCGACCGCGCAGCTCGTGGTGGCGCTGAAGCCGTTGCATGACAAGGCCAAGATCACGCGCGTCGTGGTCTCGACCTATCAATCGGTGTCGGGCGCCGGCAAGGACGCGATGGACGAACTGTTTTCGCAGACCAAGGCCGTCTACACCACGGAAGAGATCGTCACCAAGAAGTTCCCCAAGCGCATCGCCTTCAACGTCATTCCCGAGATCGACGTCTTCATGGAAGACGGCTACACGAAGGAAGAGTGGAAGATGATGGCGGAGACGAAAAAGATCCTCGATCCGAAGATCAAGCTCACCGCCACCTGCGTCCGCGTGCCGGTGTTCGTCGGCCACTCGGAAGCCGTGACGGTCGAGTTCGAGAACCCGATCTCGCCCGATGAAGCGCGCAACATCCTGCGCACGGCGCCGGGCTGCCTTGTCATCGACAAGCACGAGCCGGGCGGCTACGTCACGCCGTATGAAGCGGCCGGCGAAGACGCCACCTACATCAGCCGCATCCGTGCCGATGCGACGGTGGAGAACGGCCTGTCGTTCTGGTGCGTGTCGGACAACCTGCGCAAGGGCGCGGCGCTGAATGCGATTCAGATCGCCGAGTGCCTGATCAATCGCAAGCTGATCAGCGCCAAGAAAAAGGCCGCCTGATCCAGGCATTTCCTGACATTCAGGAGCGCGGTCGCATTCAGTTGCGGCCGCGTTTTTGTTTTGAAGATGGCCTGCGGGGCGAATGCGCCAACCAGGCAACCTGGCGCAATCGACATGCGGCGGTCGCCCTGGGTAACATCCCGGGATGCGACGAGGGATGGATATGGACGTTGTCGATCAGGCTGCCACACTTTTAGCCGAGGCCAGGCAAAAGCAGGCGCGGATCGATCGTCTGCCGATCGCCTGTCGCCCGCGCAGCGTCAAGGAGGCCCATGCGGTTCAGGATGCCGTCATGGCCAGGCTCGGCGCGACCGTGGGCGGCTACAAAGCCACGGCTCCGCCTGATCGACCACGGTTTCGCCGCTGACGATGAGTTTCACGTTCAGGTCAGATTTGAAGGAATTGGCGCGGCGCAGTTGACCTTCTCGCCGTAGCTGCCGCGGAATTCCTGGCTTTTTGCGCCGGGATGGCGTGCAGACGATCATGTAACTTTACAAGTTACATTTATGCAATCATCGTGTATCAGAGGGCTCCCCGTCTCGATGCCTCAGGGAGACACGCTCGTGAACCGATGCCTCTTTAATGCCCAAACGGCCAGTTCCTACACGGCAGGTCCGCCGCGGCAGGTCCCAGGTTTCGCTGATCTTCATCGCATGATGTCGATGCTGCTTGCGGAGCGAACCCCGCCGAATGGCCGCGTGCTGGTTTTGGGAGCGGGGGGCGGACTCGAGCTCAAGGCCCTGGCCGAAGCGCACTCCGGATGGTCATTCGATGGCGTCGATCCATCGGCTGATATGCTCAGGCTGGCCGAACAGACGGTTGGGTCCAACGGTGCGCGAATGCGCCTTCATGATGGTTACATTGACGCCGCGCCGGAAGGCCCATTCGATGCGGCCACGTGCCTGCTGACCCTTCACTTTGTCCCGCGCGAACAACGTCTCCCGACGCTGAAGCAAGTTCGCCGTCGCCTGAAAGCCGGTGCACCTTTTATCGTCGCCCATCTCAGTTTTCCGCAAACCGAGCCCGAGCGGGCGACGTGGATCGCGCGTCACGTCGCCTATGGCGGCACCGACCCTGCGAATGCCGAAAGTGCGCGACACGAAATCAGCACGCGACTGTCAATCATGTCGCCTGAAGACGATGAAGCCATGCTGCGCGATGCAGGCTTCTCCAACGTCAGTCTGTTCTATGCAGGGCTCAGCTTCAGAGGCTGGCTGGCTTATGCCGAATAGATATCGCAGCGGGCACCTTATCTCGCGTTGATGTTGCGGACGCAGTTCCCGCGCGTCGCGGCGGCGGCCTGCAGGCAGCTCCGGTAGTCATCATAACGGCAGTCGAGAGTCGTGCTGCCGGGGCCGTCGAAACCGCCTCGATCGATGCAGAATGGTGGTGCCCCAGTACGCGGGGGTTTCGCCACGGCCGGCGTAACGGTCACGGCCGCAAGGGACAGCGTTACGCATGTCAGCCATCTTTCACGTGCGCGGAGCATCGCCTGAACCTCTCCGCAACGCTATTTCGTGTTGATGTTGGCGACGCAGTTGCCCCGTTCGGCAGCGGCCTGGAGGCAGGCCTGGTAATCATAGAACCGGCAATCGGTGTAGGTGCCGGACGCGCCGTCACCCCCACCCCGAGAGATGCAGAACGGTGGCGGACCACTGTGAGCCGGGGGACGCCTGGCGGCTGCAGTCGCGGGTGATATCACGCTCAATGCAACGGCGATTGCCGCCAACGCGGCCGCACCCGGTTTCAAAATCGACATCGGTCAAACTCCGCGAATTCGTCGCTATGCCGCCAATATGGGCGTGCGGCGGTTCGCTCGCCCATCACAATCGCGCAACCGCGACATTGCCACGCAGGCGACTGCCGTCAGGTCGCGCCGACGTTGTTGAATTCGCCGGTGGCGGGATCGAGCACCGCGAGCGATCCGTGCGCGACACCGAAATAGGCGCCGTGCAAATGCAGCTTGCCGCGCTCCGCCAGGATCTGCACGCAGGGAAACGTCATCAGGTTCTGCAGGCTGGTCGAAACCGCCTTCTTCTCCAGGCGGGTGATGAAGTCCTGCAGCTCTTCGTTGGAGCGACGCGCATTCTGCTCGAGGGTCGGCTCCAGCAGCGACATCCACTTGCCGATGAAGTCGCCCGGTGACAGCGGCGCCGCGTCCTGCACCAGGGCCTTGATGCCGCCGCACTGGGCGTGCCCGAGCACCACGATGTGTTTCACCCGCAGCACCTGGACGGCGAATTCGAGCGCCGCCGAGACACCGTGCGCCTCACCGTCCGGTGCATAGGGCGGCACCAGGTTCGCGACGTTGCGCACCACAAACAGTTCGCCGGGCCCGGCGTCGAAGATCACTTCCGGCGATACCCGGCTGTCGCAGCAACCGATCACCATCACCTCCGGCGATTGACCACGCTCGGACAACTCGCGGTAGCGCGACTGCTCGGTGGGCAGGCGCTGGGTGGCGAAGGTCTGGTAGCCGGAGACGAGCCGTTGCGGAAACGCTGACATGAAAGGATCCCGTCGGGTAAATATCATCAGACTGATATCTGATGGCTAATCATAAGCGGTCAGGCGGAACAAGTCTTCCGGATCGGGCCCTGAAATGCTATCGCGCGGCAACAATATATTATTCGAGGGAACCTGATGATCCGTCCGCGCCGCAGTCTGCTGTTCATGCCGGGGTCCAATCCGCGCGCCCTGGAAAAGGCCCGGACACTTCCGGTCGACGGCATCATTCTGGACCTGGAAGACGCCGTGGCGCCCGACGCCAAGGGCGTAGCGCGGGACCAGATTGCGCAGGCGATCGCCACCGGCGGTTTCGGCAAGCGTGAGGTGCTGATCCGCATCAACGGATTGGATACGCCGTGGTGGGAGGACGATCTGGCGATGGCGGCCAAGGCCAATCCCGACGGCATCGTCGTCCCGAAGGTGTCCAGTGTCGCCGATCTCACCGCGATTTCCAGCCGGCTCAAGGAGCTCGGTGCGCCACCATCGCTGCGGGTGTGGGCGATGATCGAAACGGCGTTTGCGATCCTGCGTGTCGAGGAGCTGTCGGCGGAGGCCCGTCACGCCGAGACGCGGCTGGCCGGCTATGTCATGGGACCGAACGATATCGCGCGCGAAACACGTATCCGCATGGTCGAGGGCCGCGCCACCATGCTGCCGTTCTACCTCAACTGCATCCTTGCGGCGCATGCCTATGGGCTGGAGATTCTCGACGGTCCCTACAGCGATTTCAGCAACGCGGCAGGCTTCGCCGCGGAATGCGCGCAGAGCCGCGACATGGGCTTCGACGGCAAGACGCTGATTCATCCAAGCCAGATCGAGGCCTGCAACGCTGCCTTCACGCCGCCGGCCGAGGAAGTGGCGCAGGCGCGAAAAATTCTCGCCGCGTTCGAATTGCCGGAGAATGCCGGCCGCGGTGCGATCCAGCTCGACGGCCGCATGGTCGAACGGCTGCACGCCGAGATCGCCAAGCGCACCATTGCGATTGCCGATGCGATCGCAGCGATGGGGTGAACGGATAGGGCAACACGTTGCTGTACTCTCTGCCGTCATGGCCGGGCTTGTCCCGGCCATCCACGACTTACTTTCCTTGAGAGTCTGTAAAGACGTGGATGCCCGGCACAAGGCCGGGCATGACGCAGAATGTAACCAGTGATGTTGAGCTTCTGAGCCTCAGCTCACAGCCAGGGCCGCGAGACCTTTTCCTTGGCTTCGAAGCTCGCGATCGACGCGCTCTTTTCCATGGTCAGGCCGATGTCGTCGAGGCCGTTGAGCAGGCAGTGCTTGCGGAAGGCGTCGATCTCGAAGGTGACCGTGCCGCCGTCGGGGCCACGGATTTCCTGCTTCACGAGGTCGACGGTGATGGTGGCGTTGGCGCCGCGATCGGCATCGTCGAACAGCTTCTCCAGATCCTCCGGTGAGACGCGGATCGGCAGGATGCCGTTCTTGAAGCAGTTGTTGTAGAAGATGTCGCCAAACGAGGTCGAGATCACGCACTTGATGCCGAAATCGGCCAGCGCCCACGGCGCATGTTCGCGGCTCGAGCCGCAGCCGAAATTGTCGCCCGCCACCAGGATTTTGGCATGGCGGTAGGACGGCTTGTTGAGAACGAAGTCCGGGTTCTCGCTGCCATCGTCCTTGTAGCGCTGCTCGGAGAAAAGCCCCTTGCCGAGGCCGGTGCGCTTGATGGTCTTGAGGTACTGCTTGGGGATGATCATGTCGGTATCGACATTGATGATCTTCAGCGGCGCCGCGACGCCTTCCAGTACCGTGAACTTGTCCATCGTTGTTTGTCCTGAGCAGGGGCTGCAAATTGCCCGTGAGAGCCTGTTTTTTATCGTGATTGGAGGGCCGGTTAAAGGCCGAAATCGCATAGCTGGTGGCGGGATTGGCCGGTCATGGAATTGCGGCCTCGATCGCCTCCATATCCGCGTCCGACAGGCCGAAATGGTGACCGATTTCGTGGATCAGCACGTGAGCCACGATATGGCCCAGGGTCTCGTCGTGTTCCGCCCAGTAATCGAGGATCGGTCGGCGGTATAGCCAGATCATGTTCGGCATCGGGGCAATTTCCTCGACGCTGCGGAACGGCAGTCCGACGCCCTGGAACAGGCCGAGCAGGTCGAATTCGCTCTCGGCCTGCATGGTGTCGAGGACTTCATCGGTGGGAAAGTCGTCGATCTGGATGATCAGGCCTTCGCACAGGGCGCGAAAGCCGTCCGGCAGGCGCTCGAACACGTCGTGCGCCATGATCTCCAGTTCGGCCAGCGACGGGGCCTTGACGGTCGTCCAGGACATATCGGTCATACCCCTTCAATAAGGGGCCCAGCGCTCCTGGCCAAGCTCCAGGCCAAGTCTCCGGAGTTCTTTCCGGACTTTCGGAGGCCATCTCTGGGCGGTTGACGGAAGCGCGCTAATCGGAGAGCGTGGCGCCGTTTCAGGGGTGTCCGGGACGGTTATCCGGCAGGTTTGGGGTAAAGGCGCGTCATGCGGATCACGACAGCAGCGATTTGGACAGCCGGCGCGGTCGCGCTTCTGGTCGGGATGACTGTGGTGCGTCCGGCCGAGGCCGCCTCGCCCGCGCGCGAGGGCGTTGTATCGGCGCCTGCGGCCTCGACCGATCTGTCGGCGCAAAGCCGCCGCCGCCGTGCCCCGACCCGGCTGCGGGTCTATCGTGACTATGACTATCCCGGCCCCAACGCCGTGCGCCAGTGCGAAGCCCACTACGTTCAGGAATTCCGCCAGGCCGGCACGGTCATCGTTCCGCGGATGGACTGCCGCTGGGTGCGCGGCTGACCGGCGTCCACGTCGCCTGAAAATATTTCAGTGTTTCCGAGCTGCGCCGATCAGGCCGGCTGCGATTACGGCTGCGCAAAGTCCGTAGACCACAACGCCCATGGCGATCTGGGTGAAGCCGCTCGCGGTGCCCCCGGTCGTCCCCGGGCCCTGTGATGCCAGGGCCGCCGTCGCACCGAATGCGATGACGGCAAGCATCGTTGCAACAATCGACAAGCGAGACGTGATCGAGCGAGACATGATTGGTCTCCGGCGTTCGCAAACAGATACGTCAAACTTGGTTTCCGGTTTCACTTTGTGTCTTGTGATGTCTTGCCGCGGCAAACGATCACAGCTCGCCGCGCAATTGGGAATCGCGGCGCGCCTATTCATTCTGCGTTCACCTCGCGGGCCCTAGCGTCCGTAACGCTGTTGCAACTCAACGGGAACAATTTCCGGCAGCGGCGTTAATGTGGCGCCCACCTTTCTGGAGGATTCACAATATGAAGAAAATTCTCGGCTTTCTTGCGGTCGCGGGATTGTTGTTCGTCGCGGCGCCCTCCGAGCGCGCGCAGGCTCTCTCGCTTGCCAATCCTGGCGCAGCCGCGACGGCGAAAACAGCCTCTGAAAATCTCGGCATGACCACTGAAGTTCGCTACCACCATCGCCACTGGCGCCGTCATCACGGTTGGCACCGTCATCACGGCTGGCGCCGCCATCATGGCTGGCGCCACCATCGCTGGCACCACCATCATCGCCGTCACTGGCGCTGAGCGCAGGCCAATCGGATTGCGGGGCTTTTGACATGGTCAAATGCCCCGTTTTGCGTTGCGATGGCGCGATGATGGTCCGGGCCATCATGGTTCAGAACAAAGTGTTCAGATTTTCTTGATTGAAATGCTTGTGACCAAGTGTCGCGATCGGGCGCTCGCCAAGTGGCGCCGAAACCGACGTCCTCGATAATATCCACGGAACCAGCAGAGGAGAGTTTTGTCATGAGATCGTTGATCGGTGCGGTCGTTCTGACGACCGTCGTTATCGCCGCACCGGCCTGGATAACGCCCGCTGCAGCAGCGCCGCCAGTGGCGACACCGTCCCCGGGCTATGATGCGCGGCTCAGCGAAACACGCGCGACCGATATCAGCAGCGCGCACCGGCGCCACTATCGCCGTCGGCCCCCGACCTATGTGTATGGAGAGCCCGGCGTCTATTACGGTCCGCGCGTCTACCGTCCCTACTATTATCGCCCGTATTATTACCGGCCGTACTACGCGCCAAGCCCGTTCGTTCCGTTCTACGGCTTCGGGTTTGGCTTCGGCTGGTGAGTCGGCAACGCCGTCTTGAGTTGATCACGCACATGAAAAAGCGCTCGTTGTTGATGACGAGCGCTGTTTCAGTTCATGCATGCGCTGGCGCTGGCTTCAGCGCCACTCGCGAATGTCGACGAAGTGGCCGGCGATGGCTGCCGCCGCCGCCATGGCCGGCGACACCAGGTGGGTGCGGCCCTTGAAGCCCTGACGTCCCTCGAAATTGCGGTTCGAGGTCGAGGCGCAGCGTTCTTCCGGCGCGAGCTTGTCCGGATTCATCGCCAGGCACATCGAGCAGCCCGGTTCGCGCCATTCGAAGCCGGCCTTCACGAAGATCTTGTCGAGACCTTCGGCTTCCGCCTGCTCCTTCACCAGGCCGGAGCCCGGCACGATCATCGCGCTGACGTTGCCGTTCACCGTGCGGCCGTCGACCATCTTGGCGGCGGCGCGCAGGTCCTCGATGCGGCCGTTGGTGCACGAGCCGATGAAGACGCGGTCGAGCTTGATGTCGGTAATTTTCGTGCCGGCGACCAGGCCCATATACTGCAGGGCGCGATGCTTCGATGCGCGCTTGGTCTCTTCGGCGATGTCGTCGGGATTGGGCACCACGCCGGTGATGGAGATCACGTCCTCGGGCGAGGTGCCCCAGGTCACGATCGGCGGCAGTTTCGCGGCGTCGAGCCGGAGCTCGGCGTCGAAGTGCGCGCCCTCGTCAGTGCGCAGCGTCTCCCAGTAACGCATCGCTGCGTCCCAGTCGGCGCCTTTCGGGGATTTCGGACGGCCTTTCAGGAATTCGTAGGCCTTCTCGTCCGGCGCGACCAGGCCGGCGCGCGCGCCGCCTTCGATCGACATGTTGCAGACCGTCATGCGGCCTTCCATCGACAGCGCGCGGATTGCGTCACCGGCATACTCCAGCACATGGCCGGTGCCGCCCGCGGTGCCGATCTCGCCGATGATGGCGAGGATGATGTCCTTGGCGGTCACGCCATTGGGCAATGCGCCGTCGACAGTGACGCGCATGTTCTTGGCCTTCTTCTGGATCAGCGTCTGCGTCGCCAGCACATGCTCGACCTCGGAGGTGCCGATGCCGTGTGCCAGCGCGCCGAACGCACCGTGCGTCGAGGTGTGGCTGTCGCCGCACACGATGGTGGTGCCGGGCAGGGTGAAGCCCTGTTCCGGGCCGATGATGTGGACCACGCCCTGGCGCTTGTCGAACTCGTCGTAATATTCGATGCCGAAGTCGCGGGCGTTGTCGGCGAGCGTCTTGATCTGCTCCGCGCTCTCGGGATCCGGGTTCGGCTTGCTGCGATCGGTGGTCGGCACGTTGTGATCGACGACCGCGAGTGTCTTTTCCGGCGCACGAACCTTGCGGCCGGTCACGCGCAGGCCTTCGAACGCCTGCGGCGACGTCACCTCGTGAACGAGATGGCGATCGATATACAGCAGGCTGGTGCCGTCGGGCTGTTCGTCAACCAGATGGTCGTTCCAGATCTTGTCGTACAGGGTGGTCGGCTTGGAAGAAGCGGACATGGAATGGGTCCCTCAGCGTATGGATGTCGAATGGAGTCGGCCGGCATGGCCGGTGAACGGCAGCGTCAAGCGGGCATCAAAGGCCGGCGGCAATCGAGGCTGTGAACCGTCCATAAAAACGCCCGGGCAGGCGGCGGTGATCGTCGAGCACGATCCGCTCCGTCAGCAGGCAAACTATGGTGGTGTCTGGAACCATTCTACTTTCTATCACCGGCGCTCGGCCGCGACAATCGAACAGCTATGCTCTGTCGGCCAACCGGTGCGCTGACATATGCACGGCCCAACGAAAAAGCGCGGCCTCGAGGCCGCGCTTTGGCAAAATTCTTCGTGACGAAGACAGATTTACTCGCCGACGGCGGCGGCCTGCTGGCGGTCCTGCTTCTCGACGATGCGGGCGGACTTGCCGCGCAGGCCACGCAGATAATACAGCTTGGCGCGACGCACCTTGCCGCGACGGACCAGCTTGATGGTGTCGATCATCGGGGAGAACAGCGGGAACACGCGCTCCACGCCCTCGCCGTAGGAAATCTTGCGGACGGTGAAGCTCTGGTGGATGCCGCCGCCCTGACGGCCGATGCAGACGCCTTCATAGGCCTGCACGCGGGTGCGGTCGCCTTCCTTCACCTTCACATTGACGATGACGGTGTCGCCCGGGCCGAAGTCGGGGATATCGCGACCGGCGGACAGCTTGTCGAGCTGCTCTTTGTCGAGCTGTTGAATGAGGTTCATAGTGAAATCTCCATCGGCGGCGCTCCCGATCGGCGGGGCGCAAACGTCCGTCCAAATCTATCGTGCGTGTCTATCCTGCGCGGATTGGGCGCTCCTATACGGCAAAGAGGACCGGTTGTCACCCTTCCGTCGTGTTTTTTGGCCGCTTTTTGGCCGGCCGGGACGCGATTTTTGCCGCCCACAAGTCCGGCCGGCGGACCTGCGTCAGGGCTTCCGCCTGGTTTAGCCGCCATTTGGCGACCTTGGCATGGTCTCCGGAGAGCAGGATCTCCGGGATCGGGCGGCCCTCGAACGCCTGGGGCCGGGTGTATTGCGGGTATTCCAGTAGGCCGTCCGAAAAACTTTCGTCTTCTCCAGAGCTTAAGCGGCCCATCACCCCCGGGAGCAACCGGACGCAGGCGTCGATCACGGCCATGGCGGCGATCTCGCCGCCTGATAGCACGTAGTCACCAATGGAAACCTCTTCCAGCTTCCTCGCGTCGATCACCCGCTGGTCGATGCCCTCGAACCGCCCGCAGACGATCAGCGGGCCGGGTCCGGCGGCCAGCTCCGCCACCCGCTGCTGGGTCAGCGGTCGGCCCCGGGGGCTCATCAGCAGCCGCGGGCGGCCGGCCGCTGACCCGGCGGCATCGATGGCCCGCGCCAGCACGTCGGCCCGCAGCACCATCCCCGGCCCGCCGCCGGCGGGGGTGTCATCCACACTGCGGTGACGATCGGTCGCAGCCTCGCGAATGTCGCTGGTCTCCAGCGTCCACAGCCCGGATGACAGCGCCTTGCCGGCGAGGCTGACACCGAGCGGCCCGGGAAACATCTCGGGAAACAGCGTGAGCACCGTGGCGCGCCAGGGCGTGCGGGTGGTGTCTGGGATTGGCGTGTCCGGAATCGAAGTCGTCATGGCGCGCAAACTGGCTCGCCGCGTCCGGGACGTCAAACCCCGGCGGCGTTCTCCGGTGCAAGATGCCGCGCGAGCGCCAGCGCTAGCGGAAAGATGGCGAGTGCGGTGGCGGCGGTTGCCGCGGTGGCGATGGTGGGGCCGAAGGCGTCGCCGAGCAGGCCGTAGAGCACGGGAGACAGCGCGCCCGATCCGATGGTGCCGGTGTAGAACAGCGCGAAGGCGCGTTCCGCCCGATGCGGAGGCGCAAGCTCCGGCACTGTTCCGTACAGCACCGAGGATGTGCCGTTCAGCATCACGCCGAGCAGCGGCAGCAGCACGACCGCGGGCAGCAGCGGCAGCGCTAGCGCGGCGAGGATGCACGCCGCCGTGCCGCCTTCGGTCAGCAGCACGGTGCGCAGCGTGCCGACGCGCGCGCCCAGCCAGCCGCAGACGAACTTGCCGGCGGCGCCGCCGACGAACACCAGCGTCAGCGCAAGCCCGCTCATCGGCAGCGATGCGCCCTTGGCATGCAGCAGAAACGGCAGAAAGGTCAGCAGGCCCATCCGCACCGCGGTATCGAGGATCCCGATCGAGAGCAGCCAGACAAAGCCGCCGCGGCCGCCGGCCGTGCGCTGTGTCGCGACAGTCTTTGTTGTGACGGCTTTGCCGACCGGTGGCATCAGAAAAAACACCGCGGCTGCGACGAGCAGTCCGGCACCGGCCAATAGCAGCAGCGCGTGCCGCCAGGGCATCACCAGCAGCAGCAGCGACGTGATCGCGGGCAGCGCGGCCTTTCCCAGGTCGCCGGTGAAATTGTAGATGCCGAGCGGCCCCCGCGCTGTTGCACCATAGGCCCGCGCCACCGCGGCCGACGCGATCGGATGCTGCGTGCTCGAGCCCGCGCCGGACAAGGTGAGCGCGATGCCCAGTCCGATCACGCCGCCGGACAGTCCGGCGAAAACATAGCCGATCGCCGAGAGCGCGGTGCCGAGCGCCAGGATGGTTCGTCCGTTGATGGTGTCCGCCAGCCGGCCGACCGGAATCTGCAACCCGGCCATGGCGCCGGCATAAAGCGCGCGCATGGCGGCCAGCACGCCGTAACTCAGCGCGAACTCGCTCTGCCAGATCGGCAGCAGCACATAGATCAGATCCGTATAGCCGTCGTGGAGCGCGTGATTGAGACCGGTCACGGTGAGCGTGCGCGTCGCGCTGGAGCGATCGGGCGCGATGGCCTCGCCGGGGGTCGCCGTCAATTCACCCATGGGGTGCTCCATGGGTGTCCAGACGTCGGAATGACGACGTCAGCCAATTGCAGCAGGAGCATCAGGGCGAGCGCGATCAGCAGCCGCAGCGGCCAGCGGATAGGAGCCGGGGCGCGGTGTCCGGCCTCGATATTGCGCCCCGCCTCCAACCAGACGTCGGGACCGCGCCCGCCGGCCCTCGATAGAAAATCTGAAACAAAGAAGTGCTGCAACATGGATCTCGCGAAGCTCAAAAGCAGGGCTTCCACCCTTTCGTAAAAGCCTATTTTCCCGAACTATGCGCCGCTTCACAGGATTGTCACAAACCAATAATATTCAGTGCATGAGTTAATAAAACTAACGCTTATGGCCGGCCCATGCCTTCGCAACGTCGTCCCCTGCCTCCGCTGAATGCCGTGCGGGCCTTCGAGGCGGCCGCCCGCTACGGCAGCTTCAAGGATGCCGCGAACGAGCTCGGCGTCACCCATGGCGCGATCAGTCAGCAAGTCCGCCTGCTGGAGGACTGGCTCGGTCCGCCGGCGCTGTTCGAGCGCTTCAGCCGTCGGGTGGTGCTCACGCCGGGTGGCGCGGCCTTGCTGGCTGAGTTCGGCCCCGCGCTTGATCGCATCTCCGCCGCCGTACAACTGCATCGGGGGCGGCATGGCGAACCACCCGCTGCGGTTCTGCGTGTCAACGCGCTCGCCACCTTCAGCCTGCGCTGGCTGCTGCCGCGCATGGCCTTGTTTCGCAGCGAGCATCCGGACATCGCGGTGCGGCTGACCACATCCAATGATCCCGTCGACTCCTTGCCGGAGCCGTTCGACGTGGTGATCCGCGGCGGTCCCGACACATTCCACGGTTTCGTGTCGCGGCCGTTGTTGTCGGAGCGCCGGCTGCCGGTTTGCGGGCCGGCGCTGGCGGCGCGATTGCCGTTGACGGGGATCGCGGATCTGTCACGCCACACGCTGCTGCATGTTTCATCGATGCCGCGGCTGTGGCGCGACTGGTTGACCGAGGCGGGACACGCCGGATTGGAACCGGCGTCGTCGCTGACGTTCGACCACTTCTATCTGACCATCCAGGCCGCGATCGACGGCCTCGGCGTGGCGATGGGGCCGACGGCCCTGGTCGCCGATGATGTCGCCGGCGGACGTCTTGTGGTGCCTTTCTCCGACGTCAGCCTGCCGGCGCGCAGCTACTTCGCTTATTTGCCCGAGGCGCATGTCGCAGATCCGCTCCGCGAGATTTTTTGCGACTGGCTCGCGGAGCAGGGACGGCAGATGCGTTGAATGCAGCGGTGCCGTCGCATCACGGAGCGACTATGGCGTCACCGCCGTCAGGTCGAGCCCCTGCATGCCGGCCGCCACATCGATCGCCTCCTTGAGCTGCGCCAGCGGAAAACGTTTCACCCTGATCTTGGCGAGGTCGAGCAATCCGGTGGCCGCCAGCGCCGCGAGATCCGCCGGCGCGGTGCGGTCGTACATGAACTGGCCGACGATCTCCCAGTCGTTCGCAAGCAACTCGCGGAACGAGAGCTCCAGCGGCACGTCGGCGCTGCCCATGATCACCAGGCGTCCGCCACGCTTGAGCGCGCGCAGGCTTGCCAGCGTGCTTGCGGTGCTCTGGGCGTTGCCGAGCAGGTCGAGCGCGGCGTCGGCCGCGCCGCCTGCGGCCGTGCGAATGAGGGCCGGATCGTTCGTCGCATCGCCGGTGACAACGGCGGGTACGACCCGTTCGCCGAAGGTGGTGCGAAGTGTCGCGAGCGCCGCGGCATTGCGGCCGACCGCCACCACCCGCGCCGCGCCCATCGCCAGCGCCGCCATCACCGCGCCGGACCCGAAATAGCCGGTGGCGCCGTTGATGACGATGGTCTGGCCACCCCTGAGGTTCGCCCGCTGCAGGCCGCCGAACGGCACGATCAGTTTGGCGAGGCCGATGAGGTCGTCTGCGCTCGCTTGATCGAGCCCACGCAATGGGGTGGCGCAGGCCGCCGGCCAGTGCGCGATCTCGGTGAAGACGCCGTCGCGCCAGCGCTCCTGCAAGGCGCGCGTCGCAGGCCCATCGCCCATGCGCGTCAGGCCGACCAGGATCTGCGGCGGTTCGCGGTCCGGCACGTCGGCGCGCAGATGCGGGCTGAGGAAGACGCGATCGCCCGGTGCGACATGCGAGACGTGATGGCCGGCCGCGACCACGCGGCCGATCGCGTTGGTGCCGGGCACGAACGGCAGCGGCGGCAGGCCGTAGGGAATCGCGCCCGACAACACCTTGCCGAGATAGGACAGCACCATCGCGGCCTCGATCCGGACGGCGATGCCGTCGGCGGCGGGCGGCTGCGTCGGCACCTCGTCGAAACGGAGATCGCCCGGCGCGTGCAGCCGCCAGGCCTTGTGCGTGCTGTGAACAGCCGCGCCGGATGTGTTGTGGATGGCTGTCATCGCGACTATCCTCCAGTTTCGAAACTCAAAGTCTCGTATATATTGGTCTCGTATATAAAACGAGACTTCAAGTCTCGCAAGAGGTCCGTCAATGCCGGAAACGGAAACCAAGGCCCGCGGGCGCCCGCGCAGCGATGCGACGCGGCGGGCGATCCTCGACGCCGCCTACGAGCTCGTGGTGGCGCAGGGCTATGCGGAGGTCACGACCGAAGCGATCGCCGCCCGGGCCTGTGCCGGCAAGCAGACCATCTATCGCTGGTGGCCGAGCAAGGCCGACCTCGTGCTCGACGCGCTGGAAGACTGGGCCGAGGGCCGCATCACCATCACCGAGACCGAGTCGCTGCCGTCGTTCCTGCGCAAGGTCTGCGAAGGCGCCACCCGTGCGGGACCGGTGCTGCGGTCGCTGATGGCGGAAGCGCAGTTCGATGCGGCTTTGCGCGTGAAGCTCAAGGTCCGCCTGATCGAGCCGCGGCGCGAGGCGCTGCGGCGCTGCCTCGCCCATGTCGGCGTTGCATCGAGGCATCGCGAAGGCCTGGTGTTCGCGATCTACGGTGCGCTGTGGTACCGCCTGTTCATGGATGAGCCGCTGGACGCGACCTTCGTCAAGCAGATGGCGGCACTGGCGCGCGGCTTGGAATAAAAGAAGCTCCGCGAGATTTGCGATTCGTCGCGCGAGGCATCGAGTCATGCCAGGTCTGCGTGGCCATCGGCGATAGCCGCGGCTAGAATAATCCCTGCGATATGGTCAGGGGCACATGCATGCGGAGCCAAACCCGGAAGGCGTCGCGGTCACTCGGTCAGCGCGGGCCGTCTGCGCAACGGCCGGTTCGCGTTTTTGTCGACAGCCACGAGAGCCAGACTTATGTGGTGCCGCATTGCCATCCCGATCATATGCAGTTTCTCATCCCGACGCAGGGGGTCCTCAAGGTCGCCTCGGCTGACGCATTCTGGATCGTTCCACCGAAACGCGGGATCGTGATCCCGAGGGCTTTCGAGCATTCGACGGTCGCGGTTGGCCGCGCCACACTGGTTGTCGCGAACATTCATCCCGATAGCATCGAGGCGGCGGACGCGTGCTGTCGGGTCGTGAATGTGAGCGAGCTCATCATGGCGTTGCTCGGAACCATAGCGGACCTGTCGCCGGAGTATTCGCTGGACTCCCCGGAGTCGCGGCTGGTCAACGTCTTCTTCGACCAGTTCCGGGCGGCGCCGGCTGAGCCGTTCCGGCTATCGCGCCCCCGTCATGCCAAGTTGCGCGCGATTGCGGACACCCTGGTTGCCGCGCCCGACGACGGCACCACGCTTGCGGAATGGGGCCGCAGGCTGGGGGCCAGTCAGAGGACGCTGGCGCGGCTGTTCGATGCCGAGACCGGGATGTGTTTTCGGGACTATCGCAAGCAGGTCCAGATGCACGCGGCGATCGGCCTGCTGGCGACGGGCGCGCCCGTCAGCCAGGTGGCGCTGGATCTCGGATATGAGACGCCCTCGGCCTTCATCCACGCCTTCCGTTCCGCCATGGGAATGACGCCCGGCCAGTTTCGCGGCGTGCCGCGGGCGAATCGGTAGGGTTGCCGGCATCCTCATTCATCGTCACAGATCCAGCACCAGCGTCGGTGTCTTCGCGCCGGAGCAACATGTGATCATCTGGTCGTTCCGTGCGTGCTCGTCCGGGCTCAAGACCTGGTCGCGATGATCCGGCAAGCCTTCGAGGACCCGCATCTTGCACGATCCGCAGACGCCCTCCTTGCAGGAATGCGGGACGTCGATCCCAGCGGCCAGCAAGGTCTCCAGGATGGAGCTTCCGCGTTCCACCTTGAGAGTCAATCTGGAGCGATGAAGGCGGATCTCGAACCCGCCGGCTGTCGACGGTGCTCCGCTTCCTGCGAAATGCTCGACATGGATGCGCGATCGCGGCAACGACGTGGTCGCCGCTTCAAACGCCGTGATCATGGGCTGCGGGCCGCAGCAGTAGAAGTGCGAGAACGCGGGTGCGGCCGACACGATTGTGGCGAGGTCCAGCCGCGCGCCGTTTGCTTCCGCGTCGAAATGCAACCGGACGCGTCCCGGCTGGAGATTCTCCAGATGCTGGAATTCACCGAGAAACGCCGCCGAAGCCCGGTTTCTCGCCGCATAGAAAAGTTGCCAGCTCTGGCCCTGGCTCCCCAGCCTGTGGATCATCGCCATCAGTGGCGTGATGCCGATGCCTCCTGCGATCAGGATCGTGTGCTGCGCGGTCTCGTCGAGCTTGAAGTTGTTGCGCGGCGGATTGATCCGGATGCGGTCGCCGACACGAAGCTGCTCATGGACAAAACGGGAGCCGCCGCGGCTGTTCGGCGTCTTCATGACAGAAACGACGTAACGATTGCGCTGCTGCGGATCGTTGCTCAGTGAATAACTCCGTGTGAGGTCGGGGGCGAGCAGCAGGTCGATATGCGATCCCGCGGTGAAGGGTGGCAGCACGCTGTCATCCTGGGCGCCAAGCTCCAGGGAATGGATGCCTTCGGCTTCCCGGCGGATCGCGTTGATCCGGAGCTCGAGTTCCGGCATCCGGTAGATCAGCGGCTCGTGCGGCAGCGGCGGGAGCTCGACCGCGATGGGATCGCCCGGCCGCACCTCGCCGCCCTTCAGGACGATGCTCATGACGCCTGCGCGGCGGATGAGGCCGGTCGGCTTCGGCTCCACGACGTGTTTCAGCAGGCCGGGCTGAAACGTCTCGATCTGGTGGCACGGATTGCGCAGCCCGGTCAGCTCGATCTCCGCCTCCGGGCCGAGGCGAAGGCGGGTGCCCGTCGGCAGAGCCAGCAGGTCGATGTTGCGCGTCGATACGTTCTCGCCGAGATCGCCAGGGCGGACCGTGTGTCCCTTCTCGGACAACTCGTCGAACAGCTCGGCCTGGATCAGGTGGACCTGCCGCAGGTTCGGGCGATGGCCAAATCGTTTGATGTGGTAGAGATGCTGATCCGTTGCGCCGGCGTGCGCGTCGCCATCGACCCCGAAGTTCTCGATCAACCGGACCACATCCGCCGGCGGCTTGCTGAAAGCGTGCTTCCTGCTGATCTGTACGCCAACGACCCTAGGCCGCTTTTCGTCATCGCTCATCATCAATCATCGTCCTCAGCACCACGAGGACATGCGTCTTCAGCCCTCGATCGCCGGCATGATAGGAGCCGTCGACCCGGGCCGTCTGGCGATAGTTTGACAAAGAATGTCGATGTTTGGCCATCCGCACCAAGCTCCGCTCATGCGGGAGCGGCGGCATCGAACAGGCGGTGCTTGCGAAGGGGCGCTTCAGGCTGACGGCGCTGCCGCGTCGGGACTATCGCCTTCGATTTCCTGCGGCAGTTCGATCACGACGCGCCCGCCTGCGAGATCGACGGTCGGTACCACGGCGTTGGTGAAGGGCAGCAGCAGGCTCGCTCCCTTCGGCGGCGCGATCTCGATGATGTCGCCGGCGCCGAAATTATGGATGGCGGCCACGCGGCCGATCGGCTCGCCCGCGGTGGTTTCCGCGGCCAGCCCGATCAGGTCGGCATGGTAATATTCGTCGTCGTCGGTCGCGGGCAGCTTGTCGCGCGCGATATAGAGCTCGAGGCCGTTGAGGCGCTCGGCGTCATTGCGGCTGGCCACGCCTTTCAGCACGGCCACCAGATGGCCTTTGACCTCGCGTGCACGCGTCACTTCGAACTGCCGTGCGCCGTCCTTGGTCGACAGCGGTCCATAACGCAGCAGCGACAGCGGGTCTTCGGTGAACGGCCACAGCTTCACCTCGCCGCGCACACCGTGCGCGGCGCCGATTTTCGCAACGCAGATCTTGGTATCCTGCGCCAATGGGTTTGATCCAACACTCGTCATGGCAGGACTTGTCATAGAAGACTTGCGCCCTGCGAGCTTCACACGATGAGACGATAGCGGCTGCACTGCTCCCTCCCCCCTTGTGGGGGAGGGCTGGGGAGGGGGGTGTGCGGCAACCCGCCACGAGTGTGGGGAAAAACAGCCAGCGCGCTTCGATGAGGAGTCATCGTTTTCTGATGAAACTCATCAGACCCCCCGCCCAACC
>JBGMOD010000273.1:0-25006 GCA_041424235.1 Hyphomicrobiales bacterium
ACCTGGCACGTGATCTCGCATCAGCGGCGTTTTGCTGCCTATCTCGCCCAGCAGCGCGACGGCGTCTGGCAACGCCTCAGACAGCGTCGCGCGCAGGACGTGCCGGTGGGCGTTCTCGGCTATGGCGAAATCGGCCAGCGGGTGGCGGCCGACCTTGCCAGGCTCGGTTTTCCTGTGATGGCATGGAGTCGCACGGAGAAACCCACACCCGCCGGGATCGCAGGCTTTCATGGCACGCCGGGTTTGGCTGACATGCTCGACAGCACCGAGGTTTTGGTCAACCTGCTGCCGCTCACCTCGCAGACCCGCGGAATCCTGAACCGCGAAACCTTCGCCCGGATGCGCCGCGGCGGTTATCTAATCCAGGTCGGCCGCGGTGAGCACCTGATCGAAGAGGATCTGCTGGCGGCGCTGGACAGTGGGCATTTGGCAGGCGCAGCACTCGATGTTTTTGCCACCGAGCCTTTGCGGCCGCGGCACCCGTTCTGGCGACATCCCAAGATCATCGTCACGCCGCATGATGCCAGCGACGTCAGTCTGGCCGCCATCGGCGCGACATTTCTTGCCACCGCCGACGCGGTACGGGAAGGCCGGCGGCCACCACACGCCGTCGACCGCTCGCGCGGCTACTGACGTGTCGAATCCTTCGTATTCCGCCCTTGATGTTATGCCCTTGTCACGATTGTGCGCCGGCCCGACCGTGAATGCATAGCGCCCCGCCTGCTGATGCGTCAGCTCATCAGTTGAACCGATAGTCCCGGCGGACTACCCTGCCCGTGCTGACCGCCTTGAAAAGACTGCAAAGGAAACTGCCATGGATACCCAACCCAATTCGCCTGACGCGCGCGATCGGAAATATCACCTTCACGCCTACACCGATGCCCGCCGCCACCAGGAAATTGGCCCGCTGATCATCGAAAAGGGTGACGGGATCTATGTCGAGGACGACACCGGAAAGCGCTATATCGAGGCGATGGCGGGCTTGTGGAGCGTCGGTGTCGGTTTCTCCGAACCGCGGCTGGTGCAGGCTGCGACGCAGCAGATGTCGAAGCTGCCGTTCTATCACAATTTCGGCCACAAGGGGCATTCGCCGCTGATCGACCTCGCGGAGAAGCTGGTGACGATCGCGCCGGTGCCGATGAGCAAGGCGTTCTTCACCAATTCCGGATCCGAGGCCAACGACACGGCCATGAAGATGATCTGGTATCGCTCCAACGCGCTCGGACAACCGCAACGCAAGAAGCTGATCAGCCGCATCCGCGGCTATCACGGCGTCACCATCGCATCCGCCAGCCTGACCGGGTTGCCGAACAATCACATCTCCTTCGATCTGCCGATCGCCAATGTGCTGCACACCTCCTCGCCGCATTACTGGCGCGAGGCGCTGCCCGGCGAGACTGAGCAGGACTTCTCCTCACGATTGGCGGACGATCTCGAGAAGCTGATCATCGCCGAAGGCCCGGAGACGATCGCAGCCTTCTTCGGCGAGCCGGTGATGGGCGCCGGCGGTGTCGTGGTCCCACCGGCCGGCTACTGGCAGAAGATCCAGGCGGTGCTCGCCAAGTATGACATCCTGCTGGTGGCCGACGAAGTCATCTGCGGTTTCGGCCGCACCGGCGAAATGTTCGGCTCCGGAACTTACGGGCTGAAGCCCGACATCATGGTGATGTCGAAGCAGATCTCGTCGTCCTATCTGCCGATCTCGGCGCTGCTCATCAATGACAAGGTGTTCGAGCCGATCGCCGACGAGAGCAACCGCATCGGCACCTTCGGCCACGGCTTCACCGGCGGCGGGCATCCGGTAGCGGCCGCGGTCGCGCTGGAGAACCTCAAGATCATCGAGGAGCGCGGACTGGTCGGCCACGCCCGCGAGGTCGGCGCGCACATGCTGAAAGGTCTGCGCGAACTGGGATCACACGACCTGGTCGGCGAAGTCCGCGGTGTCGGCCTGATCGCAGCGATCGAACTGGTCGCGGACAAGCCGGGCAAATCCCCGTGGGGCAAGGCCGGCGCGCTCGGTGGCCTGGTCGCCCGCCTGCTGCAGCAGAACGGCGTGATCACCCGCAACATGGGCGATGCGCTGGCGTTCTGCCCACCGCTGATCATCACCAAGGCGCAGATCGACACCCTGCTCGCAGCGGTGAAGCAATCGCTGGATGTGGCGCTGAAAGAGGTCAAGGGCTGACGCCGGCCCGATACCTAAAAGACTGGCCGCCGGCTTGCGACAGATCGGGCGGCCTGATGCACGAAACAATAGGATTGGATATCAAGCCGGCAGGTTGATAAAATCGATTGATAAACAAGAGATTTTATCGCCTGCGATGAAAATGGCTCACCCCTCTCCGACCGATCGATCACCGCTGCGCTCGATCCCGCCGCTGTCGGCGCTGCAGGCGTTTGAGCGCGCCGCGTCCCAGCTGTCGTTCCGCCATGCCGCGCGAGATCTCGCGCTCAGCCCCTCCGCGATCAGCCACCAGATCCGGGGACTGGAAGCACAGTTCGGCGTCAAGCTGTTCGTGCGCGGCGCCCGCTCGGTGCGGTTGACCGCGGAGGGCGAGCGCTACCTGGAAAAAGTCTCCACCGCCCTCGCCACCCTGGAGGCGGCCGGCCGCGAGATCATGAACCGGCGGCGCAGCGACCGCCACGAGCTCTGGATCAGTTCGCTGCCGTTCTTCACCAGCACGGTTCTGTTGCCGGCCCTGCCGGACTTCCATCGGCGCCACCCGGACCTGACGCTGCGCATCGAGGCCACGCATCAATATGCCGACTTCAACAGTTCCGGCGTCGACGTCGCGATCCGCTACGGCCGGGAACAATCGGCCGGCCTGAAATTCGAACCGCTGATCGAGGTCGGCCCCGTCCCGGTCTGCGCACCCTCGCTGGTCAACGCTGGCCTGCGCGCACCGGCCGACCTGTCTCAGCATGTCCTGATCCACCTTGTCGCCCAGCCGCAGTCGTGGCCGCGCTGGCTCGGTGAAGTGGGCCTTGCCGACCTGCAGCCGCGCGGACATCTCTGGCTCGACACCGTGCCGGCCGCGCTGGAGGCCGCGGAACGTGGTCTCGGTGTCGCGGTGGCGCTGGCGCCGCTGATCCGGCGACGCGACGGTTTCGGCAGCAAACTTGTCGCGCCTTTCGAGGTTCAGACCCGACTGCGCGAAACGGTCTATCTGGTGTCGCGCCCGGAACAGGCCCGCGACCGGCGCATCAGCGCGTTGCGACGGTGGATCGTCGAGGCGGTGCGGGCGGGCGGCCAATAAGACACGAAACGCCAGGAAATGGTTGCGTCGCCCACTGCGGTGACCAGCGATCTATTTGATCGCAACATCCAGCGGAAACGATTTGAACGGCTTGCGCGCCTCCGCGCTGACCGGACCGCCGACCACGATCTTCGCGAACACATCGAGGGTGGCGAAGAACGCCGGCTTCAGGCTGCCGAGCTTGCTCTCGTCGACCACCAGGATGCTCTCCATGGCGCTGGCGATCGCGGCTTGTTTGACTGCCACCTCATGGAAGTTGGAACAGCTCGCGCCGCGCGCCGGATGCACCCCGCCGGCGGAGATGAAGGCCTTGTTGATTCCGAGCCTGCGCAGATACCCCAGCGCTTCATCAGATGAGAACGATTGCGACGAGGCGTGGTAGAGCCCGCCGAGCAGCATCACCTGAATGTCCGGCCGGCGCGTCACGATCCCTGCGACATTCATCGAAAAGCAGATCACCGACAGCGACAGGCCGCTCGGCAGGCACTCGGCGAGCAACTGCATGGTCGAGCCGCAATCGACGAACAGCGTATCGCCATCCCGGATCGACTCGACGGCACGCCGGCACGCCAGCAACTTGTACTGGGCGTGATGATCGAGCTCCTGCTCGACGGTGTATTTCCCCGCCGTGCGGAACGCCGCATCCACCACATGGCCGCCGAGACAGGCCAGCGACGCGTCGGATGACGCGAGGTCGCGGCGGATGGTCATTTCCGACACGCCCAGAAGCTGCGCCGCGGCCTTGAGGTGCAGGGTGCCGTTCTCTTCCACCGCGCGCCGCAGTTTTTGCAGCCGCAGCGAGCGGGCATCCCCCTGGGCAGTCTCATGTGATTCCACAGCCATGCCGCGTTCTATCCCCAACAGCATGTTGACACCAATCTCACATGATGTGAGTATCAAAACATATAATGTTACAATAATAACACAATCACGATCAGGGACGACAACGGGTCAATCCCGCGGATTTGGCGACCTTCGGATGCGAAGCCGCCGCCATCCGGGACAGACCGCTCCCCGGCCGTGAACCAGGGAGAGAGTCATGTTGCGATCCAAACATCTGATTCGGCTGCGCGTTCCGGCCGCAACGCCGGCTGTCGCAGCCCTCGTCTGACCATCGGGCCGGACCATCAGACATGATCACCGTTCCTCTCCGACCAAGTTCGACATCCGATATGGCGACTATGATCCGCACCCCCGCGGCATCGTTTTCGCCATCGGCACCGCCGGCGGCCGCGCTCCCCCCTCCCTCCCTCGCGGCCGCGGCGGTGCTTGAAATCGAAGGACGCACATCGGCGGCGCATGCCGACGATCGTCGCTTCACGCGGCCTTGCGCGGCGTCGGATGCCGCCATCCGCGAACCGTCAGCAGCAGAGCGATGACCAGCAACGCCGCAGCCTCCGATCATCCCTCACACCGCGCCGCCGACTTGCGCGCTCGTCCCGGGACGACGAACACGCCGCCGCGCAACGAGCCGCGCGCGCTGGAGATGGAATGGGTCGATGAGATCCGCATCAATCTGTCCGCCGCCGAGCGCCGGATCGCCGCGCTGCCCGGCCGCCGGACGGTGAAGAAGGATGCGCAAGCGGCCTGGCTGCTCAAGGCCATCACCTGCATCGACCTGACCACGCTCAATGGCGACGATACGACGGAACGCGTGAAGCGCCTCTGCGCCAAGGCGAAGGCGCCGGTGCGCGCCGACATTCTCGATGCGCTGGGCTTCACTGAGCGCTCCATCCACACCGGCGCGGTCTGCGTCTATCATCGTTTTGTGGCCACCGCCGCCGAAGCCCTCGATGGCACCGGCATTCCGGTGGCTGCCGTCTCGACCGGCTTTCCGGCGGGACTTATTCCGCACGACCTCAAGCTCCGGGAAATCGAAGCCTCGGTCAGGGACGGCGCGCGCGAGATCGACATCGTCATCACCCGCGAGCATGTCCTAACCGGCAACTGGCACGAACTCTACCGCGAAGTCCGGGAATTTCGCGCCGCCTGCGGCGACGCCCACATCAAGACCATCCTGGCCACCGGCGATCTCAAGACGCTGCGCAACGTGGCGAAGGCGTCCATGGTCTGCATGATGGCCGGCGCCGATTTCATCAAGACCTCGACCGGCAAGGAAGCCGTCAACGCCACGCTGCCGGTCACACTGGCGATGGTGCGGATGATCCGCGCCTACCAGGAGCGGACCGGATACCAGGTCGGCTACAAGCCGGCCGGCGGCATCTCCACCGCCAAGGACGTGCTCACCTATCAGTACCTGATGAAGGAAGAGCTCGGCCGCGACTGGCTCGAGCCGGATCTGTTCCGGATCGGCGCGTCGAGCCTGCTGGCCGACATCGAACGCCAGCTCGAGCATCATGTCACCGGCCACTACTCGGCCTTCAACCGCCACCCTGTGGGATGAGGCCGGGTATGACCATCGCGCATTACTACGACACCATGGATTATGGTCCCGCCCCCGAAGCCGACGACGAGGCCCGCGCCTGGCTGAAAAGCCATGGCGGTGTGTTCGGACATTTCATCGGCGGCGTTTTCACCGCACCGCAATCCGGAAAACACTTTGTCACCACGGAGCCCGCCACCGCGAAGCCGCTGGCCAAGCTGGCGCAGGGGTCCGCCGCCGATGTCGATGCGGCTGTCGTTGCCGCGCGAAAAGCACAGCCGCGCTGGGCCAGACTCGGCGGCCACGGCCGCGCGCGGCATCTCTACGCGCTGGCGCGGATGCTGCAGCGCCATGCCCGGCTGTTCGCGGTGCTGGAAGCCATCGACAACGGCAAGCCGTTGCGCGAGACCCGCGATCTCGACGTGCCGCTGGCGGCGCGACATTTCCTGCATCACGCCGGCTGGGCGCAATTGCAGGACCGTGAATTTCCCGATCACGTGCCCGTCGGCGTCGTCGGCCAGATCATTCCCTGGAATTTTCCGCTGCTGATGCTGGCCTGGAAGATCGCGCCCGCGCTTGCGCTCGGCAACACGGTGGTGCTCAAGCCGGCCGAATTCACCTCGCTGACGGCGCTGCTGTTCGCCGAACTCGCCGCGCAGGCCGGCCTGCCGCCGGGCGTGCTCAATATCGTCACCGGCGAAGGCACAACTGGCGCCGCGCTGGTTGATCATCCCGGCGTCGACAAGATCGCCTTCACCGGATCCACCGAGGTCGGCCGCCTGATCCGCCAGGCCACCGCGGGCTCGGGCAAATCGCTGACCCTCGAACTCGGCGGCAAGTCGCCCTTCATCGTGTTCGAGGATGCCGACATCGACGGTGCCATCGAGGGCGTGGTCGACGCCATCTGGTTCAACCAGGGCCAGGTCTGCTGTGCCGGCTCCCGCCTGCTGCTGCAGGAAGGCATCGCCGAGACCTTCCGCAAGCGCCTGATCCGCCGCATGGAGACATTGCGCGTCGGCCACCCGCTCGACAAGGCGATCGACATGGGCGCGGTGATCGCGCCGGTTCAGCTCGCGCGGATCAAGACCCTGGTCGAGACCGGTGTGAAAGAAGGCGCGCAGAAGTATCAGGCAGCCACCGAGCTGCCGCAGGATGGCTGCTTCTATCCGCCAACACTCTTGTGGGGCGTGCATCCCTCGTCCACGGTGGCGATCGAGGAGATCTTCGGGCCGGTGCTGGTGGCCATGACCTTCCGTACACCGGACGAAGCCGTGATGCTGGCCAACAACACGCGTTATGGCCTTGCCGCCAGCGTCTGGAGCGAAACCATCGGCCTTGCGCTCGACATCGCGCCGAAACTCAAGGCCGGCGTGGTGTGGGTCAACGCCACCAATCTGTTCGACGCCGGTGTCGGCTTCGGTGGTTATAAAGAATCCGGATTCGGACGCGAAGGCGGTCGCGAGGGCGTGCTTGAATATCTCAAACCCAGGATCTGGGTCGGACGCAAGCTGCGTCCGAAGTTGCCCGCGCTGCCCGAGCCCGTTGCGCCCGATCCCAAGTCCTCGAACTTCGAGGCTCCCGACATCGACCGCACCGCAAAACTCTTCATCGGCGGCAAACAAGTGCGGCCCGATGGCAACTATTCCCGCGCGGTGCTGTCCCCGAAAGGCAAGCGCCGCGGCGAGGTCGGCGAAGGCAACCGCAAGGATATTCGCAATGCGGTGGCAGCCGCCCGCGGCGCCGAGACGTGGTCGAAGGCCACTGCGCACAATCGCGCCCAGGTGCTGTATTATCTGGCGGAAAACCTGTCGGCGCGATCGGCCGAATTCGCCGCACGGATCGCGGCCATGACCGGCGTCACGCCCGCCAAGGCGAAAACCGAAGTCGATGCCGGCATTGCACGCTTGTTCAGCTATGGCGCCTGGGCCGATAAATATGAGGGCACAGTGCACACGCCGCCGTTGCGCGGCGTGGCGCTGGCCATGCACGAACCAATCGGGGTCACCGGCGTTGTTTGTCCGGACGAAGCGCCACTGCTCGGCTTCATCAGCCTGGTGGCACCTTTGATTGCGATGGGCAACCGCGTCGTCGCCGTGCCGAGCGAACGGCATCCGCTTGCTGCCACCGACCTTTATCAGGTTCTGGAAACCTCCGACGTGCCCGCAGGTGTCGTCAACATCGTCACCGGCAGCCGCGATACGCTGGTCAAGACACTCGCAGAGCATGACGACGTCGACGCTTTATGGGTCTTCGGTGCGAAAGAAGCCTCGGCCACGGCCGAGAAGCTTTCGATCGGCAATCTCAAGCGCACCTTGGTCGACCACGGCCTCGCGCTCGACTGGCATAACGGCGCCGCATGCGAAGGCCCGATCCTGCTTCGCCACGCGGTGCATGTCAAAAATGTATGGATTCCATATGGTGAATAGTACCAGCTAAGCTGGTGCCGGTGCGATAAGAGTTGCATCAAAAGACGCGGACGTGCGCGCACAACGAGAGGGGGAAGACATGCTCAAGACGATTGATCCGTTGCTGAACGCGGACGTCCTGTACGCACTGCGCGCCATGGGCCATGGCGACCGCCTGGTGGTGTGCGATACCAATTTCCCCGCCGATTCCATCGCACGCCAGACCCGCCTCGGTCACCTCCTGCGCATCGACAATGTCAGCGCGGCACGCGCGATCCGGGCCGTGCTTTCGGTGCTGCCGCTCGACACCTTTGTCGACGACGCGGCCATCCGCATGGAGATCGTCGGCAATCCGCAGGAGGTGCCGCCGGTGCAGCGCGAGGTGCAGGCGGAGATCGACCATGCCGAAGGCCGCGCGTGGCCGCTGGTTCCGGTTGAACGCCACGCCTTTTATGAAAAAGCCAAACAAGCCTATTGCGTGATCGCCACCGGCGAGCGCCGTTTCTATGGTTGCTTCCTGTTCACCAAGGGCGTGATCGCGCCGGACACGGAGTAACCCATGGGAGAGAATGGTGTTGCGGTCCTCGGGATCTTTGTCGCGGACCTGGCGTTTCGCGCCGGCCGGCTGCCGGCGATCGGCGAGACCATTGCCGGATCCGGCTTCGCCATCGGTCCCGGTGGCAAGGGATCGAACCAGTCGGTGGCGGCCGCACGCGCCGGCGCCGGTGTCACGTTCATTTCGCGGCTCGGCCACGATACCTTCGGCGAGATCGCATTGAAGACCTGGACCGCGGAAGGCATCACGCCACGCGTCACGCAAACCGCGACACCGACCGGAGCTGCGTTCATCTATGTCCACGAAACCCGCGGCGACAACGCGATCATCGTGGTGCCGGGAGCCGCCGGCGAACTCTGCGCCGCCGACGTCGATGCCGCCGCGGATGCGATCCGTGCCAGCCGCGTGTTCGTCACCCAGCTCGAGCAGCCCGCGGATGCCGCCCGGCGCGGCCTGGACATCGCGCGTGCGGCCGGCGTCATCACGGTGTTCAACCCGGCGCCCGCTGTTTCATTCGATGACGCCCTGTTTGGTTTGAGCGACTATGTGGTTCCCAATGAAAGCGAGGCGGAGGGCCTGACCGGAATCGCAGTGTCCGATCTCGCCGCGGCACGCCGCGCCGGCGATGCCCTGATCGCCAAGGGCGCGGGCACCGCCCTGATCACCCTGGGCGAGCGTGGCGCGCTGTTCCACAACAACACCAGCTCGATCCACATCCCGCCGTTCAACGCGGGCGCCGTGGTGGAAACCACCGGCGCGGGCGACGCCTTTGTCGGCGGATTTGCCGCGGCGATCGCGCGCGGCACCGATCCGGTCGAGGCGGCCCGCTTCGGATCCGCGACCGCGGCGATCTCGGTGACCCGCGCCGGCACCGCACCGGCGATGCCGCGTCGCGCCGAAATCGAAGCGCTGCTCAGGGAGCAAGCTGCGCCATGATGCGCAACGATCCGATCAAGCATGTCTTCATCTGGCCGGCCGTCCTGGTCGTGCTGGCGATCTCGATCTTTCCGCTGATCTATTCGCTGACCACGAGCTTCCTCAGCTTCCGGCTGATTCCCCCGATGCCGCCCCGCGTGGTCTGGCTCGGCAATTACACCACCCTGCTGCAGGAGCCGCGTTTCTGGAATGCGCTCTTCACCACCACGCTGGTGGCGTTCATCGCCGTCGGGCTGCAATACATCATCGGGTTTTCGGTCGCGCTGGCGCTGAACGCACGGGTGCCGGGCGAACGGCTGTTCCGTGTCGGCCTGTTGCTGCCGATGCTGCTGGCGCCGGTCGCCGTCGCGCTGGTGGCGCGCATGATCTTCAACCCGACCATGGGACCGCTCAATCAGTTGCTCACTCACCTCGGTCTGCCCAACCTGCCGTTCCTCACCAACGGCCACTGGGCGCTCGCCTGCATCATCGCCGTCGAGGTCTGGCAATGGACGCCGTTCATGATCCTGATGCTGCTGGCCGGACTACAAACCCTACCGGAGGATGTCTATGAGGCGGCCGAACTGGAGAACGCCAGCCACTGGCAGCAGTTCTGGGGAATCACGTTTCCGATGATGCTGCCGATCTCCGCCGCGGTCGTCTTCATCCGCCTGATCGAGAGCTACAAGATCATGGACACGGTGTTCGTGATGACCGGCGGCGGCCCCGGCGTCGACACCGAAACCCTGACACTGTTCGCCTACCAGGAAGGCTTCAAGAAATTCAATCTGGGCTACACCTCGGCCTTGAGCTTCCTGTTCCTGATCGCCATCACCGTCATCGGCACCACCTATCTGGTGTTGTTGCGGCCGCATCTGGAGAAGCGGCGATGAGCCCCCGCTCCCTGACCGGGCTTTCGCCCGGCGCCCGCCGCCTCGCCGCCTTCGGCTGCATCGTCTGGTGCTTCATCACCCTGTTCCCGCTGTACTGGGTGGTGATTACCGCCTTCAAGACGCCGCCCGGCGTGGTCGGCGGACCGACTTATATTCCCTTCGTCGACTTCACGCCGACGATCCAGCCCTTCATCGATCTCTATCAAGGCATCCGCGGCGAGTTCTTCCGCACCTTCCTGAACTCGACGCTGATCGGGCTGACCTCGGCCGTGATCGCGACCGCGATCGGCGCCATGGCGGCCTATGCGCTGGTGCGCTTTGAATTCAAGGTGAAGCTCGCGACCGGCGTGACGTTCTTCGTGCTGGCGCTCGGCGGCTACCTGGTTTTCAATGCCACCCTCGGGCTGACGCGGCCACAGGCGCTGCTGCTCGCATTTCCCGTCGCACTGCTTGCCGCCATCGTGGCCAACCGGCTGCCGCTGCCGGGACCTGTTCTCGGCAACGAGGACATCCTGTTCTGGTTCGTCAGCCAGCGCATGTTCCCGCCGATCGTGACTGCGTTTGCGCTGTTTCTGCTCTACACCGAGATCGGCCGCATGGGCTTCCAGCTGGTCGACAGCTTCACCGGCATGACCTTGTGCTATGTCGCCTTCTCGCTGCCGATCGTGGTCTGGCTGATGCGGGACTTCTTCGAGGCGCTACCGGTCGAAGTGGAAGAAGCCGCCATGGTCGACAACGTGCCGAGCTGGCGCATTTTTCTCGGCATCGTGGTGCCGATGTCGACCAACGGGCTGATCGCGACATTCCTGATCACCCTTGCTTTCGTGTGGAATGAATTCCTGTTCGCGCTGTTCCTGACCAACGCCAAATGGCAGACGCTGCCGATCCTGGTGGCGGGCCAGAACAGCCAGCGCGGCGACGAATGGTGGGCGATTTCAGCGGCCGCCCTCGTCGCCATCATCCCGATGATGATCATGGCGGCGCTGCTCGGCCGCATGATGCGGTCGGGCACGCTGCTCGGAGCCATCAAATAGACGCCTGTCGATCAACAAAATGCGTTCGTAAAAGGGAGAATGCCATGCTCAAGACAACGTTGCTCGCCGCTGCTGCGATTGTCGCAACAGCCTCGTCCATCGGCGCGGCGCAAGCCGCCTGCAGCCCCGACTATTCCGGCGTTACGCTAACGGTGGCGTCACAGACCGGCCCCTACATCGCCTCGGCGCTCAAGCTCGGCGCCGATGCCTGGGAGAAGAAGACCTGCGGCAAGGTCAACGTGGTCGAATTCCCCTGGTCGGAGCTTTATCCCAAGATCGCGACATCGCTGACGGCCGGTGATGCCGCCTTCGACATGGTCAGCTTCGCACCGGCCTGGCTGCCCGACTTCGTCGACTATCTCAGCGAGATGCCCAGGGATATGCAGTCGGGACCGGACTGGGATGACGTCGAACCCGCCTATCGCGAGCGGCTGATGGTGTGGGATGGCAAGATCTATTCGCAGTCGATGGACGGCGACGTCCACACCTACACCTATCGCATCGATCTGTTCGAGGATCCGAAGGAAAAAGAGGCGTTCAAGGCCAAATACGGCTACGACCTCGCGCCGCCGAAAACCTGGAAGCAGTATCTCGACATCGCGGAGTTCTTCCAGCGCCCGGACAAGAGCCTCTGGGGCACCGCGGAAGCGTTCCGCCGCGGCGGCCAGCAGTTCTGGTTCCTCTTCAGCCACGCCGCCGCCTACACCAACAATCCGAACTATCCCGGCGCGATGTTCTTCGATCCGGAAACCATGGACGCGCAGATCAACAACCCCGGCTGGGTGAAAGGGCTGGAGGAATACATCCGAGCTTCCAAGCTCGGACCGCCGAACGCGCTGAACTTCTCGTTCGGTGAAGTGAACGCGGCGGTGGCCGGCGGCCAGGTGGCGGAATCGATCGGCTGGGGCGACACCGGCGTGATCGCCGCCGACCCCAAGCAGTCGAAGATTCCCGGCAAGGTCGGCTCGGCCATGCTGCCGGGATCGAACGAGATCTGGAACGCCAAGACCAAGGCCTGGGACAAATTCCCCGAGATCATCCCCGGCCCCTTCATGGCGTTCGGCGGCTGGCAGATCGCCGTGCCCAAGGCCGGCAAGAACCAGAAGGCGGCCTGGGATTACGTCAAGACGCTGACCAGCCCGGAGGTTTCCGGCCAGGCTGCGATCACCGGCGGCACCGGCGTCAATCCCTACCGCAAGTCGCACACCGCCAATCTCGAACTGTGGAGCAAGATTTTCACGCCGCGTGAAGCGAAAGAATATCTCGGCGCCCAGGCGGATTCGATCAACGCCAAGAACGTTGCGCTCGACATGCGTCTGCCCGGCTATTTCTCCTACACCGAAGTGGTCGAAATCGAACTCGGCAAGGCCCTCGCCGGCCAGGAGACGCCCAAGCAGGCCCTCGACACCGTCGCGAAGGAGTGGAATCGCCTGACCGACGAATTCGGCCGCGCCAAGCAGCTCGCCGCCTATCGCGCGGCGATGGGTTTGCCGGTGAAGAAGTGATGTTTGTGTCGCGACAGATGTCTTAACGATTGAGCTGTTCCCTCCCCCCTTGTGGGGGAGGGTTAGGGAGGGGGGTAAATGCCCCACGCCACCGTCAATAAACTTCAGCGCGGCCGAGCCAAACAGCTTCGGCAGACGATGACGCGCGCTGAAACTCTGCTCTGGCGTTATCTCAAGGCTCATCGGATCGATGGCCTTGGTTTCCGCAGACAGGTCCCATTTCGAAACTACATCGCAGACTTCGCCTGCCTGTCGGCCAAGCTGATCATCGAGCTTGACGGCGAAAGCCATGATTTTCCGGAACGACAAAGAGCAGATCGAAACCGTGATGACTTCTTCGAGTCCGAGGGGTTTGCAATACTTCGGTTCACCAACGATCAGGTCTTGTCGAATTTGGAAGGCGATGTCGAAGTCATTCGGCAAACAGCTTCAGCTCGCATGTCGATTATCATACAGGATCAACCGTGTAACTCACCCCCCTCCCTAACCCTCCCCCACAAGGGGGGAGGGAACAGCACATAATTATCTCGGCATGAGATGATTGGACGAGAAGATATGAATGGCCGGGACGTAAACCGGGCCATGACGCGATAGACCAGAAAGCAGACGCATGGCCCACGTCGAGATTACAAACGTCAACAAGTCCTACGGATCGTACAGCGTCATCGAGGCGCTTGATCTGGCGATCGCGGACGAGGAGTTCGTGGTGCTGGTCGGACCAAGCGGTTGCGGCAAGACCACCACCTTGCGCATGATCGCTGGCCTTGAGACGGTCACCAGCGGCACCATTCGCATCGGGGATCGCGACGTCACCGACCTGCGCCCCGGCCTGCGCAACTGCGCCATGGTGTTCCAGAATTACGCGCTCTATCCGCACATGACGGTCGCGGACAACATCGGCTACGGCATGAAGGTGCGGGGAACGCCGCGGGCGGAGATCGAGCGCGAGGTCAAAAACGTCGCCCGCATTCTCGAGCTGGACAAATATCTCGATCGCCGCCCCAAGCAGCTGTCGGGCGGACAGCGCCAGCGTGTGGCGATCGGACGCGCGATCGTGCGCAGCCCCGACGTATTCCTGTTCGATGAGCCGCTATCTAATCTCGACGCCAAGCTGCGGATCGAAATGCGCACCGAGATCAAGGCGCTGCATCGCAGGCTCGCCAAGACCATCGTCTACGTCACCCACGACCAGGTCGAGGCCATGACCATGGCGGACCGTGTGGTGGTGATGAACGGCGGGCGGATCGAGCAGGCCGCCGATCCGATCACGCTGTACGAGAAGCCGCGCAACCTGTTCGTCGCGGCCTTCATCGGCGCACCCAGCATGAACTTCATCGAGGGCAGCATTGCCCCCCAGGATGGCGCGCTGGTGTTCACGGAGCCTTCCTCGGGCACAGTGCTGACCCTTCCCAAAAGCCGTATCGCCGCCTACGGCGGACATGTCGGCAAACCGGTCGTGCTCGGGGTACGGCCTGATCACATCGCCCGTGAGCCCGCCGCTGGTTCGACCGTCCGCATTACCGTGAAAGACGTCGAACCGCTCGGCCCCCACACGCTGGTGATCGGATCCGTCGGCGGCTTCGCGTTCACTGCGCAGATGCCGGTCGGCGTCAAGGCGCGACCGGACGAAACCTTCGACGTGCCGCTCGACCTCGACCAGGCGCATCTGTTCGACAAGGCCACCGGCGACGTGATCCCGGTGTGAGATTCGTGCCGTGCCATGCGTTACGATCCGAGTTGAAACAACTCGATGGTATCGCGAAAGCCCTTCAGTTCATGCCGGCCCGCGGACACCGGCCTTGCCGTCGACAAGAGTCCCGCGAAACGCCGTGACACCAGCAGCCGATAATCGCCTGCGCTGCAGGCGGACTGGATGCGGCTGATCAAATTGACATCGGGACCGATCACCGTGAAGTCCATCCGGCGGCCGGAGCCGATATTGCCGTAACTGACTTCGCCATAGTGAAGCGCGATGCTGGCCGCGATGCGCTCGTCGCCCGCATGCCGCTCCAGATTGTCCAGCGCGGTCTCCGCGGCCCGCAACGCCGCGGCACAAGCCACCTCGGCGTCATCCTGGTGGAAGAACGCCAGCACCGCATCGCCCATGAACTTGACGATCTCGCCGCCGGCCTGGGTGATCGCCGGCACGATCAGGTCGAAATAATCGTTGAGAATGGACATCACCCGTGGCCCGGACAGCCGGTTGGACAGCTCCGTAAAGCCCCGCAGGTCGCACAGCATCAGCGCCGCCTCCAGGGTCTCGACCTGGCCGCGACGGGTCCGGCCGGCGAGAATGCGCTGCGCCGTCGCCGGTCCGACATAGGTGTCGAGCAGGGTCAGCTCGACCTTGCGCAGGGTGCGCAGTTCGCAAAGGTTGCGCAGCGCCGGCACGATGCGCTCCATCGCGGCGCGTTCGCTGGCGGCAAAACCGCCGGGCCGCGCCGTGCAGAACGTCACGGCACTGATCGGACCATCACCGGTGTTCAGGGGGCGAATCATCATATCGACGAGACCGCGCCCCTGATAAACATCAATCAGCGTCCAGCGGCGGCTGTCGCGCCGATCGAGACGGATATCGAGAGGCTCGTTGCGATCCATGGCTTCACGGACCGGGCTGTGAATGAAGTCGGCGGAGGTCTCGATGCCATGCGCGCGGTCCAGGATTTCGACCGAACTGTTGGGTGACCACGCCACCGTGCGCCCGAGGATCTCCGGATGCAGCGTGCGCAGATGCAGCGCCAGCCGATCGATCGGAAGCCCCGCGGCGTGAAGCCTGCGCCCGAGCCCGGCGATCAGCCCGGCATCATCGATGTCATGGCATTCGTCGCCGGACAGCCATTCCACACAGCCGAGCAGCGCCGCCCCCAGCGGCTCGCGCCGCCGCTCGTTGATGTCAGCCAAAATCGCCATCCTGGTCATGGTTCACTCCTTAATTAATGAGCGCCACCGGCCTCAACCTGTCCCGGCTTCTTGAGCAACAGGGTTGCAATCAGCGCGAACACCAGCACGACGCCGAGCAGAAAGAAGGTGTCGCTGAAGGACATGATATTGGCCTGCAGCCGGACCCGGGTGCCGATGGCGACGATCGCCTTGTGCCAGGCCGTCGCCGGATCGGAGACGCCGTGATTGAGGAAATAGGTCGTCAGCTGATTGATCCGATCCCGCGTCGCCTCCTCGAACAGCGACACCGAATTGCTCAGCACATTGGAGTGAAACTGTTCGCGTTTGCTCTGGAAGGTCTGCAACGCGGCAATCCCGATGGCCCCGCCCAGATTGCGCATCATGTTGAACAGCGCAGACGCGGAACCCGCGTTCTCCGGCTCGATGGCCGCGGTGGCAACGGCAGACAGCGGCGCGAACGCCAGCGCCTGGCCCACGGCGCGCACGACATTCGGCCAGAACAGCTGATCGGAGGCATAGACACCGGTCATGTAGATGTTCAGGAAATTGCTGGCGGCGAACAGCGTGAAGCCGATCGCGATGATGAGGCGAACGTCGAAGCGCTGCATCAGCCGCGGCACCAGCGGGATCAGCAGAAGCTGCGGCAGACCGGTCCAGGCCAGCACCATGCCGATCTGCTCCGAATTGTAGCCCTGCACGCGGGACAGATAGAGCGGCAGGATGAACACCGAACCATAGAGCGCAACGCCCATCAGAAAGTTTGCGGTGATGCCGAAGCCGAAGTTGCGACGCGCCAGCAGGCGCAGGTTGAGCAACGGGCGCGGGCTGCGCAATTCGACGATCAGGAACAGCGTCAGCGAGACGGCAGCGATGACCGACAGCCGGACGATGAAGGGCGAGCCGAACCAGTCGTCCTTGTTGCCTTCTTCCAGCACGGTCTGCAGCGCACCGAGGCCGATCGCCATGGTGATGATGCCGGGCCAGTCGCCCTCCCGCAGCAGGTGAAGCTGCATCGGCTTCGCCTCCAGCGACACCCACAGCATCGCCACCATGATCACTCCGGGCACCAGGTTGACATAGAAGATGTACTGCCAGCCCCAGTTCTCGGTGAGATAGCCGCCGATGGTCGGGCCGATCGCCGGTGCGAAGGTCGCCGACAGGGCAAACAGCGCGAGGCCGATCGGCTGCTTGGCCTTGGGCAACAACGTGATGATCAGGGTGAATGCCATCGGGATCAGCACGCCGCCGGTGAAGCCCTGGATCGCGCGCAGCACGATCATCTGCTCGAGATTCTGCGCCATCGCACAGGCCGCCGAGAACACCAGGAACAGGATGGCGTTGCTCAGCAGATAGAGGCGGATCGAAAACACCCGCGCCAGCCAGGCGGAGAGCGGAATGACGATGATCTCGGCGATCAGGTAGGAGGTCGAAATCCACCCGCCGTCATCGATGCCGGCGCCGATGCCGCCCTGGATATTGGCCAGCGATGCGTTGACGATCTGGATGTTGAGCACCGCCATGAAGGCGCCCAGCGTGGAGCCGATCACGGCCATCCAGGTCATCAGCGAACTTCGGGGAGCGGCCGCGGGTGCGGGTTTCGCTGTTACGGGAAAAGCCGGTGCGGCGATCTCTGCGGTCATGGCAAGACTCCATCTCTCCTGTGGCGGCAATCATGCCGGACACAGGCTGTCGCGATAATCGAGGAAAGACCGAAAGGATTATCCAGCGGGACTGGAAGGCCCGTCCGTGTTGGCGTCGCGTTCGATCGGAAGGCGGCATGCGCCGCCCTTCGGCTGTGATAAAACGGGCGTGGCGGCCAGTTCGTTCGTCCGGGGCGCGCGGTTGTCCGCGACCGCCGCAGCCTTGGTATTCACCGTCGGCTCGACCGACATGCCGGCGCGCAGCAGACCCGCCATATGCTCGTCGTCCAGTGTGATCTTCACCGGGATGCGCTGCACGATTTTGGTAAAGTTGCCCGTGGCATTGTCCGGCGGCAGCAATGCGAATTCAAGACCGCTCGCCGGCGACAGGCTGTCCACATGGCCGGTGATGTGCGCACCCGGGAAGGTGTCGACCTTGATTTCCACCGGCTGGCCGTCGCGCACATGGGTGAGCTGGGTCTCCTTGAAGTTGGCGACGATGTAGGTCGCATGCAACGGCACCACCGCCATCAACTGCGTTCCGGCCGTGACGTACTGACCGATCCGCAGCGAACGCGCGCCCACATTGCCGTCCACCGGAGCGACGATGGTGGTGTAGGACAGATTGAGTTCTGCCTGATGCGCGACCGCCTGGCTGCGTTCAAGCTGGGCCTGGGCCTGCTCGCGCTCCGTGGTGAGTACAGTAACTTTCTTCTGTGCCGCCACGAGGCCGGCCTGATCGCTTTGCAGCTGAGCCGCGGTCTGGGCGCGGACCGCCTCGGTCTGCTGGGCACGCTGGATGGTGCCCGAGCCGGTCTGCATCAGGTCGCGATAGCGCGCAGCATCCGAGACTGCAAAGCTCAGCGAAGCCTGTGTCGCCTCGCTCGCCGCCTTGGCCTGATCGACCAACGATTGCTGCAGCACGACCTGGGCATCGAGGTTGCGGATTGCGGCAGCGCTGGCATTCACGTCGGCATTGGCCTGCGCCAGCGCCGCACGGAAATCCCGATCGTCGATCCGGGCCAGCACCTGGCCCGCCGCCACATGCTGGTTATCCTGCACCAGCACATCAGCGATGTAGCCGGCCACCTTCGGCGCGATCGTGGTGTAATCGGCCTTCACATAGGCATCGTCGGTGGATTCGAGATAGCGGCCCGCGGTCCAGTAGTCGTGACCGTAGTAACCGCCAAGCGCGGTCCCGGCGAGCAGCGCAAGCACCAGCGCGCCGCGCTTGATCAGTGTCCGGCGCGAGGCCGCGGGGGCCTGAGCAGGTCGGGTGGCTTCCGCGGCATCGGTCGCCTGCTGGAAGCTGTCGGGGCGGGGCATCTCAACCATCGTCGTCTCCTGTGGCCGAAGCGGCCGTGATCTGATGGTCGAAAGATGCAGCGTCCAGGCCGATCTGATAATCTTGGAAAGTCGGGAAGGATTATCCACCGAGAACGGATAATCCCTCGCCAGTATCGATAAAAATTCTTCAATAATTCGAGTGCGTTATGGATCGATTGACCAGTTTGACGGTGTTCGGCCAGGTGGTCGAATGCGGCGGGTTTTCCGCCGCCGGACGGCGGCTCAACATGTCCGTCACCATGGTCAGCAATCACATCCAGTCGCTGGAAGACCGGCTTGGCGTGCGGCTGCTCAACCGCACCACGCGCAAGGTCAGCCTGACCGAGATCGGCCAAGCCTATTATGAACGATCGCGGCAAATCCTGATCGATCTCGATGAGGCGGACCGCGTGGCCGACGCGCTGCAGTCGACGCCGCGCGGCATGCTGAAGCTTTACGCGACAGCCACCCTGGTGCGCTATCTGTCCCCCGTCATCGGGGAGTTTCTCACCGCCAATCCTGCAGTCTCCGTCGACCTGACCGCCGGCGAGCAGATGATCGACCTTGTCGAGCTGGGTTTCGATCTGGCGATCATGGCATCCGCGCCACCGGATTCATCCCTCGTGGTTCGCAAGCTGACGCCGTGGCGGCACATCGTGTGCTGCTCACCGACCTACCTCGAGAGCAATCCTGCTCCCGAACAACCTGCCGATCTGCTCAACCACAACTGCATCCGCTATGCCTATTATCCATTCGGCCGCGATTGGCGGTTCGAGGGGCCACAGAAGCAGCCGATTTCAGTGCCGGTCAGCGGCAACACCGTCAGCACCAGCGGCGACCTGTTGCGCAGCCTGGCGCTGGCGGGCAAGGGCATCATGCTGGCGCCGACTTTTCTTGTCGGTGACGACGTGGAAGCAGGACACCTGGTCCGCCTGCTGCCGAACGCCCGTCTCCCCGAGCTCGCCATCAATGCCATCTATCCACACCGGCATCATCTGTCGAGCAAGGTGCGATCGTTCATCGACCTGCTCGTCAAACGCTTCGCCGAGCATCGCAAATGGATGAATCCGGGAGCGGCGGCTGGCGATCAGCCGCGGGGCCTGGCGTAGCGCCAGCCGCAGATGATGACCGGCAGGCCGATCATCAGCCACGATGCATAGCGCCCGACCCCGCCTTCCACCAGAAGGGCGAGGATGAGCCCGACCATTCCCAGCATACCGATGACGATCGGCGCGCCAAACACCCGGCGCCAACCCGGCGCGGCGTCAGATGATGATCCCAACTTCATTCGGCCGCCTGGGATATCGCAGGGACTGCGAGCAGTTGCCGGCCGCGCCGCTCCTTGCGGCGCTTCACCCACCACAGATAGAGCCCGCTGCCCAGTACGATGATGGACAGCACGTCCAGCACCGCCCAGATGATCTTGAGCACCATGCCGCCATAATCACCAAAATGCAGTGGCTGGGAGATCAGCAGCGCCTTGAGATAGAGCGGCAGATCCCGGACTTCAGAGGCCGCGCCGGTTTCGCCGTCCACCAGAACCGGTTTCGAGACACGCGCGGTCAAGGTGGTGTCGCCGCGCATGAAGACTGCGAAATGATGCGAGCTCGAGAACGGCGTGCCAGGAAATGCAATGAAGGCCGGCGTCATGCCAGGTGTGGCGATCTTTGCATTGTCGATCACCCGGTCGAGCGACGCGAGGTGGGTCGGCGGCGGCTTGCCGGCATAGGGCGCAACCATGGCCGCGAGCTCGGTCGATTTCCATTGTTCGAACAGCAGCTCGGCCCAGGTGTTGATGACGCCGGTGAGTCCGACCACCGAAACCCAGACCACGGTCGTAACCCCGATCAGGTTGTGCCAGTCGAGCCAGGCGACGCGGCGCGACTTGCCGGTGCGGACCGTGGAGAACTGCAGGCGGCGGGTGAAGGGCCAGTACAGCACCACGCCGGAGACCACCGCGACGAACATCAGCAAGCCCATGCCACCCAGGAACAGCTTTCCGGGTTGGCCAGCGAACATATCGACATGCAGCTTCAGCACGATCAGCATCGGGCCGACACCGACCTGCCCCAGCACCTTGCCGCTGTAGGCATCAAAGGTGCGGATCACCGCCTTCTCGGGATCACCGTCCGGCGCGCTGTTGGTGAAGACGAACACCAGGCCGGGCTCGTCCTTGTCCCAGGAGACATATTGAACGACCTTGCCGGGAGCTGTGGCCAGCGCCTCCGCCGAGATCGTATCGATCGGCGCCTTCGGCGTGCCCGGGGCCACGGCTGCCGGTTGCGGCGAATAGCCCAGCGCCTCGTCGATCTCGTGATGGAAGATCAGCGGCAAGCCGGTCAAACACAGCATCAGCAGGAACACGGTCGAGATCAGGCTCGACCATTTATGGACCACGGACCAGATACGGACAGTTCGCGCTTTCATGACGTCACCGGTATTGCTGGCATGCGATCACGACCATCACCACTTGTACGCAAGGCTCGCGGTGGCGCGGCGGCGATCGGCGTAATAGCAGGCATAGACCGACGAGCAGGACGAGACGTAGATCTTGTCGGTGATGTTGTCGACATTGAGCGCCAGCCGCCAGCCATCCCATTCATAGTGGATGGACGCGTCGCCCACCACTGCGGACGGCACCAGGAACTGGTTGGCCAGATCGGCATAGGACGCCCCGCGGTAGCGCACGCCGGCGCCGAAGCCGAGCCCCGTGAGCGGTCCGGACTTGATGGTGTAGTCGCCCCAGGCCGAGGCGATCTGCTGCGGCGTGTTGGGCGGAGTCTTGCCGATCAGCGAGGGATCCGGATCCTTGCTGTTGAACAGATGATATGTCGTGAACGAGGCCATCATCTTGAATTCCGGGGTCAGATTGGCCACGGCCTCGAGTTCCAGGCCGCGTGACGTCACCTCGCCGGTCTGGGTCGCGAAGATCGGAATGAAGCTGTTCGCCGAGAGCGCATTCTGCCGCTTCAGGTCGAACAGCGCCGCGCTGATGTAGCCGTTCATGCCGGCCGGCGAAAACTTGATGCCGACCTCGGTCTGCTGCCCGGTCTCGGGCAAGAACAACTGGCCGGTCAGCGCGCTGACGCCGATGATCGGATTATAGCTCGTCGCGTAGGAGACGTAGGGCGCGAGACCGATATCCGACGTATAGATCAACCCGGCCCGACCACTGAACTTGCTGTCGCTTCGGCTCTGGCTCGGGCCGATCCGGCTGTCATTGTTGGTCCCGACGAAATCGTTGCGACCGCTGAGCACCAGGGTCCAGCGATCCCACTTGATCTGGTCCTGGGCATAGAGGCCGACCTGCTTCTGGGTAATGACGCTGTTCTGATAGACAAAGCCGTCGAACGCGGGCGTGGGTGTGTAGACCGGATTGAGGAAGTTGACCGGAAAGGCCCCGGTGCCGCCATTGGCGGTGCCGCCGAAGCCCTGGATGTCGTCGATGCTGTAATACTTGAAGTCGGCGCCGAACAACGCCGTGTGGCTGATCTCGCCGGTCCGGAAGCGAACTTCGAACTGGTTGTCGAGATTGGCCTGATTGGCAATGTCACGCGCCATGAAGTTGCTGCGTCCGATCAGCGGACTATTGGGCACATAAAGGCCGTTCGGCAACGGCGTCGTGCTGACATAGCCACCGCCATATGGCCCGGCATAATCCACGTCGATGTGGGCGAAGCGCGCGTTCTGCCGGAAGGTGATATTGTCGGTCAGGTTGCGCTCGAACTGGTAGCCGATCATGTCCTGCTCGCGCTTGAAATGATCGGTGGTGGGATCGCCGAGGAAGAAGTTGGTGGGAATTCGCCCAAACGGCGACGACGTCACGGTGCCGACATAGGGCAGGAAATTCAGCGTGTTGCTCTGGCTCTTCTGCGCCGATGCCAGCAGCGTGAAGGTGGTGTCGGCGTCGGGCTTCCAGGTCAGCGACGGCGCGATGAAATAGTTGTCGTCCTTGACGAAGTCCGTCTGGGTGCCGCCCGACTGGAGTTGACCCACGAGACGATAGAACAGCTGGCCGCTCTCGGTCTTCAACGGCACTGGACCACCGAAGTCGAACGACAGATAGCGGTTGCCGTATTGATTGATGCCGGTTTCCATATAACGCAGCGGCTCGGCGGGCGGCATCTTGCTGATCGCATTGACGAGGCCGGCCTGGCTGCTGCCGCCGTACAGCACAGCCGACGGGCCACGCAGGATATCGACGCGTTCGAGGTTGAACGGCGGCAGCTTCCAGCTGGCATAGCCGGTGTAGAACAGCTGCAGCCCATCGAGGAACGTGCTGTTGTCGTCGGACTTGAAACCGCGGATCAGGAACCAGTCGTTGCGCGGATCGACACCGAACGTGCCGCCGACCACGCCGGGGGCATAACGCAGGATCTCGCTGAGATTGGCCGGCTTCTGGTCCCGGATCTGCTCACTTCCGATCACCGAAATCGCCTGCGGCGTTTCCAGCAGCGGCGTGTTGGTCTTGGTTCCGCTCATCGAACGCCCGGCGACGTAGCCGGTGATCGCGCCGCGTGGATTTTCAACAGCCGGGGCGCTCGGATTGCGCACCGGCGGTCGACGCGGTGTTGTGGCGACACGTTGGGGACGGGCCGCGCGTCGTGGCGCGGCAGTGATGCGACGACGGGTCACGGGGGCATCGACCGTCACCGGACCAAGGGACGTGCTGCCGCCCGCCGGAGGCGCATCCGCCTGCTGTGCCCATGCTGCATCGGCCCCGGCGCCGCAGATCACGATCACACTTGAAACAAACCCAATTCGCAGCGACTCAAACAGCTTCGACACGTTCCCCAACTCCGCCCAGTCCCATCAATCGGTCATTGCATGCACGACAAGGCACGCAACGCACCGCATACGTTGGCGATGTCGATCGCTCCAATTGAATCGCTCTAGAGTCTGGGGAAGAAAACGGAACACGCGGCTGCCGTGGCCTGCGCGATTTTGAATTATTCCAATTCTAAACTGTCTCTACCGAAACTCTCATTTCAGGACAATCGAACCGACGACAATCAGACCGGAGACAAGAGACAATTGCATGGAAGAGGTCAGATCGAGACGAAGTGCGCCATCATCGGCCAGCGGATATCGGGTTCCATCGACTCGCACGAGGCTCTCGCCTGACGCTGCATAAATCAGATGGGTTCCCTTCCCCAGCGACATCATGCCGGGCTGTGTGAGCGCCAGAAGATCGATCTCTGTCGCCGCACGGTTCGCCATGAGATTGACCACCTCGACAGGACCTGCCTCCAGGCGGGTGACGATCTCGAGCTCGCCGGGAAAACGGACGCTGGTGAAGGGACGGCGTTCGTCAAACTGCTGATCGGGCGCTTCAAGAACCAGCCCATGACCTTTGACGACCATCTGCATCCGCGTGATATCAGGCAGATAGGAGAATGGCCCGGGCGTGGTGATGGCGGTTCGCCCGAAGCGCCACAGCAGGCTGTCCCAGTCACGCGTCGGCGCGTCGTCACGATAGGCGTCGGCGATATCGATGAAGATCCCGCCGCCGTTCTTCCAGGGCGAACGGCCGTAGCCATCGGGACTCAAGGGTGTAACTGCAATCATCGTCTCTGTTCCTTGCCGGAGACAATGGATAGCAAGCCACGCCGCTGCGCGAAAGCACAGCCGCTTGCCATTGCCGGGCGCGACACGACGGGTCGGCCCGGCAATGGCAGACGTCAAAAGCGGTCGACGTCGAGGACCGCCTGGGCAAAGGCTTGCGGCGCTTCCTGCGGCAGATTGTGCCCGATGCCGCCGGTGATCAGCCGGTGCGCATACTTGCCAGAGAACTTCTTGGCATAGGCACTGGGCTCCGGATGTGGCGCCCCGTTGGCATCGCCTTCGAGCGTGATGGTCGGCACGGTGATCACCGGAAATGCGGCAAGCTGCTTTTCCAGGTCGTCATACTTCGCTTCACCTTCGGCAAGGCCGAGCCGCCAGCGGTAGTTGTGGACCACGACGGCCACGTGATCCGGATTGTCGAACGACACCGCGCTGCGATCGAACGTGGCATCGTCGAAGTTCCATTTCGGCGACGCGATCTGCCAGATCAGCTTGGCGAAGTCATGCCGATTTTTCTCGTAGCCGGCGCGGCCGCGTTCGGTGGCGAAATAGAACTGGTACCACCATTGCAGCTCGGCCTTCGGCGGCAGCGGCGTCTTGCCGGCCTCCTGGCTGCCGATCAGATA
>JBGMOD010000274.1:0-173723 GCA_041424235.1 Hyphomicrobiales bacterium
GCTCGGCCTTCGGCGGCAGCGGCGTCTTGCCGGCCTCCTGGCTGCCGATCAGATAACCGCTGACGGAGACCAGGGCCTTGGCCCGCTGCGGCCACAGCGCCGCGATGATGTCCGCGGTCCGCGCGCCCCAGTCGTACCCCGCGAGGATCGCCTTTTCGATCTTGAGCGCATCCATCAAGGCGACGATGTCGACGGCGATTGCCGACGGCTGGCCGTTTCGGATCGCGTCACCGGACAGGAATCGTGTGGTGCCGTACCCGCGCAAATGCGGAATGATGACACGATACCCCTTCGACGCCAGCGCCGGCGCAACATCGAGGAAACTGTGAATGTCGTAGGGCCAGCCGTGCAGCAGGAAAACGACGGGACCCGTCGCGGGCCCGGCCTCGGCATAACCGATGTTCAGCACACCGGCGTCGATCTGCTTCAAGGCGCCGAACGAAGTGTTGCTTCCCGGCTTGATCGCGGCGAGCTTGATCGGATTGCTGTTGCCGGATTGCGCATGCGCAGCGTCGATCAATCCCAGGCCTGTCGCGGCAAGGCCCGTTGCGGCGAAACCGGCTGTCTGCAGGAAGCGTCTGCGGCTGGTGTCTGCGATGTCGTTCATGGAAGTCTCCTGTTGCGATTCGTTGAGGTGATTGCCGGGTGAGTGTCGCTTTATCCGAACGTGAACGCATACGCATGCACGCCGGCCTCGAAGAACTCGATCTCAAACGTGCGATCCGCGATCGTTCCGCCTTGCCGCACCAGTTGATAAAGACGGTCCTCCTGCACGCTGCCCCATCCGTCAGCGTCGACGTCGGACCCGTGGCTGGGGCCAGGCGGCAAACCGTCGATCTTGATGCGAAAACGAATGGGACGCCCCTGGACACCCGCGCCCAGGACAAGGTGAAGATCGCGGGCATGAAAGCGGAACTTGATGCTGCCGCCGGATGTATCGTTCAGCGTGGCGAATTCGCTGCCGATGGTCCAGACACCGGCCAGACTCCAGCGGTTGAGCGGCAGCACCAGCGCGGCGCGATACAGATTCGGAGCATCCTGCCAAACACCGCCCGGCGACGTGAAGCCGCGCGCTTGCGCATAACCGATATAGGATTCACCCGAGCGCAGGTTGTTTTCGTCGGCCTCGGCCTGCGCGCCTTCGCCGCTGACATCAGCGACATCCATCGCAACGGTCGCATCGCCGGCTTCGGATGAATGGGCTTCCGACAGCAATTGCTGGATCAACCGCTCCGACTGATCGTAATCGCCCTCACCCAGCGCCTGATGCCGGATGCGGCCGTCGGCACCGATGAAATACAGCGCCGGCCAGGCCTCGTTGCCGAAGGCGCGCCAGATCGCGAAATCATTGTCGGCCACCACCGGATAATGAACACCGAGCGAGGCTGCAGCCTTGCGCACATTGGCGGCATCCTTCTCGAAGGCGAATTCGGGGGTGTGCACGCCGATGACCACGAGACCGCGATCCCGGTACTTGTCCGCCCAGGCGCGGACATGCGGCAGCACCCGCAGGCAGTTGATGCAGGAGTAGGTCCAGAAATTCACCAGCACGACCTTGCCCCGGACATCTGCCGGCTGCAGCGGCGGCGTGGTCAACCATTGGCGCGCGCCAAACAGCGCGGCCAGCGGACCGGACAAAGCGGGCGCCGGCGCGGCGTGGCCAGTGGTGGTCACGCTCGTACCCAGGGCAGACTCGCTGCGCAAGACCGCGATGAGATGACGTTCAAGACGGTCGCTGGTTGCCGAAGACCAGTTGGTCAGAAGCCCGGTGTCGCCGCCAAACCAGATGGTCGCCGCGCCGGCCACGACGGCCGCGCCGAGCCCGCGGCGAATGACGTCGCCCCATCGCGCCGACTGCCGCGCGATGGCGAGCAGACGTCCGCCGAACAGCACGCCCGCCGCCAGCGAGGTCGCGGCGCCCAATCCATACGTCAGCAGCAGAAGCGACGTGCCGACGCCGGGACCTCGCAGCGCCGCTCCGGTCAGGATCAATCCCAGCACCGGGCCCGCGCACGGCGCCCAGACCAGACCCGTCGCAACACCAAGCAGCATCGAGGAGGCCGCCGACGCGCCCTTGCCCGTCACGCCCTGCCCGGTCCAGTCCGCGAGCCTGGATCCAAGCGACACGATCGGCCTCGTCAAACGCGCGGCGAGCGACGGCAGCAGCAGCGTCAATCCGAACAGCGTCATCAGCGCGAGCGCAACGAACCGGCCGTAACGGTTCGCCTCGACAATCCAGCCACCGCCGAACGACGCCAGGCTCGCCACCACCGCAAAGGCCACGGCCAGGCCGAACAGCATCGGCAATCCGCCGCGCCGGAACGGCTGATCGGCGCGCGCCAGCACGAACGGCAGGATCGGGAAGATACAGGGCGTGGCGATGGTGAGCACGCCGGCGAGATAGGCGAGGAGGACAAGTGTCATTGGCGGTGCCGCCTGAAGGTTGAAAAAAGCTGGGGGCTGCGACTCTCGTCATGTGACGGCCGCAGATCGAATTCCGGTTTGCTGTCCCGCGACGATGGCGCATCGCCGCCGGAGCCGGATGTTCAGTGATGGGTCTTTGCCGCATCCACTTTCGGGACCACAAAGGCGACGACCGCGCGATCCAGCGGCTGGTGGTTGGCGTTGGCGAGGATCACTTCAACCTTGTGCGGTCCTGGCGGCAGACCGACCAGGATCAGTGGCTCGCCGCTGGTATCGGCCCAGTGCCACGGCGCATCATCGACAATGACGTGGATGTGTCCGATGCGAGGCGTCACAGCGAGGGCGTTCGGGCCGAACACCGGCTCGATGCGCAGATTCTCGGTGCGATACTGGATGAAGACATATCCGCGGGACAGCGGTTCAGCCAGCGGCGGATCGACGATGATCCTGGCCGGAGGCTGCGCTTCCGCGAGCGGCACGACGCCCACCGGCCCGAGCACTTCGCCCGCGCTCTGCGCGGCTGCTGCCGTTTGCACGGACGTGATCGATGCGGACAGAACCGCAAGCGCGGCGACAAGGATTGTAACAGCCTGCTTCACGATGGGTCTCCTGAGTCATGTGTTGGCAAAGGGCGCGTGCCGATCGCAGTCCGAGGTCATCCCTCGCGTCGAAGGGCGCGCGGGAAACGAGGGCCCCGGCCGCAATGGCATTGCAGCGGCACTGGAGCCCTTTGGGCTTCGGTGGCTTCACTGAAGCCGACGGCCAGCGCGGCGATGAGAGCCATCAACATCCGTTTCATGTGCGTCTCCCGGGACAATATTCGAAGCGGCCTGCCCAATGCGGACGGGCAGGCCGGAGTCGAGACCGACAGCTCAGACGAGGTTGATGGTCACGCCGATGTTGCCGCGCGTGGCCTTGGAATACGGACAGGTCTGATGGGCTTCATCCACCACGGCCTGCGCGACGTCGCGCTCCAGGCCCGGCAGGCTGACGTTGAGGCGGGCCTGCAAGAAGTAGGCGCCGTCGGTGGTGCCGAGGTCCACTTCGGTGTCGACGGCGAGATCGGCGGGAAGCCTGACCTTCAGTTTGCCGGCCGCCTTCCCCATCGCACCGATGAAACAAGCCGACCAGCCGGCAGCGAACAGCTGTTCCGGATTGGTGCCGGTGCCAGGGCCGCCGGGGGAGGACAACTTGATATTCAAACGGTCGTCGGAGCTGCGGGAGGCCCCGTCCCGGCCGCCGGTGGTGTGGGTTTTGCCAGTGTAGAGCACCTTTTCGAGCGTGGTCATGGCGAAATCCTTGTTGATTTATATCGTATACGATTACATCGAATACGATTCATAAATAAAGCAACCCGCCGAGATGTCAACCTTCCGATTTAATCGGATCCGATATATATGGGTAAAAGACGTCACGTCCGCGTGAGCCCGCAAGGATTCCCCAATGAACGACCGCCCGAACCCCCGACTGGCCGATTTCCTCTGTTTCGCGATCTATTCGACCAACCTGGCCTATGGCAGGGCCTACAAGCCGATCCTCGAGGAACTCGGCCTCACCTACACGCAATACATCGCGATCGTGGCGCTGTGGGAGGACGACAACCAGACCGTCAGCAGCCTCGGCGAAAAGCTGTTTCTCGAATCCAACACGCTGACGCCGATCCTGAAGAAGCTCGAGAGCATGGGTTATCTTCACCGACGGCGCGATGCGGCCGATGAGCGCCAGGTGATAGTGAGCCTGACCGACGCCGGCCGGCGGTTGCGCGAGAAGGGTTTGGGGATGAACCTGGTGGAGGCAACGGGCCTCGACGCCGGCGAGTTCTCGAAAATGCAGAAGGCCGTGGTGACGCTGCGGACCAATCTGATCAAGGCGGCGCAGAAGCAGGGATCATGATCCTACCGCTCTCCGAGGAATGAGCGGGGCCCGGAGCGGTATCCGCAAGCTCCAGGTTCGGCTCTCACCGTCTGCCCAAACGGTGGTGCCCGCTCAATCACCTGTCGCGATCACGCGCCGGTCAAGGCGCTCAACCGGTTGGCCAGGATTTCCATCGACTGCCTGAGATTGTCCCGGCGCGCCATGAAGCTCTTGGCCGCGACCGGATAGGCGAAGTTCGATGGATCGTGGATTCGGACGCGGTTTTCCTCCGACGCGATCTCGAGCTCAAGGGCTCGCACCGCCTTTTCCATGTCGGCCAGCATTGTGCCGATTTGAGCCGCCTCACGCGATTCAGTCGAGCGTGCTGTTTCGAAATAGACTTGGTACTTCATGGTTCGCTCCACGCTTGCACACCGGAAACGGTGTTGCCTGAAGCAGGCGCAAGAACCCTGCCAATTGCCGCTACGTACGTAAAAGACCATAGCCGCGTGCTCTGAAGGCTTGCGATCACGGCTGCAGCGGCGGCATCTTCTCCGCCCAGAGCTTGCGATCGGCACCGAGCACATAAACGGTCTGCGCATCGATCGCCTGGAAGGCCGCGGCACCGGCCTCGCTGAGAAGATCGGAATCGACAAAGGCGCGCGGCTTGCCGGGCCCCTCGCCCACCCACAGACCACCGGCCTTGATCAACACATAGACCCAGCGCGGGCCGGCCGGCTGGAAGGCGCTGACATCGCCGGAGATCTTGACCGGCTGCTCGTCCGCGGTCTTGCGCCACAGCTCGCTGCCGGTGGTCAGAACAAAAACCGTGTCTCCCTCGACGCGAAACACCGCGACGTTGGAGCTGATCCATTTGCGGTCGGCGCTGCTGCCGTTCTCGCGCCAGAGCTTGCCGTCCTTGCCGCGAACATAGATCGTGCCGGCATCCACGGCCTGAAACGCCGCGACCTCGCTGTCGATCAGGGTCTTGTCATTGCTGTTGCCGGTGATGCGCTGGAGCCGGCCATCCTGCCCGAGTGCGATCACGGTGCCACGATCCAGCGGCTGGAACGCTGCGACGCCGGTATCGATTGCCTGGCGCGCATCGGCGCCGCTCACCCGCCACAGCCGTCCGAGCGGATCCAGCGTGTACAGCATCGTCGCGTCCAGCGCCCGGAACGACGCAACGCCGTCGAGAACGACCTCGCCATCCTTGCCGCCGATGGTCTTGCGCCACAGCTTGCCATCGCCAGCGAGAACAAACAGGCTGCGATCCACCACCTGGAAGCGGGACACCGCGCTGGCGATTTCCGTGCGGCTGTCGCGGCCAAAACCTGCCGGCGGCTGCGGCGGAGGCTCCGACTTGGCGGCACTCGCGCCGGACCCCGGGGCATTGCGGCGCCTGGCCGACGACGCATGCTGGTTGAGGCAACGCCGGAAGGCGATGATGCCGGAGGCGCTTGCAAAATCGCCGGCCAGGCGCGCGCACATGTACCTGGTGCGCGCATCCTGCGCATGGACACTCACCGGGATGATCAACGCGGCAGCGACAATCAATCCGGCGAGCCTGCCCGTCATCGTTTTCACGTCATGGATACCTTGCTGGCGGCCGGGCCATCGCACGGACATCCGCGATGAAACCCCGGCGCGAAAGAGACGACCGTGTCGCCGGGGTTTCGACTTTTCAATCTCTCACATGGGAGATGTGGCCTCCGCCCTCAGCGCATCGACCTCGGGCGCGCGCACCACGGAGCCGTCATGGGCGAAGGCCTCATGGTTGGCTTCGATCGCATCCAGGTCATAGAGGTAATTGACCATGATGCCGAAGGATTCCTCGATGCCGCGTGGCGCCGTGTTGCCGAGCCAGTTGATCCGCTCCAGCCGCGCGCCGTTGCCGAGATGAAACCGCGCCACCGGATCGGCCGGCGGCCGCGGTGACGCTTCGCGCGTCAGATAGACGGCGCACAGCCGCATCAATGCCGGCCGCAGCGCTTCGCTGCGCGCCGCATCCAACCACCAGGCATCTTGTTTCCAGGAACCTTGTGTCAGCGGTGCCAGCAGTGCCGCGTCGGGATCGTTCTCTGTCTCGAGCCGCTTCGTCAGCCAGCGCCGGAAACCCGGCACCGGCGACAGCGTCGAAAAACGATCGAGCTGCGGCAGCTCGGCTTTCAGCTCCTCGACCACCTGCTTGATCAGGAAGTTACCGAAGGACACGCCGCGCAGGCCGTCCTGACAATTGGAGATCGAATAGAAGATCGCGGTGTCCGCGCGCGAGGCCCGCGCCCGCGCGGCATCCTCATCACCCTCCTGCGCCAGCAGCGGCTGCACCGCGCCGGCCAGGCCTTCGACCAGCGCAACCTCGACGAAGATCAGCGGCTCGCCGGGCAACGCCGGATGGAAGAAGGCGAAACAGCGCCGGTCGGGCGCAAGCCGTCGCCGCAGATCGTCCCATCCCTGGATCTCGTGCACCGCCTCATATGCGATCAGCTTGTCGAGCACCGCCGCCGGCGACTGCCAGTCGATACGGCGCAGCTCGAGGAAACCGCGGTTGAACCAGGACGCGAACAGATGCTTGAGATCGCCGTCGAGCAGCTTCAACGCCGGTTCATCGCGCAGATGGGACAGAAGCTCCTTGCGCATGGCGACCAGCGCAGCGGTGCCGCCCGGCGCCATGTTCAGGCGACGCAACAGCTCCTGGCGCGGCGGCTCCGCGGCCTGCGCCAGTTGCGCGGCCGCTTCCGTGGTGGCGTCAGAGAGATACGCCTGCGCCGCGGCCCGCAATGCCGTGGTATCGGGCGCAAAGCCGGTGGCGAGGAAACGCTGGAAACCGAGACGCTCATCCGGACTGAGACGATGCAACACATCGTGCAGCTCGCGCGCAACCACCGCGCCGGACGCTTCGCCGCGTTCCGACAGCAGCGCCGCCGCCAGCCGTTGCGCTTGCTCCAGCGGCGGCAGGTCGATACGGCGCATGCCCGAGGTGACCGCGCCGGTGCGCAGGCCGAGTGAGATCGCAAGCCGGTCGAGCCAGGATGCGGACGATTTCACCTTGCTGGAAACGCGCGGTGCGCGGGTGGTGAGTGCGGTGGACATGACGATGTCTCCTTCAAATGAGAGGCGTGATCGGCGCTTACGCCGTGGCGCGCGGACGCGACCGGAATTTCGCCGGAGGCACATAGAGCCCGCCGGAGAGGGTGACGAGATCGTCGATCGATTTTGCCGCAAGCAGGTCACGGGTCGCGGTCGCGGGATCGATCCCGAGATCCGATGGCCGCATCACGATGCCGCGCTTGCGCAGATCATCGGTCACCTCGGGTGATTGCGCGTGGCCGAACGGCGTGTCGCCGGCAATGGCGCGCAGCGCGGCCTCGCGCTCTCCGGCCGAATGGCACAGCAGGAGGTTCGCGACGCCTTCTTCGGTGATGACATGGGTGACGTCGTCGCCGTAGATCATCACCGGCGGCAGCGCGAAGCCGGCGCTTTCGGCGAGATCGAAGGCATCGAGCCGTTCGACAAAACTCGGCGTGCCGTCGGGCTGGCGGGTCTCGACCATCTGCACCACCAGCTTGCGGCCACGCAGGGAATCGCCGGCCTCCCGGCCCGCGCGCAACCAGCCGGGGCTCACGTGGCGGCGGCCGCGCGCATCCGCCCCCATGTTGGGCGCGCCGCCGAACCCGGCGATGCGTCCCTTGGTGGCGGTCGAACTGTTGCCCTGCGCATCGATCTGCAGGGTTGCGCCGACAAAGAGATCGCAGGCATAGTGCCCAGCGACCTGCGCCAGTGCGCGGTTCGAACGCAGATTGCCGTCGGCGCCGACAGGAAACAGGTCGGCATGTTCGGACACGTAACGCTCCATGCCGAGTTCGGAGCCGAAGCTGTAGACACCCTCGACAAAGCCGGCCTCGATCGCCGGGATCAGTGTCGGATGCGGATTGAGCACGAAATGCGTGGCGACCTTGCCCTTCAGGCCGCGCGCGGCGCCGAAGGTCGGCAGGATCAGCTCGATCGCCGCCGTCGCATAACCGATGCCGTGGTTGAGCCGGCGGATCTCGTAGGGCTCATACACCGCGGCGATCGCCATCATCGCCATCAGCACCTTGTCGTCGCGGACTTTCGCTGGATCGCGGGTGAACAGCGGCTCGATCATGTAGGGCGTCGGGCTTTGCAAAACGATGTCGACCCAGCCGCCGGGGATATCGACCCGCGGCAACCGGTCGACGATCTCGTTGACCTGCGCCACCACGATGCCGCCGCGGAAGGCCGTCGCCTCGACGATGACGGGCGTGTCCTCGGTGTTCGGACCGGTGTAGAGATTGCCGTCGCGGTCGGCCTTGTCGGCGACCACCAGCGCCACCTGCGGCGTCAGGTCGACCAGCAAACGGGCATAGAGTTCGAGGTAGGTGTGGATCGCGCCGATCTTTACCGCACCGCTCTCCACCAGCCGGGCGAGTTGGCGGCTCTGGGGTCCGGCGAATGAAAAGTCCAGCCGGTTCGCGATGCCGCGCTCGAACACCGCGAGATGATCGGGCAGCGCCAGCACCGATTGTACCATATGCAGGTCGTGCAGGTGCGCGGGATCCACCTTTACCAGTGCGGCGGCGAGAAAATCCGCCTGTTTCTGGTTGTCACCCTCGATGACGACGCGGTCGCCGGATTCGATAACGGCCTGCAGCAGCTCCGTGGCCCGCGCGGCCGGATAGATCTTGCCGTCGGGATGGCCGATCGCCGCGGCGCGCGCCAAACGCGCGGTGCGAGCTGCGGCCTGTTGCTGTGAGGTCTTGGACATGGGGAACCCTTCCGCTTTGCGTCCGCCGGCCTTGTGCCGACTTCCAAAACGTAGGGCTGCGCCATTGATTATAGAAACGATATTTTATAATATCATTGATCGTAAATTACGATCAAAAGCCCATGCTGGACTTCGACCTGCTGCGCACCTTCGTTGCCGTCGCCGATTGCGGCGGCTTTCATCGCGCGGCCGAAAAGCTCAATTTGACGCAGTCGACGGTGAGCCAGCAGATCAAGCGGCTGGAGCAGGAGGCCGGCCGGCCCCTGTTCCACCGCACCACGCGAACGGTGGCGCTGACCGACGACGGCGAGATGTTGCTGGATGACGCGCGCCGCCTGTTGCAACTGGAGGAAGCCGCGCGCCACCGCCTCACCGCGCCCCGACTGTCCGGTGCGGTGCGCCTCGGCGCCGTCGAGGAAGTGGCCGGCGGATCGCTGCCGCCGGCGCTGGGGCGTTTCGCCGGCCGAAATCCGCATGTGAAACTCGAGGTGGAGATCGGTGTCAGTTCGGAACTGATCGCGCAACTCGACGCCGGACAGCTCGACGTGGTGCTCGCCAAACGTCCGCGGGGCGTCTCACGCGGCCGCCTCGCCTGGCGCGAACCGCTGGTCTGGACCATCGCGGAGACGTTCGATCTCACGCCCGGCGCCGTGCTGCCGCTGGCGCTTTACCGCGAACACTCCGTGTCACGCGAAGCCGCCCTCGATGCGCTCAGTGGCAGCCAGATCGTCTGGCAGATCGTCTACACCAGCCCAAGCCTGACCGGCGTGCGCGCCGCCGCCCTCGCCGGCCTTGCCGTCACGCCGCTGCCGCTCAGCGCAATCGTCAAGGGCCTGCGCGTGCTCGGGCCCGAGAGCGGACTGCCGCGTCTTCCCGATCTCGAATTCGCGATCTTCGAAAAGCCGCGGCCCGATGCGGCCGCAAGCGCGCTTGCCGAAGCGCTGGCCTCGCTGGTGCAGAGCGCAGGTCCTGCAACCGTTTGAACGCCCCGCGACGATTTGAACAAAACGACGGCTTGCGCCGTGTTGACGCACGCTGCGCCCACGATACGCTGTCATCGGGCGGGTTTCGGAGGCGCGTGATCATGTTGCGTTGGTGTCTTTTCGTGATCGGCGCCCTCGGCTCGCTGATCACAACCGCTGCCGCCCAGGAGACGCCACGCACCAGCGAGTGCCTGGCGATGGCGGCCACGCCGCCGCGCATCACGCCAGTCAGTCTGCGCCGCACCGCCGCCGCGACCGACCAGGTCACGATCACCTACGTCGACCATTCGACCTACACCATCGATACGCCCGGCGGCATCAGGATCGCGACCGACTACAGCGGCGTCCACATCGACGGCCGGCTGCCCGATGTCGTCACCATGAACCGCGCCCACAGCACGCATTTCACGCTGTCACCGGATCCGCGCATTCCCTATGTGCTGCACGGCTGGAGCGACGACGGCCAGCCCGCACACATCGAACGCCGCATCGGCGACGTGCTGATCCGCAATGTCACCACCGACATCCGCCGCTATTACAGCGACAACTCCGGCACCAACATGATCAAGGACGGCAACTCGATCTTCATTTTCGAGGTCGCCGGTCTTTGCATCGGCCATCTCGGGCACCTGCACCACAAGCTCGACGAAAGCCATTTTGCGGCGATCGGCCGCCTCGACGTGGTGATGGTGCCGATCGACGGCACCTACACCATGTCGCTGGACGGCATCTCCGAGATCACCAAGCGCCTGCGCGCCTCCGTCGTGCTGCCGATGCATCGCTTCATGATGCCGCTCGACGAGTTCATGCGCCGGATCGGCCAGCAGTTCGCCATCGATCAGCGCTCCGAGCGGAGCCTGACACTGTCGCGGGGATCGCTGCCAAGCACGCCGACGGTGATCATTCTCGCCGGGGTGTAACTTGCCGGCGCAGGCAACGCGCCCTCAAGGCGCGCTGATCAGAACATAACCGCGGTTTTCCACGGTATCGAATGTCCGCATGCCCTTGACCAGCGTCGCCGTCGGCATCCACACCCAGCCCGCGCTCGCCGGATTGACATCGAGAACCAGAAACGAGTCGGTCTCGGGATCGTACGCGCCCAGCGGCGAAATATGCCCGCCGCCCGGCTGGCCCACCGCCTTGCGCTGGTAGGAGATGATCACATAATCGCCGCGGCGCTTGAGATTATCCACCAGATCGGTGCGGATCTCCTGCTCGGTCTTGCTGTCATCGACAATGACAAGCCGGGTGACCAGACCATTCGCCCGCAGCATCTCGTCAAGCTGGCGCACCTGATACCCGAAATCCTTGATCTGCTTGCCGTTGATCGTCACCGGTTCGCCGAGCACCTGCGCACGGGTCTTTTGGCCCTTGGTAATGACGTTGTCCTGGGTGAACCGCGGCAGCGTCGGATCGAACGCCGAGGGAATGTATTGCAGGTCCTCCGGGCGCAGGCGGCTGCGGTCGTGCGGCAGATCGGGGCTGCGGCCGCGCACGGCATTGAGCACGATTGCGGCCGAGGTGGGCCCGCAGAACGCGCCGTTGGATTCGGCTTCGAACTGATTGGCGAGCGAGGGAAAATCGACCTTGGCGGGCGAACGCGCCAGCCGCGCCAGACCCTCGTCCGAGGCGAACGGGACAAGCTCCGGCGCCGCGGGCGTGGTGTCGAGCGCGAAGGCGGCCGGAAGCTGCACGGCCAGCAGAACCATCGCGAGCGCGAAACGCGTGAAACCCCTCATGGACACTCCCGTGTCTTGCAAACATGTCTTGCAAACATGTCTTGCGATAGCCGGCGGGCGCCAATCTAGCGTGCCGCCGGAGTGGCGCAATCATTTGCGGCTTCAGGGCTGGCATGTCCTGAGCTTTGTGTGGTCAGGCATCGCCGGCCGGCACGACAAAGCGAGGCGGCAACAGGATCATCTTTCCCGATCACGCCGATTTGACGCTGCCATCGATCAGCATCTTCGCAACGGCCATCGCGGATTGCGCGGCTCCGTTCTCCGACTGCTGGCCGGTGCTGTAGATGCCCTCGATCAGCAACAACAGGCCGTCGCCCAGCACGTCGGGCTTGCGCGCCCCCATCGCGGCAGCGAGCTCGCGCAGGCGCTTGCGGAACACCTTCTTGTGCGCTTCGGCGACCTGGCGCGCGGGATGCTCGCGCGCCGGATATTCGACCGCGGCATTGCTGAGGCCGCAGCCGCGATAGCTGCCGTCCACCGCGCGGCGGGATAGCTGGCGGATATAGGCCAGCACATGCTCGCGCGGATCGCTGTAGCTCTTGCCCTCCGGCTTCTCGAAACTCTCCCAGAACCTGCGGTCGTAGTCGCGCAGATAGGCGGCGGCGAGCTCATCCTTCGAGGGAAAGCTGCGATAGAGGCTCGGCTTGGTGACACCGGCCTGCTGCACGATCTCGTCCACGCCGACGGCACGGATGCCTTCGCGGTAGAACAGGTCGCACGCCGATTCCATGATCCGATCGGCGGCCCGCGGCGCGCGGTCCGGCGGTTGCTCGCTTGGCTTGCTCATCTGCCTGTCCTTTACGCTTGACAATGTTACTGACCGGTACGTATACAGCCACTCATCGCAATACGTACCGGTCAGTAACATGAAACAAGCACCGATTTCAAGGCGCCCGTTCGGGCGGAACTACGCTTTTGTCGTCATCGCGGTCACCTTCCTGGCCCTGCTCTCGGCGGCGGGGCTGCGCTCATCGCCCGGCGTGCTGATGCTGCCGTTGCAGACATCCTTCGGTTGGAGCCTCGATGTCATCTCGATCTCGGCCGCGGTCGGCATCTTCCTCTACGGGCTGGCCGGCCCGTTCGCGGCGGCCGTGATGCAGAGTTTCGGCGTGCGCCGCACGGTGCTGTGCGCACTGGCGCTGATGTCGGTGTCCACCGGCATGAGCTATTTCATGACCCAGCCCTGGCAGTTGTTCATGAGCTGGGGGCTGCTCTCCGGCATCGGCTCCGGCGCGGTCGCCAACGTGCTCGGCGCCACCATCGTCAACCGCTGGTTCACCACCAATCGCGGCCTGGTGATGGGACTGCTGACCGCGAGCACCGCCACCGGCACGCTCATTTTCATGCCGGGCCTTGCCGCGCTGGTGCAGTGGGGCGGCTGGCAGCCGGTGGTGCTGACGGTGGCCGCGTGCTGCGCGGCCCTGATTCCGCTGGTGTACTTTCTGGTGCCGGAGCGGCCGTCGTCGATCGGCCTGCGCTCCTACGGCAGCGATCACGACGACGTTCCCGTAGCACCCTCGCAGCAGAATCCGTTCGCAGCCGCCATCGGCAACCTGGTGCGCGCCGCCAAGACCCGCACCTTCTGGTATCTGTTCGCCACCTTCTTCATCTGCGGCTTCACCACCAACGGCCTGGTCGGCACCCATCTGATCTCGTTCTGCGGCGACTACGGCATCGCCGAAGTGCAGGCGGCGAGTCTTCTGGCGCTGATGGGCGTGTTCGATCTGTTCGGCACCACGCTGTCGGGCTGGCTGACCGACCGCTACGATCCGCGCAAGCTGCTGTTTTTCTATTACGGGCTGCGCGGCCTGTCGCTGATCTACCTGCCCTACTCCAACTTCTCGCTGACCAGCCTGACGATCTTCGCGGCCTTCTACGGTCTCGACTGGATCGCGACCGTGCCGCCGACCGTGCGCATCGCCAACGACGCCTTCGGCGACAAGAACGCGCCGATGATCTTCGGCTGGGTCGTGGCCGGCCACCAGCTCGGCGCCGCCTCCGCCGCGTTCTTCGCCGGCGCGATGCGCACCGCCCAGGGCAGCTATCTGCAGGCCTTCATCATCGCGGGCCTGACCGGGATCGTTGCCGCGGGACTATCGCTGATGATCGGCAAGCGGCGGAGCGAGCCGGCGCTGGCGGTGCCATAGGCACGGCGGGCATAGGCGCGGGATGTCAGCCCGTCCAATCCATCCGCACGCAGATCGCTGTCGGCGACGAAACGAGCGAAGGTCTCCGCCAGTTCGCGCCACATCGCCAGCGTGACGGCGCTCATTGCGGAGGGCCGGTTTAAGACGATATGCGCTATGCCGTCCCGCCGCTTGATGTCGATCTCTTCCAACATGGCTCCTCTCGCGCCGAATGCGCGACCGTCCGTCAAGGCCAGTTTCCGAGCGTTTCTCGAACGCCAGATGTTACATGCATAAGTAGGCCCAAAGCCGTTAAGTCGTCTCGAAATCGCGCGGGAGCCGGAGCGGCGTTGCGATCAAGAGAGAGAAATGAGTCAATTCGGCCTTCAGCGGATGGCGGATGCCGAGCACTGGCCTAGGCATATCCGAGATAGAGTGCGCGGACACGTGGATCCGTTTGAAGCTCATGTCCCGTTCCGCTGAGAACAATACGCCCGGTTTCCATGACACAGGCATCATCCGCTATCGAAAGCGCCAGGCCGGCATTCTGCTCCACCAGCAGAACCGTGAGACCTTTTGTCCTGAGCGTCGTGATGGCTTCGAAGACCTGATCGATCAGTAACGGCGACAATCCCATGCTGGGTTCGTCGAGTAGAACGACCGACGGTCGGCTCATGAGCGCGCGGCTGATCGCGAGCATTTGCTGCTGCCCTCCGGAAAGCGAGCCGGCTGATAAATGACGCTTCTCGTGGAGAACGGGGAAGGTCGAGTACGCTTCTTCAAGATCAACCGAAACATTTTCTCGTGAACTCGTCCAACCGCCGAGCAACAGGTTGTCCTCAACCGACAGAGCTCCGAACACCTGGCGACCTTCCGGTACCTGCGCGAGCCCCAGTCTGACGCGCGCATCCGCTCTGATGCGGTCAATGGTCTTACCGTCGAAGACGATGCTCCCACGACTGGTAGGTTGAACACCGGATATGGCCTTCAGAAGGGTCGTCTTTCCGGCGCCGTTGGCACCAATGAGCGAGAGAATTCTACCCTTGCCGACGCTCACGCTGACATTATGCAAGACCTCGATGCGGCCGTATTGGCTGCTGACATTCTTGACCTCAAGCACTGGCTGCCTCACGGACGCCGTGATTTCCCAGATAGGCCCCAATGACGCGTTCGTCGCGCTGCACTTGCTCCGCCGTACCCTCGCAGATCGTTCGTCCCCGGTCCAAAACGTGGATTCGATCGGATATTCGCATGACCAGTTTCATGTCATGTTCCACCAGCAACACGGTTACGCCGGTATCGGCTATCCGTCGTATCAGCGTTTCGACTTCCGCCGTTTCCGTCGGATTGCAACCGGCGGCCGGCTCGTCAAGAAGGAGGATTTGCGGCTCTGCGGCGAGCGCCCGTGCGATCTCGAGCCGCTTCAAGGCCCCGTACGGCATCGCGCTGGCCGCTCGTCCGAGATAGGATTCCAGGCCGACGAAGGCGAGAAGCTCGCGGGCGTGGGCCCGACTTTCGCGATTCTCTCGCATAGCCGTCGGCCAGCGAACGAGTTGCGCCACAGTCGAGGTCCGCTCGTGGAGGTGCCGCCCGACCATGACGTTTTCGACCGCAGACATGCGCTTAAAGATTTGGAGGTTCTGGAAAGTCCGCGACAGGCCATGTCGAGCCAGCACATCAGGCCGAGCGCCGGCGACTTCTACCCCGCGCAAACTGATCGATCCATTGTGGGGCGCATAGATGCCGGACACGACGTTGAACAGTGTTGTCTTGCCGGCCCCGTTGGGTCCAATGATCGAAAATACATCGCCTTGCGGAACGCCTATGCAGACGTCCTGAACGGCCTTCACGCCTCCAAACGCAATCGAAAGCTTGTCGATGACGAGTAGATGGGTCACGCCTCCCTCCGGCTGAAGCGGGCCGCTATCGAAGGCACGACGCCTGACGGCATCATCACGATGCATACCATCATGACCAAGCCCAACATCAGATGCTCATATTCGTGGAAGACCGTGAGAAACTGGGGCAGCAAGATCAGAACCCCTGCCCCAAGTATCGAACCGCCGACCGACCCCAGGCCTCCAAGAACGACCATCGTAACGAGCTCGACCGATCGCAAAAAGCCCGTGGTCGAATCGGGGGTAACATGACCGGTGCTAAGCGCGAGAAGCGATCCCGCCAGGGACGCGTAGATCGCCGAGATAACAAAAACCTTGAGTTTCTGGCGCGCTACTCCGACGCCCGCGACTTGCGCGGCGACTTCACTGTCATGAATTGCGCGCAAGGCTCTACCCGTGGAGCTATCAACGAGATTTTGAGCGAGCCATGCGCCGATAAGCATTGTCGCGCTCGATATCCAATACCAGGATTCCGCGCTCCGCATCCGCCATCCGAACAGCACAGGCTTTGCCACGCTCACGCCGTCCGGGCCGCCGGTCAAACCCGCCTCGTTCGTGATGAGGAGAGCCACCAGAAATCCGAAGCCAAGCGTAGCAACAGCGAGGTAGTGCCCCTTTAGCTTCAGGATCGGGTGGCCTACGGCGAGTGCAATCGCGGTCGACAGAAGCGCGCCGAACCCTACGCCGTAGATTGCGGATATGCCGAGGTGAGTGGGAGCAAAGGCAACGGAATAGGCGCCTAACCCGACGAAGCCCGCATGGCCCAGGCTAACTTGGCCCGCGAACCCCATCAGAAGATTCAATCCAATTGCGGCAAGGCCGAAGATGTAGATAAGGGTAAAAACGCGCAAATAATAATTTGACGGAAGAAGCAACGGAACCGCGACGATAATGACGCCCAACATCAAGATCGTCGCCACCCTGGATGATGGTAACTTCATCCTCAAACCCTCTCCCGAACGCGTGAGCCAACCAACCCTTGCGGGCGTACGACAAGGACGAGGAGGATCAACAGAAATGCAAATGCATCCTTGTAAGCAGATGAGATCAGGCCACCGCCAAAGGCTTCGCCGATACCGAGAAGCAGCCCCCCGAGCACGGCTCCTACCGGGTTTCCCATTCCTCCGATCATTGCCGCAGCGAAGCCCTTGAGAGACAGCAAGGTGCCCGCGTCGTAGCTCGTAAGGGTAATCGGCGCCGCGAGAATGCCCGCGATGCCGCCGATCGCGGCGGAGACCACGAATGCGAGCGTCACGACCATCGGGACATTCATGCCGACAAGCGTGGCTGCGAGGCTGTTTTGCGAGACCGCCGCGATCCCTTTCCCAATCAGTGTCCTCGAAGCGAATGCCGCGAGACCGATGACGATGACGCCGGCGCCCGCGAGCACGATGAAGCTTTGCGGCTGTACCGCGGCGCCGAGTATATCGATCGACGACGCTCCGATCCACGAAGGAAGGGAATGAAAACGCTTATCAAATACCAGCTGCGCGGCCCCCTTCGCGAAGATCGACGCACCGATGGTCAGGACGATCAAACCCAGGACGGGGCTGTTACGTGCCGGCCTTATCGCCAACGTGTACAGGAGAAGCCCGGCCAAGGCCGCTGCGGCAGCGCCCAGGACGGCGGCGGCGATGATCGGCACGCCGGAGGCCATCGCAAATACCGTCGTCATCGCGCCGATCATTGCAAAATCGCCCTGCGCGAAATTGGCGATCTGCGTGGAATTATAGATCAGCGTGAATCCCAGCGCGATCAGCGCGTATACCGAGCCCACCGTTAGCCCAGAGGATAGGTACTGGATCAAATCGGAAATCAAGACAGCACCAATTCTACTTGAGGTAAATTCGACGTTGCGATCGGCTGCCGACACTCATTTCGTCTTGCCGATGGACGACCAATCGTTCTGCTTGATCTCCACGATCCGGAAGCCGGAGAGATCCAGGCCCATGTGATCGGTCGTCGTCATTGAGTACACGCCATTTACTCCGACAAACTTTGTTGTCGCCTCAATTCCGTCACGGATCTTGGCGGGTTCGGCCGATTTTTGCCGCTTGATCGCGTCGACGACCATCTGAAAGCCATCGTGCATGAAGCCACCGAAGGCGGACACGGGTTGGCCCCACCTTTTCTCGTAGGCCTGTATGTACGTAGTAACGGGCAGCCGTTGCGGATCTTCAGGTGGAAGCTTCTCGCCCAGCAGCAGCGCCGGCGCCGGAAGACGCGCGCCCTCCGCTCCGCCAGCCGCGAGTTCGATGAACTCCTTCGAGGCCACGCCGTGGCTTACATAAAGCGGCAAGGACAGATTGAGCTGTTTGAAGTTGCGGACAACAATGGCCGGAGCCTGCCCGATGCCGGGAACGATCACGGCCTGGACATCGGCCTTCCCGCGCACGTTGGTCAATTGCGGCGTCATATCGGAATCGCGAGGTCCGAAACTTTCCTCGAGGGCGATCTTGATGCCGTATTTTGGTGCGACCGCAACGCATTGGTCGCGCATGGACCTTCCGAAGCCGTCGGTGCCCGACACCAGCGCGACGGAGGAAAGCTTTCTGGCATTGAGATCAGAGAATATCTTCTCGCAGGCCATCGCATCGGTCTGTGGCGTTTTGAATATCCACTTCTTGACCGGCTGGACTACCTGGATCGCGCCGGCCATCGACATAAACGGTATTTCCGCCTCTTCGAAGACAGGTATCATCGACATCGTCGTACCGGTGGTAGAACCACCGACCATGGCGACGACCTTGTCCTGGTCGACGAGGCGGCTCGCGAAAGTGCGCGCCGCGTTGGCGTCTCCACCATCGTCGTAAATCACCAATTCGATCTTTCTTCCTTCGATACCACCGCTCGAGTTGATCTGATCGGCCATCATTTCGAGAGTCCGCTTTTGCGGATCACCGAGAAAAGACGCGGGACCAGTCACCGAAAGGATAGCCCCCACTCTGATCGGCTGCTGGGCGTGGGCCGGCGTCGTGGCCGCCCAAGTCGCTATCGCCACACCGAACGCAGCAAGTCTCGAAGCTCTATTCATGGTCGTTCCTCCACAACAATGCAGTGTCGAGGCCGCGCGCACTGACGTGTTCGTTCTCGGCCGAGGGCGGATGGAAAAATCAGACCTTACGGTTCTGGGCGTTCCAGTACCTTTCGAGATTACTGATAAGAGCCGGCGAAAAGTGGCAATACGCCTGTTCCCGCGCGTAGACAGCCATGTAGGATCTGAACATGTCGAGCGGCTCCTGCGTGATCCGCATGGCCTTACGGTTGCTCGACGCGCTCACCACGCCCGAGTTTGTCAACCTCTCCACGGCGTCGTCCACCGCACGATCGATCTCCTCCGGCTTGACGACGAGATCGCAGATCATTCGCCCTGGCACGCTGTCGCAATCAATTTTTAGCTCTGCCATGATCGCCTGGCGGGTGACCCGGTCACCGACGAAACGCGGCATCCGCATGTTCGCGACACCGGGAATGATGCCTTCCTTGCGCGCGGGAAGGGTCATGTAAGCGTCATCAGCGGCGATGTTGTAATCCGTTGCCAGCAAATACTGACAACCACCACCGATCGCGAACTTTTCGACGGCTGCAATCCAGGGCTTTTCGATCGTTTCACCGATCATCTCATCAGGGGAGATGCCCTCGTGAGCTACCCCACGATACATCTTGTTGATGAACCCCATGTCCCTCACCAGGTACCAGAGGTAAGACAACCGTCCGTAATAGATGTGGGTGAGATTGATGCCGGTGCAAAAGACGCGCTTGCCGGACCATTTACCCGAATCGATGACCCCTCCGCGCAGCACACAAACCGACGTTTCGGGATCGAGCATCGCGAGATCGATCGCGACTTCGACGTCCTTGACTGTCGAATCATCCTCCGCATTCAGGTGACGGGAATTCTTCATCGTCACGATCGAGGCCTTGCCGCGACGCTCTACGCTTGCATGGTCCAGATCGACCCGTCCATCCCGCGCCAGCTGGCCAAGCTTCTCAAGCGCATCCGCCCTCGGAAGGAGCATCGCATGACAGAGATGGAGGCCGCACTCCCGATTGGAAAGCACCTGATTGAAGAACAGACCTTGATCGATTTCATGGCCGTCCTTCTCGGACTGGACGCGGGACGACTCCCGCGCCACGCGGTCGGGTGTGGGGCAAAGACCCGGCACTTTTTCGGCGACCGCAAAAGCCAGATCTTCCACGCGCCTGAACTTGCGAAGGTCGTCGGTCAGATCCCGGTAGATTCTTTCCGCATGGATAGAAAGAAAGGCAATGCGAGCCTTTCGCGCCTCCTGCAGGATCACCTCAACTTCCGACTGCTGCGCAGCGGACCTATCTCGCCGCGGCGGCATCTCATCGAGCTTCGCTAGACCGTCACGCCAATACGCGGAGAACGCGGGACTATCCCCGCCAAAATTCCCACTAAGGCGCGGGCAATCGGTTCCCGGGGAATAGATCGATGCGGACGCGAGTTGGGCGTTGCTGGACATCATCGGACAAATCCTCGCTTGGGAAGCTGACGATCTCAGCAGAATACATTTAGTTCAGTTATGCAAGTCTTTTTTGGTTCACATATGGAAGTTTGTGTTGTAAGGTAATTTCCAAGGCGAACGACACGCAAGACGGCAGCCCATGAACCGCACCTGAGCGAAATAGGCAGAAATCGGCCAGAAAACGAGTAAATAGGCCGTCTACTTAAGAGCTTGAACGCTCGCCGCGCAGCACGAAAGCGACGACGATTTTGGCGGCAGCGACGAAAATGACTCGCTAAGCCGCACTCTGTTGGGCATGTACTTCTATATATGAACCAACCGTGGTGTGTCGGAGGAAGGAGAGAAACGATGATTGAAGTCGGCGCAATGATCAGGCGCGATATCAAGGTGGACGGCGGGCGCGCGATCTCCTTCATGGGGCCCGACCTGCGCGTCTATTCGACGCCCAGTATTCTCTCCGACATCGAGTTTGCATGCCGCGACCTTCTGCTTTCCGTGCTGGAAGTGGGGCAGGACAGCGTTGGTTCGCACGTGTCCCTGGATCACGTGGGAGCCGTCGTCCTGGGTGGGACGGCGACTGTCGCTGCAAATATCTCCAAACTTGAAAAGCGGCGCGTGACATTCGAAGCGACGGTGAGCGCGGACCAGCGCGAGATCGCGCGGGCAACGCACGTTCGCACGATCGTGATCGTCTCCGAACTCAAGACTCGCATCGCCCAACTCAGTTCCAAGGAGTAAAAATGCCCGAACGTTCGTTTCATGAGGAAGTGGCGCAGCTTCGTATTGGAAAGGGAGGCACCTTTGAGGGAGAAGGTATTCTCGCGGTCACCAAGGCCCTGCTCCAATCGGGTATCTCCTATGTCGGCGGGTATCAGGGCGCACCAGTGTCAGCTCTTGTTGACGTCCTCAGCGACGCCAGCGACCTCCTCGAAGAGCTTGGAATCCATCTCGAGACTTGCGCGAACGAAGCCGGTGCGGCCTCGATGCTCAGCGCTTCGATCAACTATCCGATCCGCGGCGCGGTAACTTTCAAGTCGATCGTCGGAACCAACGTTGCAGCCGACGCCATTTCCAATCTCGCGTCGGCGGGAGTCGTCGGTGGCGCGCTGATGATTGTCGGCGAGGATTACGGCGAAGGGTCCAGCATCATTCAGGAGCGGAGCCATGCGATCGCGACTAAATCGCAGATCTGGCTAATGGACCCGAGACCGGATCTGCAAAAGATCGCCGACATGGTGGAATGTTCGTTCGAATTGTCGGAGGCATCGAATACGCCGGTCATGATGGAGCTGCGAATCCGCGCCTGCCATCTGAGCGGGCGATTCGAGACGGCGGACAACAGGCCGGCTGCTCTCTCCAAGCGGAACGTGATCGAGAGCCCGATCTTCGACAAGGACAGAATCAGCCTGCCGCCGGCGACCTACGTTCAGGAAAAGCTGAAGATCGACGTCCGTTATCCCGCGGCTGTCCGCTTCATCGCCAATCGTAAGGTCAACGAGAGGTTTGATGGTGATCTATCCGATATCGGATTTGTGCTGCAGGGCGGGATGTACAATCATGTCATTGCCGCTCTGCGGTCGATAGGTCTCGCTGACGATTTCGGCAATAGCCGAGTGCCGCTTCTCGTCTTGAACTGCGTCTATCCGCTGGTTCCGGCTGAGATCGAAGCCTTCTGCGCAAGTAAGCGCGCGGTGCTCATCGTCGAAGAGGGCCAGCCGAACTACGTCGAGAACGACATCAAGGCGATGCTGTCGGATGCCGGCATCGCTACCAAGATCTCGGGCAAGAACTGCCTGCCGATGGCTGGCGAATACGTTGGTTCGGTACTTTTGGAAGGTATCGACAGATTCTTCGTCAGAGCTCGGCCGAGCGGCCTCAGCGGCCAGGTTGCGGCTGCGGCCGTGAAATCCTTCCAGAATAACCAGCGCAAGGCGCTGGATCTCCTGGGTGGACCATTGCCCGCCCGCCCGCCCGGGTTGTGTACGGGCTGTCCGGAGCGGCCCGTCTTTAGCGCCCTTAAGCTCGTGCAGGAGCAGGTCGGCAAGGTGCACGTCAGTGGCGATATCGGCTGTCACAGCTTCGCGACGCTCGAACCGTTCAAGCTCGGCAACACGATCCTGGGATACGGCCTCGGGCTTGCCTCCTCCGTCGGGCTCTCCTCCATGATGAAAAACCCGGTCGTCAGCATCATGGGCGATGGCGGCTTCTGGCACCAAGGGCTCACAACCGGCGTTGCCAACCACGTCTTCAACAAGGACGAGGGTGTCCTCGTCATCCTGAAGAACGGATATGCTTCCGCAACCGGGCATCAGCACATCCCTTCGACCGGCACCAACTCGCGAAATCAAGCCAGTGAGATGGACCTCGAACGCGCTCTGCGCGGTGTCGGGGTGAATTGGATCGAAACGGTCGGCTCGTACCGGGTCGGCCGAATGATTTCCGTGTTGAAGCGGGCCATTCTTGCGCGCGGCAAAGGCCTTCGGGTGGTCATCGCAGAGGGCGAATGCATGCTGGCCCGCCAGCGCAGGGAAAGGCCGATGATTTCGGCGCGCGTTAAACGTGGTGAACGCGTCTTGCGCACGAAATTCGGCGTGGACGATACGACCTGTACCGGCGACCATTCCTGCATCCGGCTTTCCGGATGCCCGACGCTGACGGTGAAGTCGAATCCCGACCCGCTCAGGAGAAATCCGGTTGCGTACGTGAACGATGGATGCGTGGGTTGCGGCAACTGCGGCGAAGTCGCCCACGCCGCCATTCTTTGCCCATCGTTCTACAAAGCGGACGTCGTACAAAATCCCAACTTCGTCGATCGCGTCGCCGACCGAGTTCGCGGGGGATTTATCCGCTTTATGCAGCGACGCCAGAGGATCGCAGCATGACCGCCAAAGTCTCGAGAAACCGCGCGATATTGATTGCCGCACTCGGTGGCGAGGGCGGAGGCGTTCTTTCGGACTGGACAATTTCCGCCATCCGAGCCGCGGGATTCCTGGTGCAGGGAACATCCATTCCCGGAGTCGCGCAGCGTACGGGGGCCACGACTTATTACATCGAGTATTCGCCGGTACCGATCGCGGAACTTGGCGGCCGCCGGCCGGTATTTGCGCTCACTCCCGTTCCCGGAAGAGTCGACGTCATGATGGCGTCGGAGTTATTGGAGGCCGCGCGCGCCGCTCAAGGTGGTTATATCTCTCCCGATCGAACAACCCTGATCGCCTCGAGCCATCGCGTTTTCGCGACGTCCGAAAAGATGGCGATGCTGGACGGCCGCTTTGACAGCAACGCGGCGCTCAACGCCGTCCATGGCCTCGCCAGACGCGCCCTCATCTTCGACATGCAGAGCGCAGCCTCGGAGGCCGGTACGGTGATCAACGCCGTCATTCTCGGAACACTTGCCGGTTCGAATGCGCTGGACATCAACCCCGAGCACTTCGAAAATGCGATCAAGACATCCGGCAAGGCCGTTTCGGCCAGCTTGAGGGGATACAGGTTCGGCTTCGATGCCGCCCGAGGCGCGCTTCCCCCAACTTCGCCGGCGCCTTTCGCAAAGCGCGGCAACACGGAAGTCCTTCGGGCCGAATTCCCGGTTGAGACTCATTTCACGGTGAATGCCGGTTATCGCAGGTGCTTGGACTATCAGGACCGCGCCTATGCCGAACTGTATCTTCAACGCGCCCGATCGCTATTAGCTGTCGATCGAGAATCCGGTGGAGCGGACAAGCATTGGCAACTCACCATCGAAGGAGCCCGCTACCTGGCCCTGCGGATGACGTATGAGGACGTCATGCGCGTCGCGGACCTTAAAACGCGTTTAGACCGCTTCGGGACCGTCCGCACCGAGACAAAGGCCGGTGCGCACGAGCCGATCCACATCACCGAATATCTCAAGCCCGGCCCCGAGGAAGTCTGCGCGCTCCTTCCACTATGGGCCGGAAACGCGTTCCTTGCGTGGTTGCGCAAACGCGGTCTTGAGCATCGTTTCAACGTCGGCATCCATGTAAGGAGCCACACGATTTCCGGCTTTCTCGTCATGCGCCTCCTGGCTGGAATGCGCATCCTTCGCCGTCGTTCATGGCGGTTCGTGCAGGAAGAGGCAATCACAACTCGTTGGTTGCTGGCGGTCCAGGGCGCCGCGCGCGTGGATTACGCATTCGGTATCGAAGTCGCGGAATGTGCCGACCTTGTGAAGGGATACAGCGCCACCTACCGACGAGGCCTGAGGAACTTTAATCTGATCTTCGACCGATTGATTGACCCTGCCCTGTCCCAACTGAAGTCGGCAGTCGAGGCCGTCAATGGAGCTCGCGCCGCGGCCAATGCCGATCCGGACGGCCAACGACTAGACGACTTCATCGCGAGTGCAACCTGAAGGACAAGACCCACAAGCGAGGAACGCCGATGTCGCAGGCACAGCTCTCATACACTTCGGGCGTTTCCGATCAACCGTTACTCGGAATCACGATCGGAACCGCCCTGCGCGATGCGGCGCGCCGCTATGCGACGCACGATGCCGTGGTCAGCGTTTTTCAGGGCCAGCGGATCACCTATGCTGCTCTGGATCGAGAGGTGGACCGGGTAGCCTCCGCGCTCCTGGCATCCGGGATCGGGCGAGGAGATCGGATCGCGATCTGGTCGGCCAATCGGATAGAGTGGCTGATCGTTCACCACGGCGCGGTCCGGATCGGCGCAATTGTTGTCACAGTCAATCCTGCGCTCCGGCAGGAAGAGGCGCGGCATTTGCTGCAGAACTCCGGATCGAAGATGGTCTTCGCTTCACGTGCCTTTCGCGGATACTCGTTTGTCCAGGCGCTTCAAGCAGTCCGAGATGATCTGCCGAACCTTCTGGAAATTGTGTACTTCGATGCGGAGCATACAGGATCGGACTGGTTTGCGTTCCTAAATCGGGGTACGCACCGGGATGTTGACGTTACGATGGCCGAACAAGCGGTATCTTGCGAGGACCCCTGTAGCCTTCAATACACTTCCGGTACCACTGGTCAGCCAAAGGGCGCGCTTCTTACACATCATAACATACTCAATAACGGGCATTTCGTCGGCGAACGGCAGCGGCTTTCGGAAGCGGATCGGATCTGTCTGCCGGTGCCCTTCTTTCATTGCTTTGGACTCGTTCTTGGCGCGCTAGCGGCGCTTACCCATGGTAGCGCCATCGTGCTTCCCAGCGAGAGTTTCGACGTTACTGCCGCGCTCGATGCCATCCAGAACGAGCTATGTACGTCATTCTACGGTGTGCCGATGATGTACATCGCCCTCATCGCCCATCAGAACGTTGAGAACAGCAATCTCTCCTCCCTTCGAACCGGCTGCATTGGGGGAGCGCCCTGCCCGATTGAAACCATGCGCCAGGCGGTCGAGGTTCTCAACATGCGAGAGATTACGGTAACGTACGGGATGACCGAGACGTCACCGATCTCTTTTCAGTCACTTCCCCAGGACAGCAACGACGTGCGGGTCACCACAGTGGGCGTGGTGCATCCGCACATCGAGGCAAAAATCATAGATCCCGCTACCGGTCGCACCGTGGAGGTCGGCACCGCTGGTGAACTCTGCATACGTGGCTACTCTGTGATGCGGGGCTACTGGCAAAATCCCGAAGGCACGCGCGAAGCCATGGACGAAAACGGATGGATGCGCTCGGGCGATCTCGCGACCATGTTGCCAAGCGGATACCTCCAGATTGTCGGCCGTATCAAAAATACGATCATCCGTGGGGGAGAAAACATCTACCCACGCGAGATCGAGGAATTCCTGATTACGCTGCCCGAAGTTGCAGAAGCATACGTGTTTGGGATTCCCGATTCCAAGTATGGAGAAGAGGTCTGCGCCTGGATCAGGCTGCGCGACGGCATGGCTTCCACGCCGGATCAGATCCGCCAGTTTTGCAAGGGAAAGATTGCAACATTCAAGATTCCCCGCTATGTCCGTTTGGTGAATTCTTTCCCCGCGACGGCGAGCGGAAAAGTCCAGTATTTCCGGATGCGGGAGGCTGAACTTGAACATGGTCAAGCTCGTAATGAGTCAGCTTCTGTCACCTCCTGATGCGCAAGCTTGCATCAATGACGCCGGCCGCGATCGATGAAGGAGCGGTCGCCGACCGTCAAGAAGCCAGCAAATACCGTGCGTCGAGACAGACATCCGCCCAAAGGCTTTGTGCGACACTCGGCGGAATCGGAAACCATTGATGTCCTTGCCGACACCTGGACTTACCTCATCATCAGGGAAGCATTCTTTGGCGCGCGACGTTTCGCGGAATTTCAGCGCAAGTTAGGAATTCCACGCGCGACGCTCAGCAAGCGACTGTCACGCCTGGAGAGGAACCACATTCTAAAAAGGGAGGGAGCGCCCGGAAAACACAAGCAATACCGCCTTACCGACCGCGGCATTGATGTCTATCCCATTACGCTGGGCATGATGTGGTTCGGCGACAAATGGATGTCGAACGGGACTCCACCTCTGGCACTTTTCCATAAGACCTGCAGGTCCTGGTTCTCGGCCAAGGTCGTCTGGCGGGAAAACGGGGAACCGGTCGATGCTCGGAAGATCCGCGTCCGCATACCGAACGACTATTGGATTCCGCGTCCCAGAAATACACCGCGCCAGCGCCGTTCATCGTGGGACGGATCGGTTCAAGGGAGGCGTCCCTGCTCCGTCGAAAGGATGCTGTCCATCGTCGGTGACAGATGGACCTTCCTGGTGCTGCAAGAGCTGTTTCACGGCAACCATCGCTTTGACGACTTCATCAATGGACTTGAAATCGCCCCTGGCGTGCTTTCGGGCAGGCTGGCAAATCTCCATCGAGCCGGATTTATCGAAAAGAACGACGAACAGGGAGGTTACAATTTGACGGAGATGGGGCTCGACAGCTATGGCCCAATGATTCTGATGAAGGTATGGGGCGAGCGGTGGGTCGTACGAGGCAACCGAAGAACTTTTGACTTCGTCGATCGATCGGGCAAGGTTGTCACTCCGGTAGCCGTCTGTTCCAGTTGCGCCGGACTACTTCATGCTCGCGACGTGTCCTATGTTTGCAACTACGCTCCACCCCAATGAGGTTGCAGATAACTCTTGCACCCGCTTTCTGTCTGCCCGACTAGTTATGCTCTAGAACAAAAAACCCTGCTCGTGATACGAGATTTGGCTCGATCGTAAGCCGGTCCCGCGCCGCACAAGCGCCGCAAGCAAAGTGTCAGCCAATAGCCTCGGCATTCGCGTTTAGAATAACCGACGATGGTTAGATATCGAAGCAGCGGCAGTTAGTAAGCCGAGTCGCATTTGCCGTTCATCCGGTGCGAAGGCCGCGTCTACAATCTTCATGCACGCCATCGCCAGGCGGACGCACCAACGTTCTACCCAGCATCAATACGCCGGGGTCGCGGCGCGTTGGAAATTGACGCGCGCAAATTCGGAGTTTTCCGAACAAGCTCACTCACTTCCGCATACATCGGCCCACCGCTGACACCGCAGCGCGTTCAGTTCAACCTGCTCACGTTAGTTGTTTGTAGATTTTCTTTGATCTTCCGGTGCACACGTCACGCACACGCTGCCTCGAAAAATCGACGTCCCCTTCGCCGGAGGCGATGGACGTTTCCCCGAGCTAAAGCTCCCGGGCGAAATTGGCGAAGAACTCGTCCGCCATCTTCTTGGCCGCCCCGTTGATGAGGCGCTGTCCCAACTGCGCGAGCTTTCCGCCAATCTGGGCGTCAACGTGATAGCTTAAGAGCGTACCTCCCTCGCGTTCGACGAGATCAACCTTGGCGCCGCCTTTCGCGAAGCCAGCCACGCCACCCTCGCCCTCTCCCGAGATCTTGTACCCGTTTGGAGGATCGAGATCGCTCAGGATAACCTTGCCCCGGAATCGCGCGGACACAGGACCGACCTTCATCTTCGCAACAGCGCGGAAGCCTTGATCGTCGGTCTTCTCCAATTCCTCGCAACCCGGGATGCACGCCTTCAGCACGTCGGGATCGTTCAGCTTTGCCCAGACCACCTCCCTGGGTGCGGCAAGTTGGATCTCTCCGGTCATCGTCATCGCCATGAGTCTCTCCGAGTTTGCGAGAACAGGTTTCGAGCGTCAATTGCGGACCGGTGAGAACACGCGGGCCATGTACGTGGACACATCATCCGATATCTGCTCGATGGACGGGCCGGCGACGCCGGCGAGGACCTTCGCCAACTCCTTCTTGAATTCGATCTGCATCGAGCGAGCGATCTGGATTCGCTGGGCCTGCGGAGATCCGGCGCCGTGCATGGATTCAGTCAGGTAACCGACGGCGTTCCGGCCGAGCGTCATGTTCTCCACCAGGCGAAGGATCCGGATCCTGTCCTCGGTCGAAACCTCCGCACGTCCCTTCAGGTACTTTTCGATCAAAGGGCCGATCGTTTCGTGGCGTAGCTCGCGCTCCGACGGAAGCGTGACCATCAACCCGCCCGCGAGATCCTGCGCCAGGCGGCCGATTTCGTAGGGAAAGCGCGTGACGTGGTGTTTGCACACGTTCGCGAGCATTTCGTCCGGAAGGTACGCGCCGGACGTCATGGCGATCCCCTGATGGCTCGCAGCGACGCCGGTTCCATAGATCGTCTCGTTGAGATGGGTCATCTCGACGAGCTTGTCGCGGATATGCGAAACGCGCTCAACGCCATTATAGTCCGCAATGGTCGCCGCCGCGCCGATCAACACGTCGCCGACACCTGTCTTGCAGACGTAGCTGCGGCGATGATAGCAGGTGAACCGTTCCACCAACGTAGAAGCGAATTCGAACTCTCCGTCGAGGAAGACAAGCTCGTTCGGAATAAATACGTCTTCGAAGACGATCATTGCCTCCTGTCCCGAGAACTGCGCGTTGCCGGCATCAATGTCGCCCTCTTCGGCGCTGCGGGTGTCGCAGGATTGCCGACCGTAGATGTAGGTGATGCCCCCGGCGTCGACAGGAATCGCACCGACGATGGCATAGTCCTTGTCTGCCGCCTCCAGCCTTATCGTGGGCATCACGATCAGCCAGTGCGAGTTCAGGCAACCGGTCTGGTGCGCCTTTGCACCGCTGACGTAGACGCCTTCGGGAGTGCGGCGCACGACATGAAGAAAAAGATCCGGATCGGCCTGCTGCGACGGCGATTTCCCGCGATCGCCCTTCACGTCGGTCATCGCGCCGCCGATAACCATGTTCGCAGTCTGCATGCGGGCGAGGAATTTCTTGAACCGTGCATGGTAGTCGGTCCGATACTTCTGGTCCAGATCGTACGTCACCGAGTGCAGCGAATTGAGCGCATCCATGCCGACGCAGCGCTGAAAGCAGGTGCCCGTCAACTGCCCGAGACGGCGCTGCATCTTGTTCTGCATGACGAGGTCGCCGGGACTCGCGGAGATGTGGAGGAAGCGGTTTACTCGCCCGCCTGTCAACGGCGAGACGGCGGAAGCCAATTCGGGATCCTCGTTGGCAAGATCGTAGGTCTTCGCGACTGCATTGATCGAAGGCCTGATGATGGGGTGGTCGACAGGCTCCTCAACCAGATCGCCCATCAGAAAGACCCTCAGCTTGCGTCCTTTGAGGCTTTCGATGTAATCGGCACCAGACCGGATCGAGTCCCTGGACCGGGCCGCCCCCGCTGCGATGACTTCCTGATCCATCTCGATGCCTCCGTTGGTGCGAGCCCGTGATGCGATTGCGTCCGGGCCCACCCGTTGAATCTGCTTCAACCGTTCTTGACCAGTGGGCAGGTGCTGTCCTTGAGCGGACGGAACGCCTGATCACCAGGGATCACTTCGCGAAGTTTGTAGAAGTCCCAATCGCCCTTCGACTCGGACGGCTTCTTGACTTCGTAGACGTACATATCGTGGACCATGCGTCCGTCTTCGCGGATTTTGCCATTCTTCGCGAAAAAATCATTGATCGGCATCTCGCGCATCTTGGCCATGACGGCCTGCGCCTCATCCGTGCCGGCCGCCTCGACCGCCCGCAAATAGTGCATGGTCGACGAGTAGTCGCCCGCGTCGCCCATGTGCGGCATGACTTTTCTGCGCTCGAAGAATCGTTTCGCCCACGCGCGCGTCTCGTCATCGCGGTCCCAGTAGAAGGCGTTCGTCAGCACCAGGCCCTGCGCTGCCTCGAGCCCGAGGCTCTTGACGTCGGTGATCCAGACCAGGAGCCCTGCGAGCGTCTGCCCGGCCTTCTGGATTCCGAACTCCTGCGCGGACTTGATCGAGTTTACCAGCACGTTGCCCGAACCGGCCAACGCCACGACCTGCGCCTTCGATGACTGCGCCTGGAGCAGGAACGAGGACTGATCGAACGTCTCGGGTGGATAGCGGGTCGATCCGACAACTTCGCCACCCATCGCTTTCACGACCGCGGCAGTGTCGGCTTCGAGCGCGTGCCCGAAGGCGTAGTCGGCCGTCAGGAAGTACCACGACCTCTTGCCGTCCTTGGCCAGTGCAGCGCCGGTGCCGCGCGCGAGGGCGTACGTATCGTACGCATAGTGGACGCTGTTCGGCGTGCACGCGTCCCCGGTCAGACGGGAGGATCCGGAGCCGTTGATGATGGCAATCCGATTCTTTTCCTTCGCGAGTCCGGAGACCGTAAGCGCGATCGAGGAATTGATGAGGTTGCCGATCATATCGACGTGTTCCACATCGAACCATTTGCGCGCCAGCGCGGACGCGGTGTCGGGCTTGTTCTGGTGATCGGCGACGACGACTTCGATCGGCTTGCCGAGCACCTTGCCGCCGAAATCTTCGACAGCCATCCTGATCGCCGTCACCGAGCCCTCGCCGGATTCGTGCGAGAACTGTCCGGACATGTCGGTCAGTACGCCGATCTTCACGACGCCGTCGGATATGCCCGCCGCCTGCGCGCCGGCGCTGCCTGCGAACATCATGATCGCGGACCACGCGATCAGGAAACCTCCGATTCTGAATTTCACGCCACTCCCTCCCGGGTTTCACATGCTTGCTTATTGGTATTCTTATCACTAGCATAACTAGACTAAATTACATGCATAACTAGACTTATTATTTCGGCGAGTCAATCGCGCCGTTATGATAGAGGTGCGCAGCTTTCGAGCGTCGCCGTCACGGCGACCGCGTGAACGGACCGTCCGAAATGCCAGCCGCCGCCAAGACCCAGCCTGCCAAAACGTCTGCCAACCCGAAGCCTGCAGCGCGCGGCGGCGCAATCCGAACCGAGCGCAACTGTTCGGTTGCGCGCACGCTGGACATTGTCTCCGACGCGTGGGCTTTTCTCATCATCCGCGAAGCGTTCTTCGGGACGCAGACGTTCGAAGCGTTCCGGTCGGCGCTCGGCATCCCTCGGGCGACGCTGACAGATCGGCTGAGGAAGCTGACCCAGCTCGCCATCTTCCGCCAGGTCGCGCCCGGATCCTCGCAGCGCAAAGAGTACCGACTGACGAAGATGGGGTTCGATCTCTATCCAAGCTTCATCGCGCTGATGCAATTCGGGGACCGGTGGCTATCCAAAGGCGAGCCGCCGCCGCTGACGCTGGTCCACACGACATGCGGTTGCGACAGCCATCCTGTCGTCACCTGCTCCCATTGCGGCGAGAGCGTCGGCGCCCGTGACGTGAAGTATCGCGACGGCCCCGGTGCCGGACGTTGCCCCGCCAAACCTGGCCGCAACACCAGGCGGCCTTCCGAAGGAAGCAGGTTTGTCCTCGGCCGCCCGAGCTCGGTGTCGCGCGCCCTCGAAATCATCGGCGACAAATGGAGCTTCATGGTCGTCCGCGAGGGCTTCTTCGGCAACCGACGCTACGACGGGATTCTGACCGAGCTCGCGATCGCGCCGAACATCCTCACGGACCGGCTGAACCGCCTGGTGGCCAGCGGCGCCTTCTACCGGAGGCAGTACCAGAGCTCGCCGGACCGGTACGAATATCTCCTGTCCGACATGGGACGAGACCTCTATGGTCCCTTCATCTCGATGCTGCAGTGGGGAGACCGCTGGCTCGCCAAAGGCAAGCCTCCTCTCATCCTCACCCATCTCAAGTGCGGGCACGACTTCCAGCCGTCAGTGGATTGCGATCGCTGCAAAAAGCCGATCGTCGCCGCGGACATGCGTTATCGGCTTGCGTACGATCCGAAATCGTTCGGCGCCTTGGGGCCGCGGTCGGTCGACTGAATGGCCTTGTCCCGTCACGTCCGACTCAACGCTTCGACCAGCTTGAAACGCATGATCTTCCCGGAGCCCGTCCTGGGAATTTCGTCGACGAGATGGGTTGCTTCAGGAATCTTGTAAGCCGACAGATGCGTCCTGCAGTGATCGATCAGTGAGGGAACGTCCAATCCATTCTCCTTCGCCACGACGAAGAGACAAGGCACCTCGCCCAACGTCGCGTGCTTCATGCCCACCACGGCGCAATCCTTGACCTGGGGATGCCGCACGACGACTTCTTCGATCTCGGCCGGCGCGATGTTCTGACCGCCGCGTATGATGAGTTCCTTGATGCGCCCCGTGATGGTCAGGTAGCCCGACGCGTCCGACTTCGCGAGATCACCGGTGTGATACCAACCCTTGCGGAGCACCGCAGCGGTCTCAGCCGGCTTGTTATGGTAGCCCTGCATCAGGTTCGGACCGCGGACGATCAGTTCGCCCTCCTCGCCGATCGGAACGTCCTCGATCGAGGAGGGATCGACGATGCGCACGGCAAGGCCAGGCACAGGAAGACCGCACGATCCCATCGGCCGGGCACCTTGCAACCAGTTCATCGTCACCATGGTCGAAGTTTCAGTAATACCGTATCCATCGAGAAGTCGCACCTTGAAGCGCTCCTCGAACGCCTTGTTGAGGGTCGCCGGCATGATGGCGCCGGCGGAAATGCAGAGGCGAATCCCGCCGAGCCGCTCGACGCCGATCTCCTGAGCGCGGTGCAGGAGATAGTGGAACATCGTGGGCACGCCTGGCAGTACCGAATACCTCCCCGTCTGCAGCAGATCGAGCACCTGTTGCGGAGAGAATTTCTCCATGATGTGCTCGCTCGCACCGACCGCGAGCACGCCGAGCACGGACAGGTTCAAGCCGTAGGAGTGGAAGAGAGGCAAAGGGGACAGGACGACGTCCTTCTCCGAAAATTCCGCGATCGGCGCCCAGCACGACGCGGCGATCCACAACATGCCGCGCACCGAGAGCAGGACGCCCTTCGCACGTCCGGTGGTCCCGGACGTGTAGATGATAAAAGACGAACGATCGATGTCGTCGGGATCGGCCGGCGCCGTGCCGCCGGAAGCAAGTGTCGCCAACGCGACGCCCGCTTTCTCCGCGTCCTGGCCCGCGAAGATCGAGGTCGGCGCGATGGCGGCCTCGCGGCAGATCCTGTCCATCAATTCCTTCCTCGCGGCCGTCGTGATGACGAATCCGCAGGCCGAATCGGTCAGGCGATAGCTGATCTCGCCTTCAGCGGCATCGTAGCTGATGGGAACGACGACCGCGCCGGCACGCAGCGCGGCGAGGCAAACTTCAACCCAGTCCACGCTGTTCGGCAGGCAGATCCCAATCCTGTCACCGTCGCGCAGACCGGCCTTCGTCAGGTTGGCCGCGATTGAAGCAGTCCGCCCGGCGAGGTCCGCGTAGGTGACGGATCGCGACGAATCCCAATACGCCACCTGGCCCGGCCGTTGTTTCGCGTGACGTTCGAGAAGCGTTGCGATAGACGCGATCAGATCGACGTGAAGCATGATCTCCTCCCTAGACCATACTGTATCCGCCGTTGACGCTGATCACCTGGCCCGTGATCCAGCTTCCGGCGTCGGATGCGAGCAGAGTAACCAGGGGCGCAACATCGGACGGCAACCCGAGCCGGCGGATGGCATAGGCCTTGACCAGCTTCTCGCGGTTCGCGTCGACCCAGGTCTTGTCGTGCGCGCTCTCGATCAGGCCGAGCGAGATCGAGTTGGCGGTTACGCCCGAGCGGCCCCACTCGCGCGCCAGCGACTTCATGAGCGCGATCGTGCCCGCGCGCGCCGCAGCCCCGAGCGCAAGGCCGGATTCGCCGACCCGGGAGGAGTCGCCCATGATCGAGATGATGCGCCCGCGCCCCGACGCCTCAAGCAGCGGGCCGGCGCTGTGGGAGCAATTCAGCGCGCCATAAAGGCAGGTGTCGATCTGCTTCTTCCAATCCGCGGGCGTGCTCTCGCTGAAGCGGTTGCGCAGAACCAGACCCGCATTGTTGACCAGGATGTCCAGTCCGCCAAAATCGCTCTTGATGTCCGCCACCATCTTCTTGACGACATCCGCATTCGAGATGTCGGCTTGGTAAGCCTTCGCCTTGCCGCCGGCTTTCTCGATCTCCGCGACCACCGCTTCGGCCTCGGTCTTCGAACTGTGATAGTTGACGGCGACGCTCGCCCCATGTTCCGCCAGCATCCTGGCGATGCCTGCGCCTACGTCTCGTCCTCCACCCGTCACAAGGGCGACACGCCCGTTGAGGTCATTCATCTGCTTTTCCTCTCGGTTTGAGCTTGGCTTTTTCGATCAGTTTGAAGATGCGTTCCGGCGTCATCGGAAGAATCAAGACGTCGATTTCAAGTGGCGACAGCGCATCGGCGATCGCATTCGCGATCGCGGCGGGCGCGCCGATCGTGCCGCCCTCGCCCATGCCCCGGAATCCGCCCGCAGCGGCCGACTCGCTTTCGACATGGACGACGTCCATGATCGGCACCTCGGGCGCGGAAGGGACCACGTAGTCGACGAGGCTCGCGGTCAGGAGCTGGCCGTCCTCGTCGTAAATCAGCTCTTCGAAGAGCGCGGCACCGATGCCCTGCGCCACTCCGCCGTGCACCTGACCATCCACGATCATCGGGTTGATGAGCCGGCCGCAGTCTTCGGCGACGATGAACTTCAGGATCCGCACGAAGCAGGTGACCGGATCGACCTCGACCACAGCGATGTGGGTCGCGGCCGCCGTCGTGCCGTTGATCGGATCGTAGGTGTATGTTGCGCTCAACTCCTCGCGCGCCTCAACCGGCAGCGTCTTCATGTCGGAGTAGACGGCCTTTGCAATCTGCTTGAAGGTCACGGCGCGATCGGTTCCGAGCACGACGGCCCTGCCCTCGGTGACCTCGATATCGTCGACACCGGCTTCGAGAAGCTGCGAAGCGACCCGCTTGATTTTCTCCTGCAGTATCCTTGAAGCATGTTTGGCTGCGCCCCCGCCCAGCACCGCGCTACGGCTCGCGTATGTCCCAGTCGACATCGGCACTTCGTCGCTGTCTCCCTGGATAACGCGGACATCCTCGAACCTGGCTCCGAGATCGTCGGCGACAATCTGGGCCAACGTCGTCTCAAGACCCTGACCGTGGGACGCGACGCCGAATGCGGCCGTGATGGCCCCCGTCGAATCGATCGTGATCTTCGCCGTTTCGGAACCGGTATTGATCGGCATGCCCGGCGCCACCGCGATTCTCGATCCGATACCGGTTAGTTCGGCGTAGGATGCGATGCCGATGCCCAACAACCGCCCCTGTTTGCGCGCTTCGACCTGCTCCTTCCGGAGATCGTCATAGCCGGCCGCTTCGGCGGCGGCATCCAGGCATTCGATGAAGCCGGTCTTGTCCCAAATGATTCCGGAAGCGATCCGATAGGGAAACTCGTCGGGCCGAACCAAATTCCGGCGCCTGATCTCGAGCGGATCGATGCCGAGCGCTGCGGCTCCGAGGTCCATGAGACGCTCGGCGACAAAAGTGGAGATCGGCCGCCCGACACCGCGGTAAGGACCGGTCGGAGGCTTGCAGGTCGCGACGCCACGAACGGCGCCTCGATAGGACCCAATCTTGTAGGGCCCCGGCAGGAAACTGACGACCTGCACCGGCTCGAGACCGCAGGTCCAGGGATAGATCGAGAATGCGCCGACGTCCCCGATCACATCCGCCTGCAGCGAGGTCGCGATGCCATCCGCATCGAACCCCATCTCCGCATCGACGATCTCACCGAAGGCCTGGCTGCTGCTGCTGACGTCCTCCAGCCGGTCCGCGGTCCACTTGACCGACCGGCGGAGCTTGCGCGCCGCAATGCAGATCAGAAGCTCCTCCGGATAGAGCGAGCCCTTGGACCCGAAGCTCCCGCCCACATCCGGCGCGACAACCCGCAGGCGGTGCCCCGGAAGGCCGAGAGATTCCGAGACGGCATCACGGACGATGCCGGGGATGTTCGACGACGTGTAGAGGGTGATGGCGTCGCGCCGCTTGTCGTATTCCGCGGTGTAGCTTCGCGGCTCCATCGCGAGCGGCGCCTTGCGGGTCATTTCGAAGCGCCCGCCCACCCTCACCGCGGCTGCCTGCAGATCGGCTGCGACGTCGCCCTTTCTGAATTCGCGCGCGATCAGGACGTTCGTGCCCGCCTCTTCGTGCAGCAGCGGAGCGTCATCAGCCAGGGCCAATTCCGCACGTGCGATCGCTGCCAAGGGTTCGTAGTCGACGTCGATCAATTCGAGCGCGTCCTCGGCGAGGTACCGCGAGGCGGCGACGACCGCCACGACGGCCTCTCCGACGTAGCGAACCTTCTTGAGAGCGAGAGGCAAGATCGGCGTCGCATAGTAGTTCGGCATCCGCGAGAACGGGATCACAGGCTTGAAGTCGTCGGCAACATCCTCCGCGGTGAGCACAGCGACCACGCCCGGCGCCTCCCGCGCCGCCATGGTGCAAATTCGTGCGATCCGCGCGTGTGGTTGATTGCTCCGTAGAAACGCGAGATGCAGCGGCCGGTCGGGCTTCCGGTCGGCGGTGTACTCCCCGTTGCCCGTCAGAAGACGTGGATCTTCGGTGCGTTTGATAGGCGCGCCGACATTCTTCGGCCGCAGCACGTCCGAGACATGAGTGCGCGGGTCGCTACTCATAGCCCTGGGATCCCTTGCGCAAGCTTTGCCATTGCGTATCGTCGTGGCCGCAAATGACGGTCGCTCCGCCTTTTTCGATTCGGCGAATCTCCTCGAAGGTCCTCAACTGAAGATCAACGTTCCACGTGTTGCGGGGGGCTGCGTCGGCGTCGAGGTTCTGCCGCAGACTGACCGAATCCGAGGCGAGCAGAAACTGCCCGTCGCGATCAAGACTCACGAGCGCGCCGAGAGTCCCCGGCGTATGGCCAGGCAACGGCACCAGCACGATGCCGGAGTCGCCAAACAGATCTTTTTCACCACTCACCGCCTCGATCGGCTGCCCGTAGTCCCAGTCGGCCTTGAGGTAGCCCGCCGCCTCGGCGTCAGGCAACCTTGCGGCCTCGATCTCCTTCACGTGGGCGAAGATCGTCGCTTTTCTGAAGAACTGGTTGCAGCCGCAGTGGTCGGGATGAAAATGCGAGTTCACCACGATATCGATGTCGTCGGGCCCAAGCCCGGTGCACGCGAGGCTCGACAGCAAGGTCTCGTCTGCGTTCATGAGCGGCTTCATGACCTTGGCGAGCGGCCCCCAGCGTCCCTCCGCGTCATCGACAGTGGAAGGATGACAGCCGGTATCGAACAACACGTTGCCCTGCTTATGGCGGATCAGCGCGCTGCTGACTGGAAGGTCGATGGTTTCGTTGCGGTCGGCACCAGGCACGTAGATTCTCTTCTTCATGCGAAGCCGACCGGCGGCGAGAAAATTGAGCTTCACGAGGCATTCTCCGAGCGCTTGGCTGCGGCGCTTCTAATCGCCGCGACGATGTTCTGATACCCGGTACAGCGGCAGAGATTTCCCGAGAGGCCCTCCCGGATGTCCTCGTCGGTCGCGAGCGGGTACTTTCTCAACAGATCTTCGCCCGTCATCAGCATGCCGGGCGTGCAGAATCCGCATTGGAGCCCATGATGTTCGCGAAACTGCGCCTGCAACTCATTGAGTTTTTCGGGTGATCCAAGCCCTTCGACAGTAACGATCTCGGCGCCTTCGGCCTGGACGGCCAGCATCAGACAGGATCGCGCGCTGTCGCCATTCACCAATACCGTGCAGGCGCCGCACACACCGTGCTCACATCCGACATGGGTCCCCGTCAACCCGAGCTCGTCGCGCAGGAAGTCGGAGAGAAGCATGCGCGGTTCGACGTCGGCGACGTCGTAGCTCTTGCCGTTCACAATAACCGAAACCTTCATGGTCATTGAATCAGCCTCTCATCGCCAACGCCGTCCGCAATGCGCGTTTGGCGAGCTGCGCCAGCAGATGTGTCCGATACCCGGCCGAGGCATGGAGATCGTCGTTTGGAGAGACCAGGGAAGCCACGATCTCCGAGAATCGATCTGGTGTCCTATCGTTGAGCTCCATTGCTACGAGCCCCTCTTCGGCCTCCCTTAGCCTCAGCGGCGTATCGGCTACGCCCATCACCGCGACACGTGCGGATTCCAGTCCGGTTATTCCGTGGCGGACGGAGACGGCGATGCTCGCGAGCGCAAAATCGCCGAAGCGGCGCGCAACTTCCTCGAATGCCCAGCCATCCTGCTTCAGGATCGGAAACTCGACCTCCACCACTATCTCTTCGGGCTCCAGACAGCTCGTAAGGGCGTCGACGAAAAAATCTCCGGGAGCGATTTTTCTGCGGCCCGACGGTCCCTGTACGGAGATGCCGGCTTCGTAGAACGTCGCAAGCATCGGAAGCTCGGCGGCCGGATCCGCGTGAGACAAACTGCCGCCGATGGTGCCCCGATTGCGAATCGCCAGATGCGCGACATGGCGCATCGCCGCCGACATCACGGGCAGCTTCAAGGCGATCAGCGGCGAGTGTTCGAGTTCACGATGGCGCGTCAGAGCGCCAATGGCGATACGGTCGCCCCGATCCTCGATGTAAGACAATCCCGCGATTCCGTTGAGATCGACGAGTACGGCGGGACGGGCCATCCGGAAATTCAGCAGCGGCAGCAGGCTTTGACCGCCGGCCAGCACCTTCCCTTCACCGTTCGAGGCGACGAGCGCTTCGACGGCGGCCTCCACTGTCGAAGGCGAGATGTAGTCGAATTGGGCAGGCTTCATCGGTGAGGTTCCAAAGCCGATTTCTTTCCGAACCTAAACGCCGCGAAACCGCGGCAACCGCTTCTCTGCAAATGCGCGTCGGCCTTCCTTGAAGTCCTCGCTGTCGGAGGCTTGGTCGATGAGTCGCTGTACCGCAGCCGGATCGAGCGCGCCGGCCCCCATCGAAAGTCCGTTCAGCATGTACTTCGCACCGGAGATCGACAACGGTGCGCTGGCCGCAAGCCGCTGCAGGAAGTTCTCGGCCGCGAGCCCCGCCTCGTCGTGCAGCTCGTCGATCAATCCCATCGACACGGCCATCTCGGCCGGGTAGCGATCCGCCGAATAGAGGATCCGCTTCGCGTTCGAAACTCCCGTCAGGGCCAGTAGGCGCTGTACGCTATGCAGGCCGTAGACGATCGAAAGTTTCGCCGCGGGTATGCCGACCATCGCAGTGCGGTCGCCGAAGCGAAAATCGCAGGCGAGAGCGAGATGACATCCCCCTCCGAGGCAATAGCCGGAGATCGCGGCCACGACGGGTTTTCCGAGTGCAGCGATCGCTCCCGAACAAGCATCGACCGCGACTTCGTAGGCTGCGCTTTGATGCCTGTCGTCCCTGATCTTCTCAAATTCGGAGATATCCGCGCCGACGGAAAAGTTGCCGCCCGCCCCCCTGAGCACGACGCCGCGAACATCCCGATCGACGGAAACGCGAAGGAAGATTTCGGCCAGTTCGCACCACATCGCGAGCGTTACGGCATTTCTCACGGAAGGCCGGTTCAGAATGACATGGACGATGCCATCGTCCCGTTGCTCGGTGCGAATTTCCTCCAACGTAACCTCTCTGGCGCCCAGCCGATGAATTCGGGGATTTCCGGCGGACAGCCGGCACCCGTTTTGTTACTTGCATAAATAGACTAATTTGATCTGCCGCGTCAAGTTACAAAGGTTTTTAACGCGGCTTTCATGTAAGTGGATGATCGATCGTGTGGAATCACTCAGCAAGCATCTGCCGGCGACCGACGGGCGCGATTCGATACCTATTAGAATTTCTCGCTGACGAGCCTGACGATCTTCGCGGTCTTCTACGGCCTCGACTGGATCGCGACCGTGCCGTCGGCCACCAGCTCGGCGCCGCCTCCGCCGCGTTCTTCGCCGGCGCGATGCGAACCGCTCAGGGCAACCTTCATCACCGCAGGCCTGACCGGGATCGTTGCAGCCGAGTTGTCGCTGATGATCGGAAAGCGGCGTGCGGAGCCGGCACTCGCGGTGGCGGTGTCATAGGCACAGCTTGGACGGCAAAGGCCGTGTGAAAACGAAAACAGGCGATCCAAGGGGATCACCCCTCGGACGAGGCGAGCGCTCCCTTCACGCTTTACGCGCACCGGGTCGAGCACGTGCAGAATTTCCTTTCGCAATGACGCGGGAAAATCTCTTTTGCAGGTCGCTGACTTCCGCGCGAAGCGCGTCGAGCAGCGCCTGTGACGCCGCCGACGTTGCAGCGCCATCGCGTTTGAACAATGACAGCATCAATTGCCCACAGCTGGGGTCGCTCAGAGGCCGGAATGCGAGAGCTCCGCTTTCGATCTCGTCCAGAACAGAGTTCGCAGTCATCATCACGGGATCGCCCCCGGCCACGCAGATCCGTCGCAGGAACGCAATGGAGTTCGACTCGATCGCCGGAGAAATGACGTTTCCGATGCCGACATTGATGCGATCAAGCACACTCCTGAACTCCATCCCGCGCGACGGGAACACGACCGGATGCTCCAGGCAGTCACGCAGGCGCACGTGAGATTTTTTAGCCAGGGGATGATCGGGACGCATCGCGACTCCAACCGGGACCTCAACTGACACCAGGCAGCTTATGGGGGTCGACATTGGCGGATCCCAACACAATCCGAAGTCGAGATTCCCCTCCAGAACCTTGTGAACGATGTCCGCGGAGTTTCCGGAGTAGTACGATATTCGAAGCTGGGGATGCTGTTTCCTGATCCTCACAACAAGAGGACCGGTGAAGGTCTCGGCAAAAGTCGTCAGGGTGCCGAAACTCACCCGACCACTCCCCAAGCCCCGCAATGTTCCGACTTGCTCGAGTGCTTCGGTCACACTGCGTTCGAACTCCTTCGCGGCCGCAAGTATGATTTCTCCGGACCGCGTCGGCTTCATACCGCGAGCCTCCCGGTCGAACAGCCGCGTGCCTATCCTTTGCTCCAGGTTCAGGATCTGTCGATTGAGCGCCGATGGCGAGATGTTCAGCCGCTCGGCGGCCCGGCGAATGGATCCCAGCTCCGTAATGGCCACCAGATACTGGAGGACGTCGGGACTGAGCGGAGATCGCATACGATCATGTGCCTCTTCTGAGCCAGCGCGGTGACTCGATCATGGCCCACCTGGGCATGAAGACAAGCCCTAAATGCACGGCCGCATTCACGCACAGCGCGACGAAGCCGAGATTGCAGGACTGCAGAAAATCCGGAGCCCAGGGGATGGCAGCCGCCAGGCTGCCGTTGAAACCAATGAGAACTATCCCGAGCACAGCCAATCCGCTTGCAATCCCCGCCATCGCGGCGCGGGGTGAAAGCGGGTCACGACGAAATATCCCGAGCAGAAATGCAGGACAAAGCTGGCACAGCAAGTTGGACGCCAACAGGGCCAACGGGACCATTTCAATGCCGGACGCCAAAAGAGCGTACACCGCAATCAGCGCATAGATCGGAACGCTGATCCGCGCCGCGACCGTGGTCAGTCGCCCATCCGGACGCGGCAGCAGCCACCGCTCCAGCAAGCTCTTTGCAATCAGCGTTGATGCATTGAGTAGGATCATGGCACCCGGCACCACGGCCGTGAGCAAGCCAACGCCTCCGATGACGCCAACAAACCAGGGATCGAATGTGAGCTTTGCTATCCTGAAGAGCGCGAGATCGGCAGCAGGCCCGGTGAGCCCGGGAATGACGGTGATCGCGGAAAACCCGACCAGGTACATGCAGGTGATGAGCATCTGATACAACGGAAGCGCGATGGTGTTCTTGCGCACCGCGTCGGCACTCTTCGCTGCGTATATGCTGGTGAATGTATACGGGTAGAGGTAGTAACCAAGGGTCACGAGAATAATCGTCGAGTTGTACCAGCTCAGATTGAACCCTTTGGCCGGTAGCTCGAAATGGGTAGGCTTCTGCTGCACGATCGCGCCGAACATCGCGGAATATCCGCCAAAGTAGTGCAGCGGCAGATAGATCGCCAGGAACAGCGCGAGACAGAAGATCGAGACGTCCTTGATAATTGCAACCGTCGCCGCGCCGCGAATGCCCGAGACCACGATATAGAGGACCATCAGGGATACGCCGACCCAGACGGCCGTGTGCTCACTGATCGATCCATAAGACCCCTCCTGCACGATGATTCCGAGACCCTTGAGCTGGATGACCAGCAGCGGAATCATCGCCAGCAAGGCAATCACGGCGACAACCAATCCCAAGGCCCTGCTTTCGTACCGGCTTTCGAAAAAGTCCGAGAATGATATCAGGCCTCGACTCTGGGCAATCTGCCAAAGCCGCGGCAGTGTCCAGTATCCAACGACGAACGCCAATGAAGCGCACCCAAGGTAGTAGAAGGTCGGCGCACCGACCGCATACGCCCACCCGGTCGCGCCCAGGAATGAATACGTTGAAAACACCTCACCTGCGATCAGGACGAATGTAATCGCAGCCCCGAACCGGCGGTTCGCGACCGCCCACTCGCTGAGGTTCATGTTGACACCCCGCCCGGCAAACACGCCCGCCGCGAGAGCGATGAAAAAGAAGATCCCGATCACGACCAATGCCGCATTCATCGTTGTGCGCCTCCCCCCTTGCGATCGTGCAGATAGATGATTGTCAGACAGACGGTACACCCGACCATCCATGCAAGATTCCATATCAGCAGAAAGGGCACCCCGAAGACGATCGAGGGCCCGTGCTCGAGGAGAAAGCCCCCCGACAAGAAACCGGCAAAGGGAATGGCCGCGAGGAGATAAATGGCTTTCATCGAAGACCTCATGCCGCCGTCAAACACACGGCCTTTGCGTACCCGCCATTGACATACAGCAATGGGTCGGGGCTGGGATGATCGCTGTAGACGTCCTCGACGTTGGCGATGAACACCGTGTGGGTCCCGTGAGGGATCTCCTCCACGATGGTGCCCACGACCACCGCCTGCGCATCCTTCAGGAACGGAAGCCCTTCCGCGGTCGCGCTCCAGGCGTGGAACTTGAAGCGCTCTTCCTGCGCGTATTGTCCACCGAAGTAGGAGCATACTGCGTGGTTATCGCTCTGGAGGATGTTGAGGCACAATCTGCGGGACTGCCTCATCGCCTGCAGCATCGACGCGGCCTTGTTCACACAGACGAGAAGTGAAGGCGGCTCCATGGAGACGGAACAGAAGGATGTTGCCGCCATGCCGACGGGTTGGCCGTCTTCCGACGCGGTGACGATGGCAACCGTTCCCGCCACCCCTCGCATGGCCTGCTTGAACGCGTCCATGCAGCCGATCGCCCTTGTCTTACCGGACATGTTCCTCTCCATTCTCGTGGCGTGATGCAGGCCTTCGCAGTCCCAGGCGCTGCCTCAGGGTCATGGGCTCAAACGAGCTCCGCATGAGACCGCGCCGCTGCAGTTCGGGCACCACCTTGTCGACAAACGCAATCAGATCGACAGGAGACACCGAGGGCTGGATCAGGAAACCATCGACTGCGCCCTCCTCGAACCAGGCCTGCATTTCATCCGCAATCGTCCTGGGTGTCCCGACGATCGTGTGCTGCCCTCGCGCCCCGGCATACTCTTCATAGAGCTGCCGCACGGATTTGTTGTCACGGCGCGACATCTCGATGGTATGGGCCAACGTGCCTTGGCTGGCGTTGGTGGATTCCGGGATCAAGTCCGCCGGAAGAGGCTTATCCAACTCGCATTTGCTCAGATCGACCCCGCCCAATGCGTTGGAGAGCAACGCCAATCCAACGGACGGGTGAATGAGCGACTGCAAGTATTTCCGCTTCTCTTGCGCCTCGGCAACCGTATCGCCGACGATGACATTCAACCCGGGCGTGATCCGAACATCTTCTCCGGTGCGCCCGTACTGAGCCAACCTTCCCTTCACATCGCGGCTGAAGGTCCTCGCAGCCTCGATGGTGTGCAACGGGACAAAGATGATTTCGGCGCTGTGCGCGGCAAGATCCTTACCCGATTCAGACGACCCGGCTTGGGCGAGCACCGGGTGCCCCTGCGGCGATCGGGCGATGTTCAGCGGCCCGCGGACAGAGAAAAAGTCGCCCTTGTGATTGGCAGCATGCAATTTGGACGGGTCAAAATAGCGAGCAAGAGCCCGATCACGCACGAAAGCGGTATCTTCCCAGCTATCCCACAGCTTCTTGACCACCTCGACGAATTCGCGCGCCCGGGCATAACGATTGTCGTGCCCGAAATGCTCCTCGCGCCCAAAATTGAAGGCCTCGTCCTGGTTGGAGGACGTGACGACATTCCAGCCGGCGCGCCCGCCGCTGATGTGATCCAACGACGCAAACCGCCTCGCGACATTGTAGGGCTCGTTATAGCTTGTCGTCGCGGTCGCGACCAAGCCAAGCCGACTCGTCTGCGCCGCAATACCGGCGAGAAGCGTGGTCGGCTCAAAATAGGCCATGTATTGCGGCCATCTGGACAGAACCTCCAGGTCCCCTCCCCGGACAGCCAGGGCATCAGCGAGGAACATGAAGTCAAAATTGCCTTTCTCGGCAATTTTTGCGACTTCAACATAATGCGCAAAATTCGTCCCGGCGTCGATTTCAGCTCCGGGATGCATCCATGACGCAACATGATTTCCCGTCGGATGAGTGAGAAGGCCGATGGCCAAGTGTCGAGCTTGTTTCATTCGTGGCTGCCTGCATGGATAAAGCCCACGCATGATCCACGCGGCGTGCAGATGCCACAAGCGCATTGTTTGATACACACCAGCGCGCTTTTTCGCACAGACCCGGCCGTGACGGAGCGCTACGTGTCGCGCGGCGAACACGACGGATAAACGCGCCACCGCATTCCCAGCGGAATTTGCCAAGCAGATTGTCGTACGCCGCTGGCCCAACAATGGCGATGCCAACTCGCACAATAGTGGCGGACGGAAAGATGGTTTCCTCCCAACTCGGCTGGCTTCTTATGACGAGAAGCCAGCCACTTTTTTATGGCGGTGCCTCGACCTCATCCAGTCCACCATGATCGCAACGGTTGCATGCCGTCGCGCCGGCCTGGCCACCAGAACGCTCGCCACGTTCTTCGCCGGCGCCATGCCAACCGCCCAGGGCAGCGACCCGCAGACCTTCATTATCGCCGGCCTGATCGGAATCGTTGCCGTAGGGCTGTCGCTGCCGGCGCAGGCGGTGTCCTAGGACGTAGCCTGGACGTCCAGATCGGCAGTCCCTCTCAGAGCTGTGCCTTCCTCAGGGATCTCAGATCCATATGCCGGTTCACGTCCTTGTACAGCAGGTATCGAAACCGACCCGGGCCACCGGCGTAGCACGCCTGCGGGCAGAAGGCGCGCAGCCACATATAGTCGCCGGCCTCGACCTCGACCCAGTCCCGGTTCAGCCGGTAGACGCCCTTGCCTTCCAGTACGTAGAGACCGTGCTCCATCACATGGGTTTCCGCGAAGGGGATCGAGGCACCCGGCTCGAACGTGACGATGTTGATATGCATGTCATATCGGATGTCGGCCGGGTCGATGAAACGCGTGGTCGCCCATCGCCCTTCGGTCTCCGGCATCTGCACCGGCGCAATCCTGTCTTCGCTGGTCACGATGATTTCGGGCGCCGCCAAACCCGGCACGTGCTGATACAGCTTGCGGATCCAGTGAAAATGCGCCGGGCTGGTGCCGTGGTTGTGAAGGCGCCAGGCGCAGCCGGGCGGAAGGTAGGCAAAACCGCCCGGACGCAAGACGTGTTCGGTCTCGGCAAGCTTGAGCGTGAGTTCGCCACCGACGACGAACAGTGCGCCTTCCGCCTCCCCGTCCGGCTCCGGAACGTCGCTGCCGCCCCCCGGCGCAACCTCGATCAGATAGTGGGAGAAGGTCTCGGCGAACCCGGAGAGCGGGCGTGCCAACACCCAGACGCGCGCGTCGGTCCAGTGCGGCAGCCGACTTACGACGATGTCGCGAAAGACGCCCTTCGGAATCACCGCATAGGCGTCGGTGAAGACCGCCCGGTCGGTCAAAAGCTCGGTTTGTGCCGGAAGCCCGCCCCGCGGCACATGATAGGTTGGAGACGACATCACGAATGCCTCTTGCATGGCTGTTGTAAATGATCGGCGTGTCGCCAATGGCGCGTCACGCCTGCGTGTCGCTTGCGGCAGCCCATTCGAGCTGGAGCCAGCTCTCCTCATCGAGACGATATTCCTCGAGATTGTCGCCATCCCCCTTGCGGTCGACCACGAGGAAGGGACTGGCGTCCTCGATCACGAGCAGCGGATGGTGCCAACAGTTGCGCGCATAGTTCACACCCTGCCGCCCCGTCGCCGCGAAGGCCCGGTAGCCCGACACGATCCGCGGATCCGCGCAGACCACCAGGAGCCAGGCGCTTGCGTTCAGCGGCATGAACAGCTGGCTGCCCAGCGGATGGCGCTCCATCATCCTGATCGCGATCGGCGCCGGCCGCACGGAGGCGACAAACCAGCTGATGTTGACCTGCCCGCCTTCCGCCGCCACGTCGATCGCGGCGAGGTCGTCAAAACGCCTCGCATAGCCCTCGTTGATCACCTTTGGCGGCACGCTGCCGGCATCGATCACCTCGCCGAATGGCGCGAACGCCTCGCGTGTCAACGGCTCGATCAAAAGTTTCCGCATGGGCTGGTTCCAGGTTACGCCGCCCGCATCACGACGTCTGCAGGCTTGTTTCGGGCATTGTGGCTCCTGCCGCCTCATCCTGCAACTCGCCGCGCAACGGATCGAACTCGCCATCGAGGACACGATGCGCACGTTCGCGATCAATGTCGCCTTCCCAGGCGGCAATGGCGACGGTGGCAACGCAATTGCCGACATAATTGCCGAGCGCACGTGCGATGCCGATGAACCAGTCGACCGAGAGAATCAACACCAGGCCGATCGCCGGTATGGCCGGAATCGCGGTCAGCGTCGCCGCCAACACGACGATCGCCGACCCCGGCACACCATGCGCGCCTTTCGAGGTGAGCAGCGCGACGCCGAGCACGGCCAGCAGATCGCCGGTCGCCAGCGGCGTATTGGTGGCCTGCGCGATGAACACCGTGGCCAGGGTCAGATAGATCGAAAACGCATCCAGGTTGAACGAGTATCCGGTCGGGATCACGAGGCCGACCGTAGATGGCTTGATGCCGAGCAGCTCGAGCTTGCGCATGGTCTGCGGCAGCACGCTGTCGCCAGCCGCCGTGCCGAGCACGATGGTCAATTCCTCGCGCAGATAACGCAGCAGCTTGAACAGGCTGAACCCGGACAGGCGCATGATCGCGCCGAGCACGACAATAACGAAGATGCTCACCGCAAGATAAAACAGCGCCACCAGACCGCCCAGCTGCTTGAGCGAGCCGACGCCATATTTTCCGACAGTGAACGCGATCGCGCCGAAGACGCCGAGCGGCGCCAGACGGACCACGAAATTCATCATCTTGAAGACGATCTCGTTGACGCGCTGGATCATCTCCACAACCGGCGCGGCGCGCTCGCCGCACAGCGACAACGCGCAGCCGAACATGATCGAAACAATCAGGACCTGCAGCACGTCACCCGTGGTGAAGGCCGAGATCAACGTCGTCGGGATCAGTTTCAGCAGGAACTCGGACACGCCGCCGCTTGCGACCTGCGCGGCAGTCTGGCTGAAGCCGCTGAGCGCCTTCGGATCCAGCGTCTTCGGGTCGATGTTCATGCCGACACCGGGCTGGAAATAATAGGCAAGCACAATGCCCAGCACCAGGGCGATGGTGGTGACGGCCTCGAAATAGAGCAGCGAGCGGACCCCGACGCGCCCGACCTTGGACAGGTCGCCGGCGGCGGCGATGCCATGGACGACGACGCCGAACACGATCACCGGCACCAGCATCCTGATCAGCTTGATGAAGCCATCGCCCAGCGGCTTGGCCTGTTGCGCAATGTCCGGATGGATCATCCCGAGCGCGACGCCCAACACAAGTGCGACAACGACCTGAAAGAAGAGTGATTTGAACAATCTCGATTTGAACAGTCTTGGCACGGCTTTCCTCGCTTGATTGGTGTTTCCCGTCGACGTGGCTGGCCGGCTTCGATGGCCGCCGCCTTTTTTGAGCGCGGAGGTGCAGTCGCCGCCCGGCCCTTCCGGCTCGGGGAAACGCTCCGCGCTTTGGCATTCCTATGCTGTGGCCGGGGCCTCACCGGACGCTGCCCCGTCGGTCATTCGTTGACCATGCCGGACCGGGTGTCCAATATATACAACGACACGATTAAGAGGATTTCGCTATGGATCTCCGCCAGCTCCGCTACTTCATCGCGGTCGCCGAGGAACGCAGCTTCACGCTGGCCGCACGGCGGCTGAACCTGTCCCAGCCGCCGCTGAGCCAGCACGTCCTGGCGCTCGAAGCGGCGCTGGGGACGAAGCTGCTTTACCGGACCAGCCGCCGGGTCGAACTGACACAGGCCGGTGAAGCGCTGCTCGAGCGAGGGCGCGCCATCCAGCAGCAGATCAAGCAGGTGGAGGACGAGGTCCAGTCGATCGGAGCCGGCCTGGTCGGCACGCTCGATGTCGGCGCGACCGGCTCGATCCTGCGCGGGCGCCTCGCCGATCTGCTTGCTGCCTACCGCAAGGTTGCGCCATCGGTCAAAATGACGGTGCATGAACAATCGCCGACGCTGCAGATCGCCGCGCTGCTCAACCGCACCACCAATATCAGCCTGATCCGCGGGGTTCCCGCCAAGCACGGCCTCGCCAGTCAATTGGCGTGGCGGGAAGAGGTGGTGCTGGCGTTGCCGCGGGCGCATCCACTGGCCAGGCACAAGCGTATCGCACTCGGCAAACTCGCGTCGGAGGATCACGTCGTCCTCGACCCCGACAGTTCCGATTTTGCCCACTACCTCCAGACGTGCTGCATCGACGCCGGTTTCCTGCCGCGGGTTTCCCAGCAGGTGGTCGACGCCCAATCGATGCCGAGTCTGATCGCCGCCGGCTTCGGGGTCGCGCTTGTGCCGGAATCGATCGCCCGCTTCACGACGGACGACATCGTATTCCGGCCAATCCGGCCGTCGCCCCCGTCAGCCGATGTCTTCCTGGTGTATCGCGCGGACGAGACCTCAATGGTGGTGCACAATTTCATCAAGCTGACGAATCGGATCCTCGACCAGAAGAACGTGAGCCGGGTGCGCCTCAAGGAACGATAGTTCGCCAAGGCGACGACGGCGTCGCGTCAGCATCGCCGGCGGCCACGAGCCGTGACCAACTCAATGCAGTCATTTTTGTGGCGATCATTGGCTTTCCGGACGAACGCGGGTTTAACGACATTAACGATGTCCAGCCTGAGCGAAATCGCTTCGAAGTTTGTTAAAATTTGTTGGATACCCCCTCCAGTCATAGCGATCTGGAGAACGACATGACGAAGCGGGCCAAACGCGGAAAAAACGAGACGCTCGCGCTGCCAGTGATCGGAAGAATAGCAATTGGCTCCATTGCCGTTGCCGCATGTGCGTACTGCCTGCTGTTTCTACCAGCGAGCGTTCAACCGAAACGAAGACCATCGGTGCAGCAAGTCGTGGCACCTTCACCTCCAGCTCGCGTATCGACTCCAGTTCATGCATCGGCATCTGCGTCGCCTTCGATCCCTGTACCGGCGCCTCGGATCGAAACGCCAAAAGCCGCTGACGCTCCCGGAAGACTTGTTCGGCAGGTGGTTGATTACGCCAGCCAACAGGCGCCGGGAACGGTCGTCATCGATACCGCAAACACGTTCCTCTATCTTGTTCTGACCGACGGAAAAGCAATGCGCTACGGCATCGGTGTTGGCCGCCAGGGATTCGCGTGGTCCGGTGAACAGACCGTGGCCCGGAAAACGGAATGGCCGGATTGGCGTCCGCCTGCGGAGATGCTCTCTCGCCAGCCTTACCTGCCGCGGTTCATGGCAGGTGGCCCGGGCAATCCACTGGGCGCTCGGGCGATGTATCTGGGTGATACCGAATATCGAATTCACGGCACCAACAAGCCCGATACGATCGGCAAGCGGGTTTCGTCGGGATGTATCCGGCTGACCAATGAAGACGTCGTCGACCTTTATGAGCGAGTGAAAGTCGGAGCAAAAGTGATCGTACTTCCTGCAAGTGCGACCCATCGACCATTCCAGGGAACGTCGCCCGACGCCACTTCCCGGTCGCTGGAACCGGCGTCGCCGTCGAATCGGCCCTCGGCAACCAGCGCGCAGATGCTGTCGCCTGGACCGAAGGTGGCCGAAGTCCAGTAACTCAATTCCGCTGTCTCCGGTTTGCACCTGAGGACACGCAGACATTCGCCGGTTTCAGTTCAGCTTGCACGGCAACGCCCGCTTGATGCGTGAATGAAGATCGATTCCGTCGGCATCCGGATCAGCAGCCTGTGGCCGTCAACACTTGCTTCAGAGCACGCGTGGCGGCGCGGATAGTCTCCGGCCTTCCGATGCACATGGGCACACGCGACACCATCTAACCAGTTGAAGACGTTGAACTCTCGGTGGCGAACCTCTCCCGCCGGCATGGCGTCAGCAGCGGACGAGAAATTGACAAATTCCTCGGGGCATCTGGGTCGGCCTGCAAGATGGCCACATGGAAGGACGAGAATTGATGCGCGCACCTTGTATTTTCGCCACCGCGGCCCTGATGATCCTTGTCGGCAGTTCGAACGCCGTCGTCGATAGCCGCGCTGCGGCGCAAGATTCACCACAACAAAGCAAACCTGCACCAGCCCGTCACGACAAGGACGCGGGCGCGGCATCGATCACGATTCATCAAGGCACCGTCGGTGGGGTTGGCGGCTCGTCGATTGGCGTCATCTCGGTCAATGGCGCCCCCGCCTCAGGCGCGCCGGCGGACAAAAGCGCCGATCTCGCACTGGACGTTTATCCGCGTGGCATTCCCGCCGAATTCACCATGCAGGTGCGGAAGGGGGATTTGATCCCTGCGGCGAACGGCATGTACCGCATGGAGGATATCCTGCCGGAATCGGACTCGGCGCGCGCGCATGTGGTGATCTCGACCAGCCCCGTCGGCGCTGCGGCTTCTCACCACATCATGGTTTACCTGACGCGAGATGGCCATCTGCGCCTGAATGGTCCCGAGACGCATGGGGCTTCGGACATGGCCATCACTTCATGGGATACCGACGGCGCGGCACCGTCCGCGGACGTGGAATGGCGGCCCTCGCAATTCGCCCGGGAGGATACCGACCCGAGCACGATCCGACGGTCGCATCTCACGGTCGGAAGCCACGTGACGATCGGGCGGGTGTCGTTGAAGGTGAGCGCCATCGAGAAGGCGACCGACCATCCCGCCTGGATCCGCTTTGAAATCAAGCGCGGGCACTAGAGCGCGACAGGATAAGGTTTGCTCCGCGTAATCCGTCATCCTGAGGTGGCCGTGCGTAGCGCGGCCCTCGAAGGGCGACGGCCCGGGCCGATCCTTCGAGGCTCGCTACGCTCGCACCTCAGGATGACGGAGTTGATTCAACCTCAATTCATCCCGCTCCAGGATATTGAGAGTCCAGAGCGCCTCTGAAACAGAAGCCGGCGAAAGTCGAGACACCATGACATAAACCCTGGCACAGCTGCCCGCGGTTCACTCAACATCAACCGCCAGGACAAGCGACCTGCGTGAACGCGGCAAGGGCAGGACCGCTCTCTTCGAAGGAGAAATTCACAGCAAGATTCCCGAACATATTTTCTTCACAGACTTCGATCTTGCGGTTGCCGAGGCTGCAGAAGGCGCCATGGCTGTTGGGATGCGAGGCCAGGGACAGGATATGCGAGCACGTACCGACGGGCTGCGTGATGCCGACGTCTCGCATATCCTTTTGGATCTCCTTGGTGATACGAGCGATCACGTCGGGGTCGCTGACGTAGCTGGCGGCGTCCTTGTCGTCGATCTTGATCGTGGCGAGTTGATTGACGCGCGCATCATAGGCATCGGTCAGGCAGCCGACGCTGGAGCAGACATCGCGTGTCTGTGCGATCCAGCTCTTTTGGTCGGCGGTGAGTTTGGGCTTGTTGACGGCATTGGCGCCTGCGAGCACCCAACCGTAAAGACGATTGAGGGTGCTGTCGCGTTCCGAAAGGGTGGGCGTTGTACAAATCATTTTCTCGACACGTGACACCGCCTTCGCGCAATCGAGGCCCGCAGCAAAGGCGGGATTGGACGTCGCAACATCCAACGCGGCCGCAGCCAACACGAACGCCCCCGCCGTTACGCTGGCGCGAAAAATAGGACTCAGCTTCATCAAATGGTCTCCAACGGATGCGGCTATTTCGTTCGCCGCCCGAACGACTCTGCATAAGCCTCGGTCCGCGTATTGATCAAGGGGTCATCCGACGCCTCGATGCCGTTGGTCAGATTGGTCGGCAGGAACAGCAGCTCGTTCTCGACCTTCTTGGTGTCCAGCGCCTTGGTCACGGCGATTTCGCCGAGTTCGACCGTCGGCCGGCTGTCCGGCCAGACCTTCGTGGCATCGGTGGTCACGTCATCGGCGGCGGCGATCTGCACCAGCAGGCGGAACTTGACCGGCCCCTTCTCGACCGACGCGCGCAGATTGTCCGCGAGTGCATTCGGCGGACGCTTGGCGGCCTCCTCGTCGCTCACGAACGCCGGACCGCTCTCGGGCACGATGCGATAACGGCCGAACTTGCTGACACCCTGCGCATTGCTGAACTTGAACGCATTGACGCCGAAGAACGGCTGCGTGCCATAGCTGACCGCCACCGGCTGCGGCGCGGTGACAAACGCCAGCGCGGCGGGATGGGTCCCCAGGAATTTCTCGACCGGGGTCGGCTTGGCCACGCCGGGTCCGCTGGCGCCGACCGCCGTCAGGAGCGCCAGGAAATCCTCGCCATTCGCCACCGGAAAGCCATTGGCCGAGATGCAGATCATGTCCACTTCGCTGCCGTCAGCAAGACGAAACTTGATCGCCATGCCGCGGACACCGCTGACCGACGGATGGGTGTCGGGCGCATCGGGTACGCCGCCGGAATTGGAAAAACGAATGGTCAGCGGCGTCGGCGCGCCCTTGAGGAAGGCTGCCGAACTGAGCGCGTCGGCACCCGAGACCGGCGTGAACGTGCCCTCGAACACCGCGCCCTTGGCGTGATTGGCGCGCACACCCGGATGCGCACCGTAGAGCGCGTTCATCTGGTCGACCAGCCGAACGCCGAGCGGCGCATCTTCGGCACGGGCTCCGGCCGCAGCCGCCACCAGCAGCCCCGCAACTGCAATGGTCACCGCAACGCTTTGCAACGATCGCATGACATCTCTCCCAGTCGTTTGCATCGCGCCCGCAGCAGAGCTGGCGCCCGCACCTTTATCGCACGACCACCGGGCTTTGTTACAGCCTCCGGAGAAAAAAGGGCCTTTGGTGCCGGCCGTCAAAAATCCAATTTATCGCGAATGCTGTCGAGTCCCGCCCTGGCGCAGGCCTCGTCCTTGTCGCCGCCGGGCGCACCGGACACGCCGATCGCGCCCAGCAATGTGCCGCCGGCCTCGATGATCAGGCCGCCGCTCAGCATGGTCACACGCGGCAGGCTGGCGAGCCGCGCATCGAGCTGGCCGGATTGGATCGATTTCGACAGATCAGAGGTGTTGGCGCGGAATCCGAGCGCCGTCCAGGCCTTGTCGGTGGCGGTGCGTGGCGCCGGCAAACCGGCAAACCGATCGCGCAGCATGACCTGCGGCTCACCGAACCGATCGAGCACGGCCACCGCGACCTGGTAGCCATCGGCGCGGCAGCGCTTCATCGCCGCCTGTGCGGCTTCCAGCGCGACATCAGGCGACAGCGACTTGTAGGTGACGGTGGCGTCATCCGCATGGGCGACACCGCAGCCCGCGGCAGCGCCGAGAGCAACGAGAGCAGCCACCAACAAAGTCTTCACGCGCAACCTCCCCGGTTCACGGCTTCAGATAACTCCAGCCGTCTTCCTGCAACTCCATCAGCCGCACCGCGCCCGACGGCACGAGGCTCGCCTGCGGCACGATGGTGATGGCGTGGCCTTCGCGCTTCTCCATGCCTTCCTTGGTGTTGTTGCAGGCGGAGAACTTGATCGATGACGGAAACGAGAATTCCGACATCTGCCGCAGCCGGTCCTTCACCGGCGAGGTGTCGTCGCGGTACATGTTGAGGCCGGGACCATAGGCCACCACCTCGACCTGCACATCCTCGCCCTTGGCCTTGTAGAATTCCATGATGTTGGCGGCGTTGTTGAGCGCCAGATTCATCACCGCCGGATCGTTCTGGTCGACCTGGATGGCGACACGATGCGATTTGGCATCCGCAGCGGAGACGCCGGTCGCCGTGGCCGCAAGCAGCAGTGCAGCGGCGAGTGCCCTGATCACCATCCTCATGTCGTGCTCCCCTCGTGTTCTGGTTATGGACGCACAATCGTGTAGCCGTTTTCGGCCAGGCTGAGAAGCTGGGCCACGCCGGCCTCGACCTCGACCGCATTGGGATTGACCGCCGGCCGCTGGCCGGTCTCCCGCGCAATGGTGTCCAGGGTGTTGCCGCAGATATCGAACCGCACGCCCTGCGCCACCAGGCTGTCCACCAGCTTGCGGTTGGCGTTGTCCGCCTTCAGGAGATCGATGCCCGGGCCAAAGGTCACCACCTCGATGGCCACCTTGTCGGGGCCGTAGAACTTCAGAAGGTTATAGGCAACGCTGATGACGAGACCTTCTTTCTTGGGATCGCTGTCGGAGAGCTGCAGCGCCAGGTGATGCTCGGCGAACGGCTTGTCGACGGGTTTGGCGCTTTGGGCTGAGGCGAGAGTCGAAGCCGTCGCGATTGTCGCGATCAAGATCGCAAGATATCGTAGGCCGACGGTTACTTTGCGCCAGATCGTCATCGAACCATCCCGTTGGAGTATGTCAACACGCCGGAGCTTATCGGCTTTTACTCCGTCATGCCCGCACTTGGTCAGCGACTCGGCAGAGCCGAGTCGCCGGGGCATCCACGCCTTAACGACATCTCAGTAAAGTAAGACGTGGATACCCGGCCCAAGGCCGGGCATGACGGCTTACTTTGGAGCAAGCTCCGAGTGCAGCAACATATGCATATGAAGTCTTACCGTCTCTACCCCACATAGCCCGGATTGCCCTCAACCCCCTTCAACTCCACGTTCGGCTTGCCGCTATCCGCCTTGCCGCCCTTGCCGCTCCGCAAATAACTCGCCACCGTCTCCCATACCGGCTTGCCCTTCTGTTCGTTGACCGAGGCCCAACCTGCCACCTTGTAGGATTTCGCGGCCTCGATCGGCGCGCCGCCGGCGAGCTTGAGGTCGGAAATGCGCTGGCCCATCGGCTGCGCCGGGGCGCAACTGTAGGACATCCCCCCCATCCGCACCATGTCGCCGCCCTGCTGGTAGTATGGATCGAGATTGAACAGGTTGTCGCAGACGTCTTCCATCACCGCCTTGATCTGCTCGCCGGTCATCGGCTGCACATAGACCTCCGGATAGGTGATCGCGGTCTGCCCGAGCACATCCTGCATGGTCAGTGCCGCGCCGGGGAGCACCGTCGGCCCCCAGCGGAAACCGGGCGACAGGGCAATCTCGGTATCGAGCTCATGGCGCAGGGCGTCGCAGATCAACTGGTCCATTGTGCCGTTGAAGTTGCCGCGGCGGAACAGCAGCCGGTCGGTGACCGCCACCTGCTCGTCGAAAGCCTTGGCATGGGGCGCGCGCAATTTTGCGATCAAGGTCTCCATCTGCGGATCGGCTTTCAGCCGATCGCTGAACACCGGCAGCAGGCGATACCGAATATCCTTCACGCCGCCCTTGCCGAGTTCGAGATCGAGCACGCCGAGGAATTTGCCGTTGGAGCCGGCGTTGCTGACCAGCGTCTTACCGCCGGCATTGCTCACCGCGACCGGCTGAGGCACCGCATCGTGGGTGTGGCCGCCGAGAATGACATCGATGCCGCTGACACGGCTGGCGAGCTTGAGATCGACATCCATGCCGTTGTGCGACAGCAGCACCACGGCGTCGACCTTCTCGGTGCCGCGCAGATGGGTGACCAGCTTCTGCAATTCGTCGTCGCGCACGCCGAAGGTCCAGTCCGGCACGAACCGTTTGGGATGCGCGATCGGCACATAGGGGAATGCCTGGCCGATGACAGCCAATCGATAGTCGCCGAATGGCTTGATGGTGTAGGGCTTGAACACGCGCCCGGACGCCTTGTCGAAGGCCTCGGCATCGTTGAAGGCGGCCTCCTCGGTGAGGAACACATTCTGCGCCAGGAATTCACCCTTGAACTCACGCAGGTTCTTGCGCAGCACGTCCTCGCCGTAGGTGAATTCCCAGTGCCCGGTCATGGCGTCGATGCCGAGCAGGTTGGCGGCTGCCACCATGTCGGCGCCCTGCATGGCGTTGGCGAGCCCGCTGCCCTGCCAGAGATCACCGCCGTCGAGCAGAACGGAGCGGCCTGGCTGCACCGCGGCGCGCAGCTTGTCGACCAGCGTCTTGAGGTGGGCAAAGCCACCCAAACGGCCATAACGTTTGGCGTCGCGCTCGAAGTCGAGGAATGTGAAGGCATGGGCCTCAGCGCTGTCGCGCGCCACGCCGAACTGCTTGAGAAACGCCTCTCCCACCAGATGCGGCGGCCGGCCGCTCATGGCGCCGATGCCGATATTGATGCTCGGCTCGCGAAAATGCACCGGCTGCAGCTGCGCATGGGTGTCGGTCATGTGCAGCACGCGTGCGTTGCCGAACGGCGCGAGGTCGTACATGGCCTCGCCTTCCGCCGCCGCGCCGATGCGCGGCAGGCCGAGGACGGCGGGCGCCGCCAGCGCCAGCTTCAGGAGGTCGCGTCGGTGGAATGGCATGGGTTTCCTGCTCTCATCACGCTGAAGCGCCTTTGATTTTTTCTGCGTCATGCCCGGCCTTGTGCAGGGCTTGCAGCACTGCCGAAAAGCAAGACGTGGATGGCCGGAACAAGCCCGGCCATGACGATCATGAATGCACCGGCTACCGCAGCTCGGAATCCCGCCACGCATCCTTTTCGCGCAGCGACTGTGCGATCGAGGCCTCGGCCAATGCCTTGGCGTCCTGCGCAAGCCGGGTCGCCTTGTCGAACTCGCCGGCCTCGCCCGCCTTGCGGGCGGCCGCAAGCGCGGCTCCGGTTGGCAGCCATTGATTGCGCAACTCGCCGGCGCGCTTGTTGGCGGCATCGGCCTCCGCCAGCGCGGCCTTGAAGGCGGCGTCGGGCGCCTGCGCATGAGCGAGGCCGCCACCGATCGCAGCGAGCATCAGAACGGAAATGACAAGATCGCGTTTGAAGAGCTGGCGCATGATGGTTCTCCTCATGGCCGCGCGCCGGGGCCGGAGATCGGCAGCCCGTTGCTCAGGTACGACAAATAGTATTCGAGATTGCGATATTCGGGATCCTGCGGCTCCAGCGGGGTCGCGCGGGTCTGGCTGTTGCAAGTGGTGAACCGACGGCTGATGGTGCCCATGCCGCCCCACTCGGAGCGATAGATCGGCATCGCGTTGAGAATGCCGAGCGCCGGCGCCAGCACCTCGGCGCGGATCCGCTCACCCGGGCTTTGGATGTGGCAGCTGGCGCAGGAGAAATTCAATTGCCCGCGGCGGGTGTAGAAGTACTGCTTGCCCGCCTCGTAGGCCTGCCGCGCACGCGGATCGGCCGGGATCTTGATGTCCATCGGCTTGCCGCGGGAGGTCAGCGCCATATAGGCGGTGACCGCGGCCATGTCGTCCTTCACATAGGAATACGGCTTCTCGCCATTGGCCTCGAGGCAGCGGTTGACCGCGAGCTCCAGCGTGATCACCTCGCCCTTGTCGGTGTCGAAGTAAGGATAATCCTGGCGGATGCCGAGACCCTTGTTGGGAAAACAATCGGCCAGCGTCTTGCCGTTCTTGAACAGCGCCGCCATCAGCTCCTTGCCGCGGTCGACAGCGAAATCATAGGGCGGAAAGTCCTCCTTCTCGATCCACTGCTTGCGCATGTCCTCGTTCATCGAATACGGGCCGTTGACGAAATCCTCCAGCGGCACTTTCGGGAACTTCTTGACGAAGTAGTCGCGGAATATCTTGAAGTCCTGCTCGGGCGTCGAGGCATCGAGCGCGAGGGACGGGGGCGCGACAAGCGTCACCGCTGCCACGACCAGCATGGCGATTTTCGATGCAAACCTCACGGCGTTGCGCTGCATTCCACGTCCCCCAGGCCACCGTTCTCGTTGATTCCGTCATTCCGGGGCGCCGCGAAAGCGACAAACCCGGAATCTCGATCTCTCTACTCGACATCTCCTTCGAGATTCCGGATAGCCGCTGCGCGGCTTCCGGAATGACGCGGAAATGCTCGTTTATCCACCCACTACCCGATCTTCGCGGTCAGCGAATCCGTGGCGCCCTTGTTGTCGATCCAGGTGATCTTGAGATCGCCACCCTTGGCGCCGCCCTTGAAGGAGAATTTCACGAACGGATCCTTGGAGACGGCCGGTCCCCACAGCGCGGTGAACACCACTTTGCCGCCGGTCTCGAAGGTGACGGTTTCGATGTGATGCGGCGGGATCAGCGCGCCGGCTGCATCCTTGACGAAGCCGGAATCCATCGGATGCTGGATCAGCGCCTGGACTTCCGTGGTGTCGGTGCCTGCGGTGGCGCGAACGCGAATTGTCGATGCCATGATGGGTTTCCTTTATCTCAGCCGCCGCAGCCGCCGACAGTGACTTTGACTTCCTTGGACGCGCTGTAGAGCTTGCCGCCGGATTCCACGACCGCAACCACGTTGCTGGTCTTGGCCATCTTCAGCCGGTTCGAGACCGACGGCGTGGTGCCTTCGGGGATCTTGTACGACGCCGCCAGCGCGTTCGGATTTTCCGCGACCATGATCGAGATCGACGTCACGTTCGGCAGCGTGGTCGAGACGCTGATCGGCACCACTGCGCCGTTCTCGGCAATCTCCGGCGCATCGAGCTTGACCTTGTCGGAAGCCTCGGCCGCCTTGCCGTACAAGGCCTTCAGCGTGTCGGCCTCCGACTTCTGCTTGAACGCATCGGCCGGCCAGCCCGCTGCATCGGCGGCGAAGGCGGCGACGGTGCGCAGCGCATTCAGCCCCGCGCCGACAATGGCGGCGAGCGCCATGCCGCGCAGCACGCCGCGACGCGACGCCTTGCTTTTCAACAACGTCTCCATGGTCTGGTCCTCCCGGAACTTCTTCAAAGGGTGTAGAGAAATTCGACCACCGCCGAAATCTCTTTCTCATTCAAAATCAGGTTGCGCCCGAACGGCGGCATCACGGTTTGCGGATTGCGTTTGGTCTCATCGCTGACAATGCCGATCAGTTCGTTGCGATCGGGAAAGCGCGCTTTCATGTCGCTGAGCGGCGGGCCGATGGTGCCGGGCAGATCGCCGCCCTTGATCTCGTGGCAGGTCAAGCAGTTGCCCTTGCCGCGGTCGAACGCGATGGCGCGGCCTTCGGCCGCGGAGGTCTGCACCCAGGAGGGGACCGACGAGGCCGGCGCCTGCGACTGGGCCTGCGCCACGCCGCTCGCAAGCAGGCCGGACACAAGGACGATATGTCGAACACGTATCATTCGCAGAAACCTTGTTGCTTGCCTAGAGTCCCATTCCGATAGAATCGGAACGGGGCTCTAGATTCTTGTTTTGACGCGTTTTCTTGACGCGAACCGGTATCCACTTCGCTCGAAAACGCTCTCGAAAATTCATTTTGGCTGCATATCGTCGAGCGGACCGGTGGTGCGCGGGGTCAGGTTCTTACCCTCTGCGGTCGACACGATCTGGATGGCCTTGGGATCGACGCACTTGCTCATGCACGGCTTGTTCACCGCATCGGGACGCGGATCGACCCAGCTGAAGCTGTCATGGTTCGGCATCTTCACCTTGGGAAGGCTGTCCTTGTTGGCGACGAAATCGTCCGGAACAATGTCATTCAGGTTCAGGATATACGCTGTCAGCGCATAGACGTCATCGGTCGGAAGCGTATGTGGCGAGGGCATCGGCATGGCGCGGTTAATATAGTCCCATAACGTCACTGCAAAGGGCCAATAGCTGCCGACTGTGGGCTCCGGCCTGTCGCCGGTCAACGTTCCCTTGCCGCCGACGAGCTTCGGAAACCGGCCCTCGCCTTCGCCGAAGGTGCCGTGGCAGGCTGCGCATTGATCCGCGAACACCTCGGTACCGCGCGCCACGTCGCCCTTGCCCGGCGGCAGCCCCGCACCGTCGTCGCCACGGGCATCGATGTCCCATCCGGCGATCTGCGCGGCCGTCGCGGGCGTGCCGTAGCCGAACGGCTGCCGCTCGCCAGCCCGCACCGCACCGATGGCAGCCATGAGGGCGCAGGCCGCGAGCAGCAAAACGCGCCAATCAGCCGGTCTGAACATCGAAAATGCTCCCGTCGGCCTTGACCTGCCAGGTCTGGATTGAATTGTTGTGGTAGACGGAATTGGTGCCGCGGATTTTTCGCAATTGCGAAATCGTCGGCTGCACATAACCGGTCTCGTCGATCACCCGCGATTCCAGCAGGGCCGGCCCACCGTCCCATGACCACGGCAGCGTGAAGCGTGTCAGCGCCTTGGACAGCACCGGCTCCTTCAGCTCGGCCTTGCGCCAGTTGGCGCCACCGTCGGTGGAGACATGCACCTCCCTCACCTTGCCGCTGCCGGTCCACGCCAGGCCGCGGATTTCATAGAGTCCCGGCCCCGCAAGCGGTTTTTCGGGGCAGGGAAACGTGATGACGGATTTGGCGTCGATCGCCCAGGTGAAGCCGCGGGATTTTCCGTCCGGCATCAGATCGGTGTATTTCGACGTCTCCTCGCGCGTGTACCAGGGCTTGTCGCCGACCTTGATGCGGCGCAGCCACTTGATGCTGACATTGCCCTCCCAGCCCGGCACCACCAGGCGCAGCGGATAGCCTTGCTCGGGTCGCAGCGCTTCGCCGTTCTGCGCATAGACCACCAGGCAGTCGTCGAGACATTTCTCCAGCGGCAGGCTGCGATTCATGTGCGCGCCGTCGGCGCCCTCGACCAGCACCCACTTGGCGTCCTTCTTCAGCCCGACTTCCTGCAGCAGCGTCGACAGCTTCACCCCGGTCCATTCCGCGCAGCTGACCATGCCGTGCGTGAACTGCAGCGAATTGAGCTGCGCCGCGCGCCATTCCATGCCGCCATTGGCGGGGCATTCGATGAAGTGGATCCGCGACGTCGACGGGAAGCGCAGGATATCCTTCATGGTCAGGATCAGCGGCCGCTCCACCAGGCCGTGGATCATCAGCCGATGCTGCGCGGCATCCACATCCGGACGGCCCGCGTGATAGCGCTCGAAGAACAGCCCGTTCGGGGTGATGATGCCATGCAGGTCCTGCAGCGGCGAAAAGCTGATGGAGGATTCCGTGCCGGCCGTCAGCCACGGCACATTGCGACGGATGACGCCGGCTTCCGCATCCGCCGGCTTGCCATAGGGGCGATCGACCACGCCGGCCCCCAGCGACTGCGACCAGGGATGATCCGCGGGCGGCGCGGCGTCTTCCGCATGTGCGCTGCCGCGCACCAGCATGCTGGCCGCAAGCGCGCCGGAGGCCCGAAGCAGCGAACGACGGCCGACCACGCGCACCGCCCCACCGGGGGTATCGCTGGACATCGCCGTCAGCCCGCGCCAAAATTTGCTCTGCACTTCGCTCCCCTCGACTGCAATCTTTTTCGATCGGCAGGTTATTTGGAATGTTTGTCTCTCGCGTATCCGTGACTGCTAAATTAGTCAATGCTAAAGTAGTGGAAGCTAACATACATCAATCCGTCACCGCCGCACCGCAGCAAACCGGACCGTTTCATGGACACCCAGACCAGCCGCGCAAAGGCGCAGGATGCGGAGCGGCAACTGCTGGAGCAGCAGGCCGCCGAGGTCTCCCGGCTGCTCAGCCTGCTCGGCAACGCCAAGCGGCTGCTGATCCTGTGCTACCTGATGATGCGCAAGGAGATGAATGTCGGCGAACTGGTCGAGGCGGTCGATCTCAGCCAGTCGGCGCTGTCGCAGCATCTGACCAAGCTGCGCGAGGATGGTCTGGTTACATTCCGCCGCGATTCCCAGCACGTCTACTACCGCATCGCCGATCCGCGCGTCGGCAAGCTGATCAAGGTGCTGAAGAAACTCTATTGCGACGACATCGCATGACGCCGCGTGTTGCCTCCGCGCTGGTCGCTCTTCTCGCCGCGGCGCTCGTTCCCGATCCAGCGCTGTCCGAACCGGCCGCGACCTACGCACCGCTGACGATGCCGCTGGATATCCAGCAGGTCCCGGACAAGCCGATCTACTACAGCATCGGAAATCCGGGGGTGCCGGGCAGCGCCAACGAGGGCAATACATCGAACGCCGGCTATGTCATCACCGACAGCGGCGTGATCGTCTTCGACGCGCTGGGCACCCCGAGCCTCGGCTTCGCCCTGCTCAACGACATCCGCAAGCACACCGACAAGCCGATCCTTTTTGTTGTGGTCAGCCACTATCACGCCGACCACATCTACGGCTTGCAGGCCTTCAAAGATCATTCCCCGGCCGAGATCATCGCGCAGGAACGCGCCACCGAATACAAGGAGAACGAGGAGACCGCGGACGAGCGCGCCAGCCAGCGCCTCGACCAGCGCCGCGGCGCGCTGTTCCCGTGGGTCGACAAGGATACGCGCGTGGTGCCGCCCGACATCACGTTCGACAAGCGCGCATCCCTGTCGCTTGGCGGAAAACGTTTCTCGCTTCTGTCGGCGGGGCCCGCGCACTCCGGCAGCGACATCATGATGATGGTGCAGCCCGACGGCGTGCTATTTGCGGGCGACATCGTGCAGAACGGCCGCATCCCGTTCATGAATGGCGACGACGTCGACACCGGGCAATGGCTCAAGGCGCTGGATGAGGTGCTGGCGCTGGAGCCGACCTTCATCATTCCCGGCCACGGCAAGCCCTCGGCTGCCGCCAAGGAAGCCATCGCCTTCACCCACGATTACATCGCCTATGTGCGCGAAGCGATGGGCAAGGCGGTGGAAAACTGGACCGACTTCGATACCGCTTATGCGGCAACCGACTGGTCGAAGTACAAGAATTTCCCGGCGTTCGACAACAACAACCGCGGCAACGCCTACCGGATCTACATCGAGCTGGAAGGCGCACAGTTCAGGAAATGAAAACCCCGTCCGGCGGTGCCGCGGACGGGGCTGTTTCGTGTCATTCGGCCTCGACCGCCGGCGCGGCGATCCCTTATCTTTCCCACCAGAACCATTCCGCATGCGCCCTGCGCCAATCGGCATGGCGCTGCTCGTTGCGCCCAAGCAGAATCCCGAACCGGACGCAGGCCCGCCGGTCACCCTTGTCGCAGAGTTGATGGAAGCCGATGATTTCGGCTTCGGCGTTGCTTTGTGCACGTGCCGGCATGTTCGCCGCTCCGACCATGACAGCGGCAAGACCGGTCGCAACCAAAAACGATCGTGTGAGCATGATGAGTCCTTTCCTGAGCCGCCCCGGCAGAAGCTATCGGTCGAAAACTGAACCCCGAATGAACTGGTAAACGCCGGCGACCGCTCCCAACCCCGGGCCTTCATGAGAACGCAGAGCTGTCAGCCATGGCCGAATGCCGACTACTTAACAGAGAATTTCGTCGACTTGATCTAGCGTTGGACGCAGCAGCGTTCGACGCGGAAACAACGGGAGATCTCACGTGACGGCGACCACCGAATTGTTCGCGCAGGCCCGGGCGCTGTCGCCGAAATGGAGCATCGCGACCGATGGGCTCGACGCCGCGCAGCGGCAGACGATCCTCGATCGCATGCGCGCGATCTCCTACGATCCCCGCGCCATCCTGTTCGATCAGGGTGAGCCGAGCGATACGCTGCTCCTGGTCACCGAAGGACAGGTCCGGCTATTCCAGACGCTGGACAATGGCGAAGAATTCACCTTCGGCGTCTGTGTGCCCGGCGCCATCCTGGGACTGGCGGCGACCGTCACCGGTCAGCCGCGCATCCTCTCGGCCCAGGCGCTGGAGCCGGCCACCGCATCGATCATGACCCGCGACGATTTCCTGCACTGCCTGCAGGCGATCCCGCGCTTTCACTGGAACATCACGCGGCTCTTGGCGATTCTCTCGATCGAGAGCATCGAGCGTAGCGGGCCGCTGGCGCTGGACAGCGCCTCGGTGCGGCTCGGCACCATCCTGAAATCGCTGGCGCGGCCGGACGAGAGCGATGCCACGCAGCAGCGCCTGCACGTGGTGGGGCTGACACAGGAAGACCTCGCCAAGATGGTCGGCGTCAGCCGCAGCTGGGTCGCAATCGCACTGTCGCAGTTCGAACGGCTCGGGCTGATCTCCAAGAGCCGCGGGCGCATCACGATCCAGAACGCCGGACGCCTCGACGGCTTCCTTGCCAGCGAGCGAAACCACTAACGAACACGCAGCAACCGTAAACAGGGACACCCATGACCGTCTATATCATCGCCCAACTCAAATTCACACGCCGCGAGCTGTACGACCGCTATCAGGCGCGTTTCGCCGACGTGTTCAGGGCATTCAACGGCAAGCTGCTGGTTGCGGACGAACGGCCGGTGGTGCTCGAAGGCGCCTGGGAGCGTGACAAGGTGGTGATCATGGCCTTCCCCGACGAAGCCTCCGCCCAGGCGTTTCGCGAGTCGGCGGAGTATCGGGCAATCGCAGAGGATCGCAAAGCCGGCGCCGACGCGATCGTCCTCTCGATGAGAGGGCTGCAGTAAGGCGACGTTCTCCGGGCCTGACCGCTGCCGAGACCAGAGCGAAGACTTACTGACGTATCCTCGTGGGCGTGAGCTGCTCTGAAGTTAAACCGACGTCGGCTGCAGCGCCGGCACGCGCAGGCGGCCACGCAGGCCGGCGAACGCACCGACCAGGATGCCGGCCACCGCCACGAACGAGCCGATCGCCAGGGTCGAGATGCCGGTCAGGCCCTGGCCGACCGAACAGCCATAGGCGAGCGCGCCGCCGCAGCCCATCAGCCCCGCGCCGGCGACCGAGCGCAGCATGTGGTTCGCCGAGGTATAACCTTCGACACGGTAGCCTTTGGTCAGCGCCGCGGTGATGAAACTTCCCAGCACTACGCCAGCTACCAGCGAAATGCCGAAATTCATGGTCAGGCCCGTGGACAGCATGGCGTATTGCAAGCTGTCGGCCAGTGGCGCGACAAACGTCAGCGAGGTCACCGGCACGGGATTGAAATCGTCGGCGCCGAGGTAGCCGGTGGCGAACCAGCCGGCCGCAACCAGTGCGCCCATGGCAAGGCCAGCGCCGATCTGGGTGGTGTCGCGGCGGAACGGCGCATAGGAGAACGCAAACACCAGCAGCGGCACGGCAACGATCAGTGCGGCCACCAGATGCGTGACCGGCTCGCTGAGACCTGCATGTTCGATCATCGCCGGAATCGAATTGAACGCGGGCGTCGCCTGCGACCATTGCAGCAAGGGAATGCGCAGCGGCGCGAGCAGGCCCTTGAGCGTCATCTGCGCCGTCACGGCAATGACCATCACCACCACCAGCGAACGCAGGTTGCCGCGCCCGAGCAGCACCAGCGCGCGCGAGGCGCAGCCATTGGCCAGGATCATGCCGTAGCCGAACAGCGCACCGCCGAGGAACATCAGCGGGGCGGAGAATTGCGGTTGCAGATAAATCGTCTTGGTGAGATCGACAAAACCGGTCGCCGACAACAGCTGGGTCGACAGAATGGCCAGCGCCATCGCCAGCGCGAAGCTGCGGATCCGGCGCCCGTCATGGTTCTGCAGCCAGTCCCTGACACTGCTGTTCAGACAAAAGCCGGACAGCAGCCCGACTGAGCCGAACACGAGGCCGATCAGAAGGCCGAAATAGATCACAGGGATTGCTGGAGCCGCCACGATGTCGCCCGCCAATGTGCGTTAAGCTATTGCAATAGCTTGTAAATATGCGAGGGGGCTGTTGCGGTCCATGAGCCGGGGGAAATAAGACGTTTGTCCTCGGGCGAAGGAAAACGACGACTGTTCTATCCTACAAAATATTACCTCAGAGAAACATTATTCTCCTCGACGAGAGGGGCCTCGCACCTGCCCGAGCGCACTGTCCCGCGTTATCGCCCGGTAAAGCGCGCCGGGCGCTTCTCGACAAATGCCGCTGCACCCTCGCGCAGATCCTCCGTGACAAAGGCCCGCCCCTGCGAGGAGGCCTCGTGGTCCAGCGCCGCGGAGAGCGTCGAGCTCCAGGCCGCTTCGACCTGGTTCTTGATCAGGCCGAGACTGATCGGCGGTCCATCGGCGAGCTTTTGCGCAATCGCCAGCGCGTCGTTGAGCAGCGCCTCGTCATCGACCACCTTCCAGATCAGACCCCATTGCTCCGCCATCTCCGCGCTCAGCGGTTCGCCAAGCAGCGCCAGCGCGCGTGCCCGCGCGACGCCGATGGAGCGTTGCAGGAACAGCGAGGTGCCGGCATCGAGCGCGGCGCCAAGCCGGACGAAGCTGAGCACGAACTTCGCCGAACGCGCGGCGATGACGATATCGCCGGCGAGCGCAATGCCGACGCCGGCGCCCGCGGCCGGCCCGTTGACGGCAACCACGATCGGCACCGGCGACGCCCGCAGCTTTTCGATCAGCGGGCTGACCCGATCGCGCAGCAGCGATTCCACTTTCGCACCGGACTCGAAGGTGTTGCCGCCGATCAGTTGCGCGCCGGAGCAGAAGCCCTTGCCGGCGCCGGTCAGCACGATGGCGCGCACGGTTTTATCCGCCAGCGCGGCATCGAGCGCAGCCTTCAACTCATCCAGCAGCGAGCCGCCGAGCGCATTGTATTGCTCGGGATTGTTCAGCGTGAGGATGACGATCGGTCCGCGTCGCTCCGAAAGGGCCATCGGCATGGATATCGCTCCTGTTACAACGAACGTGCAATCAGCACTTTCATGATTTCGTTGGTGCCGCCATAGATCTTCTGGATCCGGGAATCGACGAACATGCGCCCGATTGGATATTCCTGCATGTAGCCGTAGCCGCCGTGCAGTTGCAGGCAATCGTCGATGGTCTCCACCTGCTTCTGGGTGGTCCACCATTTCGCCATCGAGGCCGTCACCGCGTCGAGATCGCCTGCGATCAGCCGCTCGATGCAGAAATCGACGAACACCCGCGCAATCATCGCTTCGGTCTTGCGCTCGGCCAGCGTAAAGGCCGTGTTCTGGAATTCGAGGATCGGCTTGCCGAACGCCTGGCGCTCCCGGGTGTAGTCGGCGGTCAGCTTCACCGCGCGCTCCATCGCCGCAACCGCGCCGATCGCGATGATCAGCCGCTCCTGTGGCAGTTGCTGCATCAGTTGTACAAAGCCCTGGCCTTCCTCGGCGCCGAGCAGGTTTTCCGGCGGCGCCACCGCATCCTCGAAGAACAGTTCGGAGGTGTCGGCGGCGGCAAGGCCGATCTTGTCGAGGTTGCGGCCACGCCGAAAGCCGGCGTTGTCCCTGGTCTCCAACACGATCAGCGACAAGCCCTTGGCGCCAGCGCCGCCGGTGCGGGCGACGACGATGATCAGGTCCGCGGTCTGGCCGTTGGTGATGAAGGTCTTCTGGCCGTTGATAACGTAATTGTTGCCCTGCTTGCGCGCCGACGTACGCACGCTCTGCAGGTCCGAGCCGGTGCCGGGTTCGGTCATGGCGATCGCGCCGATCAGCTCGCCGCGCGCCATGCCGGGCAGCCAGCGGCGTTTCTGCTCGTCGGAGCCGTACTTCAGGATGTAATGCGCAACAATGCCACTGCTGACGGTGACACCGTTGTTCAGTTCGGGGACGATGCTCTCCAGGTCCTCGAACACCGCGGCGTCATAGGCGAAGCTCGCGCCGAGACCGCCATATTCTTCCGGCACGCTCGGCAGCAGCGCGCCCATCTCGCCCAGCGACCGCCAGGCCGAGCGATCCACCACCTTCTGCTTGCGCCATGTTTCGGCGTGCGGCGCCAGGTCCTTGGCCAGGAATTTCCGGAACTGGTCGCGAAACACGTCCAGTTCCTCGGTCATCCAGGATGAGCGATACTGCATGGGGGACCTCACTTTAGACAATCACGATAAGAAGCATTTGCCCAACCCGTCATCCTGAGGTGGCCGTGCGCAGCACGGCCCTCGAAGGACGGCGGCCCGGGCCATGCATCCTTCGAGGCTCGCTGCGCTCGCACCTCAGGATGACGGATAACTTGACGCGTCGCTCGCTAAATAATGAGCCCGCCGCCGCAGACGACGACCTGACCACTGATGTAGTTCGATTCAGGGCTGCAGAACAGATAAACCGCGTCCGCCGCCTCTTCCGGCGTGCCGCCACGCCCCAGCGGAATCATCCGCGCCATGGCGTCGAGCATCTGCGGCTGCACGCCGACCTTGATGTCGCGCCCGGCGACATCGATGGTTTTCTGCTGCGCTTCGATCGGCTGGGTCAGGCGGGTGTTGATCAGGCCGAAGGCGACGCAATTGACATTGACCTTGTAACGACCCCACTCCTTGCACAGCGTCCGCGTCAGGCCGACCAGCGAGGCCTTGGCCGACGAATAGCTCGCCTGCCCGGCATTGCCGTAGAGTCCGGCGATCGAGGAGATGTTGACCACCTTGCGGAACACCTCCTTGCCGGCCTCGGCTTCCTTCTTGGCAAAAATCCGGATTGGCTCGGCGGCCGCGCGCAGGATACGGAACGGCGCGACCAGATGAACGTCGAGCATGGCCTGGAACTGCTCGTCGGTCATCTTCTGGATGGTCGCATCCCAGGTGTAGCCGGCGTTGTTGATGATGATGTCGAGGCCGCCGAATTTTTCGACCGCGGCGCCGACAAAACGATCCGCGAAGCCGGGCTCGGACACGCTGCCATTGACGGCAACCGCGTCACCGCCGGCCGCCTTGATCTCGGCAACCACCGCATCGCCCGGCGCCGCATCGAGATCGTTGATCACGACCCTCGCGCCTTCGCTGGCGAGCTTGAGCGCAATGGAACGGCCGATACCGCGGCCAGATCCGGAGACAAGAGCAACTTTTCCTGCGAGTTTTGTCATGGTGTATCCTTGTTTACTGTGATCCGGACTACGCGTTCAGAGCGCAACAATCGCCTCACCGGCGAGCTTGACCTCGCCCTTTTCGTCCTTGGTCGTCAGCGTCAGCCGCGCCCGTCGCTCGCCCTTCTCCTCGAGCAGTTCGGTCACATGTCCTTCGCAGGTCAGTTGCGCGCCGAGCTGGGTGATGGCGGCGAACCGCGTCGAGAACGCGCGGATGCGGGACGACGAGACAGCGTCGGTCAGCGCCTGCCCGAGATAGCCCATCACCAGCATGCCGTGACTGAACACATCGGGGAAACCCGCCGCCTTGGCGAAATCGATGTCGACATGCATCGGATTGTGATCCCCCGATGCGCCGCAATAGAGCGCGAGGGTGTGCCGGCTGATCGGTGGGAAGGTTTTGTGGACGATACGATCGCCAACGGTCGGGGTGCTCGTGCTCATGCCGCCACCTCATTGCGCACCACGATCGTCCGCGCGGTATCGGCGACATGGGCGCCGTGCTGGTTGGTCACCGCCGTCTGAACCAGGATCAATGTCATCGCCCCACCCTTCTTGTCGGTGACGCTGGCCACACGCGACTGGAATGTCAGCGTATCGCCGACCACCACCGGCGCGTGATAGACAAAACTCTGCTCGCCGTGCAGCACCCGCGCCAGATCGATGTTCAGCATCTTGAGGAACTCGAACGGCTTGTCGTTATCCATCATCTCCAGACAGAACAGATAGGTCGGCGGGATCGGCACCGCGGCCAGACCCGTGGCACGCGCGGCCTCGGTGTCGCGATAGACCGGGTTTTTCTCGCCCAGCGTGTTGAAGAAATAGCGCAGGCGTCCCGGCTCAACGCACGCAGTGACCGGTGTAAAGGTTCGCCCGACGGCGGATTGATCGACCATCGTTACCCCCTCAAGCGCGTTCGTACAGCGTGACGACGCAGGCACCGCCAAGGCCGAGATTGTGCTGCAGCGCCAGCCTTGCGCCTTCGACCTGGGTCGCCGCTGCGGTTCCCCGCAACTGGCGCGTCAGTTCGTAGCATTGCGCCAGCCCCGTCGCGCCAAGCGGATGCCCTTTCGACAGCAGTCCGCCGGACGGATTGGTCACGATCCGGCCGCCATAGGTGTTGTCGCCATCATCGATGAAACGCTCGGCGCCACCCTCGGGGCATAAGCCGAGCCCCTCATAGGTGATCAGCTCGTTGTGCGCGAAACAATCATGCAGCTCGACCACATCGAGGTCTTCCGGACCGATGCCCGCCGCCTCGTAAACCTTGGTCGCGGCCGCGTGCGTCATGTCGTAGCCGACCACCTGCATCATGTCGCCGGCGCCGAAGGTCGATGCGGTATCGGTGGTCATGGCTTGCGCCGCGATCCGCACATCCTTGCGCAGCCCATGCTTGCTGGCGAACTTGTCCGAGACCAGCAGCGCGGCCGCGCCGCCGCAGGTGGGCGGACACGCCATCAGGCGGGTCATGACACCCGGCCAGATCACCTGGTCGTTCATCACGTCGTCGGCGGACACCTCCTTGCGGAACAGCGCCAGCGGATTCTTCACGGCATGACGGCTGGCCTTGGCGCGCACCTTGGCGAAGGATGTCAGCGGCGTGCCGTACTTCTTCATATGGCTGAGGCCGGCGCCGCCAAAATAACGCAGCGCCAGCGGAATGCCGGCCGCGTCGACCAGCTTGTCGGCGGCGGCATCGAACTCATCGAAGGCGCTGGGACGATCAGTGAACACCGCGCCGAGCGCACCGGGCTTCATCTGCTCGAAGCCGAGCGCAAGTACGCAATCGACCGCACCGGAGGCGATCGCCTGCCGCGCCATGAACAGCGCGGTCGAACCGGTGGAACAGTTGTTGTTGACGTTGATGATGGGGATGCCGCTCATCCCGACCGGGTAGAGGGCGCGCTGCCCGCAGGTGGAGTCGCCATAGACGTAACCGACATAGGCCTGCTCGACCGCGCTGTAATCAAGGCCGGCGTCCGCGAGCGCGAGCTTGGTCGCCTCCGCCCCCATCACATGATACGGCGCGCTGTTCCCCGGCTTGGCGAACGGGATCATCCCGACACCGGCGACATAGACCTGAGACGACATCCGAGATCCTCCCATAAATTACCCATTGGACTTTTTCTTACCCATGGGTAATATACGGACCGATCCAGCGAGTCAATCCGACCCAGGCGAATTTCATATGGACACCCGCGCCCCCGCCGAGCCCTCCCCCTGGCTCCCGTTCGAAAGCCGCCGCCGCGCACGCGATGAAAAGCGCGAAGCCGTGCTGCGCACCGCGGTGCAGGTGTTCCTCGAGCAGGGCTACCATCGCGCCACCCTCAACGACGTCGCCGAGCGGCTGAACATCACCAAGCCCGCGCTCTACAACTACTTTGGCGGCAAGGACGAGATCCTGTTCGAGTGCTGGGCGGTGGGGCAGGAGCGCGTCGATGAGTGCATCGCGGCGATCAATGCCGGCGACGGCAACGGCCTCGACAAGCTGCGCAGGCTGACGCGCGCTTACGGGGAAATGATGGCAACCGATTTCGGCGCCAGCCTGGTGCGCTTCGACGTCCGCGATCTCACCGATAAAAACAGCAAGACGGTCCGCGCCGCCAAACGGGATATCGATGCGACCTTTCGCAGCTACATCACCGACGGCATCGCCGACGGCTCGATCAAGCCCTGCGACGCCAAGCTCGCGGCCTTCGCCATCGCCGGATCGCTGAACTGGATCGGGCACTGGTATCGGCATGACGGCGCGCTTTCGCCGCAGGCCGTCGCCGATGAATTCACCCTCCGGCTGACGGAAGGGCTTGCTATGAAAGCAAGCCGGACAGAACCGTCCGAAACAAAAACAACCAGGCCAAAGTCAGCCAGGACAAAAACAACGAAGGCGAAATAGCCACGACAAAATCGTCGAGACAAACAACAGAGGCGCTGAAAGCGCCCGCCACCAGGAAACAATCAGGGAGGAGGACCAGGATGAATGTCACCCACGGCCTGAGACGGGCTTTGCAGATCAACCCCCACGGCCTCGCGACGGTCTGCGGCAGCCGGCGGCGGACCTGGCGCGAGATCGGGGAGCGCGCTCAGCGGCTTGCCGGCGGGCTTCGCTCGCTCGGTGCGGGAAATGGCGACCGGATAGCCGTCCTGTCATTGAATTCGGATCGTTATCTCGAGCTCTATCTCGCGACCGCCTGGGCCGGCACAGTGATCGTGCCGCTCAACATCCGCTGGAGTGGAATCGAGAACGAGGATGCCCTGCGCGATTGTCGCGCCGGCATTCTGGTTGTCGACAAGGCTTTTGCCGCGACGGGCACTGCGCTCGCCAAGGCCGTTCCCGGCCTCAAGCTGGTCTATGCCGACGACGGCGAGACTCCGCCCGAAATCGAGAACTACGAGGCGCTGCTGGCGCGCAGCGAACCGATCCCGGATGCGATGCGGACCGCGGCTGATCTCGCCGGCATCTTCTACACCGGCGGCACCACGGGCCGCTCGAAGGGCGTGATGCTCAGCCATGGCAACCTGATGGCCAATGCGCTGAACGCGCTCGGCGAAAACATGTTCTCGGAGAATCCGACCTATCTGCACGCCGCGCCGATGTTCCACCTCGCCAACGGGGCGGCGATGTATGCGCTGATGTTGAGCGGAGGATCCAATGTGATGATCCAGAGCTTCACGCCGGAAGGGGTGATGGCGGCGATTCAGACCGAACGGGTCAGCGACGTGCTGCTGGTCCCAACCATGATCCAGATGTTCGTCGATCATCCGGCGATCGGCTCCTACGACCTGTCCGCGCTCAAGCGCATCTCCTACGGCGCCTCGCCGATCAGCGAGGCTGTGCTCGACCGTGCCTCCGCGGCATTGCCACATGTGAAATTCACCCAGGCCTACGGCATGACCGAACTGTCGCCGATCGCCACGCTGCTGCACTGGAAAGATCACATTGGCGAGAGCCGCACCAAGGGCCGCCACCGCGGCGCCGGGCGCGCCACCCTCGGCTGCGAGGTGCGCATTGTCGACCCCGAGGACAAGCCCGTCGCCAACGGCACCGTCGGCGAGATCATCGTGCGCGGCGACAATGTGATGATGGGTTACTGGGAGCGGCCGGAGGAAACCGCCCGCGCCGTGGTCGACGGCTGGATGCACACCGGCGACGGCGGCTACATGGACGACGACGGCTTCATCTATGTGGTCGACCGGGTCAAGGACATGATCATTTCCGGCGGCGAGAATGTCTACTCGATCGAGGTCGAGAACGCTGTCGCCCGCCATCCCGCGGTGGCGCAGTGCGCCGTGATCGGCATCCCGCATGAGCACTGGGGCGAGCAGGTGCATGCTGTCGTCGTGACCAAGAGCGGCGCGCAGATCACGGCCGGCGAACTGATCGAGTTCACCAAGACCCTGATCGCTGGCTACAAGTGCCCGCGCAGTGTCGATATCAGCGAAAAGCCGCTGCCGTTGTCCGGCGCCGGCAAGATTCTCAAGCGCGAGTTGCGGGCGCCGTTTTGGGAGAAGCAGCAGCGCAGTGTGAGCTGAGCGATCTCGACATTCTTATTTTGACGCGTTTTCTTCACGCGAACCGGTGTCCATTTCGCTCGAAAACGCTCTGGAACACGCATCGACACAATGAGCGCAAAATTGCGCCGCAGCAAAGGGAAGCGCTTCAAATGAACCGATCTCTCGGAAAAATGGTGGTTGGCAATATCCTTGCGACATCAGCAATACGCTTCCCGGACGCGCCTGCACTCTATTGTTCGAGCACCAACCGGCGCTTCAGTTTCCGCGAGACGGACGAGCGCGCCAATCGCCTGGCACAGGCCCTGCTCGTCCTGGGTTTCAAGAAAGGCAGCGTGGTTGCTTTTCTCTCATCCAACCGCGCCGAGATCGTCGAGATCTATTTTGCCCTGGCGCGCACCGGCATCATCGGCCTGCCACTGAACTATCGGCTGGCCGCCACCGAAATGCGCGAACTGATGCGCGCCATGGGGGCCAGCGGGCTGATCTACGAGGGTAAGTTCGCCGCCATCGCGGAGCAGGCTGCAGAAACGCTGCGGCATGTAGTTCAGTTCGGCGGCGACAAGATCGATTTCGCTTCCGATTACGAGACCCTGCTCGCGGCGTCGTCGCCCCAGCCACCGGATATCGAGATCGACGAAGCCGATCCGTTCTACTTCAACCTGACCTCGGGCACCACCGGCCTCCCGAAATCCTATGTGCTGACGCAATACAACAACAGCACGCTCGGCCCGATGTTTCAGAGTTTCGACATGACCCGCGGCGACGTGGCGATGACGGTTTTCCCGGCGTTCGGACGCGTCGGATTCGCCTGGATCGCGGGCGCCATCCTCTACGGCATTCCCAACGTGCTGGCGAACTTCGAGCCGAACGAGGTTTTGCGCCTGATTGCGACGGAACGCGTAACCATCTTCAACCTCGTTCCGACCATGGCGGCGATGCTGCTGCCGGCACAGGCGACGACACCCCAGGACCTCGGCTCGATTAGGGCCATCGTGTTCGCGGGCTCGATCCTGCCCGACAGCATCCGGGCGCAAACCGTCGCCAGGCTTTGTCCCAATCTCTACGAATACTACGGCATGCAGGAGACCGGCGCGCTCGTCGTCAGCACGCCCGACGATCGCAAGCGGCGGCCGGACTCGGTGGGCAAGCCGATCGCGTTCTCGGAGATCAGGATTGCCGATGCCGAGGGCCGCCCCGTTGCAGCCGGCGAACTCGGTGAAATTCTCGGGCGTTCGCCGAATGCCGTCACCGCCTACTTCGAGAATGCCGAGAAATCGGCCGAGACCTTCCGGAACGGCTGGATTCACACCGGCGACCTCGGCAGCATCGACGACGAGGGCTATCTGACCATTCGCGGCCGCAAGAAGGACATGATCGTGACCGGCGGCCAGAACGTCCACGCCGCGGAAGTCGAGGAGATCATCCTGAAATGCCCCGGCGTTGCCGACTGCGCCGTATTCGGGCTTCCCGACGACCTGTGGGGAGAGCGCGTCACCGGGCTGGTCGTGCTGGACGGCAAGGCTGCGGTCACGCCCCAACAGCTCGAGGAGTTTTGCCGGCAACATCTGGCAGGCTTCAAGACGCCGAAAGAGTTCATTCTCGACAAGGAGGCGTTGCCGCGCACGCCGACGGGGAAGGTTCAGAAATTCTTGCTGGTCGAGAGATTCAGCCGTCAGCGATGAGTGGATGGCCCAAGGCGTATCGTCATTCAATGCGTCATGCCCGGCCTTGTGCCGGGCATCCACGTCTTCCTTGCGGCGCTGCTGTAAGTCGTGGATACCCGCGACAAGCGCGGGCATGACGGCAAGTGGTATAGCTGCGCATCGCGTCCCACTTACTCCGCGGCGTCGCGAACCGGGACACCCTCTTCGATATCAAACTGCAGAATATCGTTGAAGCGATTGAACGCACCGCACAGCGCGATGCGCCAGGTCAGTTCCACGATCTGCGGTTCGCTGAAGTGTTGCCTGAGCCGGTCGAAAATCTCGTCCCGGGTCCGGTTCCAGTTGTTGGTGACGGCGATGGCATATTCGACCACCAGCCTGTCGAGATCGTCGAGTTCAGGATGGTCCTTGTAATCCAGCAGGCGCTCCGCGCCCTCCTCCGAGACACCCTGGACGGCGAGCTTGGGCGCGTGATGCGACACGCAGTAGGTGCATTTGTTCAGCAGCGAGACCGTGACCAGCGCCAGCTCGAGGTGACGCTTTGACAGCACCGCCTCGTCGGCGAGATCAACCAGCAGCGACCAGATGTGCTTGAAGATCGGCGGCCGCTGCGCCATGACGCCGGCCTGGTTTTCAAACGCGCCATAGGTCGTCATCTTCTCCCACAACGGGCGAAGCTCGACGGGCAGATCGTCCTTGGTCTTGATCGATATCCGCGACATGGCTCTCTCGGTTCTCTGTTATGATCTTGGATTGCTGCGGAGAGTGTCAGGTCGGACGCGCGGGATCAAGCAACCGTAGCCCGGATGAGCGCAAAGCGCGACATCCGGGGCATTCGCCGCCCCCGTACGTCGCTTTCGCTCATGCGGGCTACGGGTCCGTTGTTTTACGCCTTGTGAAACACCAGCGTGCGCAGTTCGATGCTCTCGCGCGGCGGCGCATCGGCCGGCGTGGTCGGATCGACGAACGCGGTGTGCGGCCCGAACCGGGTGCGCCCGTCCGTCGCGGAATCGTAACACTTCAGCAGCAAGGCTTCGTCGACAGTCATGTCCGGGACGTAGTACCAGCGGTGCTGCGGATTGTATTTGACCGAATAAGTCTCGCCACTGCGGTTGGGATAGATCAGGTCCGAGGCGACGAGATCGCCCGGCGCCACGGTCGTGCCGTCGCACATGGCAAGCGGGGCGTCGCGGAGCGGGCCACGCAGCGGGCGCCACAGATTGATCACCTGCACGCGGCCTTTCACCAGTTCCTCTGCTTCATCCGGCACGTGCTCGAACACGCGGTTGCGGCCGGAGACGCCGGTCTGGTCCACATGCACGCGGGTGGCCGGCTGGCGCGGCCCCGCGCCGCGCACGTCGGACGCCCCCTCAACACGCTTGCGCACGGTGTGGTCGAAGATGACGACCCGTTCGGCGCCGAGCGTCGCCTTCAGGAATGCCTCGACCTCGGGATAGTAGACCCGCCGGATCTCGTCCTCGTCATCGAAATTCCTGACCTCAGTGTGCTGCGCGACCAGCGCGAAACCTTCACGATCCAGCGAGAACTCGCGGCCGGCCGCGCGGGCGTTGAAAATCGGAACAGTGTGCGGCTCCGGCAGCGCGGTGGATTTCGGCTCGCCCGGCGGCGGATCGAAGGCTTGCCTGGCGTCGGTGCCAGATAATTCAGCTCGGCGTTGACGAACGGCAGGGATGTGATCGTTGACTGCTGCAGTCCCATGATGGTTTTCCCGATCTTCGCGTTGTGTTGGGCGGACGCGTCTCCGCCAAGACAAGATCTTGGTGACGCCACGGGACCCGGCAAGGCCTGCGCAAACAAAAGAAAGACATCGCAACGGAGCCGCACAACGGAGAACGATTTGCCGTTGGGTGACGCCGAAGGAGAATGGCTCGCTCACGGTCGGACGGCCGGCGTTTCCATCGGCAAACCGCGGGCGCGGGACATCAAATAAAGCTCCAGCTCTACCAGTTCCGGCGCGCCATAATCGTACGCCTGCGCGCGCACGCCTGTCATGCAGCCGCGCAACCGGCGTTGCAGCGAGCCCAGCGATTGCCACTCCAGTCGATAGAGCGGATAGCCGGTCGGATGCGCCTGAGTGATCGCGGAGCCCGCCAGATGCTTGTCCCAATTGTCGTCGTGGCAATTGGTGCAGGCAAGATTGAGTTGGCCCTGCCGCCGCGTGAACAGCGCGCGGCCGGCGGCGATAAAGGGCGCGAGCCGCGGATCGGTGCCGCCTTCGATCGCGACGCCGCGCGACTGCCGGCCGATCAGCGCCGTCAGAGCCAACAGGTCACGGCTTTCATAGGCAAACGCCGGCGCCTGCTGATGCCTGATACGACAGAGATTGACCCGCTGCGCGAGATCGACCGGCCGCTGGAGCTCGGTGTCAAAGGCGGGGTAGCGCGCCGCGACACCTTGCATGCCGGTGCCGGCAGCGCCATGGCAATCGGCGCAGGATTTGCCGGCATCGCCCGCTTTGGCCTTCCACAAGGCGTCCCCGTCAAGCACCCACAGCATGCCGGGGTTTGTGGTGTCGTCATTCTGAATAGCCTGGGTCGCCGGCGACATGAAGGTAAAGCCGGAGCGGCGATCCGCCTGCGGGATATCCGCCGCAGGGGCACGCGACGGCGAGATCAGCATCAGGCACGTCCCGATGATCGCGCCGGCGAGTTTCATGCGACGGAAATGGCGGCCGAGGCGGTTTCCAGAAAGCCCTTGTCGCCAACCCACTGAAATTCGAACGTGCCGCTCTCTGTCGCGGTAGTGAAGAACGAGATGAAGGGATTCGCGGCGATGGCCGGGAAGAAATCGGCGCGGAACACCTCGACACCGTTATAGCGGCAGGTGAAATTGGTGATGATATCGCGCGGGATGGCTTCGCCGCTCGGCGTGTGGCGGAAGCCGGTCTCCATGATGTGCGACATCAGCGCCTTGATTTCGATCAGTTCGCCACGCCGGGCCTTTGCCGGAACATTGATCAGCGCAGCGGGCATTTATAACAGCTCCCTGAAATCACAGCCGCCATCACGCTTCTCTCTGCGCATGATCTGATCGGAAAACCGGTTTCCACTTTTCCGGATCATGCGTTAGCTCGCCTCCTCGGCACAGGCTGCAAGTGTCACGACAACGTCAGCCGTCGTGGACCAAAACGAACCATCGGACAGCTTTGCGATGGCGGTGATTCGCTGGGTGTCGGCGAGCCGGATGCGGGTGGAGACCTCGGCGCGCCCGGCACGCGCCCCCAGATAGAAATTGCCGATATTGGGCTGCGGGTTCTTCTCGTTGAAAATGTGAATGCTGACGACATGATCGTCCGCGGTCATCGGACTGGTCGCCGAAACCGTGAGTGGCACGGTGTTGCCGTTCTCCACCAGCGGCGGGATGTCGAGCTTCACCTTGCCCGGGCGCACCGTGGCGGTGCCGACCACGGCTCGGATCGCCGTACTCTGCATCTCCGGCGTCGCCGCGACCGGCCGCAGGCCGACTGTCCCCGCCATGGCGACGCCACCGGAGAGAGCCAGGAAACGCCGGCGCGTCGTGTATGGAGGTTGGTCCATCATCTTCCGATCGAACTCCTATTCACGCAGCGTCGCAAGGTAGGCCACCACATCCTCGATTTGCTGCGCCGTCAAAATCGGCTTGCCCAACCAGGCACCGCCGACACGCTCCAATCCGTCGACGCGATAATAGGACGGCATGATCGTCGCCGGATTGAGGCGCGACGCATCCACCAGCCGCAGGCGCAACTGGCCTTCCGACCAGCGGGTGCCGGCGCCGCGCAGATCGGGGGCGAGATCGCCCCGGAATGCGGCTTCCGCGAACGGCCCGGGATGGCAGAGCACGCACGTGTTCAGCCGGTTGGCAACGATCCCGCGGCCTTGTTCGGCGTCACCGGACACGCCGGTGAGCGACGCGGGAATCGCGTCACCGGCCACGGCATACCCCTGCAACGGGTCGGCGTGCGCGACGCCCGACAGCAACATGGCCATCAGCAGCCCCTGATGCCACAGGCTAGCCAAAGACTTCAGCCGTGATGGTGTCGAACCAGGATTGCGCATAAACCGCTTCGCGCGCCCGAAAATCGCGCGGCGCATCCACTGGACTGGTGCCGCCGGCGCCTTCCACGTCGGCCAGCAATCCATTTTTGGGCTGATAGACGCCCGCCACCGAAAACCCGTAGTCCGGCGCGGCCAGACTGTAACAGGTGTTGATCAGTTTCGGCGGCGCCGGCGGTTTTCCCGCCAGCAAGGTTGCCATCGCGCCGGCGCAGGCCTTGGCCTGGGCATTGGCCGCGAAGGCGGATTTCGGCATGCCACCGGCGATGCAGGCATCACCGATCACATGGACATTGGGAACCAATCTGGATTCGAACGTCACCGGATCCATGGCGCACCAGCCGCTTGCGTCGGCGGCGCCAGCCAGCGCGGCAATGCGGCCGGCTTTCTGCGGCGGGATCACATTCGCCACCTGGGCGATGTGTTTGCTGAAATCGGTGGTGAAGGTTTTGGTCGATGGATCGACCGCCGTCACCTTGCCGCCTTGCGACAGCGACACCCATTCGATCATGCCAGGATAGAGTTCTGTCCAGGCATTCTGAAACAACTTCTGCTTCGAAAAACTGTCCTTGGCATCGAGGATGATCAGCTTTGAGCGCGGCTTTTTGGTCTTGAGATAGTGCGCAACCAGGCTGGCCCGCTCATAGGGTCCGGGTGGACAGCGATAGGGATTGGCCGGAACGGAGATCACCACCAGTCCGCCATCGTCCATGGCTTCGAGTTGCCGCCGCAACAGCACCGTTTGCTCGCCCGCCTTCCAGGCGTGCGGCATGGCCTCGATCGCGGCTTCGTCATAGCCGGGCAACGCGTCGAACCGCAAATCGATGCCGGGCGCCAGCACCAGGCGATCGTAGGCAAGCGACGATCCGTCAGCGAGACCGACCGTACGCGCCTGCGGATCCACTTTCGCCGCGGCCTGCACCACCACCGTGATGCCGGCTGCCGCCACCTTGTCGTAGCCAAACTGCTGCGCCTCGATGGTGCGCAGCCCCCCGATGACGTCATTGCTGAACGGACACGCGGTAAAAACGCGATTGGGCTCGATCAGCGTGACCAGCAGTGCCGGATTGAGTTGCTTGAGCGCCCGCGCGCAGGTGGCGCCCGCGAAGCCGCCGCCTATCACAACCACCCGACCGCCGGTCTGGGCCACCGCTGGCGCGGCCATCGCCAGCGATGCGGCCATGGTCGCCGCGCCGCCGAGAAACTGCCGCCGGGTTGTGGGATGTCCGCTCTTCATCGCCATCCCCTACTTCTGGTCCGCGAGCCACGCCGCGATCGGGCGCAACTCATCGTCGGAAAATCCCTTGGCCAGACGGCCCATCACGGTGGAGGGCCGCGAGCCGTCGCGGAACGCCGCCATCAGCGCCAGGATTTCGGCCGCGTCGCGGCCGGTGATCTTCGGCACGGCCGAGGACGCCGCCGCATTCACGGCATGACAGCCGGAACACGATGACGCGCCAGGCGGCGGTTCGGACGCAGCGCGCGCCGGCGCGCCACACGCGCCGACAGCCGCAAGGGTGAGCACCATCGACAGCACTTTCATGACAAGGCTTTCATGAAACGTATCCGATCAGATGCGGCAGCCCCGATGGCTGCCGCAATCCCGTCACACCGACGGCTCCCGTCATGCGAACAGGACGTCGTGGTTCTTCAGCGGAACAGAACGAATCCGCTTGCCGGTGGCCGCGAAGAAGGCGTTGAGCACCGCAGGCGCAGCCACGCAGATGGTGGGTTCGCCGACACCGCCCCAGAAGCCGCCGCTTGGCATCACAATCGCCTCCACCTTGGGCATCTCGGCGATCCGCATCGAGTTGTAGGTGTCGAAGTTCTCCTGTTCGACACGGCCGTCCTTGATGGTGATTTCGCCATAGAACAGCGCCGACAGGCCGTAGACGAACGACCCCGCCACCTGCCGCTCGATCTGTGCGGGATTGACGGCATAGCCGGGGTCGGTCGCCGCCACGATGCGATGAATCTTGATCTTGTTGCCGTCCGACACCGAAATCTCGGTGGCGGCTGCAACATAGCTGCCAAACCCCATATGCTGGCAGATGCCGCGGAAGACGCCTTGCGGCGGCGGCTTGTCCCATCCGATCTTTTCCGCGACGGCGTTGAGCACAGCCAGGTGCTTGGGATGGTTGCTCATCAGCTTGCGCCGGAATGCCAACGGATCCTGCCCGGCCGAGAGCGCCAGTTCATCCATGAAGGACTCGAGATAGATCGCGTTGTGGTTGACGTTCACACCGCGCCAGAATCCCGGCGGCACATGCGGATTGCGCATGGAGTGGTCGATCAGGAGATTTGGCACGCTGTAGCCGAACGCGGCTTCGCCGGTCGGATTGAGACCCTGGAAAGACACCGGATCCTTGCCGTTCTGCAAGTTGCTCGGAAACACGCTGGCCAGAATCGACTGGCCGGAGATCCGCATGTGCAGGGCGGTCAGGTTGTTGTCGGCATCGAAAGCACCCACCAGCTTGCATTGGGTGATCGGATGATACTTGCCATGCTGCATGTCTTCTTCGCGCGACCACAGCAGTTTTACCGGCGTGCCGGGCATCTGCTTGGCGATCGCCACCACCTGGCGAACGTAATCCGTCATGCCGCGCCGGCCGAAGCCGCCACCGAGCATCACCTTGTGGACGTCGCATTTGTCCGCCGGCAGGCCGGAGGCTTCGCTCACCGCCGCGAATGCCGCTTCGCCGTTCTGCGTGCCGGTCCAGACCTCGCATCTGTCCGGCGTGTAGAGCGCCGTGGCGTTCATCGGCTCCATCGTCGCGTGGTTCTGGTAGGGATAAGAGTAGACCGCCTCAACCTTTCGCGCGGCGCCGGCGATGGCAGCTTTGACGTCGCCATTCTGGTTGCCGACGAACGCCGGTTGTGCGGCATCAAGCCCATCTTCGAGCCACTTGGCGATCGAGGCGCTGGTCACCTTGGCGTTGTCGCCCTCATCCCAGACAATCGGCAACGCATCGAGCGCGGTCTTGGCGTGCCACCAGGTATCGGCCACCACGGCCACGGCGCTGTCGCCGACCTGGACGACCTTCTTGACGCCCTTCATGCCGGTGACCTTGGCCTCGTCGAAGCTTTTCAGCTTGCCGCCGAACACCGGACAATCCTTGATCGCCGCGCACACCATGCCCGGCAGTTTCAGATCGATGCCGTACATCATCTTGCCGGTGGTCTTGTCCACCGTGTCGAGACGCTTGAGCGGCTGGCCGGCGATGGTCCAGTCCTTCGGATCCTTGAGTTTGACGTCGGCCGGCGGCTCCAGCTTGCCCGCCGCCTCCGCCACCTTGCCATAGGTCGTGCTGCGCCCGGACGACGCGTGGGTGATGACACCCTTGCTGACTGTGCACTCGGCAGCCGGCACCTTCCATTCATTCGCCGCCGCCTGGATCAGCATCTGGCGCGCGGCCGCTCCCCCCTTGCGCACATAGTCCTGCGAGGTGCGAATGCCGCGGCTGCCGCCGGTGGAGAAATCGCCCCAGACGCGCTTGCGCGCGATACTCTGGCCGGGGGTCGGATATTCGGTGGTGACTTTCGACCAGTCGCATTCGAGCTCTTCGGCGACCAGTTGCGCGAGCCCGGTCAGGGTGCCCTGCCCCATTTCCGAGCGCGCAATGCGGATGACCACGGTGTCGTCGGGGCGGATCACCACCCAGGCATTGACCTCCGGCGTGCCGTCGGCGGCGCGCGCGACGGTGGAACCACCGAACGGAAGCGCGAGCCCGAACGCCAGCCCGCCGCCGACGGCGGCCGTACCGATCACGAAGGACCGGCGATTCAAACGACGATTGGGTGACGAAACCTGTTCCAAGACCTGTTTCATGGCTGCCCCCTTACGCGTTCGCAGCGGCGTGAATGGCTTCACGCACCTGCTGGAAGGTGCCGCAGCGACAGATATTGGTGATGGTCTCGTCGATATCCTTGTCGGTCGGCTTCGGTTTATCCTTCAGCAACGCGGCGACGGCCATGATCATGCCGCTCTGGCAATAACCGCACTGTGGAACATCATTGGCGATCCAGGCCTGCTGCACCTTGTGCAGTGCGCCATCGGTGGCCAATCCCTCGATGGTGGTGATCTTTTTGCCAACCGCGTCGCTGACCTGGACACTGCAGGAGCGCGTCGCTTCGCCGTCGATATGGACGGTGCAGGCGCCGCATTGTGCGATGCCGCAGCCGTATTTGGTTCCCGTCAGGCCGATATTCTCCCGAATTGCCCACAACAGCGGCATATCCGCCTCGGCATCGATGTCGTAGGCCTTCCCATTGATCATGAGACTTGGCATCTTTTTTCCCTTATCCGGCGACATATTCGCCTTGGATCTCAATGGTGGACTGAGATCTGGAATTGCTCAAATCAAGATTTCTCGTGATCGGGGCGCGCCAGGGGCCAGGGTGCCATGAGGCAGGTCCGAGACAGCGAAAGCTCGCGCGTCGTCAATCCCGCGTTGGAGGGGCCGTCTGGAGCAGCGCACGCCGCTGTTGCGGGTCGGTAAACCGGTTATTTCGACTGACGTGACCTGGCGGATCCCGATGGGGGGACGAGAATTGGAGCCATCATTCCACCCGTCACGAAACTGGTGATTGCCGTAAAGACTTCATCGGCGTCGTTGGGGTTGCAAAGTCCCGGCGCCATCACATCCAGCCGGTGCGTATCGGAGAATGCGTAGAGATAGGCTCCGACAACCAGAGTCATCCGCCAGTAGACATCCCTGGGGGCGAGATGCGGCAGTGCCGCGCACAAAGCGTCGGTATAGGCGCGCGTCGATTCGTCATAGGCGGTGTTACGGAGTGGATACGAGATTTCAGGCGGTTCGGTGTGCAAACGTGCGTTCAGCCGCATGAACGTGCGGCCCCCCGGCACTTCGCGCAATGCCAGCGCCGGCGCAAGAAATGCGTCGACGATGGCGCGAACGTCGGAAAGCTTGTTCTCCTGCCGCAGCGTTTCCAGACGCTCCATTCGCTCATCGGCGACAAGACGGCCGCGGCGCAAGAACACTTCCTCGAATAGTCCGTTCTTGGAGCGAAAATAATAATTGATCAGCGCCTGCGTGACCTTCGCACGGTCGGCGACATCCCGCAAACTGGTCCCGGCATACCCGCGCGCGGCGAATTCGATCTCCGCCGCATCGAGAATCTCGTCGCGGACCTTGCTCACCCCCTCCGGTCGACCGGGTCCGGCGCGTCGCCGTGGCCTCGCAACTTTCTTCGTGGCGAGAGCGGGCTTGATTCGCTTCGGCTTGTTTCGGCCTATCGAGCGGGCATTGCTCATCGTCTGGGAGGTCGCCATCCAACCGGTGAATATCGCCTCAGACCTAGCATCGTTGATAACATTCACAAAGCCAGAACTATTTCGGATGCGATGACATCACCATATTTCTGTTCGATATCAAACAAGCTGGCCTCGTGCGGAGCCGATGCGCGATCTCCGACGCAATCCGCCATCACCACCGGCCTGAAGCCGAAGCACATCGCGTCGACAACGCTGGCACGGACACATCCGCTGGTGGTGCATCCAGCGACCAGCAGCGTCTCGACGCGGTGTTGCGTCAACCAGGGAGCCAGCCCGGTTCCAAAGAATGCGGATGGCACATTCTTTCGCACCACGAGTTCGTTCGTGATCGGCTTGAGTTCCGGCACGATGGCGCTCGCCGGCGCACCTTCCGTCAAGGTCAGCATGCCCGGCACCTTGACGGAAAAGACGTTCGCGTCCGCGCCGTCATCGGCATAAACGATACGGCTGTGGGCGACCGGCCAGCCGGCCTTGCGCGCAGCCGCCAGCACCGTCCGGGTGCGTGAGATCGCGGGTGGAATATTGCCGCCACCGAAGAGATCCCGATCGGCGAAGCCATTGACGAAGTCGACAATCAGCAGGCCAAGCCGCCCCTGGATGCCCAGAGAGCGGCCGAACCCCTGCCGGTGATAAACCTCGGTGTCAGCAGCGGCGATGGTCAAGCGGCCTGCTCCAGCAGTTTGCCGTCGCGGACAACCTCGCGGTTATCGAGCAGCACGGTGCAATTGCGCATCGGGATATCGATGTGGCACGCGGTCGTGCGAGAACCACCGGCTTCATTGTTTGGCCCCATCGAAAACAGGAAGTTGCCGGCAAAGGCGCGGGCATCCATGCCAATGGTTTCCTCGCGGTCGAACAGACCGAGGGTCGACCAGCGGGCGCGGGTTTGCTGCCCCCAGCCGATGTGCGAGATGGCGTAAGCTTCCTTGTCCGCGAATGCGTCCATGTAGTCGTTGAGCAAATCGGCGTCGAGATCGCCCGTGATCGAGGTGACGTAACCGCCCTCGACTTTCATTTCGATCGGCGTCGTGAGGTAGGACTTCATCGGCAGCAGGATGTCGCCACGATCGAGCACGACACGGCCGGAGGCCTGACCTTCATTGGGAAACGTCAGGCTGAAGCCGCTCGGCCAATGATCCCAGCGGCCGGGTTCGTCAACAAAGCCATATTCCTGGATCACCGGAAATTCGCCCATCGGCAGCCGCAGGTCGGTGCCGGCCTTCGACGTGACCCGCATTTCCTTTGCTGCCTGCAACATGGCGGCCGATTTTCCGACACGGGCCTTGTCCTCCGGCGACGGCAGCATGCGGACGAGGATTTCCGGCGGCTCGACCGCCAGCAGGATCTTGGTGCCACCCTCGAGGATTTCCGCCTGCTCCGGCGAAAACAACAGCGTCATCAGGTCGAGCACCAGGTCGCTTTTCTTCAGGGCTGCGATGGCGGCATGATTGCCGGTCAACGGCGTGGTGCCCAGATAGGCGAGGCTGTCGCGGCTGTGCGAGAATTCGGCGTTGACAGGCGGGAGATCAAGCCGATTGACCATCGCTCCCATGTTGGTGGCGGCGATCCTTGCGGTATTCAGGGTCTGCGGGTGGGTGTTCTGGCTGGTCAGGATGGTGACCGTCTGCTTGGGCTGAAGTTTTGATAGCGAGAGAACGTGGGTCCAGGCGCGGACCATATCGGCATCACTGACGGGCATGAGAAGCTCCTTTCGCTCCGTTGATTGGATGGGGTGTCAGACCGGTTGACCGAGGAAGGTGCCGAACGCGCGATAGAATCCGGCTTCGTCGTCCCAGGGGATCATGTGGCCGGCATTTTCCACGCGAACGACCCGAAGCGTCGGCTGCAGCGTGACGATCTCACGCTCCTCCTCGGGCAGGATCACATCGCCGCGTCCTGCTGCGATCAGCAGCGACGGGCACGACAGCGCCGGAAAATCCGCATGAATGTCGTCGTTCTGGAAATCCTCGAAGGCTTTCACAATCGCCGGTTCATGACAGGTGTGCAGCCATTCGGCACGCAGCGCGCGTTGCTCGTCCGTCCATGTCGGGCAAAACGCCCGCATCGCGTCCGCATCGCATCCCGCCGTGGCCAGCCGGATGGAATCCACATACCACGGCAGTTTGGCCGGGTACGGCCGCCGCCCCGGACCTGACACCGGCGGATCCACCATCACCACCGCCGCGGGCCGGGCGCCATGCCGCGCCACTGCCCGCAGCACGATACGCGCCCCCATCGAATGGCCGACGAGAGCGTAGTCCTTGAGGTCCATCGCCGTCGCGAAAGCGACGACGTCGGCGGCCATGGCATCGAGACCATAATCGAGGCCATCACCGGATTGCGACAGGCCACGGCCGCGGGCATCGAGCACGTAGGTGTCGAAGCTGCGACCGAAACGCTCGGCGACGAACCCCCATGTTGGCGCCGGACTGGTGATGCCCGGCACCAGGATCACTGGGCGTCCAGCGCCGCCATAGCGAAGATAGTGTTGCCGGATTCCGTTGGCCTGGATGTTGCCGCCAGATTTGAAGGTGCTGACCTGAATACTCGTCATCACCATCGCCTCAGTAAGCGCCGGACAGCAAAGACCCGGCACCGGGGACGTGCGGCTTCAGGTCCAGCGCCTTGAGCATGCTGTAGGTTGTGGCAACCGCGGCAGTGATGACCGGTCGGCTCGTCCGCGCCTCCACTTCCGCGATCGCGGGCAGCGAGGGCATCTGTACGCAGGCCGACAGCACGATGGCATCGACATCGGCGAGATTCATGCCGGCGACAATCTCCGGCAGCCGCGCCGGATCGTGGCGGCCGACCTGGATATTGTCGGCGATTTCGAGCGCGCGGGAATCCGCCACCTCGACGCCTTCATGCTCGATGTAGTCGACGACCAGCTGGGTCAGCGGCTTCATATAGGGCGCCACCACCGCGATGCGCCTGGCGCCGATGGTCTTGAGCGCCTCCACCAGAGCGCCGGCGCTGGTCACCACGGGTGCCGGTGCGCCATTCTCGACGGTGCGGCCATGGAGCCGTTGCTGCGATACCCGATGATAGGACTTCCCCATGCTCATGATCGCCACGAGGCAAGCGTATCCGAGCACATCGACACGCGCGTCGGACAGCTCGAGAGCACAACGATCAGATTCCGCGTCCATCGCCGCCAATTCTTCCTTTTTGACCGTCTTCATGCGCATCCGGCTGGCATGAAAGGTGAACCGAGTCCCGTGCGCGAGCGCATGCGCATTCAGCATGGCCGGAATTTCGGTTTCCATGGTCGTGTTGGAGCTCGGAACGATCTGGCCGATCCGATAGAGTCTGTTGGTCATCACAAACGAATCCTCTGACGTCAGGCGACAAGACGCGGCGCGGTGTCGGACACATTGGGGCGAAACTTGCGGGCGTCGTACTCGTAAACCCAGTTGGCGCGAATGCCTGATGTGTGGGGATTGAAGAGCCCGCGCAGCCAGAACATGAAATCGCGCCTCGCCTGGGCGAGCGGCGACGGCAGGTGATAGGTCCGTCCGCGTTCCCGGGCCTCGAGCTGCACGCGGCTCGTCCGTGGAAGACGCTCGGCTTCATAATCCTTCAGTGCGGACGCGATGTCGCTGTCGTGGGCCGCCAGCGACGCCGCAAGCACATAGGCATCCTCGATCGCCATCCCCGCCCCCTGCGACAGGAACGGCAGCATCGGATGAGCCGCATCGCCGAGCAGCGTCACGCGACCCTCCGACCACCTCGCCATCGGGTCGCGATCGAACAGGCCCCATTTGTAGACTTCGTCGGCGTGCTGAAACAACGTCTCGACGTTGCGGTGCCAACCGCGGAAACGGCCAAGCATCTCGTCCTTGCTGGAAGCGACGTTCCAGGACTCTTCGACCCAGTCGGGCGCCTCGGCCACCGCCACGATGTTCACCGCTTCGCCGCCACGCACATAATAGGTGACCACGTGGCTGTTCGGGCCGAGCCAGAACGACGAATCCGGACTGACGAAGTCGACGACTCCACCAACCGGGACCACGGCGCGATAACACATGTGGCCGGTGAAGCGCGGCTCCTCGGCGCCAAACAGCGCGGTGCGCACCGCCGAGCGGACGCCATCCGCACCGACGATCAGATCGGCCTCGAATTCGGTGCCGTCGCTGAAGGTCGCAACCGCCGTCGCCTTTTCCTGGCGCACGCCGGTGCAATTGACGCCGAAACTCGGCACGTCATCCGGAATGCCCGACGCGAGAATATTGTGCAGATCGGCGCGATGGATGTGGATGAACGGCGCATCGTACAGCACCGGGCAGCTGTCGATCAGCGGAGTGCGGAAATTTTCACGCCCCGAACGCCAGTTGCGCCCGACCAGCGCCTGCGGCAGGAAGCCGACCGCCAGCATGCGATCGAGCAATCCCAGAGCCTTCATCACCTTGACTGCGTTCGGCGTCATCTGGATTCCAGCGCCGACTTCACCGAAACCCTTGGCCCGTTCAAACAGCCGCACCTCAAAACCGCGCTGGATCAGGCTGGTCGCCAGCGCCACGCCGCCAATACCACCGCCAATGATGCCTATTCTCTGTCTGGTTTCCACCATTCGCTCCGTTGTTTCCGACAATAATTAATTGGCTGATCTTTTAATTATATGGGCAAATCACTGCCGAACCGCGGCAGGCGCGGTTCCCCCGAGATAGGCCTTGAGCAAAGCGGGATCGCCCCGCAATTCGGCCGACGGACGCGCCGCCGTCATGCGGCCGGTTTCGACGACATAAGCGCGGCTCGCAACCGCCAGCGCATTGTGGATGTTCTGCTCGACCAGCAGCACGGTGACTCCCTGCGCATTGATCGCGCCGACGACGTCGAACACCTCGCCCGCCATCTTCGGGCTAAGCCCGAGGCTCGGCTCATCCAGCATCAGCAGGCGCGGTTCCGACATCAGCGCGCGCGCAATCGCCAGCATCTGCTGCTCCCCGCCCGACAGCGTCCCGGCAAATTGCCGGGCACGTTCGCGCAACCGGGGAAAGCGATCGAACGCCAGCGCCAGCCGGCGCTCTATTTCGTCGCGCGAGCGACACAAATAGGCACCAAGCCTGATGTTCTCCTCCACCGTCATGTGCGGCCAGACGTGACGCTCCTCCGGGCAATGAGCGACGCCGGCGGCGACGATGCGATCGGGCGCCAAACTGTGAATCGGTTTGCCGTTCCAGACGATCGAACCGGACCGCGCCTTGAGCAACCCTGATATGGCGCGAAGGGTCGTGCTTTTGCCCGCGCCATTGGCGCCGATCAGGGCTACCGTTTCGCCCTCATGGACTTCCAGCGAGATGCCATGCAGCGCGGCAACATTGCCGTAAGCGACATGCAGCCCGTCCACGGCGAGCACCGGCGTCACGGAAACGTCCATCATGCCGCAGCCTTTCCGAGATAGGCTTCGATGACATCAGGGTTGGCCTGGATGTCGGCCGGGCGCCCCTCCGCGAGTTTCTGTCCGAAATTCAGCACCAGCACCCGATCAGAGACCGCCATCACCAGACCCATATTGTGCTCGACCAGAAGAATCGCCTCGACATAGCGCCCGACCAGCGTTTTCAGGACGTCTCCGAACACGGCGGCTTCATGGCTGTTGAGACCGGCAGCCGGCTCGTCCAGCATCAGCAATGCGGGCTTGGCCGCGAGCGCCACCGCGACCTCGAGCAGACGCAGTTCTCCGCAAGACAGAAGATGCGCGGGAGAGTTGATGCGGCGCGCAAGCCCCATCGTCTGCACGATCTGCGCCGCACTCTCTCGCATCGCCGCCTCCTGCCGCCGAATCCGCGCGGTGGGAAAAAACGTGCCGAGCAGCGTCTGGCAGCCTGCCATGTAGTGCCCCGCCAGCACGTTTTCGAACACCGAGAGCGTCTTCATGACGTTGGTTTTCTGAAAGCTACGGACCGCACCGCGTCGCGCGATCTCATGCGGCTTCCAGTTGGTGATATCCTGTCCGCGGAAGATCACCTTGCCTTCCGTCGGCGTGTAGAAGCCGGTCAGCATGTTGAAGCAGGTCGTCTTCCCGGCCCCGTTTGGGCCGATCAGGCCGACGATTTCACCGGACGCGATCTCCAGGCCGAACTGCCTGACCGCGGTCAGACCGCCGAAGCGCATCGTCAGGTTCTCTGCCTTGAGCAGCGGAGAAGCGGCTTGCATATCGCTCATGCCACACCTTCCTTGGCTTGCGCGATGCGAGCGACTTCCGGGCCACGCTGTTCGCGACGCGCCCCCAGCAGGCTGACCAGTCCGCGCGGCAGGAACATCACCACCAGAATCACGATCAGTCCGAACAGCGTGAGCCGCAGTTCCTGAGCCTGGCGAAGATATTCCTCCAGCACGGTGACGATCACCGCACCGATGATCGGCCCAATCAAGGTGCCCTTGCCGCCGATCAGCACCATGATGATCATGCTGGCCGTGAACGCGAACTGGAAGACCTCCGGCCCGACAAATGAAATATAGTGGGCATAGAAACCACCGGCGAGCCCGGCCATGAATGCGCCGAGCACAAATGCCCGCAACGCCGATCCGAACGGATTGACGCCGATCGACTGCGCCACATAACGGTTCTCCCGGATCGCGATGGCACCGCGTCCGACATTTGAATAGACGAAGCGGTAACAGAGGTAGAGCGACAGCGCCGCCAGCGCGAGAATGATGTAGAAAAAGCTGCGCTTGTCGGCGATGCCGCCCTGGCTGATGCCGGCAAGCCCCATTGGACCGTTGGTGACGGCGACCCAATTGCCGGCGACGATCCGAAGCACCTCGGCGAATGCCAGCGTAACGATGACGAAATACGGCCCCTGCAACCGCAGCGTGATCGCGCCGATCACGTAGCCGAACACGGCGGAGGCCACGCCCGCGAGCGGAATTGTCGCCCACATCGGCAATCCGGCGCGGCTCGACAGCAACGCCGCGGCGTAGGCGCCAACACCGAGAAATGCGGTGTGCCCCAGCGAGAACTCGCCGATGTAGCCGACGATGAGGTTGAGGCTGCTCGCCAGCACCACGTACAACAGCGCCATGATGGCCAGATGCAGCAGGTACTGATCCCTGACCATCAACGGCAACAGGATGGCCGCAGCAAGCAGCGCGAGCAGGACATTGCGCTCGAAGTGCATCAGCTTACGCCCTCTCGACACGGGTTGCGAAAATACCTTGTGGCCGGAACAGCAGGATCGCGATCACCAGCGCAAAACCGATGATGTCGACCATGCCGGTCGCCACGTAACCACCCCACATGGCCTCCGCGACGCCGAGCAACAAGCCGCCCACAACCGCCCCCGCGAAGCTACCCATGCCACCGAGGATCACCACGACGAAACTCTTGAGGCTGACGAGGCCACCGATCGAGGCTTGCGTCGAATAGATCGAAGCGAGCAGCATGCCCGACATCGCCGCGAGCATGCAGCCGAGCGCAAAGGTACAGGCGTAGACGTGATCGGTGCGAATCCCGGCCAGGCTGGCCGCCATCGGATCCTGGAACGTCGCTCGCATCGCATGGCCGAGACGGGTGGTCCTGATCAGCAGATTGACACCCGCGATCAGAACGATGCCGACGCCCACCGCCAGAATCCGCAGCTTGGTAATGACGACGGGCCCGATAAAGACGGCTCCTTCAGTGATCGGCCCAGCCACCTTCATTGGCGCAGGTCCGACGACGAGCAGCGTCAGATTTGCGAGGAAGATCGACAGGCCGATGGTCAGCAGGATGCCCGCTTCCTCGCCCTGATGGCGAACGCGCTCGATCAGGAACCGATCCACCAGCCAGCCAAATGCACCGATCGAGACGGCAACAAGCAGCAGCGCCGCAAAGAAATTCAAACCAAGCGCCGAGGTGAAGAACCAGCCGGTGACACCTCCCAACATGTAGATCTCGCCGTGAGCAAAGTTAACCACGCGCATCAAACCGAAGATCAGCGTCAACCCCAGCGCGGACAGCGCATAAAAGGATCCGACCACCAGTCCGTTGACCAGAAACTGCAGAAAGAGGTCCATCGTATTCTCGCTCCGAGATTGCCCCGCGCGGCGATCGCCCAGTCCGTCAGTGAGGCAGATCGACCGGCGCCGTCGCCACGACCTTCGGCTCCTTGTTGTCGATACGCACGAGCACCGCCTCAAAGCCGTAGGCCTGTCCCTTCGCATCGAATTGATAGACGCCGTTCGGAGCTTCGTAATGCGTCTGGTGCAACGCCTCGCGGATCGCCTCGGGATCGACACTCCCGGCTCTGGCGATGGCCGCTGCGGCAATGTGCAGTGCGTTGTAGCCGGCGGCACCGTATTTGCCCGGCTTCACCTTGTAGGCAGCCTCGTATTTTCCAACGAACGCCTTGTTGCGCGGCGCATCCATGCTGGACGCGTAGGGAACCGCCGCATAAATGCCTTCGGCGGCGTCGCCCGCAAGCTTGATGAAGTCGGCCGTCGCCCAGGAGCCGACACCGAAGACCTTCGTGCTCAAACCCATCTCGCGGATCTGCTTGACCAGGATGGAACCGTCCTGGGTTTCCGCCGCAACGAACACGCCATCCGGCTTTGCCGCGCGCAGCTTGGCAAGCAGTGTGAAAAAATCGGTGGTGCCGTGATCGAAATACTCGACCATGGCCTTTTTGACGCCGAGCTCCGAGAGATCGCGGTTGAATTCATCCACGCCGCCACGCCCCCAATCATCATTTACGCCGATATAGGCAACGCTGCCGAGCTTGAGGCCCTGCGCCAGAATCTTGGCAAATGCCCTCGCCATCAGCGCGTCGGTTTCGGCCGCACGGAAGAAGTACGTGTTGCCCTGCTCCGTCAGATCGGCCTTGGATGACACCGCGGTGATCAGCGGGATCTTGTACTTCTGCGCGACCGGCATGATTGCCGCGGTCGCCGAGCTACAGAAGGCGCCGACCAGAAGCACTGCCTTGTCCTTCTGGACCAGTTTTTCGACTGCGTTCACCGAGGTTGCGGGCTGACACTGGCCGTCCTCGATCATCAGTTTGACCTGCTTGCCGAGAACGCCGCCTGCGGCGTTGACCTCCGCAATCGCCAGCTTCGCACCCTCAACCACCGAGTTGCCGTTGTAGGCGACCGATCCCGTCAGTGGCTCGATCAGGCCGATCCTGACCTCTTCCTGCGCGACGGCCGGCGCTGAGAACACGACCGCGGCCAGCATCAGGGATCGCAAAACCAGACTCTTCATGTTCCCTCCAAATCATGACAACGCGCTGAAATAGCGGCGTTTTTTGACGCCAAAATTAATTTATTGGCCAGTCAATTAATTATTTGCATTCTTTTGGAAGGCGGCCTGACTGTCAAGCCGAATTTTTGGCGAACGTTGCTGAAGGAGTTGGCGGTCAGGACTGACGATGTTCAGGGCGTGATGACGGCACTCTTCGACATGCGCGACCGGATCAGAAATCCTCGCAACGCCGCATCAAGCTCGTCGAACAAATGCCCGACACCTGCACGCGCGTGAGGCTTCCGTCATGCCGCCTCGAAGCCAAAATTCGCCGTGGAACATCCACAAGCTGGGGGAACGTTGACGTCCGAGCGCTCCCGGACCTCGACCGAGCTTCACAGTTCAGCCAGATGTCGGCCGGCGCCACAGTTTCTCGACCAGTGGCAACAGCCCGCGCGGCGTGGCCAGGATGACGGCGATCACCACCACGCCGTAGATGAAGTAATGCAGTCCCGGCAGTGTGCTGCCGAGCTTGCCACGCAGCACCTCGCCGAGCGGCACGAGCAACAGCGCACCGAGCGCGGGGCCGTACGCACGACCGAGACCACCGACGGTCGCGAACAGCACGATCTCGATGGTGATCACGGGGGAAATCAGCAGATAGGGATCGGCGAAGGTGAGATAACGCACGTAGGCAGTGCCGACGATCGAAGCGAGCACCGCCGAGATGACCATGGCGGTGGCCTTGTAGCGCAGCACATTGACGCCGATCGCCTGGGCCGCCTTTTCGTTGTCGCGGATGGTGCGCAGGTAATAGCCCAGCGGCGCGTTCAGGATCGCCACATTGACCAGCACGCAGACCGCGGCCAGCACCAGCATGACCCAGAACGCCCCGGAGCCGCCGCCGAACTGAAACTGCAGGAAGTTGCCGGTGTCGCGCGGCAACAACAGCCCGGAGGCTCCACCGAGGAAATCCCAGCCTTCGACAATGATCGCGCCCATTTCGGCAAAGGCGAGCGTGATCAGCACGAAGGAGAGATGTCCGAGCTGGAAGCGGTAGTCGATCCAGGCGATCGCGGCGCCCAGCGCCCCGGAGATCATCGCCGAGATCACAAGCCCGAGCCACATGTTGATGCCGAGCTTGAGCAGCAGCGCGGTGGAGAGCATCGCGCCGATGCCGATGAACAGGCTGTGAGCCAGGGAGATCTGCCCGGCCATGCCGCCGACAATATTCCACGACGACGCCAGCGCCACATAGACCAGCGCCAAGGTGACGATGTGCAGGTAATAGCTCGACAATGCAAACGGCAGCATGGCCGCGAGCACCAGCACACCCCACCAGATCGGCGACGCCAGCGTCTTGATGAATTCCTGCTTCATCGCGCCGACTTCCAGGTCAGGCCCTGCGGGCGGAACAGCATGATGGCGACGAAGATCAGGTACGGCATAAGCAGCCCGAGCGGCCCTTCCAGGTAGATGGTGCCGAAGGCTTCGGCGATGCCAATGATCAGACCCCCGAGCATGATGCCGACAAAATTGGTCATGCCGCCGAGCACCACCACCAGCAGCGTGATCACGGTGTAGCGCAGTCCCTGGGTGGGCTGTATCGGCGTGCCCGGCAGAAGCAGCGCCGCGGCAAGCGCCAGGATGCCGATGCCGAGCGCGAAGGTGAGCACCTGGACGCGACCAACATTGATGCCCATCAGCGCCGCGGCATGCGCATTCTGATGCACGGCGCGGATCGAACGACCGAAATCGGTCGACCGCAGCATCACGTAAAGGGCAATCGCCAGCACGAATGAGATCACAAAGGCGATCACGTGCGGCAACCGCAGCACCACATCGCCGAGCAGGATGAGCTTGCTTTCCACCACTGACGGCGTGCGCGCCGGCTGGCCACCGAACACCATCAGGATGCCGTTTTGCAAGACCAGGCTGATGCCCAGCGTGAGCTGCACCACCATCAAAAACTGATGGCCGACCATCGGACGGATCAGGAAACGATAGACCAGCGCACCGAGCGCGGTCATCACCGGAATGGTGATGATGGCGGAGACATAGGGATCCAGCGACAGCGCCGAATACAGCGCCAGGCACATGAACATGCCGAGCGAGATGAAATCGCCATGCGAAAAATTCACGACGCCGCTGACGCCGTAGACGAGGCCCATACCGAGCGCCAGCAGCCCGTAGGTCGAGCCGATCAGCAGGCCTTGCGCCAGCGCCTGATAGAGTTCAGTCACGTCGCTCTCCGCTTTTTATTCTGATGCGTTGTCTTCACGCGAACCGGTCTCCACTTCGCTCGAAAACACTCTAAGCTAAAGCCCAAGATACGCACTGCGGGTGCGCGGATCGTTCCTGACCACGTCGGCCTCGCCCTCGACCGCAACCTGTCCGCGCTCCAGCACGTAGCAGCGTCCGGTGTGGCGCAGCGTCAGATTCAGGTTCTGCTCCACCAGCAGGATGGTCAGGCCCTCGGCATGCAACTTGTCGATAATCTCGAAGATGTACTGCACGAACCGCGGCGACAGGCCGAGCGACGGCTCGTCCAGCATCAGCAGCTTCGCTTCCGCCATCAGGCCGCGGCCGATGGCGAGCATCTGCTGCTCACCGCCGGACAACGTGCCGGCCGGCTGCGGCAGCCGCTCCTGCAGCCGCGGAAACAGACTGAGCACCTTGTCCATCTGTTGCGGCCGGTGGCCCCGCGCCCGCGCATTGATGCCGCCGAGCAGCAGGTTTTCCCGCACGCTCATCTCCGGAAACACCAAGCGTCCCTCCGGCACCTGGACAATGCCGGCCTCCACCCGCTGCTTGGGCGTCAGCCTGGTGATGTCGCGGCCCTCGAACAGGATGCGGCCGGACATCGGTGTGACCATGCCGGACAGGCTGTTGATCAGCGTGGTCTTGCCGGCATTGTTGGCGCCCAGCAGCCCGACGATCTCGCCGTCCCCGAGCCTCACGGAGACGCCATGCAGCACCGGCACGCCGCCATAACCCGCCACCAGGGTGTCGAGCTCAAGCATCGATGTGGTCTCCGAAATAGGCGTCGACCACGCGCTGATCCCTGATGATGTCGTCGGGTGCGCCCTCCGCGATCTTTTCGCCGAAATTGATCACGACAATACGGCTGGCCAGCCGCATGATCACCGGCATGACATGCTCGACCATCACGATGGTGACGCCCTGGGCGTTCAATTCCCGGATGATGGCGAGCGGCGCCGCCGTCTCCGCCATCGTGAGGCCCGCCATCACTTCGTCGAGCAGGATACAGCGGGGATCGGTGGCGATGCATTTGGCGAGTTCGAGCAGCTTCTTGTCCTGCAGCGACAATGACAGCGGCGTTGCGTACTCCTTGCCACCGAGGCCGACGCGCTTGAGCGCCTGTGCGGCGTAATCGATGGCATCGCGCATCGGTCGCCGCGTCAGCGCCGCCGTTGTCACCACGTCGAGTGTGGTCATGTCGGCGAAGGTCTGCACGATCTGGAAACTGCGCATCAGGCCGCGGCGGACCAGTTGGTCCGGCCGCACGCCGCCGATCGGCTCACCATCGAAATGTACGCTGCCTTCGCTGGGCGGAATGAAGCCACTGATCACCCCGAACAGCGTGGTCTTGCCGGCGCCGTTCGGGCCGATGATGCCGACGATCTCGCCTTTGGTGACAGAAAAGCTGATCGCGTTCAGCGCGACCAGGCCGCCGAACCGCTTGGTGATGCCAGCGACTTCAAGAAACGCCACGTCAGCCCCTGAAATCAAGCGCGCGGCCGCGGCGTGGTCTGCGCAAAGACCTTCGGGAAAACCACCTGCTGCTCCTGCTCCGGCGTCCACTGGATGAACATGGCCGAGCCGTCCTTGAGCAGACGGTCCTCGGCGAATTGCAAACCTTGCGGCTTGGAGACGTAGAGGTTGGGATCGCCGTAGGGGATATCCAGTTTCTTGAAGGCCGTGAGCAGCGCATCGCCGTCCAGCGAGACGGCGTTCTCCAGCACCTGCTGCAGCACGCGCGCCGCCTGGGCGTATTGAATCGCGCCCTGCCCGATGCGATCGAGCTTGGCCACGTCGCGCAACTCGACAATGATCTTCTGCATCGATTCGATCTTGGCGCCTGGGCTGAAACCGGTCATGCCGAACAGATTCTTGGTCAGCACTGCCTTGCCGATCTCTGGGCCGAGATCCTTCCACAGCGACAGGTCCGAATAGCCGCCGGTCCCGCCGCAAAAGATGCTGCCGTGGTAATTCAGATTGTAGCGCGCCTGGTGCAGCAGGATACCGTCGCGCGGCGTGACGAGCCCCACCACCACGTCCGGCTTGAGCGATCGGATGCGCACCATCGCCGCGGTCTGGTCCTGGGCGCGGATATCGAGCGCCGCCTCGCCGATGATCTCGACGCCGCTGGCCTTCAGTTTCTCGACCAAGAACTTGTTGACCTGCTGGCCGGCCTCGTAATTCGAGTAGCCCATCACCGCGGTCTTGACCGGAAACTTGAAATCGTCGCGCAACGAGATGACGAAGTCGTGCATCGATTGCGCATAACCTCGGTCGTACGGGTATCCCAGTGTGAACATGTAATTGGAATGCGCGCCGCCGGCCCACACCGACAGGGTCGGCACTTTCAGTTCGTCCAGAACCGGTGTCAGCGCCAGCATCTGCGCGCTGAGAATGGTGCCGGTGAGCAACTGCACTTTCTCTTCGGTGATCAACCGCCGCGCTTCGGCCGCGGTGCGCGCCGGCTGGCTGGTGTCGTCGGCCTGCACCAGCTCGATCGTGGCGCCGCCCTTGCTCTTGATGCCGCCTTCGGCATTGATCTTCTTGATCAGGTATTCGAACGCCGGCTGGCCTTCCTGGGCATAGGCGGCAAGCCCGCCGCTCATGGAGTTGACCACGCCGATCCGGATGGTGTTGGCCGCGGACGCCTTGCGAATGAACGGTGCTGCAACCGACCCGAGCAGGAGTCCGGACGCGCCAATTCCCAGGGTGCGGCGAGTGATGGTCATGTCGTTGTTTCTCCCCATGCTGCGCACCTTGCGGCGGCTTCGCTTTTGATCAAACTAAGCCGGGTTTTTCCCGCGGCGTCAAACGGTTCCGAAAGATCGGGCCATCACACGCACAACAATGGCCGATGCGGTCGCAGCAATCGGCTGCGGCGCATCGACCATAGGTCCCGGATTTCGCCGTAAGGAATTTGTGACGCTTACACCCGGCCGTAGAGGGTGACGACACAGGCGCCGCCCAGCCCGAGATTGTGCTGAAGCGCATGTGTCACATTCGGGACCTGGCGGCGATCGGCGGTGCCGCGCAGCTGCCAGACCAGTTCGGTGCATTGTGCCAGGCCCGTGGCGCCGAGCGGATGTCCTTTGGACAACAATCCGCCGGACGGATTGGTGACGACCTTGCCGCCATAAGTGTTGTCGCCGTCCATGATGAATTTCTCGGCGGTACCCTCCGGCGTCAAGCCGATGGCCTCGTAGGTCAACAGTTCGTTGGCGGTGAAGCAATCGTGCAGCTCGACCACCTGTATGTCATCCGGGCCGACGCCCGCGGCTTCATAAACCGACGACGCCGCCTGTTTGGCCATGTCGTATCCGACCAGCTTCATCATCGAACGGTCATCGAACGTGCTGGCCGTATCGGTGGTCATGGCCTGCGCCTTGATCGCGACCGAGCCGTCCAGGCCGTGACGCGCGGCAAACGCCGGTGAACAGACGATGGCGGCCGCGGCACCGCAGGTCGGCGGACAGCACTGATAGCGGGTCATCGGGCCATATTGCTGCGGCGAGGCCAGAATTTCCTCGACCGAGAGCAGATTGCGGAACAGCGCATAGGGGTTGTTGGCGGCATGCACCCTCGCCTTCGCCGCGATCCGCGCGAAGGTATCGTGGCCGAGGCCGTGCTTCTCGGCATATTCCGCTCCGGCGCCGCCAAACAATTTCGCCGCGCGCGGCGCTTTCGGATCGGGCGCCTGCAGCTCCGCCATCAGATCCGCATGGCGGTTCACCGGACCGACGCGATCGGGAAAGTACGACGCCAGCGCGCCCGGACGCATCTCCTCGAAGCCGACCGCGAGCGCGCAATCGACCACACCGCTCGCCACCGCCTGCCGCGCCAGAAACAACGCGGTCGAGCCGGTGGAGCAGTTGTTGTTGACATTGAAGATCGGAATGCCGGTCAATCCGGCACGATAGAGCACGGCCTGGCCGCAGGTGGAATCGCCGTAGACATAACCGGCATAGGCCTGCTGTACGGCCGAGTACGGCAAGCCGGCGTCGGCCAGCGCGGCAGCCACCGCCTTCGAACCCATGTCGATATAACCTTCGCTCGCGCCCGGCTTGGCAAACGGGATCATGCCGACGCCGACGACCCTGACATCCATGCTCATTGTGGTCTCTCCGGTTCTGTGTTCACGGGTTGGATTGCTGTTCCGGCTCGACGGCACTCAGCAGCGGCCCTTCGGGGACCCAGGTGGTGCCGTCGAACCGGGCGATCTGCATCTGCCGGAATGGCGTATAGCGCTGCGGCGTCGTGGTGATGGTGATGCCCGGCAGCAACAGCGGCGCGGCCAGATCGGTCAGATTGGTGGCCTGCTTCAGCACATTTTCCCGGGTCAGGTTGTTGCCGCACAGTTCGAGTATCCTGACCGTCACATTGGCCACCAGATATCCGGCGATGTTGCTGCTGTCGGTGAGATTTCCGGACGGATACCATTCCTTGAGGAACGCCTTGTAATCCCTCACGTCCTTGTCGTTCTCCCAGCGCGGATCTTCCGGGCGCTTGGTGGCGAGCGCTGTAATCAATCCCTTGGAGTTTTCAAGCCCGGCAGGTTCGAGCACCGTCTTGATCGAGGTCGATACGCCAGAGAGATAGGTCAGCGGTTTCCAGCCCAGCTCGGCGATCTTGCGCACGGTCTGCGCGCCGAACTTCGGCGTGGTCATGATGAACAGCGTGTCGGCGCCGGAGGCCTTCAGCGACACCACCTGGGAATCGATCACCGAGTCGGTGGTCTCGTAGGTCAGTTCCTTGACAATGAGCTGAGCGGCTTTGGCGCCAAGGCCGTCCTTCAGACCGCGGACATAGTCCTTGCCCGCGTCGTCGTTCTGCGAGAACACGCCGAGCCTGGCATCCGGCCTGTTGGTCAGCAGGTAGCGCGCAAAGATCAGGCCTTCCAGCCGGTAGGGCGAATACATGTAGGTCGTGTAGGGAAAGTTCTTGGGATCGTCCCATTTGGCGGCGCCCGACGTCACCAGGATCTGCGGGACTTTCTTCGCATTGAGATACTTCTGCACGGCGGAACTGGTCAGCGTCCCCAGTTGCCCGACGATCGCCAGAACCTCGTCCTGCTCGACCAGCCGACGTGTCTGCTCGACGGTTTTCGGCGGGCTGTAGGCATCGTCCAGGCTGATAAGCCTGATCTTGCGGCCGTTGACGCCGCCGCGGGCGTTGATCATCTCGAAATAGGCACTCTCCAGCCGGCCGACGGTGCCGTAGGCGGACGCCGGCCCGCTGTAGGGCATGGTCTGCCCGATCTTGATTTCAGTATCGGTGACGCCGGGGCCGTAACTGTCAGCCATCGCACCGTCGAGCGAGAGCGCGACGACGGCGACGGCAGCAAGAAGCGTGGATCGGTACGACATGCTTCATCCCTTGTGATATCGGCGCCGCAATTGACCTTGGGCGCTCTTGTTGTTGGGCATGCGGACGCCAAACCGTTTCGCACAGTTGCCTCACCCACCTTGTCATCACCGGGCTTGTCCCGGTGATCTCGCTTAGGGGCGCAGTGCGTCCCTGGTCGGGGTTGCCGGGACAAGCCCGGCAACGACAAAGAGGGTTGATCGAGTCGCCATCCCAAGATGTACGAATCTTGTTAGCTACACCGGATCCCAGGTAAAAATGTCGCCAGAGCGATCCAGCGGATAGAATGACGGCTTCAGCGCCGGCATGCCGTGCTCGGCCAGCGACTGGCAGGTCCAGCCTTCGGAACGCTGCACCGAGCGGATCGGGCGCGACTGGCCCATCAGGAAGATCTCGTTCATGCGCGCGCCGAAGATCTGCCCGTTGACGTCCTTGGCTGCATCGCTGAGCAGGAACACGGACAGCGGCGCGATCTTCTCCGGGCCCATGGCCTGGATACGGGCCACACGGGCCTTTTCCGCCTCGGTTTCGGTCGGGATGGTGCCGATCAGCCGGCTCCAGGCAAACGGCGAGACGCAGTTCGAGCGCACATTGAAGCGCTGCATATCCAGCGCAATCGATTTCGACAGCCCGACGATGCCGAGCTTGGCCGCGGCGTAATTGGCCTGGCCGACATTGCCGATCAGCCCGGAGGTCGAGGTGAAGTGCACGAACGCACCGCTCTCCTGTTCGCGGAAATGCCGCGCCGCCGCGTGGGCCATGTAGAACGAGCCCATCAGGTGCACCTTCACCACCAGCTCGAAATCCACCACGCTCATGCGGTGGAAGATGCGGTCGCGCAGAATGCCGGCATTGTTGACCACGCCGTCGATGCGGCCGAAGGCATCGATCGCGGTCTGCACGATCTTGGCGGCCGACAGGGCCTCGGCGACACTGTCGGTGTTGGCGACCGCCTTGCCACCGACTTTCCTGATCTCCTCGACCACCTCGTGCGCCGGCCCGGTGCTGGCCGCGCCCTCGCCGTCGGCGGAGCCACCGAGGTCATTGACCACGACACTCGCGCCTTCCTTCGCCGCCAGCAGCGCGATTTCGCGGCCGATACCGCGGCCGGCGCCGGTGACAACAACCACTTTGCCGTCGAGAGACTTGCCCTGGGCCATAACGCGTGTCCTTCCCTTTGATTTTTCGGATGTTGTTGAAAACGACGGGCCGCAACCCGCGAACCTGCACCGTTCGTCAGGCCGCGAGTTCGGCCCGGCCGTTGTTGATGACCACGAGGTCGCGCTCTCTGACCCTGGCGCGGAACGACACCACACCATCGGGCTCTTTCCACAATTCGGTGACAATGGTCTCGCCGGGATAAATAGGCGAACTGAACCGCACCTGCATGCTGCGCAGTTTGCTCGGATCGTTGCCGCAGGTCATCTGCAGCAGCGCGCGGCACACAACGCCGAAGGTGCAGAGGCCATGCAGGATCGGACGCTCGAAGCCCCCGCTGCGCGCCACCGCGGGATCGGCATGCAGCGGATTATAGTCACCGGACAACCGGTAGATCAGCGCGGCCTGCGGCAGCGTTGCAATGCCGAGCGTTTGATCCGGCGCACGATCCGGCAGCGGGTGCGGCGACGGCAGCGGACCGGACGGACCACCAAACCCACCGTCTCCGCGCATCATGGTGGTCGAGGTCAGGCGGCACAGAAGATCGCCGGTCGCCTTGTCGATGACATCGCGCTCCGAGACCAGAACCGCGCCCTTGTCCTTGCCCTTGTCGAACAGGCCGGTGACGCGGGAACGGCCGATGACGGTGCCTGACGCCGGCAGCGGCTTGAAAATCGTGAACCCCTGCTCGCCGTGCAGCACCTTCTTCCAGTCGACCCCGGTGCGCGGATCGCTGATCCAGAACCCGGGATAACCCAGCACCACCGCCATCGACGGCAGCGCCTGCAACTGTCCTTCATAGACGAACCGCAGCTCGCTCTCGTCCATCGGGTCCGCGCCGCAGCCGAGTCCCAGCGCATAAAGCATGGTGTCGCGCGCGGCGTAGGTGTGTTCGATTTCGGCAATCGGCCATTGCCGCAGGGCCTCGGGATCGATGGGCATCGGGGCGTTTCCTCATTTTTGTGGCGGGAAATTGCCATGGCATGCCGGCCGTGGCAATATGCGAAATCGAATTTCGCAAAACTGATTTTGGTATGACTGAGCGACAAATGGACCCAAAGCTGATAGATCGCATGCCATTGCGATCGCGAGCGCGGCAAGGGCGTTCCGGGGTCGGAGCAAGAGGTTGAGCATGAGCATCGACAAGCCGCGCAAGTCCGGTTCGGGCCCGCGCACCAGCATCGGAAAACCGAAGGCCGGCAAACCACCGGCACGTCCAGCCTCCACCGTGTCCGACGAGCGCGCGAAAAAGAAGAGCGCGCGGATGCTGCTGCAGCGCGCCGCGCGCCGGCCGCGTGCAGCCGCCAAGGACGAGACCGCCAACGACGCCGGCGGCCGCCTCTTCGTCACCGCGCTGGCCCGCGGACTCGATGTTCTCAGCGCGTTTCGCGCCGGCGATCGCGCGCTCGGCAATCTGGAACTGGCGGAGCGCACCGGGCTGCCGAAGCCGACGATCTCGCGGATCACCCACACCCTGACGCAGCTCGGTTATCTCGCCTATGACAGCCGGATTGGAACCTATCAGCTGGGCGGCCGCACGCTGTCGCTGAGTTATGCGGCGCTCGCCAATCTCGATATCCGCCGCATCGCCCGGCCGATCATGGAAAACCTCGCCGACGTCAACAACCTGCACATCGCGCTCGGCATGCGCGACAAGCTGATGATGCTCAACATCGAAACCTGCGAAGGCCACGGCCTGGTCGGGCTGCGGCTGGCGCCGGGCTCACGGATGCCGATCGCCGTCACCGCGCTCGGCAAAGCCTATCTCGCCGCGGTCACGGACAGTGATCGCAGCAGCATCCTGGACGCGATCCGCAAGCAGCATGGCGACGACTGGCCGCTGATCACACGATCGATCGAAACCTCGATCCGGGATGTGGCCGAACGTGGCTTCTGCACTTCCGCCGGGGAGTGGCGCAAGGACATCAACGCCGTCGGCGCACCGATCGTCACCCCGGGCGGCGGCACCGTTTATGCGCTGAGTTTCGGCGGCCCGGCCTACCTGGTGTCGCAGGAGCAGCTCGACCACGACTACGGCCCGGCGATCGCGGCTGCCGCAAAGACGATCAGCGCGTCGCTGGGTGGAGCGGGTTAGGGCATCCCTCCGCCTTCCACGCGGCGCGGCTCCATATTCTGCGTCATACGCGGGCTTGACCCGCGTATCCAGCTTTCTCGCTATTTTCACAAAGAAAAGCTGGATTGCCGGGTCAAGCCCGGCAATGACGGAGCGGGAGACGATGGGCTTCGGTAAATCATGATGTCGCGGCCTCAATTCACCAGCCGCGCCTGCCCCTTCGAGAACAGTGCACGCAACTCAAGCTTACCGCCCTAGTCGATATCCACCCAGTTCTTGCCATCGAAGCGCTGCAGCTGCAGCGACTTGTAGATGCCAAAATCATCCGGGGTGGTTTTCAGGACGATGTGTGGCAGCTGCATCGGCAGGTGAACATCGTGAATGTTCGCCACATGCTTCATGATGTTCTCACGCGTCAGATCGTCCCCGCAACTCTCCAGCACGTGGCGCAGCATCTGCGCATTGAGGTAACCCGCCGCCGCGAAGAAATCGAAGGGATTGTCCTGCGGATTCCACGTCTTCATGAAATCGAGGTAATCCCTGACGTCCTTGTCTTTGGCCCAGACAGGATCATCCGGCGCCTTGATGAAGCCGGTGGTGATCGCCCCCACCGCATTCTCGAGACCCGCGGGCTTGAGCACAGCGCTGATCGAGCTGGAAGCATTGACCACGAACTGTAGCGGCGCCCAGCCGATCTCGTGCGCGCGACGGATCGCTTGCGCCGTGAATTTCGGCGTGCTGGCGTTGACGAAGACATCGGCTCCCGAGGCCTTGAGCGCGACGATCTGGGAATCGATCGTGGGATCGGATGTCTCGTAGGCTGCTTCGGCAACGATTGAAGCACCGGACTTGCCGGCAAGCGCCGCCTTCAGGCCGTTGAGATGGGTCTTGCCGAAATCGTCGTTGGCGTAGAGCACCGCGATCCTGGCCCCCGGCCTGGTTTTCAGGATGTAGTCGGCGAAGATCTTCTGCTCGAGGTCATAGGAGGGCCAAAACGCCATCGTCCAGGGGAAGTCTTTCGGATTGTTGAATTTCGTGGCGCCGGTTGAGAGCAGGATCTGCGGGACGCCTTTACTATTCAGATACTTCTGAGTGGCGGAATTGGTCGGCGTTCCGGTGACGCCGGACATCAGCAGCACACCGTCGCCCTCCACCAGCTTCCGGGTCTGTTCGAGCGCCTTGGCCGGACTGTAGGCATCATCCAGCGACATGAAATTGATCTTGCGACCGCTGATTCCGCCCGCTTCGTTGAGCATCCTGAAATAGGCTGACAAGGTTCGCCCGGTGGCGCCGAATGCAGACGCCGGGCCGCTATAGGCCACCGAATGCCCAACCTTGATCTCGGTGTCGGACGCACCGGTGCTGTATTTTTTGTCGACAGCGGCGGCTGTGAACGGCGCAGCAATCAGCCCCAGCCCAACCAGAACCAGCATCGGCCTCAAATACTTCGGCGTCATGTCTCTCCCCGTGTTTTTTATCGATGTTGTGTGTCGCTGTCGGTGGTGACGGAGGGCAGGATCAGTTCACCTGTCGTGTGCGGCCTTCCCAGAACGGTGCCCGTAACTCGGCCTTGTTGATCTTGTTGACACTCGACAGCGGCAGCGCGTCGTCGCGGATGTCGACGCTTCGCGGGCATTTGTAGCCGGCGATCAGGCCACGGCAGTGCGCGATGATCGCCTCGCCGGTCAGCGCCGCGGCTGCGCGACGCACCACGACGGCGTGGACGGCCTCGCCCCAGCGCGGATCGGGAATGCCGATGACGGCGCATTGCAGGACGTCCGGGTGCGAGGCGATCGCGTTCTCCACCTCGGTGGAATAGACGTTCTCGCCGCCGGAGATGATCATGTCCTTGATACGGTCGGCGATATAGAGGTAGCCGTCAGCATCGAAATATCCGGAATCGCCGGTGTGCATCCAGCCGCCGCGCAAGGTCTCGGCGGTCAGTTCCGGCTTGTTCCAGTAGCCCTGCATCACCATCGGACCGCGCACCAGCACCTCGCCGATCTCGCCGTTGGGCCGTTCGCGGTCCTGCGCATCGACCACCTTGACCTCGGCGGAACTGATCGGCCGCCCCGCCGAACGCAAACGATGGCGCGGCGCATCGGGCATGTGATCCTCCGGCCCGAGCACGGTCGCGACCGGCGACAATTCCGTCATGCCGTAGGACTGCGAGAACCTCACCGCAGGAAAACGCCGCATGCATTCGGTGAGAACCGCTTCCGGCATCGGCGACGCGCCATAGGTGATCATGCGCAAGCTCGACAGATCGTAGGAATCGAGGTCGGGCAATTCGAGCAGCATCGACAGCATGGTCGGCACGAAGGTCGCCACCGTGACCTTGTCGCGCGCGATCGCCGCCAGCACCTCCCCCGGCGTGAAGCGCGGAATCACGACGTGTTTGCCGCCAACCATGGCCGTCGTATAGACCCGTGCGCCAGCGGCGAGATGAAACAGCGGGCCGGCATGCAGGCTAACCATCGTGTCGTCGAAACCGAAGCGGCCCGCCGTTACCACTGCGTTGGCCCACATGTTGCGATGACTGAGCATCACACCCTTGGAGCGGCCAGTGGTGCCACCGGTGTAGAAGATGCAGGCGAGGTCCTCCCCGCTCCGCATTCTGTCATCGATCGGCGGTGCTGAGGCGAGCGCGCGTTCATAATCGGTCGCCGTTGCCGGTGCGGGGCCGGTTCCGGCAAACAGCAAAGCCTTGATCGACGGTGCGATTTCGGCAAGTTGCGCACCGGCGTCGGCGAAATTGTCGTCAACGATCAGGGCCACCGGGCTGGCGTCGCGAACCTGCTCGATCATTTCGGCGAGTGCAAACCGCGAATTGATGGGAACGATGACGCCGCCACCCCACAGCACCGCGAAATAGAACTCGATGTAATGCTGGCCGTTGGCGGCCAGCATCGCCACCCGGTCGCCGTCGCCCATGCCGAGTTCGCGCAAGGCGGACGCCAGCCGCGCCACCCGGTCGACGAAGGTTCGCCGGTCGAGCCGCACGTCGCCGCACACCAGGGCATCGGCATCACTGCCGAACCTGGTCGCCTTCCGCAGCCCCGTTGTCAGGTTCATCGTTTCCCCGAGCTTGTTCGTTGTTGTTGGCGCGCATCCTACACAGAGACGGCCTCGACTCAATATGCGAAATTGAGTTTCATTTCTGCAATGCGTGCTTTAAGGTCGCGGCAATGGCCGTGAATTCCGCAAGAGTTTCAAGCGCGCGCAAAAAGGCGATGCCGGGGAGAAACCCATGACGCTGCAAGATAAAACAATTCAAAATGGTGTGTCGGACGCCGTCGTCATCGAGCATCACGACGATGTCGCCCTGATCCGCCTCAACCGCCCGGCCACGCGCAACGCGCTCGCCGTCGACATCAAGACCCACCTCGAAACCCGGATCCCGGCCCTGATGAAGGACAGCACCGTGCGCTGCCTGGTGATCACCGGCACGGACGAATCGTTCTGTGCCGGCGGCGACATCAGCAACATGGCGGATCGCAGCGCGCCGGCCGTGCGGGCGCGGATGCATCGCAGTTATGAGTGGGTGAAATGCATCATCACCGGGGAAAAGCCGGTGGTGGCAGCGGTCAACGGCGCCGCGGCGGGCGCAGGATTCTCGCTGGCACTGCTGTGCGACATCGCCATCGTGTCCGACAAGGCGTTCTTTCGCGCGGCATTTCCAGGCCTCGGCGCCGCGCCCGATCTCGGCCTCGCGCTCACCCTGCCGCGCAGCATCGGCACCGCGCGGGCGAAAGATATTCTCCTGACCAACCGCCGCATCGACGCCGCGGAAGCGGTAGAGATCGGCATTGCCAAACGCGTGGTGCCGGCGGCCTCCCTGCTCGACGACGCGCTACAACTGGCGAAGGAACTCGCCGCCGGCCCTGCGACGTCATTGGGCTTGACAAAAATGCTGCTTAACAACGCCTATGGTCCAATCGATGATTTCTTTGCCACCGAAGCCATGGCACAAGCAGTCGCCTTCGGCAGCCGGGAGTTCGCCGAAGGCGTGAGCGCCTTCCTCGGCAAACGCAAAGCCGATTTCAAGCAAGCCTGATCGGACCGGGAGAATATCAATGGGACCGCTTGCCGGACTGCGCGTGGTCGAATTCGCAGGCATCGGCCCGGGGCCGATGGCAGCAATGCTGCTGGCCGACATGGGTGCGACGGTGATCCGGTTGGACCGCACCGTGGCCAGCGACCTCGGCGTCGCCAAACCGACACGCTTCGACCTGTTGATGCGCGGGCGGCGATCGATCGCCATCGATCTCAAGCGCCCGGCCGGCATTCATCTTGCCCTTGAGCTGCTGGAGCGAGCTGACGCCTCGATCGAAGGCTTCCGCCCCGGCACCATGGAACGACTGGGACTGGGACCTGACGTCGCGCTCACGCACAATCCCCGGCTGGTCTACGGGCGGATGACCGGCTGGGGTCAGGAAGGCCCGCTGGCGCAGGCCGCCGGACACGACCTCAACTACATCGCACTGACCGGCGCACTGGCGGCGATCGGCAACGCCGGCGAAGCCCCCGTGGCCCCGCTCAACCTGGTCGGCGATTTCGGTGGCGGCGCGCTCTATCTCGCGTTCGGCATGGTCTGCGCCCTGCTGGAGGCCAAACACTCCGGCAAGGGACAGGTGGTCGATGCAGCCATGACCGACGGCGCGTCATCGCTGATGACCATGTTTTTCGGCCTGCATGCAGCAGGACTGTACAGCCTGGACCGCGGCACCAACATTCTCGACGGCGGCTCCGCGATCTATGGCGTCTATGCCTGCGCCGACGGGCTCTATGTGTCGGTCGCCGCCATCGAAATGAAATTCAGGGCCGATCTTTTCAGGCTGCTCGGCATCGAGCCCGGCAAGGACGGACCGGAGTTGCGCGCCAGGATCGCTGCGGCATTCAAGACCAGGACCCGGGATGCGTGGTGCAAGGCGCTCGAAGGCAGCGACGCCTGCTTCGCCCCGGTGCTGACCATGGCGGAGGCGCCAGAGCATCCGCACAACAAGCAGCGCCAGACCTTTGTCGAGATCGACGGCGTGCTGCAGCCGGCGCCGGCGCCGCGCTTCGGGCGAACCAAGCCCGCACTGCCGACGCCGCCGGAAGAGCCGGGCGCCGGCACCCGCGATGCGCTGCTAGATTGGGGATTTTCCGAAGCCGAGATTGCGACACTTGCCGCGGCAAAAGCGATCATGCTGCCGCGGGCATAAGGGAGCCGAACGCCGCCTCCCCTCTTCGTCATGGCCGGGCTTGTCCCTCGGATATATCCGACTCGCGTTCTTGCAACGGACGTAGCCCGGTGTAGCGAGTTGCTGTGCATCAACGTCTTTTTGCGGCCGCCGCCATCAGGACGTGGATGCCCGGCACAAGGCCGGGCGTGACGGCGTTGGGTATTGAGACGCAGCGCCTCGTGCCCTGCTAGGGCTGCTCAGTCTCCCAGCTCCATTTTTCCAACCCTGTAATTCCGTCGTGCGGGATCGCGCTGCGCGCTTGCGCGCATGCATTCCCATCCCGCGTCACCAGCCCTTGACTCCCCTTCCGCGGCGGGCTTTAGCTATTCCTATTGTTGAAATATCTTTCACAATAGTGAAAACACATGAAATCAGCCGCGCGCTCATTCGATCTGTTCGAGACGTTTGCGAAACTGCAGGCGCCGATCACGCTGTCCGATCTCGCCCGGCAGATGAAGATGCCGGTGTCCACCTGCTTCAACCTGGTGCGCACCTTCGAGCAACGGGGATACCTGTATTCGCTGGGCGCGCGCCGCGGCCTGTATCCGACCAAACGGATGCTGCAGCTCGTCACCACCATCGCGCAGCACGATCCGATCGGAACACGGGTCTCCAGCGCGCTGTCCGACCTGCGCGACAAGACCGGCGAGACCGTGGTGCTGTCGAAACGCAGCGGCGACAAGGTCGTGTACATGGAGGTGTTCGAATCATCGCACCGGATCCGTTATTCGGCCGCAGTCGGCGAGATCCGCGATATCCATGCCAACTCGATGGGCAAGGCGCTGCTGGGGCAACTTCCGGAAGCGGAACGCAAAGCCGTTATCGCCAAGCTGAAGTTCACCAAATACACCAAGCAGACGCTGGTATCGGCCGCGGCCTATGCCACCGACATCACGAAATCCATCAAGCGTGGCTACTGCCTCAATGATGGCGAGAGCGTTCCCGACGTTGTGGCGATCGCCGTCGCCTTCAAGATCAACGACGAACACTTTGCAGTTGCCCTCGCCGGGCCGCGCTACCGCATGAAGGATGAGATCGCCGCCCGGGCCGAACAGTTGCAACGCGCCTGCCGGTCCGTGGCCGACCCGGACTGACATTTCGAAACATACAAAAAGCAGAAGAAGAAAAAATACGGGAGAACATCAATGAGGATCACGTCACGCATCGCCGCCGCGCTCGCAATCGCACCGTTTGCGAGCGCGGTGATCGTCACGGCCGCCGCAATCGCACCGGCCGCCGCCGATCCCGTGACGCTGCGCGTGGCGGATTCGTTTCCGAGCGGGCACTACATCAGCGAGCAGGTCACCAAATGGTTCATGGAGCGCGTGACCAAGGAAACCGGCAACGCGGTGGCGTTCCAGTATTATCCCTCCGAGCAGCTCGGCAAGGCCAAGGACATTCTGGCCCTGACGCAGACCGGTGTTGCGGACATCGGTTATGTCGCACCGTCCTTTGTCACCGACAAGCTGCCGCTGTCGGTGGTCGCCGAGCTTCCGCTGCGGTTCTCGACGTCATGCGAGGGCACCAAGGCCTTCTACAAGCTCGCCACCGACGGCATCCTGGCCCAGCGCGAACTGGCGCCGAACGGTGTCCGGCTGCTGTTCACCATTGTACTGCCGCCCTACCAGATCTTTCTGCGCGGCGCGGCATTTCCCGGCATCGAAGCTCTCAAGGGCCTCAAGATCCGCACCTCCGGCAAGGCGAAAGAACTCGCGGTACAAAAATTGGGGGCGGTGTCGCTGCAGATCGCCTCACCCGACGTTTACCAGGCCCTGTCGCGCGGCACCATTGACGGCATGCTGTTCCCCTACTCCAGCATCTTCTCCTACGACGTGCAGGACCAGATCAAATCGGCCTCGGTCGGCGCCAACTTCGGCAGCTTCGTGGTGACGTATGTGATTTCGGAGAAGCGCTGGAAAACGCTCACGCCGGAGGTCCAGCAGGCCATGCTGCGGATTGGCCGCGAAACCACCGAGCGCGGCTGCGAGATATCCCAGCACAACGAGCTGCAGGACCAGGAAAAGCTCAAGGCGCGCGGCGTACTGGAAACCGAATTCAGCGGCGCGGACAAGGCGCGTATTGAAACCGAAATGGCGGCTGTCAGCAAGGAGTGGGCGAAAGAACTCGACAACCGCGGCAAACCCGGCTCGGACGTGCTGACCGCGTTCGAAGGCGCGCTGAAATGAACCGCCCCCACGCAAGCGCTGAAACAAGCCCCAAGACCGGTCCGCTTAGCGGCCTCAAGGTGCTCGACCTCACCACCGTGCTGATGGGCCCCTACACCACCCAGATCCTCGGCGACATGGGCGCCGACATCATCAAGATCGAATCACCCGAAGGCGATTCGGTGCGCGGGATCGGACCGTTTCGCAATCCTGGCATGGGCGCGATTTTCCTGCAGGCCAACCGCGGCAAGCGAAGCATCGTGCTCGATCTCAAGCAGCCGCAGGGGCGCGAAGCCCTGCTGAAGCTGGCCGAAACCGCTGATGTGCTCATCACCAACCTGCGCCCGCAGGTGATGGAACGGCTGAGACTCGGTTATGCCGATGTCGCCGCCGCAAATCCCGACATCATCTATGCGGGGCTTTTCGGTTATGGCCAGGACGGCCCCTACGCGGCCCGTCCGGCCTATGACGATCTGATGCAAGGCGGAACTGGCATTCCCAGCCTGGTACAGCGCGCCGGAAATCCGGGACCGCGCTACGCGCCGCTGGCGATTGCAGATCGTGTAGTCGGCATCTGGGCGGTCGGTGCCATCACGGCGGCGTTGTGGCATCGCGAGCGCAGCGGCGAAGGCCAGCGCATCGATATCCCGATGTTCGAAACCATGACCCAGCTGGTGCTCGGCGATCACATGGGGGGCGGCCTGTTCGACCCTTCGCTCGGCCCGATGGGATACGGCCGGCTGCTGTCGCACGATCGCCGGCCCTACCCGACCAAGGACGGTTACGTCTGCGCGCTGGTCTACAGCGACAAGCAGTGGCGCCGCTTCTTCGAGGCGATCGGCGAGCCCGAGATCTTCAGCGCCGATCCACGCTTCGCGACCATCACCAGCCGCTCCCGGCATATCGACGAGATCTATGCGATGGTGACGAACTACATGACGCAGCGAACCACGGCGGAATGGGTGGCGCTGCTGTCCGCCATCGATATCCCGGTCGAACCGCTGCGCGCCGTCGAAGAGCTGGTCGACGATCCGCATCTCGTGGCCAAAGGATTTTTCCAGACCCAGCAGCACCCTACCGAGGGGCCGCTGCGCATGCCCGGCGTGCCGACCACGTTTTCGAAGTCACCTGCCGCCGTCGGCGGCCCGGCGCCACGGCTCGGCGAGCACAGCCGTGAGATCCTGCGTGATGCGGGCTACGGGCCGGCGGCGATCGATGCGCTGCTGGCAAGCGGCGTGACCGCGGAGCCACGCGCCTTAGAGCAAGATGTACCCGAGGAGATCCCATCATGAGCAAACCGGGAGCCCTGCTGGGGCGCGGCCTGTACTTTGATGACCTCTCCGTCGGAGCATGGTTTCACACCACCGGGCGAACCATCACCGAAACCGACCTCTCCAATTTCGTTAACCTGACCTGGCTGACCGAAGAGCTGTTCACCAACGCCGCGGACCGCGACGATATGGCGATCAGGGAACGCGTCGTTCCCGGCGCCCTGGTCTATTCATTCGCCGAAGGCCTGCTCACGCCGTTCATGCAGGGAACGGGTCTGGCCTTCCTGCACGCGGAACTCGATGTGAAGGGGCCGACCCTGGTCGGCGATACCATTCATCTCGAATGCGAAGTGTCGGAGCTGCGTCCGGCGTCCAAGGGACATCGCGGGCTGGTTCGCTGCACCAACCACGTCCGGACCCAGCGCCGCGACACCGTTCTCGTCTATACGCCGCTGCGCCTGATGAAGATGCGGCCACAATGATCCTCAAACGCCTCGATCGTGCGCTGACCCTGGTGGAGTGCGTCGCCGCCTCCCTGGCGGCATTCGCGCTGTTCCTGATCATGACCATCGTCGCCAGCGACGTCGCGCTGCGTTATTTGTTCAATCGCCCCTGGGGATGGTCCTACGATTTCATCTCGCTCTACGTCATCGTCGGGCTGTTTTTCCTGGCGCTGTCACGCACCTTTGCGGTTCACGGTCACATCAGTGTCGATCTGCTGCATCATTACCTGACGCCGTCGGGACGGCGCGGATGCGAACTGGTGATCTGCCTGTTGTCGGCGGGACTGTTCGCGCTGATGACAAAAGCCGGCGCCGCCCGCGCCTGGGAGCATTACATCGACAATGACATCCTGGCGGGCGCGTTCGCCTGGCCGGCATGGGCTTCGGCGGCGTTCGTGCCGCTCGGCGCCGGCATGATCACCCTGCGCCTGCTGCTGTCTGCGGTGTGTCACGGCTATACCCTCGCCACGGGAGACGAGGTGATCGCGCTGCCCCCGATTGCCGGATCGGCACAGGCCATTGAAAGCGGGGCGTTCGAATGATCGTTGCTCTGGTCATCGCCGGCCTCTTCATCCTGCTCACCATCGGCACGCCGGTCGGTTTCGCCATGGCGATCGCCGGCGGCGCCGGCCTTTGGCTGATCGGCGGCCCGGACATGCTGTCGGGCATTCTGCAGACATCGCCGCTCTCGGTGGTCGGATCGTACGAACTGCTGACGATCCCGATGTTCCTGCTGATGGCGGAGATGGTACTGGTCAGCGGGGTCGCCGACGATCTGTTCCGCGCCGCGGCGGCCTGGATCGGGCGCGTGCCGGGTGGGCTCGGCATGGCGACGGCGCTGGCGGGCGCCGGCTTCGGCGCCATCTGCGGTTCGAGCACCGCGTCCGCCGCGACACTCTCCTCGACCAGCCTGCCGGCCATGCTCAAGCAAGGCTATGAGCCGAAAATGGCGGCCGGCGTCGTCGCCATCTCGGGCACGCTGTCGATGCTGCTGCCGACCAGCGTCGCGCTGGTGATCTACGGTCTCCTCGCGGAGGTGAACATCGGCAAGCTCCTGGTCAGCGGCATCATTCCGGCGATCCTGGTGACGCTGACGATCATGGCGACCATCCTCTTCCTGGTCTGGCAGGATCCGACCCGCGCACCGTCACTGACCAACGTGCCGATGCATGAGAAATTGCGGCTCCTGAAAGCCGTCGGCCCGATGCTGGTGCTATTTGGAATCGTGACAGGTGTGATCTACACCGGCATCGCTACGCCGACAGAAGCATCCGCGTTCGGTGCCACCGGCGCTTTTGCCCTCGCAATCTGGCGCGGCCGCATCAACCGGCACACCCTGCTGCACGCTTTCAGCCATGCCGCGCAGGGTACCTGCATGATCACCATGATCCTGGTCGGGGCCAGCATCTTCGGTTATTTCTTTACGCTGACGCAGTCGACCCAGGATCTGGTGCATTGGGTCGGTCATCTCGATGTCTCGCGCTGGATCATCATCGCACTCATCCTGTGCGGTTACATCGTACTCGGATCGTTCATGGACCAGATCGCGATCCTGGTGCTGACGGTACCGATCGTACTACCATTGATCAAAAGCCTCGGCTTCGATCCGATCTGGTTCGGCGTCATCAAGATCGTCACCGCCGAAGTCGGCATGATCACGCCGCCGATCGGGTTGAACTGCTTTATCGTGGCGCGTTATGCCAACCGCCCGGTCGCCGATGTCTTTCATGGCATCTTCCCGCACTTCATCGCCCATCTCATCATCATCGCGATCTTTGTCGCATTCCCCTCCATCATCCTGTGGCTGCCGTCGCGCATGTAACGCGCGGCCCGCGCGTCCGGAGACTCAAGCCATGACGCAAACCGATAATCCCTTGCTGGACATGGCCAACCGCCTGTTCGGCGATCTGTGCCAGCCGAAGGACCTGGCCGCCGCCGAAACCGGCCAATGGCCGGCGGCGGGTTGGGCCGCAGTCGAAGCGGCAGGATTGCCGGGCGCGCTGATCCCCGAAAACGCCGGCGGCTTTGGCGCCACCCCCGTTGAGGCCCTGTCGGTGTTGCGCGCCGCCGGCGAGCACGCGCTGCCATTGCCGCTTGCGGAAACCATGATGGCGAACCGGCTGTTGGCGCAGGCCAATCTGGCCATCCCGGACGGTGCGATGAGTGTGCAGGCGTCCGCTGACGCTTCGGCACTCAAACTGGCGCGCGAGAACGGGCGATGGACGCTCAGAGGCACATTGCGCCACGTCCCCTGGGGGCGGCATGTCAACACCGTTGTCGTGGTGATCGATGTCGACGGCCAGCCCCATGTCGCACGCATTGCGACCGGCGGCGCGAAACGCGAGCTTGCAGACAATATCGCACGCGAACCACGCGACACGCTGACGGTCGACAGGACGCTGACCGACGATGATGTTGCCGTGTCCGACATATCGGCTCTCGACCTGCGGGCCCTGGGCGCCGCAATGCGAAGCCAGCAGATAGCGGGCGCGCTGTCCCGCATCACTGCCATGACGGTGCGTTACGCCCAGGACCGGGTTCAATTCGGCCGCCCGATCAGCAAACTTCAGGTGATCCAGCAAAATCTTGCCGTGCTGGCGACACAGACGGCGGCGGCCGGCGCGGCGGCCGACCTCGCCGCTGAAGCCGTGACCGCCTCCGGTCTCGACCATCTCGCCATTGGTTGCGCCAAGATCAGATGCGGTGAAGCTGCCGGCATTGCTGTCCTGCACGCCCATCAGATTCATGGCGCGTTTGGCTTTACCCATGAGCATAGCCTGCACTTCTACACCAAGCGGCTGCTCGCCTGGCGCGACGAGTTCGGCAACGAGATCGAATGGGGCGCGCGTGTCGGTCACGCCGTCATCGCCAATGGCGCGGACCAACTGTGGGCCAGCATCACCGCCATCGGAGCAACGCGATGAGCCAGTTTTCATTTGCAGCGCCGCCGCTGTCTGCCGAGGCCGAACAGGTTCGTTCCGAGGTCCGGGATTTTCTCCGCGTTGAACTGGCCGATCGCACCGCGCTGGAGCGGGCCGAGAGCTGGAACGGCTGGAGTGCGGAGTTCAGCGCCAAGATGGGCGCGCGCGGCTGGATCGGCATGACATGGCCCAAACGTTATGGCGGCCACGAGCGCAGCGCACTCGAACGTTATGTGGTGCTGGAGGAAATGCTCGCCCATGGCGCGCCGGTGTCGGCGCACTGGATCGCCGACCGGCAATCCGGGCCGCTGCTGTTGCGTTCCGGCACCGAACACCAACGCCTCGACGTGCTGCCGCGCATTGCCCGCGGCGAGTGCTTCGTCTGCATCGGCTTGAGCGAACCGGATGTCGGCTCCGATCTCGCCTCGGTGCGAACCCGGGCGGTGGCGGTGGATGGCGGCTATCGCATCAACGGCACCAAGCTGTGGACCACCAACGGCCATCGCAGCCATTACATGATATTGTTCTGCCGCACCGGGGATGGCGAGCGTCATCAGGGCACCAGCCAGTTCCTGATCGACATGACCACACCAGGCATCGAAGTCCGCCCCGTGGCGGCGCTGACCGGCGAACATCACTTCAACGAGATCGTGTTCAGGGATGTCATCGTCCCTGCCGATTGCGTGATCGGCACCCTCGGCGAAGGCTGGCAGCAGGTCACCTCGGAACTCGCCAACGAGCGCAGCGGCCCCGAACGCTTCCTGTCCTCCTTCACGCTGCTGGTCGAACTGGTGCGCGCGCTCGGCGCCTCGCCATCGGATCACGCAACCGCCGCGATCGGTCGCCTTGTGGCGCATATCGTTGCGCTGCGCCGGATGTCGCGCTCGGTCGCGGGCATGCTGCAGGCGGGAGCCGACCCGATGCTGCAAGCCGCAATCGTGAAGGATCTCGGCGCCCTGCTCGAACAGGAGATTCCGGAGATCGCCCGGCTCCTGGTTGGCGCCGAGCCCGTAGCGGCATCGACCGCGAACTTCTCGGCCGTGCTGGCCTATACGGCACTGCATGCGCCGTCGTTTTCGCTGCGGGGCGGAACTCGGGAGATTTTGCGCGGCATCATCGCCCGCGGTCTCGGGCTACGCTAGTGGTTGCAAGACTTGCCAAGACAGGCCGACAACAAGGTTCAACAGCGGAAACCACGCCAGCGAACAAGTTGCACACCTGCGCGAAACACCGGGCAACATGGGCTCCGCAAGCAAATTTGAGCGAACGAAACCTGTTCCGCATGACGGGCCCGGCTGACTTGCTGCGCCCCCTGGTCTAGTCTCCGCGCCGACCCGACATCAAAGTTCGGGCGCCAACGGCCAGGGAGAACACCTGTGAGCAGCAACCTGACAGAACAAGAACTTGCCGCACTGATGCCGTCCGAACTCTGCCAGTACAAGACACCAATCCCGACCCAGATCGTCTCCAGCGACGAATTCTATCCCGACCCGCAGAACGAGCGGCAGCGCGAGGTGGAAACCCGGATGCTGGCCATGGCCGACGACCTCGGCGGCAAGCAGGGCCTCGACCGCCGCCGCTTCTTCCAGTCCGCGGCCGGCATGGCCGCCGCCTATCTCGCGATGAACGAGGTCTATGGACCGCTGTTCGAGGTGAGCAAGGCGGAAGCGGCGACGCCCGCGATGGCCCAGGAGCGTGCCGATGCGCTCAAGGACCAGTTCATCATGGACATGCACACCCATTTCCTGCGCGACGACACCCGCATCATGTCGTTCGTCGAAATGCGCAAGGCGGTGGGCAAGGCCGGCTGGAACAAGCAGCTCGCCGATCACGAGCAGACCATCGAGGACCTGAAATTCAACAACTACAAGAAGGAGATGTTTCTCGACAGCGACACCAAGATCGCATTGATCTCCTCGGCGCCCTCCGACATCGAGCAGGATTGGTTCCTGACCAACGAACAGATCGCCGCCGCGCGCAAATCCATCAATGACGAAGCCGGTTCGCGCCGCGTGTTCGCGCATGCGATCTTCACGCCGGGCCAGCCGGGCTGGCTCGACAAGCTTGACGCCGCGCTGGCGCTGAATCCGGAGTCGTGCAAGGGCTACACCATCGGCGACAACACCCACAAGGAGATCAGCCGCTACCCGTGGCGGCTCGACGACGAAAAGGTGACCTACAAGGGCTATGAGAAGATGGTGGCCGCAGGCATCAAGAATGTTTGCGTGCACAAGGGGCTGTTCCCGCCTGGCATCGAAAAGCAATATCCGAACCTGCGCGGCTTTGCCGACGTCGCCGACGTGGGACAAGCGGCGAAAGACTGGCCGCAACTCAATTTCGTCATCTACCATTCGGCCTACCGCCATGTCGGCGGCGATCCAAGACAGGCGCTGGCGGAGTTCGAGCGCACCGGCCGCATTTCATGGACCAGCGACCTCGCCGACATCCCGGCGCAGTATGGCGTCAATAATGTCTATGGCGACGTCGGGCAATTGTTCGCAACCACACTGGTCGCCGAGCCCAATGTCTGCGCCGCGCTGATGGGCACCCTCATCAAGGGCCTCGGCGTCGACCACGTCTGCTGGGGCACCGATGCACTGTGGACGGGAGGTCCGCAATGGCAGATCGAAGGCCTGCGCCGGCTGGAAATCCCCGAGGCGATGCAGAAGAAACACGGCTACGCGCCGCTTGGCGCCGCCGACGGCCCGGTCAAGACCGCGATCTTCAGCGGCAACAACGCGCGCCTCTACAACATCAATCCCAAGAAGGCGATGCTGGAGATCAAGGGTGATCGCTTCGCGGCAATGAAGGCCAACTACGACAAGAACGGACCGGAGCCGTCCCACACACGCTACGGCTACGTGGTGCCGAACGGACCGATTGACCACTCAGTGTTTGCATAGGCGATACCGTTTGACCGGCATCAGGTGCTCCGGCTGCGCAGCCGGGGCACTCGACAGTGGCCGCACGAACACGGAACGAACCAAGGCGGCATTTTCAGACAAGACCCAACACCGTCAGCGATCATGCGTCAGGAGCGGCCGCGGCCTGCAGACGATGCCGCGTCACGCGAAGTGCGGCGACAACGAGGATGATCGCTGCAGCGAGGCCGAATACGCCGGCCAACGCCGCTGCGACGGAAAATCCCTGCGCGAAGGCGTCAGCCAGCAGCGCCCGAAACAGCGCCGGCGCGATGTCGAGACCCGCCGGCAGCTCATGGCGGCGAACCGCGATGCCGGCGAGCGTGGCTGAGTCGCCGGCACCAGCATCGGACAACGCACCGTCCAGCGATGTCACGGCCCGCAAACTCATGAACGTCCCGAGCAGTGCGATGCCGATGGTCATTCCGGCCTGCCGCAACGCATTCGTCGTTGCCGAGGCGGCTCCGGTGCGCTCGCGTGGCGCGCTCGCCATGGCGGCGGCCCCCGTGGTCGGAACCGTAAGACCGAGCGCAATGCCCAGACACGCGAACAGCGCTGCAACCACCCCATAAGGCGTGCGCGACGTGAGCATGGTCATCGCGAGCATGGACACGCCCAGCAGGATGTAGCCGACCACCATCAGGCGATGCAGGCCATAGTGGCGAGCGAGCTTGCCGAACAACGACGACACCACGGCCATCGCAGCGAACACCGGCGCCATGCGCCAGCCGGTCTGGGTCGCGCTCCATCCCTGCGCCTGCTGGAGAAACAGCGAGAACAGGAACAGGCTGCTGTAGCCGGAAAAACCAAGGACAAAGGATGCGAAGTTCACGGCGGCGAAGATACCCTGGCGAAACAGATCGACCGGCAGAGCGGGACGAGCCACCCGCAATTCAACGACAATAAAAAGACCGAAGGCGACCAGCGCACACGCAAGGGGGATGGCGGTCTGAGCGCTGTCCCAGCCGGCGTGTCCCGCGCTGATCAGCCCATAAGTGAGTGCGCCGAGGACGATGATGCTGAGGACCTGCCCCGCGGGATCGAGCGCGGCATGATCGGGATGCGCGCTTTCCTCGACGCCCCACAGACCAAGGCCGATGGCCAAGACACCGATCGGCAGGTTGACCAGAAAGATGGCCGGCCAGCCGACGTGGTCCACCAGCAGGCCTCCGAGCATCGGCCCGAGGATCAGCGAGATCGCGCTGAACGACGACCAGCCGCCGATGGCATGGGCGCGCTCCAGTTGATCGGGAAACGCCTGGGTGAGGATCGACAACGCGCCGGGGATCACCAGCGCGCCCGCTACGCCCTGGATGGCACAGCCGACAATGAGCAGCACAAGCGAGGACGCCGATGCCGAGATCATCGCGCCAAGAGCGAACACGGCGACACCGCACAGCCAGCTGCGTTTGCGTCCATACCGATCCGCCAGCGGCCCGGCGGAGAGCATGAACGCCGACAGGCAGAGCGTGTAGGAGCCGACCACCCATTGCAGGCCGGACAGGCTGATGCCGAGGTCGGCCTGGATGGCCGGGAGTGCGACACTGACCACACTGATGGCGAGTGTCGCCATGAACGTGCCGAGATAGACGGCGGCGACCGCAACGGGTCTGCGGGAGGAAGCCATTTGGACACCGATGGTTTTGATTTCTATTCATTATCGTACTTCGACCGACCGTCGGTCGACAAGACTAAGCATTTCAAGAATCGCTATAATGTGCCAACAATCGACTTAGGGTCGGTGAAGGTGGGAGATCGAAGGCTTGGCGGTGAAAACAAGGGTTGGCGACACCGGACGGGCGCAACGGCCGCGGAAACGGATGATCCTGCCCGCCGAGGTCCGAGTGGACGACCTGATGTCGGCCGCGGCCGAGCTTTTCATCGACAAGGGGATCGAGGCCACCACCATCAACGACATCGTGGCGCGGGCCGGCGTTGGCAAAGGCACATTCTATCATTACTTCACGACCAAGGAGGACGTGATCCTGGCGCTACGCGAGCGCTTCTCGCGGGATTTCACCGCGCTGGTTGCGGACGAAATCGCGTGCTGCGCCGACGACGATCACCCGGCGCGGTTGGCCGCGTGGATCCGCAGCACCGTGGAAGCGTATGTCGCAAACTACAAGCTGCACGACGTGGTGTTTCACGACTTCCGTCACAGCAACCGGGACTCCCGGGACAAGGAGATCGTCATCACGCAGCTTGCGGCGATGCTGACCGCAGGCGTCGGGGCCGGCGCGTGGTTGCTCCCCGACGTGCGCGCCGCGGCAATCGTGATCTTCGACGGCATGCACGGCGTCGTGGACGACGCCATCAACGCCGGTCAGGGAGATACGCAGGCGATCTGCGCGACGCTGTCGTTGCTGTTCGAGCGCATGCTGGCGGCGTCACCGCCCATGACCTGAACAAGCGGGCTGTCCGGCAACGCGCGCGTCCCGCCTCGAGAAACATCAGCGGAACGCGCGATGGTATTTCTCCGATCATGACCGGCGATCATACACATCTTGGAAAATCAGCATACGCGCCAGATGGCGCTCATTGTCGCGCGGGAAGCCGCATTGCGCCGCAAATTCGTCGGCGTCACGGTAGGTCCCGAAGAGCCGGTCCCAGATCGGCAGGTCGCCATAATTACCGGCATGGACGTCCAACTCATGGTGCAGCGAGTGCAACTCCGGGGTCTGGATAAAATATTTCAACCAGCGCGGAGACCTGAAATTGGAGTGGTAGAAGAACTCACCGATCGCGGCGAACACGTTGAACCACATCGAGCCTTCGATGGAGCAGCCCAGCAGCGGAAGGAGGATGGCAGCGGCAAGCGCGCTGTCAGCCAGAATCTCGATCGGATGTTTATAGAACGACGTGATCGTCTCGATCCGGGCCGGAGAATGGTGAATCTGATGAAACAGCACCCACCATCCCTTCATGTGACGAATCCGATGCCACCAATAGAAGAAAAACGTGCCGACAAACCAGCCGATGAAGCCCTCGAGCGCCGGCAACTTCAGCGCCCTCATATCGAACAGCGACGCGCTTCCGAAAAGGTGAATCCAAAGCTCGCTGGTGGCCAGGGTGATGCCGACCTGAAACAGCGTAATCAGCAGCGCACGGCCATACCAGCCTGGCGCATTGGGCAATTCCCGGCCGGGCGCAAGCCGCTCCAGGGTCATGAAGGCGATAGCTGCCAATACGATCAGCAGCACTGTGAGGATGAGGGATGTCATGGCGGATCACCTTATGTGAGGATCCGGAGCCAACTCTCGACGCGCCGGATCACTGAGTGCCGTCATCACAACAGCACCCGCGGTTCCGACGGTCGATGACACGTACGTGCTAGAGGGAGATCCGATCTTCCGGCAAAGCCCGGGCCCCTTATTTGAGGGCCGCGATCAGCTGGCTGCGCTTGCTGATGCCCAGCCGTTCGTAGATGCCGCGGAAATGATTTCCCACGGTGTGCTCGGAGATCCCAAGACGTGAAGCGATGGTCTTGTCCGGCAATCCCATCAGCGCAAGGTCCACCAATTGCCGCTGGCGATCGGTCAGCCGCGTGAGGTCGACCGTCGAGCGTGCAACCTGTTCGGTGGCAAGAAACAGCGCATGAAGCACCGGAGCGATCAGATTGAGAGACGCCCGCGTGCTCGCGGGATCGTCCGCCGTGACGCCGGAGAAGCTGATATAGGTCCCGGTGCCGGCGAAAGGATCAACCACGCCATGCGCGGCGACAACGCCGAGCGAGAATTGTCTGATCTCCTCGAGCTCACGCTCGGTGGCAAAAGCTGGCGGGTGTGCGGGATCGAGGATGAAAGCGGCGCGGTTTTGCACCCACCACGCAAAACAGCCTCGCGATGTCAGATCGAACGCATCATCGAGGCTCGCAATGAAGTCCGGCTGATAGCCCGACGTCAGCAGGTTGCGCATGCGGATGCGACCACCGGACAAACGGCCATAACCGCCAAGGAATCGCTGAAAGGGCAAAAAACGCCGAAGCGGCCCCTCGACCCAGCTCAAGATATGATCTTCCGTCATCGATCCAGAGGGGACCGCGTTCAGCGCATCAATCCAGGCCTTCAGATTCAGCTTCGACTGGTCCGCCAGGTCTCTCTGCGCGCTGTCAGGCTTGGGTTTACCGGCTTTCACGCCTGTTGTGCGTCGTCCCGCCTTGCTGATCACGCCGAACTCACCCTTCCCCCGTTGCGCGTACAAGCTGATGGACCAGGATACCGACCGCCTGGCGGCCTGCGACCCGACCAAGCCGCATTTTTTTCATAAGGGAAAATAGCAGCGATCGGCGCGACATCAACGGCCGACATCCGTCGCAATTCCAGCCATCTCCGAATATGATACGGGCCATCCCGAATATCAATTTGATCGCGTGGAAGCTTCGGGCTACTTCCGCAGGTGGGCACCGTGACGCTGCCCCGGAGTGGACTCGACGTGCATTCGACGATACCTGGCCGGCAAAAGGGGACAACGAAGCCTCTCGCCATCGCCTTTGCGGGCGCGCTCGCGCTTGCCACCATCATGGGGATCGGCCGGTTCGCGTTCACACCCGTGCTGCCGATGATGCTGGCGGATGGCCTCATCGATCTCAAAGGCGGCAGCCTGCTGGCAACCGCCAACCTGATCGGCTATCTGCTCGGCGCGCTGGTTTGTATTGCACTGCCATCGCTGCTCGCCCGCCTGGATCGGTGGCGGCCCTTGAGCACCACCATCATCCGCTATGGTCTGCTGTCAACCGCGCTGCTGACATTGGCGATGGCCTGCCCGATCCCGCCGCTGTGGCCGATGTTGCGGTTTCTGGCCGGCGTGGTCACCGCCATCACCTTGATCTACACCGCCGGCTGGTGCCTCGCCCGTCTCGCGCGCGCCGGACAAGCGTCGCTGGGCGGCCTCATCTTCACCGGACCGGGCATCGGCATCGTGCTCTCGGGCATCGTGGCCAGCGCATTGACCGCGTTCAATCTCTCGTCGTCCGATGCATGGTTGGCGTTTGGCGGCCTGGCCGCGGTCCTGACCGCACCGACCTGGCGCATCTTCCGGGGCGACGACACACCGCTGGCGCCGGCCGTATCCGCACCGGTCTCCACCAGCGGCTGGACCGCCGAACAACTGATCTTCGCGTTCGCCTATGGCCTGGCCGGATTCGGTTACATCATCACCGCCACGTTCATGCCGGTGATCGCCCGCGAAGCGCTGGCGGCCTCGCCCTGGATCGACCTGTTCTGGCCGATCTTCGGCGTCTCGATCATCTGCGGTGCGCTGCTCGCAAGCCGGATCCCGCATCATATCGACCTGCGTTATGTGCTGATCGGCAGCTACATCGTGCAGGCGGCCGGTATCCTGACATCGCTGGTCTGGCCGACGGTGCCCGGCTTCGTCCTCAGCAGCATCCTGATCGGACTGCCGTTCACCGGCATCACCCACTTCGCCATGCAGGAGGCCCGCCGCCTCAGCCCGCGCAAGGCGACGAGCTTCATGGCCCTGCTGACCGCGCTCTACGGCATCGGGCAGATCGCGGGGCCGCCTCTGGTCGGCCTGCTGCTGAACCATACGCCGACCCATGCCGCCGGATTTACGCTCGGGCTGCAAACGGCCGCCGCCAGCCTGCTGGTCGGCGCGATGCTCTATCTGTTCAAGATTCGCAGCTTTCCCCTCGTTCAAACCGGAGGATCCTGAGATGTGGCCGGATCGTCGAATTCAAGACCTGTTCGAAATCCAGTTGCCGGTGCTGCTTGCGCCGATGGCCGGTGTGGTGTTTGCCGATCTGGCCGTTGCGGTGGCGGAAGCCGGAGGGCTCGGCGCGCTGCCGTGCGCCATGTTCAGCCTGGAGCAGGTCCGCGCCGAGTTCACGGCGATCCGCAAACGCACATCGAAACCGATCAATCTCAATTTCTTCTGCCACACGCCGCCCGCGATCGATCAGGCCCGTGAAAGCAGATGGCGCGAGCGCCTGAAGTCCTACTATGACGAACTCGGCATCACGCCGGACACGCCGATCCCGACGTCGAACCGCACGCCGTTCGACGGTGCATTCTGCGATCTGGTCGAAGAACTCAAGCCGCAGGTGGTCAGCTTCCACTTCGGTTTGCCCGATGCCAAACTGGTCGCGCGCATCAAGCAGGCCGGTTGCAAGGTGATCTCGTCGGCGAGCACGGTGGCGGAAGCGATCTGGCTGGAAGAGCGCGGTTGTGATGCCGTCATCGCGCAGGGCGCGGAAGCCGGTGGCCACCGCGCCATGTTCCTGACCGAGGATGTCGCGACGCAGGTGGGAACGATGGCGCTGGTGCCGCAGGTGGTCGACGCGGTCAAGGTGCCGGTGATCGCCAGCGGCGCCATCACCGATGCCCGCGGCATCGTGGCCGCATTCGCGCTGGGGGCCTCCGCGGTGCAGATCGGAACCGCCTACATGTTCTGTCCGGAAGCGAAGATCGCCGCCCCGCACCGCAAGGTGCTGAGGGATGCGAAGAACCATCCGACCGCGATCACCAATGTGTTCACGGGGCGGCCGGCGCGCAGCTTCGTCAATCGCACGGTGCGCGAAGTGGGGCCGCTGTCGGACCTTGCGCCGCAATTTCCGTTGGCCGGCGGCGCGTTGACGCCGTTGCGCGCGAAATCCGAGCCGGCCGGCTCGGGCGATTTCATGTCGCTGTGGTCGGGCCAGGCCGCAGCGCTCGCGCGCGAGATGCCGGCAGGTGAATTGACGACGACGTTGATTGCGGAAGCCGAGGCGCTGACGAAGCGATTGGCGTGAGGCGTTTTCCACCGCAAAGGTGAAGCATCGTTGTTGGAGACAAAGACAATCCCACCCACATTGTCATCACCGGGCTTGTCCCGGTGATCCCGCTTAGGAAGGCAGTGCGTCCCTAAGCGAGGTTGCCGGGACAAGCCCGGCAACGACAAAACACATAAATCTTGTGAGCTTTTTCGGCGGCCCCAGCTTTCATCGAGCTTCCAGCGACGCCGCGACCGCTGACAATCCGCCACCAAAACGCGCTTCCATGGCGCGGCGGGCGACGATGATGTCGTTGCCGGCATCGACCGCGACATCCGACCAGCGCACGACGGAGCCGTACGCAACGTCCCTGGTCAGCTTCACCCTGTGCGCGAGCCCGATCGGCAGCGCGCCGGCCTTGAGGCTGTCGGCGGCCGGCATCAGCTTGCCCCACACCGTGTAGCCGCCCTCGCCGTCCAGCATCTCGCCGGCGTGCAGGTCGCGCTTGGCGATGGCTGCGACGTCGCCGCGGAAATCCTGCGGCTGCCCGGTCGGCTCGTTGCGCAGCGCGGCGGAGAGCACGGAGATGTTCAGTTCGAGGCCGATCAGATGATACGGCTTGTACATCGCCGCATAACGCCCGCTGGCATCGGTCTTGAGGCCATACTGGCGAAAGCAATCCGCTGCGTAATCGTTCGGCGCTTCCAGCACCACATAGACGCCCCAGCGCAGATCGCGGAACACCGGTCGGCCGTCACGTTCGAGCGACGAGACCACTTCTACCACGCCGGATCGGCCCAGCACGCCGCCCTTGTCGCGCGGCCGCATCACATGCGGCAGATCGTCGACACCGCACGGCGGAAACGCGAGACCACCGGCGGGAACATCGAGACCGGTTGCGTTGGCGATCGCCGCCATCTCGATAGCCGATTTGGTGCCGTCGAGAAAGGAATTGAACATCTGCGGATTCATGCCGGCGGACTGCGCCTCGCCCGCGGTCAGCCCGTAGTGTTTCCAGACCTCAGTTGGCGTGACATCGTGATAGGCCGGCAGGTACTTCGTGCCTTTTCCGGCCGCCACCACATGGAAGCCGGTGGCGCGCGCCCAGTCCACCATCTCCGCGGTCAGCGCCGGCTGGTCGCCATAGGCCAGCGAATAGACCACGCCGGCCTTGCGCGCTTCGTCGGCAAGCAGTGGCCCGGCGAGCACATCGGCTTCGACATTGACCATGACGACATGTTTGCCGGCTGCGATCGCCGCGCGGGCGTGGCGAATGCCGACGGCGGGATTGCCGGTGGCTTCGACCACCACCTCGACCGGACCGCTCCTGATCGCGGCCGCGCCATCATCGGTGAATGTGGTGGACTCGATCCGCGCGGCATCCCATCCCACGGTGCGGCAGGCCTCGCGCGCACGATCCGGATCGAGGTCCACAATGACGGCCACCTCTAATCCCGGCGTATGCGGAACTTGCGACAGGAACATGGAACCGAATTTGCCGGCCCCGATCAAAACCACGCGAACGGGTTTGCCGGCCGCGTGGCGCTTGTTCAACAGATGATGCAGATTCATGTCAGATGGTTCTATCCGCCCGGAGCGCGTTCACTTTGGATCGGCGCGCGAACAGGCTCCCTTTTTGTTTTGACGTTTTTGTTTCGACGCATGTTTGTTTCGGCGCATGTTTATTTGGACGCATGGTCTCGCGACGAATCCAGTTCGCCTGAAAACATGCCCGCGTTATTCCGCGGCCTGCCGGTAACTGCGCGCCAGCCGAACCAGCGCATCGTCATCCACCGGCACGATCGGGGTGAAGTCCCGATGCGCCATGAACGCCGGCCGCGTCGGCGTGCGAATATGGTTCGAGACCGCGTTCAGGGTCAAGTCGACCATCTTGCGTGGATAGGGCGTGATGTTCCCGGACGAACCGTGCACCAGATTGCCGTGGAACATCAGCACACCGCCGGGCTTTCCGGTCGGCGCAACGATGCCGCCGGCCTCGACCAGCCGCGTCACGGTGTCCTCGTCGAGGGTCCACAGTGGATACGGCGCGACCGGCGTATCCATCACCACCTTGAGGTTTGCCGTGGACTGGCTGCGCGGCACCAGCAGCAGCGGGCCGTTGATCGGCATTACCTCGTCGAGGAACACCGAGATCTTCATCGCACGGGGCTGCGGCATCCCGTCGTCGCGCTTCCAGGCCCCGTAATCCTGGTGCCACTGCCAGACCTCGGCGGTAAAAGCCGCCCTGGCGTCGATCTTGAGCTGATGGATATAGAGCGGCTCCTCGAAAATCTGCTGGACAGGCTCGACCAGCCGCGGATGCGCGCCCAGCAACCGGAAAGCTTCGTTGTAGGTGTGCACGGCGAATGCCGTTCGCGGCGCACCGCTTTTTTCCCGCCACACTTCGGGGCGGCGTTCGTCATAGATCGCGACGGATTCATGCCTGAGCAGGTCCACCTCTTCCATGGTGAAAAGCTCCGGCAGGAACAGCCAGCCTTCGGTTTGGAACGTCTCGATCTGCTGCGGCGTGAGTTTCATCGGGGCTTTCTCCGCAATCCTTTTCAGGCGGCACGGTTCGGCGCGCTCAGACGCTCCTCGGTGGTTCGTCCGGCCCTCAGCGCATGATCCTGGGCTGCGGCCTCGGCAGCGACCGCATCACCGGCCAGAATGTGTCGGACGATGACTTCGTGTTCGCTCCAGGCGCTGGAGCGATAGTCGGGTTGCGCAAGCACGCTCGCCATCGAGCGGCGCATGTGCGGCCACTGCGGCGCCACCATCTCCTCGATCGCTGGATTGCCCGACAGGCGATAGATCGCGCGATGAAAATCGACGTCGAGCGCGATCAGCATCGGCAGCGGCGTGGCCTCGGTGATGTCATGGCCGGCCCGCAAGGCCTGCTCGAGGGCGGCGCATCCCGCGGCATCGATCCTGACACGCCCGGCCGATAGCCGCGCCGCCAGACTGTCGAAGGCGCCGCGCACTTCATAGAGCTGGCGAATACGGATCGGATCGAGTTGCGCGACTTCAAAACCCTTGCGACCGCTTTCCACGACCAGACCCTGGCGATGCAGCAGATGAAGGGCATGACTGACGGGCTGACGGGAGACACCAAGCCGTTCCGCCAGTTCGTTCTGCCGGATCCGCGATCCCGGCGGCAGCGAGTGGTCCGAGATCCCTTCCAGGATACGAGCGTAGACCTGATCGATCAGGTTCGGAGTCAAATCCAATGGAATCATGGGTTTACCTTCCAGAATTCGGAATTCCGAACTCAGAATTCGAAGATATCCCTGTCTCTATATAGGGTCAACCAGGGGGAACAGGCCTGACACCGGGGCAGCTTCACCCGCCCGGCCTGCCCTCGCCGTCCGGTTTCCGAGGTGTCTCCCATGTCTCCGAACACCGTGCTCCCGCCTCTCCGGCCATCCCCGCCTTGATCTCCCGCCCCCGCTGTTGCAGAGCTCGACCAGCATGGATTTCACTTCGGCTTGGGAATGGCGACCTGGCGCAGCGACATCGACGCCCTGATGTTTGAGGCCGACGACCAGCTCGGTCTCTGCATGGTGCATCGGCATGCCTTCCGCACACTGCTGCGATCCGTCCCCACCCCGGACGAGTGCGTGGCTTATTTCAACAGCCACCAAAGCGCCTTCCAGGCCGCAGCCGCCGCCAAGGTTGGCCGCAAAAAGCTGGCCGCCGGCGTGAATTTCCATCTCACCAGCCGCGATGTCGCCCGTGAGCTGCAAAAATAACGGTCGCGGCCAACCCCCGCATCGATTAGAACCGATGTCGTGAATTGAGGAGCCCGACATGCTGCAGACCCAGACCGCTCACCTGCCCGTCACCGCGACCAAGGACGCCAGCGTGGTGATCCAGGCCGTGATGGCGATGGCGCTCGGCCTGTTCGTGATCGGCATGGTCGGCTTTTCGCACATCGATGTGGTGCACAACGCCGCCCACGATGTCCGCCATTCCAACGCCTTCCCCTGCCACTGAGCCGTTGCCTTGATTTTTCGCTCGATCGTCTTCTCGGCCGCCGTTGCCGGCTTCATCGTCGGCGCGCTGATCACGGTGGTGCAGCAGTTCGGCACGGTGCCGTTGATCCTGAAGGGCGAGACCTACGAGAAGGCGGCTGAGAAAGCCGCCGCGACCAGCTCCATCGATAAAGCGTCCAGCGCCACGACCGTCGGGCATGCCGACCATGATCATGCTGGACATGATCACGCCGAAGCCTGGGAACCGCGCGACGGCTGGGAACGCAATTCCTACACCGCGGCCGCCAACATCCTGACCGCGATCGGTTTTGCACTGCTGCTGTCGGGCATCTTCGCGCTGCGTGACCATGCGGTGACATGGCATGAAGGCCTGCTGTGGGGGCTCGGCGGCTTTGCGGTCTTCACGCTTGCGACCGGCCTCGGCCTGCCGCCGGAACTGCCGGGCATTCCGGCCGCGCCGCTGCTTGCACGACAGATCTGGTGGGTTGCAACGGCCGTCGCGACCGCCGGCGGACTGGGCCTTGTGTTTTTGAAGCGCGCCCCCTGGGCCGCCGTTCTCGGCATCGCCCTGATCATCGCGCCGCACATCGTCGGTGCCCCTCAGCTCGATGACGTGCACACCAATGTGCCGGAAACGCTGTCGCATCAGTTCGTCGTGGTGACCACGATGACAAGCCTGCTGTTCTGGAGCCTGCTGGGCTCTCTCAGCAGCCTCGCCTACCGGTATTTCTCCTCTCCTGCGCCGGCCGTGATCCGCGCCGGACAGTGATCCGATCAATCCGAACATGTATGAACGTGTCTGTCGATTGACGGCCGAACCACAGCCCCGTATCGTCTTTTTGACGGTTCCCTTCGGGGATCAAAAGGGAATGCGGTGCGGGTTCGATCTCTTGTCTGACCTCATGCCGCGGCTGTCCCCGCAACTGTAAGCGGCGAGCCTTTCGCCAGACGCGTGATACGCGAAGCCACTGGGCACGAAGCCCGGGAAGGCGGTGAAAGGCACCGACCCGCGAGCCAGGAGACCTGCCGTCAGTCGTGGTCACACGCGAGCACATTGGGCGGGGGCGTCCTGATGGGAGCCGAGCCGTCCCCTGCAAGGGAATGGTGAGACTGCGTTCGCGGTGACGTGCCACGTTACTGCGAGTTGACCCAATGCTTCCGCATTCCTTTCTGGTGTTCCGGCAACGTACCGGCCTGATCTGCTGCCTGACGTTGTCTTCGTTCCTGTTTCCCGCTGAAGGCTGGACACAGACCAGCGCACCACCACCTTCGCTCGACCCCATCGAGATCACCCCGAAACCCGCGCCCCGCAAAAAGCTGGTGCGGGCCGGCAATACGCGCGGGCGCGCGGCCGCCGTTGCATCACGCCAAGCCCGTTCGGCCGGAACCACCGCTCCGTCTGCGACATCGCAGCAGGCAGCAACCAAGCCCACGCTTGACTTGAAGCAGGGCAGCGCGACCGGCAGCCGGCTCAATCTGACACCGCTGGAGACGCCGGCGAGCGTCGAGAGCATCAGCGCGGAGACCATCAGCGAGCGCGGCCAGCACAACGTGCTCGACGCAGTCACGCAGAACGCAACCGGCATCACCGCAACCCCGCAACCGGGCAACGGCGGCCTCTCCTTCACGTCCCGCGGCTTTTCGGGTGGCAACTCGGTGATGACGCTTTACGACGGCACCCGGTTCTATCCGGCGTCGGGCACCCTCACCTTCCCGTTCGACACCTGGTCGGCGGAGCGCATCGACGTGCTGCGCGGTCCCGCATCGGTCTTGTACGGCCAGGGCGCAATCGGCGGCGTCATCAATGTGATTCCGAAGAAGCCGCTCGACGTGCAGCACAATGAAGCCGAACTGTCGCTCGACACCAACCTGACGCGGCGGCTGTCGGTGGACAGCGGTGGTCCAATCAGCCCCAACGTAACCTATCGTCTCGCCGCCACGGGCAATATGTCCGACGGCTGGGTCGATCGCGACAGAACATCGAACCTTGCGATCTCGGCCGCGGTTCGGTTGCAGGCAGCGGACAACCTCGCCTTCACATTCTCCAACGACTACGGCGATCGCAAGCCCTCGCGCTACTTCGGCACGCCGCTGGTCAACGGCATGCTCGACGACGCGCTGCGGTTCAAAAACTACAACGCGCAGGACAGCAACATCCGCTATCAGGACAACTGGACCCAGTTCAAGACCGAGTGGGATGTCAACGACAGCGTCTCGGTGCGCAACACCATGTACACCTTGACCAGCCACCGCCAGTGGCGCGACATCGAAAGCTACGCCTTCAATCCGGCGACGCGGATGATCGACCGCAGTGACTACATCCAGATTTTCCACGACCAGACCCAGGTCGGCAACCGGATGGACGCCACCATCCGCGGCCACCTGTTCGGCTTCAAGAACGAAACGGTGGTCGGCTTCGACGTCAACCGGATCGCCTTCACGCACACCAACAACGGCCCCGACTACGCCGGCGCGTCGTCGGTGGATCCCTACAATTTCAATCCAGGATCATTCTTCGACACCACCAGCCCGACCGCGCTCGGCTTCCGCTCCGTCACCAACCAGTATTCGGTATTCGCGGAAGACCGGCTGACACTGTCCGATCAGCTCACGGTGGTGAGTGGCGTGAATTTTGATCAGCCGACCATCAACCGCACCGACTATCGCAATCCCGCGAACAGCTTCGAGACCTCGCTGTCCGGCACGAGTTGGCGGACCGGCGTGGTCTACACCCCGATCAAGGATCTCGCATTCTACAGCCAGTACTCGGTGGGGGCCGATCCGGTCAGCACCCTGATCACCACGTCGGCCTCACAGAAGGATTTCAAACTGACCACCGGCAAGCAGGTCGAAGTCGGCGTCAAGCAATCGTTCTGGAATGGGCGCGGCGAGTGGACACTGGCCGGCTACCAGATCGTCAAGAACGACCTGCTTGCCGTCGATCCGATCCACCCGACCATCGTTCAGCAGGTCGGCCAGCAATCATCGCGCGGTCTCGAGGCGTCGCTCGGCCTGGTGCTAAACTACGGCTGGCGGCTCGACGCCAACCTCGCACTGCTGCGGGCGAAATACGATGACAATGTCCAGTCGGTCGGGGGCGTTCTGGTCAACTATGCGGGTAACGTTCCGACCAACGTGCCACAGCAGGTCTCCAACATCTGGACCACCTGGGACTTCGCGCCGAACTGGTCGGTGAATGGCGGCGTGCAGATTGTCGGCAAGACTTATGCGGACAGCGCCAACACGGTCGCCATGCCCAGTTATACCGTGGTCAATGCCGGGCTGCGCTGGAAGCCCGATGCGAAGACCACGGTGGCGCTGCGTGTCTACAACCTGTTCGACAAGGTTTATGCGACGTCGGGCGATCCCGGCCAGTGGCTGCTCGGCACGCCGCGAACCGCGGAGCTCTCCGTCAATGTGAAGTTCTGAGCATGCAACGCGCGCTGATCCGGCGGACAAGGCGGTGGTTGTACATCACCCACCGCTGGATCGGCATCGTCACCTGCCTGCTGTTCGCGATGTGGTTCGTCTCCGGGGTCGTCATGATGTACGTGGCGTTCCCCAATCTCAGCGACAAGGAGCGCTGGGCGGCGCTGCCGCCGATCGCGTGGGACAAGGTGGAGGTGTCGCCGGATCGCGCCATGGCGATCGCGGGGCTCAAGAATTACCCCCGCGATCTCCGCCTCGCCATGCTCGGCGAAACCCCGGTCTATCGGCTGCTGGGCTGGGACGGCGCCCGCAAGACGGTGTCCGCCGTCGACGGCCGCATGATCGATGCCATCACGCCGGACCAGGCGCTCGCGGTTGCCGGCTCCTATCCCAGGGCGCGACAGCTGCAAGTCCTGGAAACGATCGAGCGCGACCAATGGTCGGTGACCGCGCGTTACGATCCGCTGCGGCCGCTTTACCTGATCTCGCTTGGCGACGATCAGGGAACGCAGCTCTACATCTCGTCGCGCACCGGCGAGATCGCGCTCGACACCACGCGGACCGAGCGGGTGTGGAACTGGCTGGGCTCGATCCCGCACTGGATCTACCCGACCGTGCTGCGCAAGGACGGCTCGACCTGGCGGCTGGTGGTGCTGTGGATTTCCGGAATTTGCATCGTGGTGGCGGTCACGGGATTCTGGATCGGCATCCTGCGGATGCGGCTGCGCCGCCGTTACACGAGCGGCGCGGTCACGCCCTACCGCGGCTGGATGGCCTGGCATCACATCGCGGGATTGATCGGCGGCGTCTTCCTGCTGACCTGGATATTCAGCGGCTGGCTGTCGCTCAATCCCGGTGAGTATTTCGCCGGGCGCGCCACGCCGCGCGACGCCATTGTGCGTTATGCCGGCCATGACACCCCGCAGATCACGGCCGAGTTTCGCGCAAAGCCGCACCCCGGCGCCGTCGAGGCACGCTTCACCTGGCTCGGCGGCCGGCCACTGATGATTCTTGTGGATCGCAACAGTCACCAAACCACGGTTGACGCCGCTACCGGCGCTGCCGTGTCGCTGTCCGACGACCTGATTGTCGAGGCCGCGAAACGTTTGATGCCGGATGTCGCGATGCCCCTGCGTCAGCGCCTCGATCAGCCCGACGCCTACTGGTACTCGCACCATCAGGAACGCTTGTTCCCGGTGCTGCGGATCGGCTTCGACGATGCCGCGCACACCTGGTTCCACATCGATCCACGCACCGGCGATATTCTCGGCCGCACCGACGACAGCCGCCGCACCTATCGCTGGCTGTTCAATGCGCTGCACAGCCTCGATTTCTCGCTGCTGCTGTCCTATCGACCGGCGTGGGATGTGGTGGTGTGGCTGTTGTCCCTGATCGGACTGGTCACCTCCATCAGCGGCATTGTGATCGGCTGGCGGCGGCTGGTGCGTTAGCTGTCCCGTGAGGTTCGCAGCCCAACAATCGATTGCGGCAACGAGGCCAGCAGCAGCACGACGCAGACGCAGAGCAGGACGATGTCCTTGAACAGGAATTCGCCCGCCAGGGTCCAGGCCATCGGATCACTCGACCAGCTCCATATCACGACACCGGGCGTGGTGAAGAAGAATGACCAGGTGACGGCGAAGGTGACGACGCCCATCAGCGAGCCAAGGGCGGACAGCACCGGGTTGAAGGCGCCGCCTGCAAGCAGTGCGGCAATCACGAATTCGGTCACACCCAGCACATAGGCCTCGCCTCTGAGGCCAAAGACCGACAGCCACGAGATGAACGGGCTGTTGCTGATGAACTGCGCGATACCCTGCGCCGACTGCAGCGTGAATTTCTGCATGCCGAACGCCACAAAGATCACGACCATGACCCAGCGAAGGATCGCAAGCGGCTGATAGGATCCTTGCCCTCGCTCGGCGATATTGAAGCCTGTGTTCATCTGAATCGCTTCTTTTCCTGGTTGGCGTGGAGGTTCATTGCCGAACGGGCCGACATGCGCCCGCAACACCCGTTACGCATCCGCGCCAGCTTCGTTACACACGCCGCGTTCACAATGGCGTGCTGTCGAAGAAGGCTGTTTTCGCAGGATATGTGGAGCATTGCCGAACCCGCCCACATCGGCGGGGGGCGAAAATCATCACCCCTGTTCCGCCTTGACAGCGTTCGGCATCAGGCGCAAATTTTTCGAAGAAACTTCGACTTTTGGTGTGCCCGTGGATTTTCGCCTCCCCGCCGACCTCACCGAGTGGCAGACCCGCGTCCGCGACTTTGTCCGCAGCGAGTTGCAGCCGCACGACCGCTCCATCGAGGACACCGGTGTCGTGCCCGAACAGGCCATGGCCGGCCTGCGCCGCATGGGACTGTTCGGCTGCAACACTCCGGAGAGCTTCGGTGGACTGGGTCTGTCGATGCTGGGCAGTTGCCTGGCCATCGAGGAAGTCGCCAAGGCGCACACCGCCTATTATTATTTGAGCGGGGTGAATGTTCACATCGGCTCGAAAGCCATTGAATTCTACGCCGCGCCAGCCTTGCGCCAGCAATGGCTGCCGCAGCTTGCCAGCGGACAGGTGATCGGCGCCTTTGCGCTGACTGAACCTGATGCAGGCTCCGATGCGGCAGGGATCAAGACCCGCGCGACACGCGATGGCCCGTCGCACTATGTGCTCGACGGCATGAAAACCTACATCACCAATGCACCGGTGGCCGGGTTGTTCACGGTGTTCGCCACTCTCGACCCGCAAGCCGGAGTCAAAGGCATCACCGCCTTCGCAGTCGACGCCAAGACCGCGGGCCTGCGGATCGGGCGAGCCATCGAGATGGCAGCGGGACGCGGCTCGCAGCATTCGGACGTTGTATTCGAGCAATGCCGCATTCCAACCTCCTGCCGGCTCGGGCAGGAAGGCCAGGGGTTTGCCATCGCCATGCGCTGCCTCGACGCCGGGCGAACCCATTGGGGCGCCTATTGCGTCGGCGTCGCCAGCCAGTTGCTGGATTACGCGATGGCCCATGTCTCGACGCGGCAGGCGTTCGGCCGCCGGCTGCGCGACCATCAGGGGATCGAATGGAGCATCGCCGACATGGCGAACGCGCTGCACGCCGCGCGTCTTGTCGCCTATGAGGCCGCCTGGCAATACGACCACGGCGATGCCGCGACGCGCACCGCGGCCGCGGCGCGGTCAAAATACACCGGCGCCGACATGGTGCAGCGGGTGGCCGACATGACACTGCAATTGTTCGGCGGCGCAGGCTATTCCAGGGACCTGCCGATCGAGCGGATCTGGCGCGAAAGCCGGGTGGTGCGCATTCTCGACGGCACGTCCGAGATCATGCGACAGATCATTGCGCGCGACGCATTCAGAACCCATGAGCGGCGCGGCGCTGCGACGTGACGCAGCCCGACTCCGGCAGGACCCACCCGTGGCAACACCAACCCTGAAGCTGAAACAGCAGCGCAGCCGCGAGCGGCAGGCGCAGATTCTCAAGGCCGCCACCAGGCTGTTCGGCCAGCACGGGATCGACCGGACATCGCTGACCGATATCGCCAAGGCGGCCAAAGTGCCGCTGTCGAGCCTGTACGATTATTTCGAGGACAAGTCCGCTCTGGTGCTGAAGGTGCCCGAGGAGAATTTCGCGGCCCTTTACGCCAGGACCGAACCGCTGCTGTCGACCAGCGGTGGCGACGCAGTCGCCCAACTGCGGATCACCTATCTGACCAACTTCGCCTACATCAAGGAGAACCCGGCATGGGGCCGGGTGTTCTTTCTCGAGATCTGGCCGAGCGTGATTGCCGCCGAGCCCGAGATCCGCAAATCGGTCGATCGTTACGCCTTGCGTTATGTCGAGCTGGTCCGGCAGGCCATCAAGACCGGAGCCTATCGGCGCAACCTCGATCCCTATCTGGCGATGTCGCTGATGATGGGCGGCATGTGCCACCTGACCGCGGTGTGGCTGCTGTACGGCCGCAAGTTCGACATCGCCACAAAAGGCAAGGCGGTCTTTGAAACCCTGCACGAGGGATTTGTCAGGACCGCGTCATCCGCCCCGCTCTAAAGCCCCAGGATCGCCCTCGCCTCCTGCGCCGTCGCCACCCGCCGGTCGTGCTTGCCGATCTGCGCCACCGCCACCTCGACCAGCTCGGCATTGCTTTTGGCCAGCCGGTCGCGCGAGATCCGGATGTTGTCCTCGAGGCCGGTGCGCACCGCGTCCGCGCCGCGCGCCAGCGCCCAATCCATCACCTCGGCCTGGGCCCGGCCGATCCCAGCGGCCGTCCATGTCGCCGCCGGGAACAGCAGCTTCAATTCCGTGAGCATGATGTCGAGCAGGCGCTGTTCCGCCGGCATGGCGTTCTTCACCCCCATCACGAACTGCACGTGCGGCCGCTCGTCCATCAGCCCGGCGTCCGCCAGGCGACGCGCGCCGTGCAGGTGCGAGAGGTCGAAGATCTCGATTTCGGGACGGATGCCGTACTGCTTCATCTTGCCGGCAAGATCCTCCACCAGCAGCGCATGGTTTTCATAGATGATGGTCGGGAAGTTCACCGAGCCGGTGGACAACGAGGCCATATCCGGCTTGTGCGGCAGCGAGCTGCCACGCGCGGCCTGGTCCCGACCGCGGCCGCCGGTCGAGAACTGCACAATCATGCCCGGGCAATGTTTGCGAACCCCGGCCTGTACGGCGGCGAACCGCTCCGGATCCGAGGACGACGATTCATCGTCGTTGCGCACATGGATGTGGACCAGGGTCGCGCCGGCTTCGAACGCTTGATGCGTCGATTCGATTTGTTCGCTGGGCAGGATCGGAACCGCGGGGTTGTCCTTCTTGCGTGGCACCGAGCCCGTGATGGCGACTGCGACGACGACTGGATTCATGATGGCATTCCCGGCTGCTGGACGCGCCCACGCTCCGGAGGCGCGCTGTCGCGATCTTAGCGAGCCGGTGTCCCTTTCGCCATCTCTCAACCAGCCCGCATGCCCCCTATCATTCGGCGGCGCGCATCGCCGGCTCCCCCTGCGCCATGGCCTGATAATGACGCATCTTCAGCAACACTGCGATGGCCGCGATCGCGGCCGGCACAGCCAGCACCCCGATGATGAGCTGGAATCCCCAGCCCAGGCTGAGAAGAACGCCGCCCAGGAACGCACCCAGAATGGCGCCGAACCGGCCAATCCCCAGCATCCAGCTCACGCCAGTGGCGCGGCCGAGCGTCGGATAGAAGCCGGCGGCCAGCGGCGACATCGAGCTCTGCGATCCGCTCATGAAGAAACCGGCCAGGAACACGGTCGCGCTCAACACGACGAGATTGGCCGACACCTGGTTGTTCGAGAGCTGGGCGATCACCACCAGCATCGCCGCACCCAGCAGATAGGACACCGCGATCGAGAGGTGGGCATTGTAACGGTCCATGCACCAGCTCACCGCCAGCGCCCCGATGGTGCCGCCGAGCTGGAACATGGCGCCGATCACGGCCGCCTTTTCGATGCCGAGACCCGCAGTGGTGATCAGGGTCGGCAGCCAGCTTGTCAGGAGATAGATGACGATGAGGCCCATGAAGAACGCCACCCACACCGCGATGGTGCCGAACGTCAACCCGTTCTCGAACAACACACCGAGCGAGGGACGATGGCCGGCGGTTGCTTCCGTCATCACGAAGCGGGTCTCGCTGCCGATCGATGCGGAAGGATCGATGCGGCGAACGATGGCGGCCACGGCGCTGTTTTTGCCGGCGCCGCGCGCGACCAGAAACTGGATCGATTCCGGCAACGCCAGAATCAGGATCAAAGCCAGCACCAGCGGCGCCACGCCACCGGTCACGAACACGCTCTGCCAGCCGAAATCCGGGATCATCGCCGCCGCGACGAAGCCGCCCCCGGCGGAGCCGAGCGTGAAGCCGGAAAACATCAGGGTGATGAGCAGCGAGCGCCGCGCCGCGGGACAGTATTCGGCCGTCAGCGTCGTCGCGTTCGGCATCGCGGCGCCGAGCCCGACTCCCGTCAGAAATCGCAGCAGGGTCAATTCCGTGAGGTCGGTGGCCTCGGCCGAGATCAGGCTGAACAGGCCGAAGAAGGCCAGCGATCCGATCAGCACCCATTTACGCCCGACCCGATCGGCCAGCGGCCCCGCCACCAGCGCGCCGACCGCAAGCCCGAAGAAGCCGACGGTCAGAAGCTGCTTCAGGTCCGGCGGCGGAATATGCCACGCCTTGCTGACGGCCGGCGCCACGAATCCCACGGCCGCGGTGTCGAAGCCGTCGAGAAACGTCACCAGGAAGCAGAGCCCCAGTGTCAGCCACTGGAGCGGCGAAAACGGCCGCTCGTCGATAAACCTCTGAACATCGAGAGTCGAAGCAGTCATGGCGTATCCTCGTGTGGCCGCGCATCGCGCAGCAGATCGCCCCGGTTGGTCCCAGGTCGGATGTTGGTGAAGCGGGTGATGCCCGCCGCCGTTCAGGTGGCGGCGGCTGTCGCCTGCGCCGGCGCCAGCCACGCGCGGCCCTCGGCATAGAGCGTCTCGACTTCGGCGTTCTTCAGCCCGGGCATGTCGCGTTTGACGCGATAACCGATCTCTTCCTGGATGTAGGCGAGATGCCGATAACCTTCGGGATATTGCGCCAGCTTGGCCTGGTCGAGTTTCAGCACGGCAGCCGGATCGACCGGATCGATCCGATCCTTTTCATAGATCGGCTGGCGGCGGACGAGGCCCCATTTGCCGGCGCGTTTCTCGAGAAAATCGAAGAAGCGGCCGGTGCACACCACGTCGCAGACCACGCCGTGAACCGGGCCCCGCTGCGAGATCGTCATCTTGGTTTGTGCGATCGCCCGCTCGCCGGCCAGATCGATGCTGGTGCCGCCGAGGAAATGCAGGATGCTGACGCCCTTGTCCCATCCCTCCTTGGTGACCTTGATGAAGTCGGACGCCGAGCCCTGAAACCAGGTGGCCGACATCCAGCCGTCCTCATGCCAGACCGTGGCGAAGCGCTCCCAATGGCCGGCGTCGCGCCAGACGGCCCAGTTCTCGATGAGATCGCGAATGGCGAGCCGATCGGTCAGAGTCGAATCAATCATGATGTTTCTCACTTTTTGGGTCGCTCATTCAGGTATCCGCGACCAATTGAAACCAACGCCGCGCCGGCGGCGACGCCGTGATACGGCCACGCGTCAGAGCTCGCGCCTGAGCGCAGCGTCGACCGAAAATCTGCCGGCGCCCGTGAATACGAACGCCAGATAGAGCACGAACAGCAGAGCCGGAAATTCAGCGCCACCGCCTGGAACGCTGTAGATCCAGCCTTTCGGCCAGTTCACGAAGACGAAGATGATCAGCATCTCGACGGCGAACATCAGCGCCAGCAACCGGGTCAGCACACCCGCGGCGAGCAGCAGGCCGCCGACGATTTCCAGCGTGCCGAGGAAATAGGCCACGTAGAGCGGCGCCGGAAACCCGAGCGGCGCCAGCACATTCTTCGCCACGATCGGCGCGAAGGTGCCGAACAGTTTCGGCCAGCCGTGCGGGATCATGATCGCGCCGGCGGCGATCCGGAGCATCGGCCACGCCAGCGGCTGCAGCCGCTGATACAGCGGCGCGAGAAACGGAAGATAAAGCCGCCTGGCATCGATATCCGTCACAACTCACCTCTCGCTCAACCGCCGCGTTTCCGAGTAGCGTTGGGATGGCGCCTGCCGCCATCATCCCGTTCAACCACCACTGGACAAACCTGCCGCTTCGGGTTAAGTTTGCATATGAAAACTGGTAGTTATTATGAAACTTGACCCCTCATCATCTGTCAAGTCCGCGGACCGTGCGTTCGATATTCTCGAGTACGTCGCGGATGCGGCCGAGCCGCCCTCGTTCTCGCGGATGCTCGCCGACCTCGGCATTCCACGCAGCAGTTTGTTTCATCTGCTCAATAACTTGCTCGGGCGTGGCTATCTCGAGCAGGACCCGGTGACCGATCGTTACCGGGTCGGCGATCACGTTCGCCAGCTGGCGAAGAAAATTTCCGGACCGCCGCTGGCAACACTGGTCGCATCGTTCCTCAAGCAGTTGACCGCCGAACTGAACGAGACCTCGGGATTCTACATCAGGGTCGACAACACGGTCGAAACCATTGCCTCCGCCACCAGCAGCCAGGCCCTGGCCTACACCATGAAGGTCGGCGAGCGTGGCCCGCTCTATGCGGTCTCGAGCGGAAAAATCGCGCTGTCGAAGATGCCCGCAGCCGAGTTCGACGACTATCTCAAGACCCTGACATTCGAAGCCATCACGCCGCAGACCATCACCTCGAAGCGACGCCTGCGCGAGGAGATGATGGTGGTGCGCCAAAGCGGCTTTGCGTATTCGCGCGAGGAGTTCACGCCGGGCATCACCGGCATAGCGACTGAGGTCGAGCACGACGGCCGCTTCTTCGGCGCACTGAACCTTGCGGTTCCCACCGTCAGATTCAACGAGGAGCGGGAGATCGTCTTCCGCCGCCGGTTGACCACCGTCGCCGCCGCGATCGGCCAGATGATCGCATCGCGGACGTAATGCCCATGTAGCCCGAATGAGCGAAGCGATATGCGGGACTCATCGCCAGAGAAATCCCGGGTATCGCGGAGCCTGTCATCGGGCCGCGCTTCGCGCGGCCCCGCTGGCTGACCCGGGCTACAGAGAACGAACCGTCAATCCCTGAGCAAAAATCGCGTCACCACATCGATCTGGTCCGCCGCCATCAGCGGCGGAACGTGGCCGCAATCATCGAAGCTGAACACGCTGGCCAACCGGTTTCGCTTCTTCATCTCCTGGGTCAGGTCGAACGACAGCAGATCCGAATGCGCGCCGTGCAGCACCAGCACCGGCGCCTTGATCGCTTCCCAGTAGCTCCAGAGATTGAGCGGATAGAACCATGTCGACTTGAACGCCTTGGCGATCGCCGGGTCGCACAGCATCACATAACAAGCCCGCTCCTCGTTCCAGCGCACGCTATGTCGCGCGAGATGACGCCAGTGTTCATCAGCAAGCCGACCGTAGGGCGCGAGCACGGTCCTGAGATAGCCTTCCGCATCATCGAGGGTGGCAAATGATGGCGGCATGCTGCCGATGTACTGCCCGATCCGATGCAAGCCGCTGGATGTCACGAACGGCCCGATATCGTTGATCACCAGCTTGCGGACGATGCTGCCGGAAAATCCAGCCATGATCATGCCGATCATGCCGCCCAGCGAGGTGCCGACCCAGTCGACTTCGCGCACGCCAAGGCGCGCGATCAGGGCGTTCATGTCGGCGCAATACTGCGGCAGCGCATAGTCGTCGGCCTTGGCCAGCCAACTGCTGCGGCCACGGCCGGGCAAATCAGGACAGATCACCCGCCGGCCCGCAGCAACGAACGCCGCCGCAAGGTAATCGAAGTCTCGTCCTTGTCGTGTCAGGCCATGGACACAGATGATCGGCTTGGGATCGTCGATGGGACCCCAGTCCGTGTAAGCCAGTTCATGAAAACCCGCGGGCGACAGGCCCAGATAAGCCCCCTCGCGATCCGGGCGCGGCGCCTCGGATGATACTGCTTCACGTGGTTCAGGCATCGTCGTATCGGTATCTTGCTTAGTGTCCTGCTTAATGTCTTGCACCATCAATCTCTCTTGAACCGGAACCCGCTCCCCAGTGCAGGTCGGCAAAACTCTGCGCCTCGGCCTGGGTTTCGAAGATGTGCGGCGCGACGTGGCGGTCGGCCAGACCCTCACCCAGCTTCAGGCGCATGAAGGCGCTGGTGGTGTAGCGCGAGGCCGAGCTGTAATAACGCTTTTCCAGGTAGGCGATCATCGAGAAGTAGGTGTCGCTGACAATCGGATCGAGATAGAAGCCGTCATAGTTGGCGACCAGCGCCACCGGCTTGCCGATGCCCTGGCACAGGCGCTCGACCTCGCGCCGCACCAGGTCGACGTCATCAAACGTCCTGACCTCGAATCCCTCGAAATTGACGAACATGGTGTTGCGCTCGGCATCGTAGCTCAACCGGTCTGCCAGGCTGCGGCCAAGCAGAGCATGCATCAGGCCCATCGGGCCATCGCGGAAGATGCGCGCATCCATCGGCCGGACATTGCGGATCAGCGGCTTGAAGTCCATCTGCCCGAGAATATCCCGCTCGATATCGATGCCTGGCGCCACCTCGATCAGTTCGACCCCGGCGGGCGTCCGCTGCAGCACGCAGCGCTCGGTGACGTAGTAGACCGGCTGGCTGGTCTCCGCGGCATAATCGCCGCTGAACGTGACCTGCTCCACCTTGTCGATGAACTTCTTCGAGGATCCCTCGCGCAGGATGTGAACGGCGCCGTCCTCGATCGCGATCTTCAGGCCGCCGCAGGTGAAGGTGCCCGCGAACACCAGCTTCTTGGCGCTCTGGGAGATGTTGATGAAACCGCCGGCCCCCGCAAGCCGCGGGCCGAACCGGCTGACATTCACGTTCCCTGCGGCGTCGGACTGCGCCATGCCGAGGCAGGCGAGATCCAGCCCGCCGCCATCGTAGAAATCAAACTGCTGGTTCTGATGGATCACCGCATCGGGATTGAGCGCGGTGCCGAAGTTCAGCCCGCCCTGCGGCATGCCGCCGATGATGCCCGGCTCCGCGGTCAGGGTCAGGTATTGCAGCATATGCTCTTCGGTCGCGACCGCGGCGACGCTTTCCGGCATGCCGATGCCGAGATTGATCACGCCGCCCGGCGGCAGTTCGAAAGCGCAGCGGCGCGCGATGATCTTGCGTTCGTCCAGCGCCAGCGGCTGGACGCGATCCATCGGTACGCGCTGCCGGCCTGAGAAGGCATGGCTGTAGCCGGTGCCATAGGTCTGCACATGGTTCTCCGGCTCGGCGACCACGACGCAGTCGACCAGGATGCCCGGGATCTGGACTTCGCGGGGATTGAGCGAATGGCTGGCCGCGATCCGCTCCACCTGGACAATGACAAAGCCGCCGGAATTCTTCGCCGCCATCGCCATGGCAAGGTTGTCGAGCGTCAGCGCTTCCCGCTCCATGGTGATGTTGCCGGCCGGGTCCGCCGTAGTCCCGCGCAGCAGCGCCACATTGATCGGAAACGCCTTGTAGCGCAGCCATTCCTGGCCATCGATCTGCAGCAGCTCGACCAGGTCCTCGGTCGTCGCTTCGTTGAGCTTGCCGCCCTCGAGCCGCGGATCGACGAAGGTGCGCAGGCCGACCTTGGAGATGGTTCCGGGGCCGCGCGCCGCGATGCTGCGGTACATGTGGGAGATGCAGCCGAGCGGCAGGTTGTACGCCTCGATGCGATTGGACAATGCAAGCTCGCCGAGCTTCGGCACCAGCGCCCAGTGGCCACCGATCACCCGCTTCAGCATGCCGTCCTGAGCCAGGCGATTGAGCCCCCGCTCCTTGGAATCGCCTGGCGCCGCCGCGAACATCAGCGTCAGGGCGGAGGGATGCCGGCTCTCGCGATAACGCTTGGCGAGCGCGATCAGCAGTTCATCCGGCGTGCCGACGCCGACAAAGCCGGACGTGCAGACGGTGTCGCGATCCCGGACAATGGCAACGGCTTCATCGGCGGAGACGATCTTGTTCTTCATCATCGAGATATCAATCCCGCGCTGCGAGCCACCCGGAGATATCCTTGCTCAGGACGCCCTGCGACTTGCTGGAGACGAACAGGCCGACATGGCCGCCCGGCAATGGAATTTCGGAATAGTCCTTGGTGCCGACATGCCCGCGCAGTGCCTGGGAACAGGTCGGCGGAATGATGTGATCGTTGAGCGCGTACACGTTGAGCACCGAGGACGAGATCGCGTTGAGATCGACGCGCCGGCCGGACAGTTCGAACTCGCCCTTGACCAGCTTGTTGTCCTGATAAAGGTCCTTCAGCCACTGCTTGGCGGCCTCGCCCGGATGCGCCGGCCGGTCGGCCAGCCATTTTTCCATGCGCAGGAAGTTCATCAGCTTGGCTTCATCGTCGACCACGTCGAGCAGATCGACATTGTATTTGGTCAGCGACCGCATCGGGGTCATCATCGAGAACACCGAGCTCATGAACTCGCCCGGTAGCCCGCCGTAGGCGTCCACCAGTCTGTCGACATCGGCGCTGCCAAGACTGCGGGTCCAGACATTGAGGAAGCCGTGATGGATCGCCGGATCGTCCCGATCGGCATGGAAATCAATCGGCGTGATGGTCAGGACCAGGTTCTTGACCTTGTCCGGATGCAGCGCCGCGTAACAGGTCATGAACACGCCGCCTTCGCAGATGCCCAGCAGCGTGATCTTGTCATGGCCGGTTTCGCGACAGACACGTTCCACCGCCGCGTGGATGTAGTCGTCGACATAATCGTCGATGGTCAGCCAGCGCTCGGTCCGGTTGGGCTGACCCCAATCCACCAGCCACAAATCAAGGCCCTGCGACAGCAGGCTGCGCACCAGCGAACGATCCGGCTGCAGGTCCGCCATGGTGTAGCGGCCGATCAACCCGTAGGCGACCAGCACCGGCGTCTTGACCGCCTGCGGCGCGAGCGGCTCATAACGAAACAGCTCCACCTTGTCGCGCCGCATCACCAGTTTCTTGGGCGTGGCGCCGACGTCGACGTCCTCATCCTTGATTTCGGAGAGCAGCTTGGTCGCCTTCAGCATCTTGTCGGCGAACTCGGAAAATTCGCGTGCGCTACGCTCCACCGTCCCTTCGCTGCTCACGACACGGTTCCCTTCTCGCTGCTCGCGTCGACACGGCGCGCCAGCGCCCGAACCTCGCGCCGCAACTCGGTGAGCTGACGGGTGACGTCGTCGAAATCGCTCTGGGTGGGAAGCCCGAAGATCCTGGCGATGGTCTCGTTGATCTCGGTCTGCCGGGTGCGGAACTCGGTCGCGGCCTGCAGCAGCTCCTTCTGCGCGCTGAGAAAGTCATCCGAGCGCTGGTTGCGGATCAGCTCATCGTTGGCGATGGCATTCCAGGCGCCGAGCCGGTCCCGCCATCCGTCGCCGGCTGCGTCATTTTGAGTGCCGGAGGCGGAATACTGTTCCGCCGCCCGCATCCAGGGACGCGAGGCGATGACATTGTAGGCGGCGAGCTTGCGCTGCATCTCGCTCCATGCGGCAAAGGTGCCGGCGAGCTTGCGGTCGAAATCCATCACGTCGGCGAGCCGCGGCCCCTGCGCCAGGCGTTCGATGGCATCGCCCAGTTCGTTGCCTGCACCGGACTTGTTTTCGGCCGCCCGCGTCATGATGAACGGCAGCACCGATTTCGACCAGGCTTCGCCCATCTGGGTCGAGGCCCCGGCCATCGATTTCCAGAACTCCCCCCACTGCGCGGTGGTCTGCGCAATGGCGTCGATCCGCGCGTCGCCCTCACTCATGGGTCGCCCGCACCGAACGGTTGCTCCGCTCGTCATAAGCCGCGCTGTAAATGGCGTAGGCGTCGTCGTAGGTCAGAGGCCGCGGGTTGTTCACCAGCAGGCGGGTCTGCTTCATCGCGTCTTCGGCCAGCTTCTTGAGGTCGTCCTGGCCGATGCCGACGGCGGCAAGCGATCCCGGCACATGACAATCGCGGCCGATCGACACCATTTCATCGATGAAGGCGCGCGCGCGTTCGGCCGGCGAGGTCGCGCGCAGGCCGGGCTTGACGATCTCGGCCAGCTCCGCATACAGCGCTTCCGCCGCCGGCAGGTTGAACTGCAGCACATGCGGCAGCACCAGGGCGTTGGAGAGGCCGTGCGGCACATGGAAAATCGCGCCGATCGGATAGGCCAGCGCGTGCACGGCGGCCACCGGCGCATTGGCGAAAGCCATTCCGGCCAACATCGATCCCAGCAGCATCTGGGATCGGGCTTCGATGTCGCGGCCATTGCGGCAGACCTGCCGCACATTCGCCGCCAGCAGCGCCAGCGCCTGGCGCGCCAACTGGTCCGACATCGGGTTCTTCTTGACCTTGCTGGTGTAGGCCTCGATCGCATGCACCATGGCGTCGATGCCGGTCGCCGCGGTCACGTTCGCCGGCAGTCCCAGGGTCAGTTCGGGGTCAAGCACCGCCCAGTCCGGGATCAGTTTCGGCGACACCACGCCTTTCTTTTCGGTTGTCGGGGTGGTGACGATCGCGATCGGCGTCACCTCCGAACCGGTGCCGGCCGTGGTCGGTGCCAGGATCAGCGGCAGCCGCTGGCCCTTGGCGAGACCCACGCCATAGATGTCGTCGAGCCGATCAGGCGTCTTGGCGAGATAGGCCACGAGCTTCGCCGTATCCAGCGCGCTGCCGCCGCCAATCGAGAGCACGAGGTCGACGTGCTCCGCCTTGCACAACGCTGCGGCAGCTTCGATGATATGAGACGGCGGGTCCGCCACCACGTCGTCGAACACCGTCAGGGCAATCCCGGCCGCGGTGATCGCGGCTTCCGCATCCTTGGTCAAACCGGCCGCACGAACACCCTTGTCGGTCACCAGCAAAACGTGGCGGGCGCCATACTGTCCGACCAGTTCGGCAATCTTGTGGGAAGCTCCGGCCTCAAACAGAATGTTGGAAGGAGACTGGAAGGTGAAGGGCGTCATGATGGGTGATCCTGCTGTGTCTTGCCGCTGTGTATTGCCAACGTGTCCGAACCGCTCAATGTCGTCGTAGAACGATCATCTTCTCCTGACTCATTTCCCGCATCGTGAAGGGAATGCCGCCGACGCCGTAGCCCGATTGCCGGTGACCGGCGAACGGCATCCAGTCCACCCGGAAAGCCGTATGGTCGTTGATCATCACAGCCGATCCGGCAAGCCGCTCGGCCGCACGAAGCGCCTGATCGATGTCCTGCGAGAAGATGCTGGCCTGGAAGGCGACCGGCAGGCTGTTGGCAATCTCGATGGCCTGGTCCAATTCCCTGAATTTGTAAACGCAGGTCAGTGGGCCGAACACCTCTTCGCGCGACACCCTTGCATCGAGGCTCGGGTTGCGCAGGATCGCAGGCGCCAGCGTCGTCTCCGAAAGCCGCTCGCCGCCGACCACGAGCTGCGCACCGCCGGTGACGGCTTCACTGATCCAGGACGCCACACGATCCGCCTCGCGCGGCTGGATCAGCGGGCCGACCTCGGTCTGGGGCGATTGCGGATCGCCGACATGCAGCGCTTTCACCGCGGCGGCGAGGCGATCGACAAACTGGCTCTCGATATCCTCGTGGACGAAAATGCGCTGGGTCGACACGCACACTTGTCCCGCGTGGTAATAGCCGCCCTTGACCAGCAGCGGGACAATCCGCTCGATATCGGCGCTGCGATCAACGATCGCCGGTGCGGCACCGCCATGCTCCAGCGCGGACCGCGTGCCCGGAGCCAGCATGCTGTGCAGCCGCCAGCCGACCTTGCCCGATCCGATGAAACTGAGGAAAGCGATGCGCGGATCGGTGGCCAGACGCTCGGCCAGGTCGATCTGCGCGGGCACGAAACTCTGGCACCACGGCTCCGGCAGCCCGGCTTCCCGGACAAGCTTGACGAACTCCAGGCAACACAGCGGCGTGGCGGACGCCGGCTTGACAATGACCGGGCAGCCCACCGCGATCGCCGGGGTGAGCTGATGAACGATCAGGTTGAGCGGATGATTGAACGCCGAGATCGCGAAGACGACGCCGATCGGCTCCTTGGTGGTGAAGGCCCAGCGGCCGTCGCTCGCCGCAGTCAGCCCCATCGGAATCTCGCGACCGGTGAAATTACGCAGTTCGTCGGCCGCGTTGCCGATCCCGTCGATGGCCCGGTCCACCTCGATGCGCGCGTCCGTGATGGGCTTGCCGCCCTCCTCGGCGATCAAATGGCTGAAATGGTCGTGCCGCCCCCGCACCAGCTCCGCCAGCCGGCGCAGGATTTCGATGCGCTGGAACGGCTTCAGCCAGCCGCTGCGATTACGAAAGGCCTGCTCGGCAGCGCTCAATTTGGATTCGAGCGCCGCCGCGTCATCGGTGGCGATTTCAGTGACAGGGGATCTATCGAAGGCGCGCACGACCGTCAGCATCACTCAACCCTCCGAACCGATGATCCGCTCAAGTCCCCGGCGCCACCGGCAGGCGTGCCTTGAGCTCATCGACCAGAACGCGGGTGTTCTCCGAATAATCAATCGGCACCGCGATCAGGTGGACACCCCCGCGCTGGAATGCGGCTTCCAGTGTCGGGATGAAATCTTCCAGCTTCTCCACCCGCGCGCCCCTGGCGCCGTACGACTCCGCGTATTTGACGAAGTCCGGGTTGCCGAAGGTCAGGCCGAAATCGGGGAAGTGATCGACGGCCTGTTTCCAGCGGATCATGCCGTAGGCGCCGTCGTCCAGGATCAGCACCACCAGATTGAGCTTGAGCCGGACCGCGGTTTCCATTTCCTGGCTGTTCATCATGAAGCCGCCGTCACCGCACACCGCCATGACGCGGCGGGTCGGGTAAAGCATGGCTGCCATCATCGCCGACGGCAGGCCCGCGCCCATGGTCGCCAGCGCGTTGTCGAGCAGCAGGGTGTTGGCGACGAAGGTCCGGTAGTTGCGCGCGAACCAGATCTTGTACATGCCGTTGTCAAGCGCGACGATGCCGTCGCTGGGAATGACCTGGCGCACGTCGTGCACCAGGCGCTGCGGCGTCGGCGGCCAGCGGCTCTCGGTGGCCCGGTCCGCAATCCGGCTGAGGATGCCCTCGCGCAGCGACAGCAATGCGCCCGCACGCGGCAGCTTGCCCTCGACCCGATCGGCCAGCAGTTCGAGACTGGGACCGACATCGCCGACGACTTCGGCATTGGGGAAATACACCTGCTCCACATTGGCCGGTGTGTAGCTGACGTGAATCACCTTTGGGCCATGCGGCCCCATGATGAACGGCGGCTTCTCGATGGTGTCGTGGCCGATGGCGATGATCAGGTCGGCCTTGTCGACCGCTTCATGGACATAATCGCGCTCGGAGAGCGCAGCCGTTCCCATATAAAGATTGGTGCCACCGGGCACGGTGCCCTTGCCCATCTGGGTGGTGAAGAACGGAATCCCGGTGCGGCGGACGAAACCGGCAAGACCGAAGGTCGACCGCGGACGGCTGGCCGCCGCGCCCAGCATGATCAAAGGCCGCTCGGCCCGCATGATCATCTCCGCGGCGCGATCCAGCGCCGCACGGTGCGCCACCGGAATTTCGATCGGATGGATCGGCACCATCGGCACGTCCTCCACCTCCTCGCCTGCAATATCCTCCGGCAATTCGAGATGCACCGGCCCCGGCCGCTCTTCCATGGCCACGCGGAATGCATCGCGGACCAGGGTGGGAATGCTCGCCGCGCTGACGATCTGCCGTGACAACTTGGTCAGCGGCTTCATCGAGGCGATGACGTCGACGATCTGGAAGCGCGCCTGGCGGCTGCTCATGATCGCCTTCTGGCCGGTGAGCATTACCATTGGCATGGCGCCGAGGTTCGCATACGCCGCCCCTGTCGAGAAGTTCAACGCGCCCGGGCCGAGGGTGGAGATACAGACCCCCGGCTTGCCGGTGAGCCGCCCATGGGTCGCGGCCATGAAGGCCGCGGCCTGTTCGTGCCGGGTCAGGATCAGTTGAATCTTCGAATTGCGCAGCGATTCGACGACATCGAGGTTCTCTTCTCCCGGCACGCCAAAAATCCGATCGACGCCCTCGTTTTCCAGTGCTGCTACCAGCAGATCGGAGCCCTTGGTCATTGTGAAATTCCTCTTCCTAGTCGTCAGCGATCAGTGAGCGATATGGAGACTGCGTGGTTGGACACGCGCGCCATCAAGCGAGCCGCTTGATGATCGCGGTCGCGAAGTCATTCGTGGATGCCTTGCCGCCGAGATCACCGGTGCGCACACCGTCGACCTTCAGGGTCTGGTCGATGGCGGTCTGCAGTCGCGCGGCGAGATCGACCCTGTCGACATGCTTCAGCATCAGACCCGTAGCCAACAGCAACGCGAGGGGATTGGCAATGCCCTTGCCGGCAATGTCCGGTGCCGAACCATGCACCGCCTCGAAGATTGCCGCCTTCTCGCCGATATTGGCGCCGGGCGCCATGCCGAGGCCGCCGACCAGCCCCGACATCTGGTCGGACAGGATGTCGCCGAACAGATTGGTGGTGACGATGACATCGAACTGCCAAGGATTCATCACCAGTTGCATGGCGCAGGCATCGACGATGCGGTCGTCCATCGCAACCCGCCCTTCGTACTCTTTTGCCATGTCGCGCCCGACTTCAAGGAAAATGCCGGTCAGGGCCTTCAGGACGTTCGCCTTGTGCACGACAGTGACTTTCTTTCGGCCGTGGCTGAGCGCATACTCGAACGCATAACGAATGATGCGCTTGGCCCCGGCGCGGGTATTGACCCCCGACGAAATAGCCACCGCATGCGGATCGTCGCCGACTTCGATGTAGTGCTCGAACGCCACATACAAACCTTCAAGGTTCTCGCGGATCAGAACGAGGTCGATATCGTCGTAGCGCTGGCCCGGAATCATGGTGCGGACCGGGCGCAGATTGGCGTAGAGGTGGAATTCCTCGCGCAAGCGCACATTGACCGAGCGGAACCCGCCACCGACCGGCGTGGTCAGCGGGCCCTTCAGCGCCAGCTTGGTGCGGCGAATGCTTTCCAGCAGCGATTGCGGCAACGGATCACCGCCCGCCTTGATGCCAGCCATGCCGCCCTGCTGGACATCCCAGTCGAACGGCGCCCCGAGTGCGTCGACCACCCGGGTCACCGCCTCCATGATTTCCGGCCCGATGCCGTCGCCGGGGATCAGCGTGGCGGGAATTTTACTCTCGATATTCGCGGTGACCATGGCGGCACTCTCTCTGTGGCGGGCTCAAGTTGCGTGACGAATCAATGCACGGTTTCCAGATTTGCGGACGGCTCCCGCCGCTCACCGCGGCCGAGCAGCACGACAAGGATGCATCCGACGGCGGAAAGCCCGGCGAGCGGCAGCAGGCCCAGCGCATAGCTGCCGGTGGCGTCCTTGATGGCGCCGAGGAGGTAGCTGCCGAAGAACCCGCCGAGATTTCCGATCGCATTGACCTGGGCGATTGCGGCGGCGGCGATGCCTGCCGACATCCACTCCGTTGCCAGCGCCCAGAACGGGCCCTTGACGATGTAGGTGGCGGTGACCGCGACGCAAAGCACAAGGATGGTCGGCAACAGCGAGCCCACCAGTGGCGCGAGGCCGAGGCTGCCGGCCAGCAGAAGCAGCGGCAACGCCGTATGCCACCGGCGTTCCCTCGAACGGTCGGAACTGCGTCCCCACAGGATCATCAGCACCGACGCGATGCCGAAGGGAATGGAATTCAGCAAACCCGTCTGCATGTTGCTCAGGCCGAACGACTTGATGATCTGTGGCTGCCACAGCGACAGGCACTGGCTGGCGCCGGACGCACCCGCATAGATCAGCGATGCCGCCAGCACATACTTATTGGACATCACCTGCCAAAGCGGCAGGTGCTTCGCCGTCGCCTTGGGCGAGGCATTCTCGTCTGCGAGGCGGCTCGCCAGCCACTGTCGCTGGGGATCGCTCAGCCAGCGCGCGCTCGCCGGACCGTCGGCCAGGAAGAAAAACGAGATCACGCCGAGGATGACGGCCGGCAGCGCCTCCAGCACGAACATCCATTGCCAGCCATGGAAGCCAAGCACGCCGTCGAGTTGCAGCAGAGACGCCGAGATCGGCGAACCGAAAAAGCTCGAGAGCGGGATTGCCACCATGAACAGCGCGACGATGCGGCCGCGATATTTCGACGGGAACCAGTAGGTGAGGTACAGGATCACGCCCGGGAAGAAACCCGCCTCCGCGGCGCCCAGCAGCAGGCGAACCGCATAGAACGAATAAGGCCCCACCACAAACGCCATGCAGGCCGCGACGATGCCCCATGAGATCATGATCCGCGCGATCCAGAGTTTCGCGCCGACCTTCGCCATCGCCAGATTGCTGGGCACTTCGCACAGCACATAGCTGATGTAGAACAGCCCGCCGCCGAGCCCGAACGCGGCCGCGGACAGGCCGATATCGTGGTTCATCTGCAGCGCGGCGAATCCCGCGTTGACGCGATCGACGAACGCGATGAAGTAGCAAAGCATCAGGAACGGAAGGATGCGCCAGGTCACCCGCCGCATGGTCTCGGTTTCCAGGGGCGACGTTTCCGCTGTGGCAAGGGTTGCCATCATCTGCAGGTCCTTGAAAGGGTTTGAGGGTGCCGGGCGGATCGACAGATCCGCCCGCCGGCGTCAGGGCGTCATTTGAGATAACCCAGGATGACCAGCACGGCGGTGATGGTGATCGCACCGCCGATGCGGGTGGCGATCTGGGCGAACGGCATCAGCTGCATGCGGTTGGCCGCGGTCAGGATCGCGACGTCGCCGGTGCCGCCCTGCCCGCTGTGGCAGGCGTTCACGATCGCGGTCTCGATCGGGTACATGCCCATCAGGCGGCCGACCACAAAGCCGGTGCCCATGATCGTGGCGACCGTCGCCACGATGGTGATGATGTTGGCGATATGAAACGCCGCCATCAGCTTGTCCCAGGGCGTCAGCGCAACGCCGATCGCAAACAGCAGCGGATAGGTCATGGTGGTCCGAACGAAATCGAACACCGCCAGCCCGCCCTGCTGCAGCTGCGGCGAGACCGCACGGCTCAACTTGGCCAGCACCGCCAGGAACAGCATGGCCACCGGCGCGGGCAACCCGAACAGATGGTGGCAGATCACGCCGAGCAGATAGAGCGTGATGGCGGTGAGCCCTGCGGCTGCGATCACGCTGACGCCGACGGAGCCGACGCCCTGCTCCTTTCCGTCTTCCTCATGCACGGCCTGGAGATCGAGATCGCCTTCCTTGTGCGGCTGCAGGCGGCCTTCCCCGGTCAGATGCGGGTATTTCTTGCCGACGAAGTTCAGCGCGCCGGAGAGCAGAATGGCGGTCAGGCTGCCCAGCATCACCGGCGGCAGCACCTGGGCGAACACCTCGCCCTGCGGCACACCGGTCAGCGCGGCGTAGCCGATCGACAGCGGGATAGCGCCCTCGCCGACGCCGCCGGCCATGATCGGCACCACGACATAGAAGAAGGTGTGATGAGCTCCGAGCCCGAGCGCCGTCCCTACCGCCGTGCCGACCACCGCGGCCACCATGGAGCCGATCGCCAGCGGCACGAAGATCTTGAGAAAGCCCTTGATCAGCACATCGCGGTCCATCGCGAAGATACTGCCGACGATGATGGTGGCGATGAAGATGTAGAGGAAGTTGGTGGCCTTGGTGAACTCGACGATCGAGCTCTCCATCTTGGCCGGGATCAGATGATAGTAGGCGAGCGCGGAGGGAATGAAGGTCGCGAAGATCGCACCCGCGCCTATGCTGCGCAGGACCGGAATGCGCTTGCCGATCTCGGCGCAGGTGAAGCCGCCGACCACCAGGACCGCGATCATGGTCGGCCCGTCGGGCCGGATTTCCCCGGTGTAGACCAGCGTGGTCAGCAGGACGAGCAGCAGCAGATAGACCGGGATCGGAATGATGCCGATGCGGAAATCCACAAGCCGCCACCATCCCTGCGGCCAGAAGCGGGACGACGGCTGGTCGGTCTTGGTTGCGGCTGGTTGAAGATCGCTCGCGCGTGTCGGGATCGCTCCCGCATCGTGTGCCGACATGTCGTTTCCCCTCGTGTTTTTTAAGCGGAAGACTTGTCTGGCACCCGCAGCCTGAACGGCAGCAATGCTGACCCTTCCGTCTCTCTTTTAGAGGTAACGATAGATCGGCTCACCTGTCACTAACCTGTCGCGCCGGCCGGGCCGAATAATTAGCGCTGATGCGCTGAATGCAAAATTCGGATTCGGAACACCAGCGGCACCAGCCAAGAGTCACTGGTCCTGAAGCGCGCGTCTCCACTGGGTGAGAAACCGCGCACGCTTGGCCTGATCGAGGTAGGTCAAGAGATCGATGTTGAGTGCGATCGGCCGCAGCGACTTTGCCGCATACCCGGGGACTGCCGGCTGAACGTCATTTCGCACCGAGTTCAGCGAATGGGCCGCCATCTGCGCCTGCCCCGCGCGGGACAGCAGATAATCCATGAAACGCCGCGCCGCGGCGGGATTTTGGGCCGCACGGGGGATCAGGGCGATCCGCGACATCAGCAGCGTATAATCGCCGGGAAAGACGATGCCGAGATCGGGGTTGTCCTTGGCACGCTCCAGCGCATAGGCGCCGAGCACGTTGTATGCCAGCGCGAACTCACCTGTGATCACACGATCGATCATCGGATTGGACGACGTGTAGAGCTTGACCCCGGCACGCCCGAGCGCCGCGACGAGTTTCCAGGTCTGCGGCGTGATGCGGACATCCTGGGTGATGAACAGCAAGCCGGTTCCGCTCAGTTCCGGATCATAGGTTGCGATCTTGCCCTGGAAGGCGGCGGCATGTTCGGTGAGCACGCGCAGCAGGTCGGCGTGATCCCTCGGCACCATGCCATCGTGCAGCAGCCGCTTGTTGTAGACCATGACGATCGGTTCGGTGGTGACGCCATAGGCGACGTCCTTCCACTGTGCCCAGCCTGGAATGTTGTCGGCTTCGACGGAGCGATACTCCGATGCGAAGCCGTCATTGGCGAGCTTGATCTGTAGATCCATCGCCGAACTCCACACCAGGTCGGTCGCGTCCTTGGCATCGGCCGGCCGGGTCACGCTGGCAAAAAGGTCGGTCGACAGGATCTTAGTATAATGAACGGCGATATCCGGGTTCAGCTTCGAGAACCCGGCCACCAGATCGGCGGCTTCCGGACTGTTGGTTGTCGCCTTGACGAACAGATCGGTCTTCGCCCGCCCCGCGTCAGTGGCGGCCCCGTCGTCAGCCGCAGCTGAACTCGCCACAAACACGCAGATGAGAAGCAGGGCCCCGGCGATCGCTCGATTCATCAATACAACTGCGTTCCATGATCTGATGGACGACATACGCGTTTTGACCTAACGGTAAATCTGACCTTACATTGTCGTCTTGGCAATGGTGCAGCGCGGCGATCCTCTTGCGGATTCTGATTATCGAAGATGACATATCACTGGTTGCGGGCCTGAAGAAGGCGCTCGCGCCAGCGGGCATTGCCGTCGACCACGAAGTCAGCGGCGCGGGCGGCATTGAGGTCGCCCCCTCCGAAGCCTATTCGCTGATCGTGCTCGACCTCGCCCTTCCCGACATGTCCGGCGAGGAGGTTCTGAGCAAGTTGCGCGGCAGCGGATCCGACGTGCCGATCCTGATCCTCACCGCACAGGGCGCGGTGGCGGAGAAGGTCAAATGCCTCAATCTCGGCGCCGATGACTATCTGACCAAGCCGTTCGATCTCACAGAGTTCGAAGCCCGCGTGAAGGCGCTGGCGCGCCGCGGCAAGGGCCGCCCTGCCCCCGTCCTCAAGTGCGGCTCGCTGGTGTTCGAGACATCGACAGCCACCGCCATCCTGCACGATGCCCCGTTGGCGCTGCGCCGGCGGGAAGCCGCTGTCCTCGCCATCCTGATGTCGCACTCGGGCAAGCTGGTGCGCAAGGATCGCCTGATTTCCGAGGTGTTCGGCTTCGATGAACCGGTCGCCCCCAATGCCATCGAACTGTACGTGGCGCGCCTGCGCCAGAAGCTCGGCAGCGGCGGCCCGCCGATCAGGACGATCCGGGGTCTCGGCTATCTGATGGAGGAGCGGTGACGCCGCAGCACGCTCCCTCGCTCCGCCGGCTGCTGCTTCTCAATCTGCTGGTGCCGACGAGCGTGCTGGCCATTGCACTGGGCATCGCCGGCGCCTTCCTGATCGATCGCACCGTCGAAACGGCGTTTGACCGCGTGCTCGACGGCTCGGTGCGCGCCATCGCCGAGCGCATCACCGTGGAAGACAATGAAGTCACGGTCGACCTGCCCCAGGTGGCGCTCGGGATGCTGCAGACGCGCGCCAGCGACAGCATCTATTACAGCGTGTCCTACGACAAGGTGGCCGTGACCGGTTATGAAGACCTGCCGCTCGCGGATATGGCGAAGCAGCCGCGCAACACGGTCAGGCATTTCGACGTCACCTACAAAGGCGCCCCTGTCCGCCTGGCGGCCCTCGCCCAGCAGATCTACGGCAAGCCCGATCCGGTGCTGGTCCAGGTGGCAGAGACCAGAAACGGGCGCAACGCAACCCAGCGCGAGTTGTTGCTGGCGCTCGCCGGCCTCGAACTCGGGATCATTCTCACCGCGGCCGTTCTGGCGTGGTTTGCGGTCCAACGTGGTCTTGCGCCGCTGGTCGATCTCGGCCGGGATATCGACGGCAGGCAGATCCGGACCGGTGAAGGCCTGCAACCGCTGGATCTCGCAAAAATTCCCGTCGAAGTGCACCCGCCGGTGCGCGCGATCAATCAGTTGTTCGGCCGGCTGGACGCCGCCATCAACGTGCTGCGCGATTTCATTGCCGACGCGTCACACCAGATGAAGACGCCGCTGGCCTCGCTGCGGGTCCATCTCGCTTTGCTCGAACGCAGCGCCGGGACGGAACCGGCGGATCCGGACACCATCGCGGAAATCGACAAGTCGACGAGGCATCTGGATCGGCTGGTCGCTCAATTGATCGCATTGGCGCGGGCCGAAGAGAGCGCGGTGAGCGACGGCGGCCATCAGGCGCAAAGCGATCTGGCCGCGGTGGCCGCCGATGTCGTCAGCGTGCTGGCCCCGATCGCCGCCACGAAAGATGTCGAGCTCGCCCTTGAAACCGAACCTCACGCGGTGATCGCCCGGATCGAACCGGCCGTCCTGCACGAGGCGCTCGCCAATCTCGTCGACAACGCGATCCGGTATAACCGAAGCGGTGGCTCGGTGACGGTCCGCGTCCACGACGACGGCGAACGATGCGCGGTGCAGATTTGCGACGACGGCCCCGGCATCGCGCTGGAATTTCGCGCGCGGGTGTTCGACCGTTTCTACCGCATGCCGTCGACCGACCGGCCGCCCGGATCGGGGCTGGGATTGTCGATCGTCCGGACGCTGCTGCGGCAGAGCTCGGCGGACATCCAGCTGGCCGACGGCGATGGGGGCAAAGGCCTGACGGTGACGGTCAGCTTTGCCAAGTTCGCGAGCGACGGACGCGCGTAGGCGCAATTGCTTTCACGTGAAACAGTGAAAGCCCGCGCCGACCGAAACAACTTTTTTGTTTCGGCCGATGCGTTCAGCTGAAATGGGCAACTCAGGCCGCTGCGCTCGCCTTGATGCCGTAACGCGCCGCAGGCGCCTGCCGCGACAGGTTCGGCATCAGCGTCTGCCGGGCCGCTTCATAGGCCCGCCAGTCGGCGGCATCCGGCAGCGACGGGATGGTGACGAACTCGCCCTGGTCGAGGCCCGCGAGCGAGGCATCCACCATGTCCTCGGCCCGCATCACGATCTGGTTCGGCAGATGCGCGACGGGTGTGCCGGCCACGTCCCAGAAGTCGGTCGCGGTGGCGCCGGGCAGCACCGCCTGGATCCGCACGTTCTTGTCGGCCAGTTCGTGTTTCAGCGACTGGCTGAACGCCAGCACGAAGGCTTTGCTGCCGCCATAGACGCCATTCAGAACTTCCGGCGCGACGGCGACGATCGAGGCGATGTTGATGATGGAGCCGCCACCCCGCGCCACCAGGCCAGGGACAACCGCGTAGGTCAGCCGGGTCAGCGCGTTGACGTTGAGCGTGATCATCTCCTCCATCTTGTCGATGTCGGAGGCCAGCAGCGGCGCGGTGGCGCCGACGCCGGCGTTGTTGACCAGCAGCGTGATACGGGTGTCGGTGCGCAGCAGGGTTTCCACCCGCGCCAGGTCGGCCTTGTTGTTCAGATCCGCCGCGACCACCTCGATGTTGCGGCCGGTTTCGCCGGCGAGCTTTTTGGCCAGTGCGTCGAGACGCTCGCGCTTGCGCGCGACGAGGATTAGGTCGTAACCGCGACGGGCCAGCCGGTCGGCGTAGATTGCGCCGATGCCCGAGGAAGCGCCCGTGACCAGCGCGGTGCCTGGCTTGGTTGGGGTGACGCTCATTGTCGTTCTCCGTTGGTTTTGCCGGGCGGGGTGGATCCGGAATTGGACCCTCATGACGCCGACCTGCCCGGTAAACGTAGGCGCTCTGGTCTTTGTCTCAAATGTCATATATACAACTTTTTAGGACATTCGGATGTCCGGACGAACGGACGAGGGCGACCCATGCAACGCATTGGTTTTGTTGTCTTTCCAGACTTCCAGGTGATGGGCTTTGCAGCCATCACGGTGTTCGAGGTGGCGAACATGGTGGCCGGCGAAGAGGTCTACAAAATCCATCTGCTGTCCGAGGATGGCGGCCCGGTGCGCGCTTCGGCCGGCTTCAATGTCGAGACCGAAGCGTTCGGCCGCGGGGTATTCGACACCGTGATCATCGGGGCCGGCAACGATCTGCACACCACCACGCCGGGACTGGTCAGGTTCATCCAGCGATCGATGACGTCGGCGCGGCGCGTGGCGGCGCCCTGCACCGGCGCGTTCTCGCTTGCGGAGGCCGGTGTCCTCAACGGCCGCCGCGCCACCACGCACTGGGCCTTTGCGCGTGAACTGCAAAAGCAATACCCCGAGATCGAACTCGACGAAGACCGCATCTTCATCGTCGACGGCCCGGTGTGGACATCAGCCGGCATGACGGCGGGCGTCGACCTCGCACTCGCCATGGTCGAAAAAGACCTCGGCGCGGACACCGCCCGCGCGGTCGCCCGCAAGCTCGTGGTCTATCACCGCCGCGCCGGTGGCCAGTCGCAATTCTCGGCGCTGCTCGAACTGGAGCCCAAGTCCGATCGGGTCCAGAGCGCACTGGACTATGCCAAGAACCATCTGCGCAATGAACTCTCGGTCAAGGAACTGGCAAATGCCGCGCGCCTCAGCCCGCGCCAGTTCAGCCGGACCTTCCGTGCGGAAACCGGACAGTCGCCGGCCAAGGCGATCGAGAATCTGCGTGTCGAGGCCGCGCGCGTGATGATGGAACAGGGACGGCATTCGATGGACGTGATCGCGAACGAAACCGGTTTTGCCGACCGCGAGCGCATGCGCCGCGCATTCCTGCGCGCGTTCGGCCAGCCGCCGCAAGCCATCCGCCGTAACGCGAAACAGCCCACGGAATTGGCGTGATGGATCACCGCACGCTCTCCGCGCGCAGTCTCGTTTAGATCAACACACTATATTGTGACTGGGTCGGCTGCGGCGGACTGTCGTCGGCCTCCTGCACTCCGCACTCCTGTGCTTTGATCGCGTTTGCCTGACGCGAATTTCGCGACCAAAATGCCGGCTTCCTGATCCGAGGAGACTCTTCCATGGCCACCACCGTTGCAGACCAGATGGTCGACACCCTCGCCGCCGCCGGCGTCAAGCGCATCTATGGCATTGTCGGCGACAGCCTGAACGGCTTCACCGATTCACTGCGGCGGCATGGCGGGATTCAATGGCTGCATGTGCGCCATGAAGAGGTCGCTGCCTTCGCCGCCGGCGCCGACGCTCATGTCACCGGCGAGCTCGCCGTGTGCGCCGGCAGCTGCGGACCAGGCAACCTGCATCTCATCAACGGTCTGTTCGATTGCCACCGCTCCCGCGTGCCCGTGGTGGCCATCGCAGCCCACATCCCTTCGCCCGAGATTGGCTCCGGTTATTTCCAGGAGACCCATCCCGAACAGTTGTTCCGGGAGTGCTCCAGTTATTGCGAGCTGGTGTCCACCCCGGAACAAATGCCCCGTGCACTCGAGATCGCCGTACGCCGTTCGATCCACGAGCGTTGTGTCAGCGTCATCGTGATCCCCGGCGATGTCGCACTCAAACCTGCCATCCAGGCCCCCGCTCCCGCCCGTGGCGGCCTGGTGTTGCAGCAACCGATCATCGTGCCGTCGGAGCAATCGCTCGACCAGCTCGCGGCCCTGCTCAACCAGGCCCAGCGCGTGACATTGCTTTGCGGCGGCGGCTGCGAAGGCGCCCATGACGAGTTGATGAAGCTCGCGGAAACGCTGAAAGCGCCGATCGTCCACGCCATGCGCGGCAAGGAGCACGTGGAGTGGGACAACCCCTATGACGTCGGAATGACCGGCCTGATCGGCTTTGCCTCCGGCTACTACGCAATGGAGTCCTGCGATGCGCTGCTGATGCTGGGAACGGACTTCCCCTATCGCCAGTTCTATCCAAAGAATGCCCGCATCGCCCAGATCGACATCCGCGCCGAGGCGCTGGGCCGGCGCGCTCCGATCGAACTCGGCCTGATCGGTCACGTCAAGGCAAGCCTGCGTGCGCTGCAGCCACGCCTGACAACGAAGAGTGACCGCAAACACCTCGACACCTCGCTGCGAAACTATGCCGACGCGCGCCGAGGCCTCGACGAGCTGGCCAATGGACGCGCGGGCGGCCCGCTGCATCCCCAGCACATCGCGCGGGTCGTGAGCGAACTCGCCAGCGATGATGCGATCTTCACCTGCGATGTCGGACTGCCGACGGTGTGGGCGGCGCGTTATCTCGCCGTCAACGGCAAGCGCCGCCTGCTCGGCTCGTTCTGGCACGGCTCAATGGCCAATGCGATGTCCCAGGCCATCGGCGCCCAGGCCGCCTACCCGCAACGCCAGGTGATCTCGCTGTCGGGTGACGGCGGTTTTACCATGCTGATGGGCGACCTCCTGAGCCTGTCGCAGCTCAAGCTTCCGGTGAAGGTGATCGTGTTCAACAACGGCGCGCTCGGATTCATCGAGCTCGAGCAGAAGTCGTCGGGATTCCTCGACACCGGTACCGAACTGGTCAACCCGAACTTCGCGGCCATGGCCGAAGCTGTCGGCATCAAGGGCATCCGCATCGAGGACCCGGCGGATGTCCAGGGAAAGCTCGCCGAAGCGCTGGCCCATCCAGGGCCGGTCGTCGTCGACGCGGTGGTCAACCGCATGGAGCTCGCCATGCCGCCAAAGGTCACCACCGAGATGGCGAAAGGCTTTACACTCTATATGGTCAAGGCCGTGTTGAACGGACGCGTGGACCAGGTGATCGAGCTGGCGCAATCGAATCTGCGGCGGTAGAGCGGGACGAATCCGCGCTGAATCAACTCCGTCATCCTGAGGTGCGAGCCTTGCGGTGCACTTGCACCGCTGGGCGAGCCTCGAAGGATGCACGGCCCCGCCCGGGCCGTCGCCCTTCGAGGGCCGCGCTACGCACGGCCACCTCAGGGTGACGGATCACATTGACCATTCATGATCGAATAGCGATAGCCACACCACGCGTGCGATCAAAACGGCGAATCCGGGAAATAGAACTCCTTGGCATTCTCCTTGGTGATCAGCGTCGCATCCAGGATGTAGCTGCCGCGCACCGGGACCTGGCCGTACAGGCTGGCGACGGTCAATTCGAGCGCGGTCCCCACCATCGCCGGCGGATAGAGCACATCGACCGGAATCAATTTGTCGCCGTCCAGCACCTTCTTCACCATGTCCTTGGATCCGGCGCCGGCGACGACATACTGGATATCGGTGCGCTTGGCCTGCGCGATCGCCTGCAGCACGCCCACCGCCATGTCGTCGTCCTGGCACCACACCACATCGATCTTCGGGAATTTGGTCAGGTAGTCCTGCATCACCTTGAAGGCATCGTCGCGATTCCAGTTGCCGAACTGCTTGCCGAGCACCTTCACATTGCTGCCCGCGATGGCCCTGTCGAAGCCATCCTGCCGCTGCTGGTCGATCGGGATCGGCAGACCGCGAATTACGGCCACCATGGCGTCGGGCGTGCGCGACTTAATGTACTCGCCGGCGGTGGCGCCGAGCGCGGGGTTATTCCCCGCGACATAGAGATCGCGCACCGAGTTGTCGTTGTTGCTGGGCGCGCGGTCGACCAGCGTAACGAACACGCCCTTGCCCTTCACCCGCTTGATGGCGTTGACCAGCGGATCGGGATCGGACGGCAGGATCACCAGGGCGCCGATGCCCTGGGTTGCCAGATCTTCCAGCGCGTTGGCCTGGGTGGCGGCGTCCGGCGAGGTCTTGACGATGACGTTGAGGCCGGGATGCCTGGCCATCAGCGCCTTGGCGACGCGCTGGGCGTGGAAGACAACGCCTGCGGTCCAGCCGTGATCAGCCGCCGGGATCGACACGCCGATCGTCACTTTCCTGTCCTGCGCATTGGCCGCACCGGCCAACATGGCCGCAGCGACGGTCAAACCGATAAGAGCCTTCCGCATGCTGTCCTCCCGCACTCCATCCGGACCTTTCGCATTGCCGCCAGGCGACCCGGTTAGCCTGACCCGTTCAGGATTTTCGCATCAGCGAGCGCTGCACCAGCATCGCGATGATGATGATCGCTCCCTGGATCGCGCCGATCAGATATTCGCTGACGAAATTCGAGAGCAGCATGATGTTGCCGACGATTTCGAGAATGAAAGCGCCGCAGACGGTGCCCCAGATCCGCCCGACGCCGCCGCGCAGGGCCGTGCCGCCGATTACCACGGCGGTGATCGCCTGCAATTCCCACAGCGTGCCGCTGGTCGCCGAGGTGGAGCCCAGCCGCGGCACGTACAGCAGCACCGCGATGGCGACGCACAGACCCTGGATGGCATAGGTGACGGTGCGGACACGATTGACCGGAATGCCGGAATAACGCGCGACCTCTTCATTCGAGCCGACCGCAATCACATGACGGCCGTAGCGCGTGCGATAGAGCACAAAGGCGCCGACAGCCGCCACGGCAAAGATGACAATGATGGGCACCGGCACGCCCAGCACGGCACCGAAATAGGCGGGACGATAGAGATCCTGGATCTCGGAGGAACGCAAAGTGACGGCGCCGCCCTGCGACAGCCACGTGGTCAGGCCACGGAAGATGCCCATGGTGCCGAGGGTGACGATGAAGGGTTCGATGCGCCCGATGGTGGTGATCAAGCCGTTGGCCAAGCCACAGGCTGTTCCGATGACGACGGCCAGGACCATCGACGCGACCAGTATCATCGCCGGATCAGCGATGATGCCGCTGTTGATGAACATGATCATCAGGCTGGCGACGAACGCCATCATCGACCCGACCGACAAATCGAGCCCGCCCGCGGCAATGACGAAGGTCGCGCCGACGGCAATGATGGCAATGAAGGCGCTGCGGGTCAGCACATTGAGGAGATTGTCGACGCTGATCACATTCGGATTGGCGAACGCACCGACGACCAGCAGGAGCGCAAGCGCGACAAACGGCGCAACGGCCTTGAGCTCGAGGTCCATCGGCCTGCGGCGTGCGGTGGTGTCCGGGGCGAGGGCGTCGGCCATGGTCATTCCGCCAGCAGGGCGGCCTCCTGCGCTGTGGCGCCCGTCGCCATCATGACGATGTCGTGCTCGGTCATGCGTTCACCCGTGACGTCGCCGACGGTGCGCCCGGCACGCATCACGACGATGCGATCGCACAGGCCGATCAGTTCGGACATCTCCGAGGAGACCACGATGACCGCGCGGCCCTGCTCCGCCAGCGGCACGATGAATTGATAGATCTGCTCCCTGGTCCCGATGTCGATGCCACGCGTCGGCTCGTCGATGATCACGATGTCGGGGTCGAGCATCATCATCTTGGCCAGAAAGAGCTTCTGCTGGTTGCCGCCAGACAGCTGCCCCGCAAGCATGTCCGAACGTGGGGCGCGGATGTCGAATTCGCCGATCGCAGTGTCCAGCGCGGCCCGTTCGCGCGCGCGATCAATCTGCAGGCCGCGGGTGAATTTTCGCAGCGCGGCGAGTGTCAGGTTGACGCGCAGGTTCTCGGCGAGCAGCAGGCCTTTGCCCTTACGGTCCTCGCTGAGATAGACGATGCCGGCCTGCATGCTATCGTGAACGCTGCTGAAATGCATCGGCGTGCCGTTGAGCTTCACCGTGCCGCGACCGCGCCTGAGGCCGACGAGACCTTCCATCAGTTCGGTCCTGCCCGCGCCGACCAGCCCGGCGAAGCCGAGAATTTCGCCCTTTCCGAGCTGGAATGACGCGTGGCCGACAAAGCCGGGAACGGAAAAATTTTCGACCTCCAGCACATGGTCCCGCGCCGTGGACAGCTGCCGGGCCGGGTAGAGCTTCGATACGTCGCGGCCGACCATCAGGCGCGCCATATCTACGGGTTGCAGGTCGCTCGCAGCGCGGCTGGCGACCAGGCGCCCATCGCGCAGCACGGTCACCTGATCGGCGATCGCCTTCACCTCCGGCAGGCGGTGCGAGATATAGAGAACCGCGGTGCCCCTGGCACTGATATCGCCGATGACCTTGAGCAGGGCTTCGGTCTCGGTCGGGGTCAGCGACGCGGTCGGCTCGTCGAAGATCACGACGCGGCGCGGCACCAGCAGCGCCCGCGCAATCTGCACCAGTTGCCGCTGCGCGATCGAGAGCCGTCCGACCACCGCTTTCGGATCGAGCTCCGAGCCGAGCTCGCGGATTGCTTGCGCCGCGCGGGCGTTCATGGTGCGATCGTCGACCACAAACCCCTTGCGCAGTTCACGCCCGAGAAACAAATTCTGCGCCACCGTCAGATCGGGCGCCAGCAGCACCTCCTGATGCACCAGCACGATGCCGCGATGCTCGGCATCCGCCGGACCGGTGAACGTCATCGGCTCGCCATCGAGGCGAAGCGCGCCGGCGGTCGGCGCCAGGTGGCCGGCCAGGATCTTCATCAAGGTCGATTTTCCGGCGCCGTTCTCGCCGATGATCGCATGCACCTGGCCCGCGTCGATCGACAGTGCGATGTCCTTCAGCACCTCGACCGGGCCGAAGCATTTGCCGAGCCCTTCGACCCGCAGCAGCGGCGAAGGTTCCGGCACCGATGTCGAGAGCTCCGGCCTCATGCGAGCCTGGTCCAGACACTGCCGTCCCGGGAGGAGGCAACCGCGGCCGCAATGAATCGCATGCCGTCGAGTCCATCCTTTACCGTCGGATACAGGACGTCCGGGTCGGGATCCTCACCGGCACGCCGGGCGCGAATGGCGCGGGCCGCCTCGGTGTAGATGGTCGCGAAAGCCTCCAGATAGCCTTCCGGATGGCCGCTCGGCAGGCGTGTCACCCGGGCCGCTGCCGCGCCGACACCCGCGCCGCCGCGCGTCAGCAGTTGTTTAGGCTCGCCAAATCGCGTGAACCACAGATAGTTCGGATCGGCCTGCGTCCACTCCAGCCCCGCTTCGGTGCCGTAGACCCGCAGCTTCAGCCCGTTCTCGTTGCCGACCGCCACCTGGCTCGCCCACAACGAACCGCGTGCGCCGCCCCGGTAACGCAGCAGGATCTGCACATCGTCATCGAGCTGCCGCCCCGGCACGAAGGTCGTGAGCTGCGCCAGCAGTTCCTCGGCTTCCAGTCCGGAAACGAATGCGGCGATGTTGTAGGCGTGGGTGCCGATGTCGCCGATGCTGCCGCCGGCGCCCGACCGCTGCGGATCGGTGCGCCATTCGGCCTGCTTGCTGCCGGCGAGCTCCGCCCGCCGGGTCAGCCAGTCCTGCGGATACTCCACCTGCACAAGGCGGATCGTTCCGAGTTCACCGCCCGCGACCATCGCGCGCGCCTGCCGGATCATCGGATAGCCGGTATAGTTATGGGTGAGGCAGAAGATCTTGCCGGTCTTTGCCACGAGATCGACCAGCTCGCGCGCCTCGGTGACGGTGATGGTCATGGGCTTGTCGCAGATCACGTGGATGCCGGCATCGAGAAAGGCGCGGGCCGCCGGAGCGTGCACATTGTTCGGGGTCACGATCGAGACCGCCTCAATGCCGTCGGGACGCGCGGCCTCGGCCCGGGCCATCTCCTCGTAAGACGAATAGGCGCGCTCATCTGCCAGTCCGATCTCGCGCGCCGAGATCATCGCCCGTTCGGGATCGGACGACAGCGCACCCGCGACCAGCTCGAACTGGTCGTCAATCCGTGCGGCGATGCGATGGACGGCACCGATGAAGGCGCCCTGCCCGCCGCCGACCATGCCGAGACGAATACGGCCGCCATGGGCTTGCTGCTTGTGTCCTGCGATGCTCATCCCGCGCTCCCGGTACCGGTCAAAGCCCAAGCATCTTGCGATTGGCGGCGTCGTCGGTGCCGGCCCCGGCGAAGTCGTCGAAGGCCCGCTCGGTCACCCGGATGATATGCCCGGCGATGAACTCCGCGCCCTCGCGCGCACCGTCCTCCGGATGCTTGAGCGCGCACTCCCACTCCAGCACCGCCCAGCTGTCATAGTCATAGGCCGCGAGCCTGGAGAAGATGCCGCCGAAATCAACTTGCCCGTCACCCAGCGAACGGAAGCGCCCGGCGCGATTCACCCAGCTCTGAAAACCGCCATAAACGCCCTGGCGGCCGGTCGGATTGAACTCCGCGTCCTTCACATGGAAGGCCTTGATGCGCTGGTGGTAGATATCGATGTAATCGAGGTAGTCGAGCTGCTGCAGCACGAAGTGCGAAGGATCGTAAAGCAGATTGGCGCGCGCATGTCCGTGCACCCGATCCAGGAACATCTCGTAACTGACGCCGTCGTGCAGATCCTCGCCCGGATGAATCTCGTAGCAGATATCGATGCCGTTCTCCTCGGCATAGTTCAGCAACGGCGTCCAGCGTTTCGCTAGCTCATCGAACGCCGCTTCGACCAACCCGGCCGGACGTTGCGGCCACGGATAGACATAAGGCCACGCCAGCGCGCCGGAGAACGTCGCATGCGCGCCGAGTCCCATATGCCGCGAGGCCCGCAGCGCGCGCTTGACCTGGTCGACCGCCCATTCGGTACGAGCTTTCGGATTGTTGCGCACGCCGGCATCGGCGAAGCCGTCGAATGCGACATCATAGGCCGGATGCACCGCGACGAGCTGGCCCTGCAGATGGGTCGACAGTTCGGTGATCGCGAGTCCGTGACGCGCGGCCGTCCCCTTGATCTCGTCGCAATAGGCCTTGGAGTCCGATGCCTTGACGAGATCGAACAGGCGCCCATCCCAGGTCGGGATCTGCACCCCCTTGTAGCCGAGTGACGCTGCCCAGCCGCAGATCGTGTCGAACGAATTGAATGGCGCGGCATCGCCGGCGAACTGGGCGAGAAAGATCGCCGGCCCCTTGATGGTCTTCATGGCCTGTCCTCCAGGTTTCGGCGGAGCGTGTTTCGGCAGATCATGCACAGGCGGGGATGAGGATTACCGCCCGCGCGTCCGTCACGACAGCGAGGCGCGATGATGCGACACAAGACACGATCGGCGGTGCTGCGAGCACCCGACATGGCATCCTCCCCGGCGGCGTTGCGCCCATCGAATTGTAATCGATTACATTTTCACCCAGATTGCCATACGCATTGACCAAGTCAATCCTTCAGTGGGAGGAATACACCCCAAAGGGTTCGGACGGATTCGAAAGCAGAGCTGCCGGTTCATGCACAAGCGGTTGAACAAGCCGACAATCGGCGATGTCGCGAAGCGCGCGGGGGTGTCAACCGCGACCGTCAGCCGCACGCTCGCCACCCCCGACCAGGTGACCGCCAAGACGCGCGCCGTCGTCATGAAGGCGGTCCGCGACACCGGCTATGTGCTCAATCTCGCAGCGCGCAACCTGCGCACCAGCCGCGCGCACGCCGTGCTGGCCGTGCTGCCCGATGCCTCGAACATTTTCTTCTCGCAGGTCCTGCGCGGCATTTCCGACGCGCTGCATCAGAAAGGCTACAGCCTGGTGATCGCGGACACCGCCAACGATCCCGAGCGTGAGCGCGAACATGGCGAGTTCATCCAGGGCGGGCGTGTCGACGGCGTGCTGCTGCTGAACGGCCGGCTGCTATCCTCCCCCCGCACCCGACGCGGCCGCGAAATCCCCACCGTCAGCCTGTGCGAACGGATTCCCGGCGCGCAACTGCCCTATGTCGAGACGGCCAACCGCGACGCTGCGCGTGCGATGACCGAGCATCTGTTCTCGCTGGGACATCGCCGCGTCGGCTATGTGGCGGGACCACCTCACAACGTCCTCGAGCATGATCGCTTCGCCGGCTACCGCGACGCGCTCGCCGCGCGTCGCCTCGCGCTTGATCCGCTGTTGGTGCAGCCCGGCGATTATTCGATCCGCGCCGGCGAAGCCGCGGCCGCAGCCTATCTCAATCTGTCCGGGCTGCCCGACGCGGTGTTTGCGTCCAGCGACACCATGGCCATGGGCCTGATCCGCGGCTTTGCCGCAGCCGGGATCAGCGTGCCCGGCGACATATCGATCGCGGGCTTCGACGACATCGAATTTGCCGCCGCCTACACCCCCGCGCTCACCACCGTCCACCAGGCCCGCCACGACATCGGTGCGCGCGCCGCCGCCATGCTGATCGAACTGATGGCCGGGCGCAAACTCATCGACCGCGTGATCCAGTTGCCGGCCGAGCTGGTGGTCCGGGAAAGTACGCGCGCCCGCGTAGAATAACGACCATAGCGATAGCCATCAGATCGAGCGGAGCGCGATGGTGATTCCCGCGATCACGCCAGAACCGTGGGGACTGCTCAATCCAAGGCCGGCAGCGAATGGTGCTCATGCATGACACGCCATTTGCCCGATACCTTGCGCAAGCCCATGGTCAATCGAAACTCGAGTGGTTCGCGCCGACCAGCGGAATCGATGTTCACACACCGGCCAATGGCTGTCGCAAACGCCACATCGGATCCGGCGGTGATGCGGATGTCGTGGACATCGAACACGACGGGTTTTTCCACCGATGACAGGAACAGATCCCAGGTCGCCATGTACGCATCAAGGCCTTGCGACTGGAAGGGAAGCGGCACGTCGAACATCAGGATATCGGGATCATGATCGGCGCGAATGCCCTCCCTGTCCTCCTCGCGAACGGCCTTGCTCCATCGCGCGATCAGCGCGCTGATCTCCTGCTCGTCCGCCGACGTCTGAAGGTCGTTCGTCGTCATGGCTTCTCTCCTGCCAGGCAGCCCGCATAATAACACGCCCAACGGTTCCGGGCCGACGCCGACAATCTCACATGGAACGTCGAGACTATTTCTTCGGCTGCTCGACCCACACGTCGCTTTGCTTGATCCGCTCGATCAGCAGTTGAGGATCGAACTTGCGAAAACCAGATGGAATTTCAAACAGCTGCGCCGATTGCGGCTGCTGCTGAATATTCACGACGGAAACCGTCGAGTTCTCGTCCAGCCGGATTTTCACCGGGAACCTGAGCTCCGGGTCAACCCAACCCGTGATGTCGCGATTCGGCGGCGCCGTGACATGGAACTTGTCGGCGCGACGCCCATCGATCGTGTCCTGCCCCACGGGCTCGCAGCGCCACCCCTCGGCCTCACCTGCCGTGCCCGCCAGTTTCGCCAGTGCCCGCCATTGCCGGCATGGGTTGGTCGGATCGACGGGCACAAACCATTGGGTCAGCCGGCTCGATTGCCGCGCGTCCATGAAGGTTCGCAGGGACGGCCGCGCGAAATAGGCATGATCGGTCGCTTCCATCAGGAAAAAGCCGTCGGGAAAGTCCGGTGTTTCGATGCGCACCTTGTCGTCGCGTACACGCAGGCTCGCGGGACGCCCCATCGCTGCGTCCTTGGCCGACGTGGTGACCAGATCCGCTGAAAATTGCTGCGCCTGCACCGGCTCATCGAGAAGGCCACCGGCGAGTAACAAACACGGCAGAACGACCGAAACGTATTTCAACATCGGAGATATCCATCGCTATGATCAAAAACGAGCGGCGCCGACCAGGCCTTCAGGCCGGATCGGCGCCGCCGCAACAGGATCAGATCACGAGCAATCGCTCGCAACCACCAGGGTTCTTATTGAATGTAGGCCTGGGTGACCGCGTGATCGAAGTCGAAGGCGTCGAACAGGTCCGTCAGCGCCGGGCTGTTGGTCGGCACGTACGGATTGTTCCTCTTCACCACCGGGTTCGGGAAGTTGTCGCGGCTGCGCGAGGTCAGCGGCTGCAGCTTCCAGTTACGCTCGATGAACTTCAGCAGCGAGACGTGATCGCCGTAGCCATGGTTGACCTTGCCGCCGGTGGTGTAGGGCGAAAGGATCAGCAGGGGCAGACGCGGTCCGTCGCCGAAGAAGTCCAGCGGCTGCACGAAACCGGAGTCCCAGTAGCCGCCGGCTTCGTCCCAGGTGACGAACACGACGGTCTCGGCCTTCAGCTTCGGATTGTCATCCAGCGCGCTGAGCAGGTTGAGCACGTAGGCCTCGAACAGATCGACCTTCGAGCTCTGCGGATGACCGTCGAGCAGACCATCGGGCTTGCCGAACGACACCGCAGGCAGGGTGTTGTGCTGGATCGCCGTGATCAGATCGGCGGTGTCTTTCATGTGCGCAGTCCGGACAGCCGGATTGGCCATGATCGACGTCGCATACTGGAACGGGTTGCAGATCTGGCAATACGCCACGCCGAGCGCATGGGCCGGATCGGCAAGCGCCGCCGCGGACAGGTTCGGATTGGACGGATTGGCCGCAACCGCCGCATTCGAGAGCGCCACGGCGTCGTTGAATGCACCGCCGTAGAAGGCCCAGGAAATGTTCTTCTCGATGAGGGCATCACCGATCGTCCTCACGCTCGACGGCGGGAGGTTGCTGCCGCCGGACAGCGCGCCGTTCGGCAGGTAGCCCGGGTTGGTGTTGTTGAGCATGTAGTAGTGACGCGGCTTGCAGTTCGGTTCCGCGGCATACGGCAGATGCTCGAGATAGCTGACGATCGGCTTGACGCCGGGCTGGAACACGTCGGCGCAGGCGCTGAAGTTGCCGTCGACGGTGTACTGGTTGATGGTGTTCGCCTTCGGATTCGGATTGGCGATCAGGTTGGTCGGCGGGGTCACGGCATTGCCGGCACCGTCGCTCCAGAACGCGGCGTCGCCGGTGCCGAGCATGAAGTGGTTGGCACCGGTGCCACCATGGAACGACTGATGGAAGTTGTCGCTCAGGGTGAAGCGGTCGGCCAGCGACTTCAGGATCGGAGCCTGCTCCTGTTCCGCATTGTAGAAGCCCATCGAGTTGCCCTGGCTCTTGTTCGTCGCCGAATAAGTCGCCATCACGAACGGGAAGAGATCGTTCTTGCAGCCCGAGGGATTGTCCTTGGTCGCGTTGTCGAGGCTGCAGTCGTTCTGCTGCCAGTCCTGATAGAAGCGGTGCGTGGTGTCACCGGTGTAGTCGTCATCGGTCAGGATCGGGCCCTGCAGCGGGAACGGACCGGCGAGCGTGCCGGCACCGGGAACGCGGGTGTCCAGTGCGTTGGCAGGCAGGTTGGTGGCGCCGGTCGTCAGGATATCGAGATCGGACGGATCCATGTCCTTTTCGACGCTGGCTTCGGCAATGGTCTTGAACGGCGCCGAGGTGTCGCTTTGCGTGGCCGCGGTGCCCTCGGTGTTGGGCTGCGGCATCAGATTGGCCGGATTGTACGGGAACTTGGCGACATTGGGCGCGCCGACATAATAGCTCGACTGCGCGGCAGCCGAGAATTGCTGCGCCTGCGCGTAGTTCGGGCCGGGCGAGCCGTCTTCGTTGACGATGCCCTTCGACAGCAGGTTGGAGATGGTCTGATTCTTCCCCTTCGGACGATACACGCCGAAGGTATGGTCGAGGCCGCGATTTTCGCCGATCAAAATGATGACGTGCTTGATCGGAGTCTCGGTCTTCGCTTCGTCACCACCGCCGTGATGACGATCGTTGTCATCGTGACGATCCGCGTTCAATTGCATGAA
>JBGMOD010000275.1:0-24768 GCA_041424235.1 Hyphomicrobiales bacterium
TGCTGTCGGATTCCCATGCGGTGGCCTGGACCTTCAACATCCGCGGCGCCGACGTGGCACACACGCCGCTGCCGCTGTCCTACGCGCTGGTGCCGAAGGACGGCCGCCCGACCATTTTCATCGACGGCCGCAAGCTCTCCAACAGCGTCCGGGATCATCTCGAGCAGAATGCCGACGTGGTGGAGCCGGACGCGCTGACGACCCGGCTAACCGAGTTGGCTCAACGCGGCGCCTCGATCGGCCTCGACGGCACCACCGCAGCCGACGCCCTGACCCGCCTGATTGCCGGCGCCGGCGGCAAGCCTGTGCGCGGCGCCGATCCGATCGCCCTGCTGAAGGCCGCCAAGAACCCGGCCGAGATCGCCGGCACCCGCAACGCCCATCAGCGCGACGCGGTGGCGCTGGCGCGGTTCCTCGCCTGGGTCGACCGCGAAGCGCCAACCGGGGCGCTGACCGAAATCGACGCCGTCGAGGCGCTGGAAACTTTTCGCCGCGACACCGGCACACTGAAGGACGTCTCGTTTCCGACCATCTCCGGCACCGGCCCGAACGGCGCCATCGTGCACTATCGCGTCACCCGCAAGAGCAATCGCCGGATTGCGCCGGGCGACCTGCTGCTGATCGATTCCGGCGCGCAGTATGAAGACGGCACCACCGACGTCACCCGCACCATCGCGATCGGCCAGCCGACGGACGAGATGCGCGATCGTTTCACGAGGGTGCTCCGCGGCCATATCGCGATTGCGCGGGCGGTATTTCCCGATGGCACCAGCGGCGCCCAGATCGATGCCTTCGCGCGGCAGTATCTCTGGCAGGCTGGACTCGATTTCGAGCACGGCACCGGGCATGGCGTCGGCAGCTATCTCTCCGTGCACGAGGGACCGGCACGGATTTCCAAGCTCGGCACCACGCCGCTGAAACGCGGCATGATCCTGTCCAACGAGCCCGGCTACTACAAAGCCGATGCCTTCGGCATCCGCATCGAGAACCTGGAACTGGTGGTGGCGGTCGATGTGCCCGGCGCTGAAAAGCCGATGAACGGCTTCGAGACGCTGACCTTCGCTCCGATCGACCGCCGGCTGATCGCCCCTGCGATGCTCAGCGCGGGCGAGATCCAGTGGATTGATGCATACCACATGCGCGTTAGGGCCACGTTGCACGGCAAGCTCGATGATGCGACTCGTTTATGGCTGGAAGCGGCGACGCAACCGCTGAAGGCGTGAGCGCAACCATCAAGCGCACTGTCTGCACGAACGGCGCCGTTTTTTGTCGCCGGACAGCGCGCCATTTTTAGAATGCGAGCTTATTCCGCGTGGTGGAAGTGACGAGCCACAGGCTATCTGCAAGGCCTGGCGCCGGACGGGCCACCCGGATGACGCTGGTGCTGCTGGTGGCGATGAACGGCCTCGCCCCGATCTCGCTCTACATGCTGGTGCCGATGCTGCCGCAGCTCGCGGTGAAATTCGCCAGCAATATCTCCGTCGCGCAGATGACGGTCTCCGTCTACATGATCGGCCTCGCGCTCTCGCAGCTGGTGATGGGGCCGCTGTCCGATCGTTTCGGCCGCCGGCCGGTCCTGATCGCCTGCTTCGCCCTGGTCGTCATCGCCAACATCGGCTGCATCTTCGCTCAGACCCTGCCGCAACTGATCGCGGGGCGCTTCCTGCAGGCGCTCGGCGGCGCCGCCGGCATGGTGATCAGCCGCGCCATCATCCGCGACATCTATGATCGCAGCCGCGTCGGCGGCATGATCAGCTTGGTCATCGCCGTGATGATGATCGCGCAGATGCTGAGCCCGATGTTCGGCGGCGTGCTGGACGCCTGGTTCGGCTGGCGCTCGATCTTCTATGTGCTCGCCGCCGGCACCACGCTGACCGTGATCGCAATCATGCTGGCGCTGCCGGAGACGCGGCGCTTCGCGGCGCCGTCGGACGACTCGGGCTTCGTCAAGGACGTCAAGGCGCTGAGCGCCAGCCGTCCGTTCATGGGGTATGTGCTCTGCCAGATGCTGGCGTCGTCGATCATCTTCGTGTTCGCCGGCGGCGGCCCTTATTTGGTCATCAATCACATGGGCCGCTCGGCCACCGAATACGGCGCATGGTTCGCCACCGCCGGCTTCGCTTACATGGTGGGCAATCTGGTGTCGGTGCGGCTGTCGCCGCGGCATGGGCTCGATCGCATGATCTGGTTCGGACTGATGATCCAGATTGCCGGCGCCGTGCTCAACACGCTCTGGGGCTTGGTCGGCTGGAATCAAGTGCCGTCCTGGCTGTACGGCACCCACATGATCATCATGTTCGGCAATGCCTTCGCCATGGCCAATGCGTCGGCCGGCGCCGTCAGCGTGCGCCCCCAGGCCTCCGGCACGGCCTCGGGCGCGATGGGCTTCCTGCAGATGGGCTTCGGCGCGATCTGCTCGCAGGTCGGCGCCTATCTCGGCGGCCACTATCTCACGCCGCTGCCGCTCAACATCGCGATCCTGGTGTTATCATCAGCCTGCGCCGCCGCGATCATCTTCCTGGTTCCGCGACGAAACACCTTCGTCAGCGCCGAGACCATGATTGAGGCCGAGGAGCAGGACGCGGGCGTGATTTAGGCGCGAGACGCAAACTCGCTCTCAGCGCAGCCAGCGACCGTTCTTCAGTGAGACAGGATCTTATCGAGGAACAGCTGCACGCGATCGGAGCGCTCCTCCGGCGCGTTGAAAAAACCGTTCGTGGAACAGTCTTCCAGAATCGCGCCCTGGTCCATGAACACCACGCGACTGGCGACACGACGGGCAAAGCTCATCTCATGGGTCACCACCATCATGGTCATTCCCTCGTCGGCCAGCGACGTCATGACATCGAGAACTTCGTTGATCATCTCGGGATCGAGTGCCGACGTCGGTTCATCGAACAGCATGATGTCGGGGTCGAGTGCCAGCGCCCGCGCGATCGCGATGCGCTGTTGCTGCCCCCCTGACAGGTTCACCGGATAGGCGGCTTCCTTGTCGCGCAGACCGACCCTATCGAGCAATTGCCGCGCCCGGTCTCTCGCCTGCCGGTCCCCGCGCTTGAGGACAACTTTTTGCGCAAGACAAATGTTCTCCATCACGCTCAGATGCGGATATAGCTCGAAATTCTGGAACACCATGCCGACCTTCCGGCGCAGCTTCACCAATGATTGGCCACCGCCCGCGATCCCGATGCCCTCCACCAGAAGCTCTCCGCTCTGATAGGATTCGAGCGCATTGACGCACTTGATGAGCGTCGACTTGCCGGACCCCGATGGTCCACAAACGACGACAACCTCTCCCCGCGTCACCCTCAGTGTGATGTCGCGGAGAACATGATGCGCACCGTAGTGCTTGTTGACGTGTCTGAACTCGATCATCGCGTCACCCTTCGCCTGAGCCTTTCCACGCCGGCCGTCGCCGCGAGGCAGATCACGTAATAGACAAGACACGCGAACGTATAGGCTTCGATCAATCGCCCATCCCGATTGGCAATGATGCTCGTCACGCTCATGAAGTCATGCAGCGACACGACGAAGACCAGCGACGTATCCTGGAACAGAACGATCGCCTGTGTGAAGAAAACCGGGATCATCGCGGCGAACGCCTGCGGGAAGATGATATGGCGCAGCGCCTGCGGACGGGTCATGCCGCTGGCCAGCGCCGCGTTCAATTGCCCGGTTCGAACGCTGTTGAGGCCGGCCCGCACGATCTCGCTGTAGTACGCGCCCTCGAACAGCGTGAAGGCGACGATCGCCGAGGTCCACGCCCCGACCGGCCGGCCAAGGACGAGAGGAACCATGAAATAGAACCAGAAGATGACCAGGATCAGCGGGATCGCCCGAAAGACAAAAACATAGACGTCGACCAGGCGATTGCCGACGCGCCCGCCGAGCAGCCGCACCAGCGACAAGGCCGTGCCGACAGTCAACCCGCCGACGACACCGATCAGCGTCAGGGCCAGGCTGAGCAACAGCCCTTCAAACAGAAAGCTTGCATTTCGCACGATCAGCGCAGTGTCCGGCATGACATCAGGCTCCGATCGGAAGCGCGAGCGAGCGCTGCAGGCGAACCATGATCAGATTGAGGATCAGAGCCACCAGGACGTAGAACGCCGTTGTGGCGCTGAACGCCTCAAAACCCTGGAATGTGAAGTTCTCCACCTGTCGGCTTTGCGCCGTGAGTTCGAGCACCCCGATGGTGAGCGCGAGCGAGGAGTTCTTGACAATCGACAGGAACTCCGACGTCAGCGGCGGAAGAATGATCCGGACGGCCTGCGGGACGACGACATAGCGCAACGCCTGGATGTGGCTCATTCCCGCGGCATCGGCGGCCATTCTCTGGCCCTTCGGAACAGCCTGAAGCCCGGCCCTCAGCAATTCGCCGAGCCGCCCCGAGGTGTAGAACGCGAGCGCCAGCACGGCGGTCCAGAACTCCGGGTTTGGCAAATCCCGCTTGAACCACAGCCCAAGCCTGGCCGGCAGCAATTCCGGCACCACGAAAAACCAGACGAACATCTGCAGCAGCAGCGGAATGTTGCGAAACACCGAAATATAGAAACCGGATACCCGAAGTACCCATGGCGACGCAGACGTGCGCGCGATCCCGACCGCGGTGCCCAGCGACAAGGCGATCAGCCAGCTGACCAATGACAGCACGACCGTCCATCCAAGGCCGGTCAGCAGCCAGCCGGCATATGGCTCCGTGAGGAGAATGCTCCAGTTCCAATGATAATTCACGCGATCTGCCGCTCTCAACACATGAGGACGATGTGATTCGACGATGGCCGGGGCAGCGAAGTCGCTGCGCCACGAGCATCCGCTACTCCGCGATGGCCTCGATCTTGAAGAGCGTGTCGACTTCGCCCGCGATCGGCACGCCGTAGGGCGTAATCCATTTGTCGTAGAGCTTCTGCAGCTCTCCGCTCGCCAGCATTCGCGCAATCGTCCCGTTCACGATCGTCAGCAGGCCGGAGTTGTTTTTCGCCACCATGAGCGCGACTTGTTCGAACGACAGCGGCTTGCCGACAATCGTTAGCTCGCTCTTGTTCTCTGCCGTTCCCAGGACGCCGCCCAGCAAAATGGCATCGTTGGCGAAGGCATCGACCCGCTGCGAATTCACCGCGAGAAGCCCTTCGGCATTGTCGCGGACCTGAAGCACACGGGCGTTCAGCTTCATCCGATCCATCGCCGCGCGCACATATCGCTCGGCGGTCGTGCCGGCAGCGAGCGCAACGATCTTGCCATCAAGATCGGACAGCTCCTTGATGCCGGACACCGACTTCACCAGCAGCCTGCCCTCGGCAAGCGCCACCGCGTAGCTGAAATCGACCTGCTCCTGGCGGCTCAGCGAATTGACCGTGGTCCCGCATTCGATATCGACCGTTCCATTGGCCAGCAACGGAATCCGTGTTTGCGGCGTGATCGGCACATACTTCAATTCGATGTTCGTGATGTTGAGTTTCTTGCCGATCTCCTGCGCAATTCTGTTGCAGATCTCGATGGAATAGCCACTCGGCTGTTTGTTCTCGTCGAGATAAGCGAAGGGCGCCGCACTTTCGCGAAATCCAATGGTCATCGCCTTGGTGTGCTGAATGCGCTTCAGAGCGGCATCCGCGTCCTGCGCACGCGCAAGCCCCGGGATCAACGCGGCCGTCATCACTGCAAGCAAACCGAACTTCTGCATGGACATCATCGGACACCTCACATTCGTGGCTTGCTAGAATTCCACAACGGCGTTCAGCGACTGGATATCGGGGAAAATAAAATCCGGGCGCGGGACAGTCGCTTCGAGGGGAATCTGGCGGCGATTGATCCACGCGATCGTCAACCCGAGCGGCTTGCCGCCGACCAGATCGGTCAACTGCGACTGGCCGGAATGCAGGATCTCGTCCTTGGTAACGCCGGCATGATCGATCAGATATCGAAACAGTGTGCCGTCCGGCTTGTAGCCCCTGGCCCGCTGAGCCGTGCAGACGAGATCGAAGTCCCGCTTCAGCGGCGTCAACGCGAGAAGATCGTCGTCGATATTCGAGACCACCGCCAGCTTATGGCGACGCGACAACGCCTCCAGCGTGCGGACAACATCGTCGTAGAGAAAGAATTTCGGAAACGCATCGAAGTAATGGCCGATCAGGCGGCTGTCGCCCGCAATCCGAAAATGCGCAAACGTCTCCGCCAGGGAGATTTCGCAGATCTCTCGATACGATCGATACGGATCCCGGTAATGCGCGATGTTCCGGTGCTCCCAATGCTCCCAGAACGTCTTGACGTCGATGTGATGCGCCCCTGCGCCGGCGAGCACGCGCTCGAACGCGGAATAGGAGCTGTCGCGCACGCTGATCAGCGTGCCGAACACATCAAACGACATCATTTTTGGTCGCAGCAGCCTGCGATGCCCAGCCTCATCCATGAACGGGCGCCCCGATCATCCGGTTTGAACAGGTGCATCGGCGGCGAAGCGATTCCTGGCGGCACGTTGATCGCTTTTCATATTGCATATTATATACAATCATCGACGACACGCCCTCTGCAGCAACTGCGGCTGTGGACGCGTCATTTAGTATATTATATATAATATGTCAATCACTGATTCGAGGATGAGGTCGATGCGCGGGGACAGCAGGATCAAGCCGATCGGCAGCACCGAGATGATTGCCAACGCGCTGAGGGAAGCGATCTGCGCCGGCGACATTGCGCCGGGTTCGCCCTTGAAGCAGGACGACATCGCGACGGAATTCAGCGTCAGCCCGACGCCGGTGCGCGAAGCGCTCAAGCTGCTGGTCTCGGAAGGGCTAGCGACGCTGCATCACAATCGCGGGTGCTTCGTCTCCGATCTGTCGAGTGCCGTGGCACGCGAGCTCATGGAATTCCGCGCCGTGCTCGAGCCTGAACTGGCCGGCTGGGCACTTGATCATCTGACGGAGCGCGACATCGCGCAGGCGCGTCTGATCATGGCGAAGATCGACAAAACCAGCAGTCCGATCCAGCGATTGCAACTGGCCACCGAATTCCATACCGCCATCTACATCCGCGCCGGCCGGCCGTTCTTCCTGGAGCAGGTCAACCGTGCCCGCAACAACCTCAATCGTTACTGGCGGTTCGCCTGGGCAGACAAGACGTTCCCGGTCGATACCCAGAGCGAGCACAAACGAATCCTGGACTTGTGCATTGCCGGGGATCGCAACGGTTTGATGAAATTCGTCAAACAGCACATTCTGGCTTCAGGCGACGTCGTTCTTCGCTACCTCAAGAAGACGGAAGCGGACGCAGCAGGTTCGATGTAGTGGCGGCGTGATCTGAGTTGACGTAACGTTCGCTGAACGCCACTCCCTCCGGATCTACTTCACGATTTTACTTTGAACCCACTCACTTATTCTTCGATGAAGCGACTTCCATTCACCAAGTCTCGATTTTGAGAACGAGAACGTTCCATATAAATCATCTGCAAATGAAGTGTGGCACTCGCAGTAAAGTCTTGTTTCGCTATTGATGTTGTTGATAGGGCAGTCGATGTACAATCTGTCATTGTATTCAGCGTCTTTAGGAACCAGGTAGATAATAGTTTCAATCGCGGGAACATCATTTATTTTGGCCGGCCTATCGTGAAACACTTCGAAGCCCGGAAAAGAACCTTCATCTAAACCCTTTACCCATGAGATGACCTTGTTCGTCTCAGAGGCAGAGACGGGCGTGCGCGTTCCTTGATGAAGAACGACCCATACAAAGCGCCCCGTAGCCAGGATCGCGTTTCTCCTTTCTAAATCCGCAACCGAATCCGGAGCCACCTCAAATCTCGCAGCAGGCACCAACTCCGGCAGCATGAGGTAAGCAGAAACCGAATCCGTGACCGGATTCTTTTCTGTCCGTCGCAATAAAGGATCATTCAAATCCAGATAGGAGCGATCGAGAGTAATCTTTGTACTTCTCTCCTTGCTGGAGCTTTCAATCACGATGGAAATATCGCCTGCCGCAACAGGTTCCTTTGCCACGCTTCGCCGTGGATCGGCAACGACACAGAGAAGCAGGACTGCAGAAACAGTGAGCGCGGTCACCGTCACAACAGCGCCTTTCTTTTTCCGCTGAATCCGGCGCAGCGCTCGCGGAGAATTCGAACCGAACCTCATCACTGCTCCTTCATTTCCGCTGCGCTATCAGCTCTGCTGCGTTGCTCGATGTGACCGAAGCCGAGGCTTGCTTCTCCGAAGCTACATTTGCTCTCTATTTCGGGCTGATCGATTCCTTGATGCGCTCAGCCAACCATTGAATGGTCAATTGCTTTGACGGAAGCTGGAACGGCGCGCGCTTGGTCGCATCGAGCCCTAACGGATTGCCACTTACTTTTTCGAGAAGTCGGTCGTTCTGAAAAAGACTCGATTGGTCGTAGGCCACCTGACAATTATCGACATTCAACTCGGGCTCGTTCGGATGCCATTGACAGAACAATTGGACGACGACCCATCTGGATCGGTCTCGATAAACACGACGCTGAATCTTCGATTGTGTTGTCCAGTGGCCTGAATGAATATCTATGGAATGCCAACGGACAAACGTATGATCAGCATTGAGATAGATGACGCTGGTCAATACCAGATCATCCTGTTGCGGGCTTGAGAGAAGCATAGTCGTGTCGCGCAGATAATCGCTGATCTCCGTCGCGGTAAGGTACCGGTGGTCGAAATCTTTCTCATGCACAAGACCGGAATCAGGACTGGAAGCGATATACTCCGTTGGCAAGATTCTATCGTAAACTTCCGTCCAACCGAAAATTGCCAAAGCAACAAGCGCTACGATCACAACATATTTCATTGCTCGTTGCCTACCATGAGAAGACATCACATTTGGCGCTACAAGGCCCATCGCGCATTGGATATCCCGATCCATCATCCGTGCTTAGGACAACAGTATGCAGCACCTCACCATCCAGGCCAACGGCGCCACCTTCCATGTTGCCCGTACCGGCCACGGCCGCCCGCTGCTGCTGCTCCACGGCTGGCCGGAATTCTGGCTGACATGGGAGCCGGTGATGACGCGGCTCGCCGGCCATTACGACCTGATCGCACCGGACCTGCGCGGCTTCGGCGACAGCGACAAGCCCGACGGTCTGCACGGTGCGGACAAGCATGCCGCGGATCTGCTGGCGCTGCTGGACGCGCTCGGCATCGCGCAGGCCGGCGTGGTCGGCCACGATGTCGGCGGCGCGATCATGCAGCCGCTGGCGCGGCGCGCGCCGGAGCGGATGGCCGGCCTGTTCTTCTTCGACTTCGTCTATCCCGGCATCGGGGCGCGGATGGCGGCACCCGACCGGTTGAACGAGATCTGGTACCAGTCGTTTCACCAGATGGAGATGGCGCCGGCGCTGGTCGGTGCCACGCGCGACAGCTGCCGGACTTACTTCCAGCATTTCCTGCGGCACTGGGCGTTTCGCAAGAACGCGTTTGACGATGTGCTCGAGGTCTTCACCGACAATTTCCTGAAACCTGGCAATCTCGCTGGCGGCTTCGCCTATTACCGCGCGGCACATGCCGGCCGCATCGCCATCATGAAGGGCGAGGCGCCACCGCTGCCGCCGATCGCAACGCCGACCTGCGTGCGCTGGGCCGAGCACGACCCGCTGTTCCCCTATGCCTGGACCGACCGTCTCGGCGAGACGTTCAGCGACCTGGACCTCGCCTGCTTTCGTGGGGTCGGCCACTTTCCCCATCGCGAGGCGCCGGATCAGGCAGCGGCCGAGATCGACCACTTTTTCACGCGGATCGGCTGGCGCTGAAGACGACCCAGCGCAGAAAAAAAGCCCCAGTCTTGCGACCGGGGCTTCAAGGTGGTCCGCGTGTGAGGGAAACGCGGGGAGGAGAGAAACGTCTCCCGGCAACGAAGCGTGCTGGGGGATTGCTGAACCCGAAGGTCTCACCGAGCGGTGCCGCGCGGCCGAGAGGCGTTTACGATTCGTAGTGTGGGGGGCGGAACACCAAAGCGAAAACGCAAAAATTGCGCCTATCAGTGAATTGTGCTCATCTATGGCGCCATGGAACAACTCCCGCTGGGCGCCCTGCGCGCCTTCGAAGCTGCTGCAAGGACTGGCTCTTTTCGCTCCGCGGGCGAGGAACTGGGCATCTCCCCGAGCGCCGTCAGCCATGCCATTCGCAAATTGGAATACCTGATCGGCGCGGCGCTGTTCGAGCGCGAGGGCCGTTCCGTCCGCCTCAATCCCGGCGGCGAGGCCCTGCTGCGCCATGTCGCCAGCGCCTTCGACGAGGTGCGGCTGGGGCTGGAGACGGTCGGCGCGCGCTCCGGCAATCTGCTTCGCCTGCACTGCGCGCCGAGCATGGCGGCCCAGTGGCTGATGCCACGGCTGCGCAGCCTGATCGCCGAGCAGCCCGGCCTCAAGGTGCGCCTGTCAGCCAGCAACGACTATCCGCCGTTCCACAATGACGACTTCGATGCCGACATCTGCTACGGCCCGCCGCGGCAGGAAGGCCTGATCGTCTGCCCGCTCGGCGACGAAGTGGTGACGCCGCTGTGCACACCGCAGCTTGCCGCGACCATCCGCTCGGCCGCGGACCTGTTCAATCACGACCTGATCGAGAGCGACTACAAACGCGTGCGCTGGAACGAATGGTTCGTCGCCAACGCCATGACGCCGCCGGGCCAGCGCGGCAGCCGCTTCGACCGCAGCTTCATGGCGATCGCCGCTGCCGTCGACGGCCTGGGCATAGCGCTGGAGTCGACCCGCCTCGCCGAGCGCGAGATCGCGCGCGGCCAGCTTGTTGCCCCGCTCAAGGGCATTGCCCGCGACGTGACGTATGTCGGGCACTATCTCGTATTTCCGCCGAAGTCGAAGCCACGGCGCGCGGTGCGGATGTTCGCCACCTGGGTGGCGCGGGAACTGGGATTGCAGCCGCTGGCGTTTTAGGGAGGCCGTCATTCCGGGGCGTCGCAAAGCGACGAACCCGGAATCTCGAAGTCTCCACACATCGATCCGTCGAGATTCCGGATCGCCGCTGCGCGGCGTCCGGAATGACTTAAAAAGAAACCTTTCACCACTACCCGATCAGCTTCAGCCACTCATCCTCGGTCAGCACGCTGACGCCGAGCTCTTTGGCCTTGGTCAGCTTCGAGCCGGCCTCTTCTCCAGCAACAACATAGTCGGTCTTCTTCGACACCGAGCCCGAGACCTTGGCCCCAAGCCGCTCGGCCACGGCCTTCGCCTCGTCGCGGGTGAATTTCGTCAGCGAGCCCGTAAACACCACGGTCTTGCCGGCAACCGGCGTATCCTTGCGCGCCTGCTCGACCGGCAGCACCTCGATCTCGCGCAGCAGATCGTGCAGCGCCTTGAGATTGCGCGGCTCGGCAAAGAATTCCACCACCGCGTCGGCCACAACCTCGCCAACCCCTTCGATGTCGTTGAGATCCTGGTAGGCCTCCGTTTCGTGACCCTTGCCCGCCGCACGCATCGCGCTCTCGAAGGCTTCGACGGTGCCGTAGTGCCGCGCCAGGAGCTTGGCGTTACCCTCGCCGACATGGCGAATGCCGAGGCCATAGATCAATCGATTGAGTTCGATACGCCGCCGCTCGTCGATGGCGTTGAACAGGTTGCGCACCGAGACTTCGCCATAGCCCTCGCGTTTCAGCAGGTCTTTCGCAGCGCGCTTATGCAGCGTGAAGATGTCGGCCGCCGACCGCACAAGCTCATCGGCGTAGAATTCCTGCACCTGCTTGTCGCCGAAGCCTTCGATGTCGAAGGCGTTACGCGAGACGAAGTGCTTCAGCTTCTCCACCGCCTGCGCCGGGCAGATCAGCGCCCCGGTGCAACGCTTCACCACCTCGCCTTCCTCGCGCACGGCGTGGCTGCCGCAGACGGGACAGGTCTCCGGGAACTTGTAGGGCTTGGCGTCCTTCGGCCGCTTCTCGAGCACCACGCTGACGACCTGCGGGATCACGTCGCCGGCGCGCTGCACCACCACGGTGTCGCCGATCCGGATGTCGACGCCCTCGCGGATCGGCTGGCCGTCATTGCCGATGCCCTTGATGTAATCTTCATTATGCAGCGTCGCGTTCGAGACCACGACGCCTCCGACCGTGACCGGCGCAAGCCGCGCCACCGGAGTCAGCGCGCCGGTGCGGCCGACCTGGATGTCGATGCCGTTCATGATGGTGGTGGCCTGCTCGGCGGCGAATTTGTGGGCGATCGCCCAGCGCGGGCTGCGCGACACGAAACCGAGCCGCTCCTGCCAGTCGAGCCGATCGACCTTGTAGACCACGCCATCGATGTCGTAGCCCAGCGTCGCACGATCGGCTCCGATGGTGCGATAGAAGGTGAGCGCGTCGTCGACGCTCTTGCACAGCGTGGTGCGCGGATTGGTGACGAAGCCGGCCTTCGCCATCCATTTGATCATGCCGAACTGAGTTGTTGCGGGCATGTCGCTGATCTCGCCCCAGGTATAGGCGAAGAACTTCAACGGCCGCGATGCGGTGATCGACGGATCCTTCTGGCGCAGCGAGCCGGCGGCCGAATTGCGCGGGTTGGCGAACACCGTGTCCTCGGCTTCCGCCTGCTTCTTGTTCAGCGCCAGGAAATCCCTGGTCGTCATGTAGACTTCGCCACGGATCTCGCAGACCGCGGGAACATCCTTGCCCTTCAGCGTATTCGGAATGTCATCGATGGTACGGACATTGGCGGTGACGTCTTCGCCCTCGAAACCGTCGCCGCGGGTCGCAGCCGTCACCAGCGCGCCGTCCTGATATCGCAGCGACAGCGAGAGGCCATCGATCTTCGGCTCTGCAACGATGGCCGGAATCTCATCCAGCTTAAGGAATCGCTGCACCCGCTCGATGAAATCGGTGACGTCCTCGTCGCTGAAGGCGTTGCCGAGCGACAGCATCGGCACAGCGTGACGCACCTTGGCGAAGCGGCCGGACGGCTGCACGCCCACCTTCTGAGACGGCGAGTCCGCCGTGAGCAGGTCGGGAAACCGCACCTCGATAGCGTTCAGTCGCTGCCGCAGCGCGTCATACGCGGCATCGGAAATCTTCGGCGCATCGTCCTGATAGTAGCGCTTGTCGTGCGCGGAAATCTCGAGCGCCAGCCGCATCAACTCGGCCTTGGCCTGCGCGTGGGTCAGATGCTCGACGGCGGCGGGCGCCTTCTTCTTGACTGCGGCTTTGCTGGGTTTGGGTTTGCTGGTTTTGGATGTCATGATTTATCGTTTGTCGGTCAGGAGTGGCTTCAGCCCATCTTCTGATGCTTGGAATGGCCCCGGGGGCGACTGTCTATGGCTTACTATGTCTATCTCCTCGCCAGTAGGAAAGGGGGTGCATTGTACGTAGGTGTCACCAACAATCTGATTCGTCGCGTCTACGAGCACAAGACGAAGGCGGTCCCCAGCTTTACGTCGCGCTACAACATTACCCGTCTGGTCTGGTTCGAAATTTACGATGATCCAATCACGGCCATCACCCGTGAAAAGGAAATCAAGAAATGGCGCCGTGACTGGAAAGACGCGTTGGTCGAGACTGACAATCCGGCTTGGGACGATCTCTACGATGCGATCGTTCAATAGCTGGCGCAGCAGAATTGGCACCGTCGAGATTCCGGGTTCACGCCTGCGGCGTGCCCCGGAATGACAAGCCAATTTATTCCGTCATTCCGGGATGGCCCGCAGGGCCAGACCCGGAATCTCGATCGCAGCCCCATCACGAAACGATTTGACAGGCCCCCGGAGACACGACCTTCAACAGAACCGTCGAGATTCCGGGTTCGCGCCTTGCGGCGCGCCCCGGAATGACGAGGGAGGCGTTACGCGGTCGCCGCCTTCAGCAGCCGATCGGCAGCGGCGCGCGCTTCGGCGGTGATCTCGGCGCCGGCCAGCATGCGGGCGATTTCCTCGCGGCGGTGATCATTCTTCAATGTCGCGACACTGGTCGCGACCCGCTTGCCCTTGTCGAGCGCATCCTTGGAAATCAGAAGATGCTGATCCGCGCGTGCGGCCACCTGCGGCGCGTGGGTCACCGCCATCACCTGGACCTTGCCGGCCAGGCGCGCAAGCCGCGCGCCGATGGCGTCGGCCACGGCCCCGCCCACCCCGGTGTCGATTTCGTCGAACACCAATGTGGGCGCCGACCCGCGATCCGACAGCACCACCTTGAGCGCCAGCAGGAAGCGCGACAGCTCGCCGCCGGAGGCGACCTTCATCAGCGGACCAGGACGCGTGCCGGGATTGGTCTGCACCCAGAATTCGACGCGATCGATGCCCTGCGGTCCCGGCGATTGCGCATCGCTGTCGACCTGGGTCATGAACTTGGCGCGCTCCAGCTTGAGCGGCGCGAGCTCGGCGTTGACCGCCTTGTTGAGCTTCTCAGACGCCTTGCCGCGCGCCGCCGAGAGTTTCACCGCAGCCGCGTCATAGGCCTTGTCGGCTTCGCCGGCGGCTTTTTCCAGCACCTTGAGCCGTTCGGCACCGGCGTCGATCAGGGCCACGTCCGATGCATAACGCTCGGCCAGTGCGGCCAGGTTATCGACCGGGGTGGAATATTTGCGCGCCGCGGCGCGCAGCGCAAACAGGCGCTCCTCGATCCGCTCCAGCTCCGCCGGGTCAAAGTCCGCCGCTCTGAGGGCCGCGTTGAGATGCTGGTCGGCCTCTTCCAGCGCATTGATGGCGATGTCGATCGCCTTCACCGCGGGCTCAATCAGCGTCGGCGAATTCGCCGCGCGGCGCTCGAGCCGGCGCACCGCGGCAGCCAAGCCCGGCACCGGCGACTGATGACCGCCGACCACCTCCAGCGCGTCGCGCAGGTCGGAGGCGATCTTCTCGCCCTGCATCATGGTGGTGCGACGTTCCGCGAGACTGGTTTCCTCGCCGCTCTGCGGCTTGAGCTTGCGCAATTCGTCGGAGGCATGGCGCAGGAAATCGGCCTCGCGCGCCGCGCGCTCCATGCCGGCACGATGGTCGTCAAGCGCGGTGTGCGCGGTGCGCCGCGCCTCCCACAGCCCCTCCAGCGCCGCGACATCCTTTTCCAGCCCGGCAAAGGCGTCGAGCAGCCGGCGATGGGTGGCGGCATCCACCAGCGCGCGCTCGTCGTGCTGGCCGTGGATTTCCACCAGCGCCGCGCCCACCGCCTTCAGGGTCTGCACGCTGATGGCCTGGTCGTTGAGGAAGGCCCGGGTGCGGCCGTCGGCGAGCTGCACCCGGCGCAGGATCATCTCGCCGGTGTCGTCGAGCCCGTTTTCACTGAGGATTTTTGCCGCCGGATGGCGCTTGGGCACATCGAAGACCGCCGTGACCTGGCCCTGCTCCGCGCCGTGGCGGACAAGGCCGGCATCGCCGCGGCCGCCGAGCGCCAGCGCGAAGGCATCGAGAAGGATGGATTTGCCCGCCCCGGTCTCGCCGGTCAACACCGCCAGCCCGCGGGCGAAGTCGATGTCGAGCCGCTCGATCAGGACGATGTCGCGGATCGAAAGGCGCGCCAGCATCGCAGTCAGGTTCCCAATGCGCTCTCAAGCTAGTAGCGTTTTCGAACGAGGCAAGCCCCGGACTTGATCCGGGGCAGTACCGGTCCGCGTGAATAAAACGCGTCAAAGCAAAAAGCTAGAGTCTGCGTTGTGATTCGACCAGACCGGAAGCGACGCCGGCATCCCCTATCGCATAGGGAACGCTAGCCGAGACCCCATTTCTTCGCGACCCGGAAGGCCTTGCTGATATAGGACTCTTTGTTTTCGCTCGGCTCAACGCCGCCCGACTTCACGAGATTGTAGGAGTCCTTGTACCACTTGCTGTCGGGGAAGTTGTGGCCAAGCACCGCGGCCGCAGTCTGGGCCTCGCCGACCACGCCGATGGTCATGTAGCACTCGGTGAGGCGGGCCAGCGCTTCCTCGACATGGCGGGTGGTCTGATACTGGGTCACCACCAGCTTGAAACGGTTGATCGCGGCGGTGTAGTCGCGCTTGTCCATGTAGTAGCGGCCGACGGCCATTTCCTTGCCGGCGAGCTGGTCGCGCGCGCCCTCCAGCTTTTTCTTGGCGGCGGTGGCGTATTCGGAATCCGGGTACTTGCGGATCACCTCTTCCAGCGCGTTCATGGCCTTCTCGGTACGGCCCTGGTCGCGGCTGATGTCGGGGATCTGGTCGTAGTGCGAGGCGGCGATCAGGTACTGCGCGTAGGCGGCGTCCGGCGTGCCCGGATGCAGGCTGACATAGCGCGAGGCAGAACCGATGGCGGTGTCGTAGTCGCCGCCTTCATAGGCCGCGTAGGCCGACATCAGCAGCGACTTGCGCGCCCAGGTCGAATACGGATGCTGGCGGTCGACTTCCTCGAATTTCTTGTTGGCGCCCTTGATGTCCTTCTTCTCGTTCATCAAGTACAAGCCCTCATTGTAGAGCTTGTCCGCCGGCTCTTCGACGAAGGCGTTGTCGTCCTTGGCGAAGAATTTGTCCCAGACCGCGCCAGTGCCGCAGCCGCCGAGCGTGGTCGCCAGAATCATCAATCCGCCCGCGAAGCCGAGATGGCGGCCGATCCGGCCCGACCGGCTCGTGCGAGAAACCGACATGTTGCGTTGTCCGACCATCATTCGTGTGACCGACCTCAATAGACCCCGAGCGATATTGCCAAAGCCAGATGTATCACGATCAGGTTGCCGTGCACTTATCGCCTGCACCAGGCCGCGCAGCTCATCGCCTCATGCCTGCACGTTTGATCGTGCGCCTATCTAGCTGAAAAACCTGCCTGAACCAACCGAGTATGCAGACATTCCGCCCGGATTAAGGCGAATTGCACCGATGCCGGGGGCTTCGCCAAGAGGGCTGGGGACTGTTGCAAAAGGGCCAGCGCGCAGAGGGCGTTAAGCGGCCCGAATCAAGATCTTGATTGCTGCGGCTCGATTGCGCGACGCAGGAATGTTCAGAGGATATCCGCTCAGGAGACGTCCGGGCCGTAGACCGGCACCAGGCCGCCGCCCAGCATGCCGCCGACGACGTCGGCATGGCCACGGGCGCGGCGCGCCACCACCGGTTCCGCCTCGACCACCCGCCAGGCGCTGCGATCGGCCATCAGGGCGCTGAGGACGGCGTGGTTGAGCCTGTGACCGCCCCGAACCGAGCGATACAGGCCGATCAGCGGCAGGCCGGCCAGGGCCAGGTCGCCGATGACATCGAGCACCTTGTGACGGGCGCATTCGTCGGCATAACGCAGGCCTTCCGGGTTGAGCACCCGGTCGGTCTCGAACACCACCGAATTGTCCAGCGATGCGCCGCGGGCAAAGCCCGACTTCAGGAGCTTCTGGACGTCGCCCATGCAGCCGAAGGTGCGGGCGCGGGACACGTCGCGGCGGAAGGTCTCCGGGGTCACGTCGAGCATGTAGCTCTGACGGCCGATCATCGGATTGGAAAAGCTGATTTCGACTTCGGCGCGGAACCCGCCGGCATAGGGACGCAGTTCGCCGGAGGACTCGCCGACGTTCATCTGGATCGGCTTCAGAACCTCGATATAGCGGCGCGGCGCCGACTGCTGCCGGATACCGGCGCGATCGATCGCGGCCACGAAGGCCGCCGCACTGCCGTCCATGATCGGCACTTCCGGACCGTCGACTTCGATGGTGGCATTGTCGACGCCCATGCCGCGCAGCGCGGCGAGCACGTGTTCTGCGGTGGAGACCAGCGCACCCTGGCGGTCACCCAGCACGGTTGCAAATTCGGTGGCGATGACGGCGCCGGCCTTGGCGCACAGCTCGCGGTTGTTGCCTTCAGCGTCGGTGCGGACAAAAATAAAACCTGCGTCGACATCCGCAGGTCCCATGGTCATGTTGACTGGTGCGCCCGAGTGTACGCCGACGCCCGTCACGGTGACGTGCGAACGAAGCGTCGATTGTCGGCTGAATTTCATTCCGAGTGCCCACTAACTGACTCACTCGAACCAAATTTCCCCCGCCCATCTCTCATTCCCCGAGATTAGGCGATTTGATTCAAAGTGATCCCCAAGTCCTATTCACCATACTCTTCGCGCGGAGTCGCGCCAGTCACGGTTTTTTACCGATTGTTACCCCAACTCCGCCGCATTTGCGCCGCCCGTTAACCAAATTCGGCCGGCGTTTCAAGCCCCCTCTTCTCCCGAATTCCTCATACAATTCAAAGTGTTAAAATTTTTCTCGGCCACTGTGTCCTAAAAAACGAATGTCCCGACCTGGTGGGCCGGGACATTGTCGCCGTTAGCGATTGTAACAAGGTCGTCAATTGGCCTGACGGCGCAGAAACGCCGGGATATCGAGGTGGTCGTCCCCCTGGGCCGGCGGCTGCGGCGCCGGGCGGCCATGAGGATCGAGGCCCTGCGGAGCCGGACGGCGAGCGTACTCGGACACCGGCTCGCCGGCGCCGACCTGCGGCATCGGACGCTGCGGCTTGCGCTCCGGCAGCGGCGGCATCTGCGGCATGGCCGGATTGGAGGCGCGCGCCGCGACCGGCGGCTCGCTCTCCTCGTCGCGGCGGCCGAGGCCGACATTGGCGAGGCGCTGCAGCAGCGACAGCCGGGTCTTCTGCGGATGCTCGTCCTCGACCTCGCCGCTGGCCTGGCGGATCTGGTTCTGGGCCGGCATCGGCAGCTCTTCGAACTTCGGCATCCGCGGCGCGCGCAACGGCGCACGCTCGGCGGCCGGCGGAATGAAGGTGCTGGGCAGTGCCGGTTCCTGGAGCTGCAGGGCCGGGGTCTGCTCGGGGAACATCGAGGGCTTCGGCGCGATCGGCCGGATCGTGACGTCGCCATAGGCGGCGGGCTGCATCGGCGCCTCGGCCTGTTCGGGGCCGACGGCGGCCGCGATCGCCGCAAGCGCGGCACGATCGATGCTGTCGGCCGGACGCGGAGCCTGGGCAGGCGCTGCGGCCTGGGCCGGACGTCCACCGTCCTGCTTATTGGCGCGCTCCGCCATCCGCTGATTGTCAGCCTTCAGGCGGGCGGTCAGGTCGGCGAGACGGCTGTCCGGTGCGGCGGCCGCGGGGGCCGACGGTGTCTGGGTCAGCCGCGCGGTGGCGGTCTGGTCGATGCCGGTGGCGACCACCGAGACGCGGATCACGCCGTCGAGGGATTCGTCGAAGGTGGCGCCGACGATGATGTTGGCGTCCTGGTCGACTTCCTCGCGGATGCGGGTCGCGGCTTCGTCGACCTCGAACAGCGTCAGGTCCTTGCCGCCGGTGATCGAGATCAACAGGCCACGGGCGCCCTTCATCGAGGAATCGTCGATCAGCGGGTTGGCGATCGCGGCTTCGGCGGCGGTCAGCGCGCGCTTCTCGCCCGTCGATTCGCCGGTGCCCATCATCGCCTTGCCCATTTCGCGCATCACGGCGCGAACGTCGGCGAAGTCGAGGTTGATGAGGCCTTCCTTGACCATCAGGTCGGTGATGCAGGCAACGCCCGAGTAGAGAACCTGGTCGGCCATCGCGAAGGCGTCGGCGAAGGTGGTCTTCTCGTTGGCGACCCGGAACAGGTTCTGGTTCGGGATGATCAGCAGCGTATCGACCACCTTGTGCAGCTCGGCAATGCCGGCCTCGGCGGTGCGCATGCGGCGCTGGCCCTCGAAGTGGAACGGCTTGGTCACCACGCCGACGGTGAGGATGCCCATCTCGCGTGCGGTCTTGGCGATCACGGGCGCGGCGCCTGTGCCGGTGCCGCCGCCCATGCCGGCGGTGACGAACACCATGTTGGCGCCGGTGAGATGATCGCGAATCTCGTCAATGACTTCCTGCGCTGCGGCCGCGCCGACGTCGGGCTGCGATCCGGCGCCGAGGCCCTGGGTCACCTGGGTGCCCATCTGCACGATGCGCTCGGCCTTGGACATGGTCAGCGCCTGCGCGTCGGTGTTGGCGACCACGAAGTCGACCCCCACGAGACCCGCGGTGATCATGTTGTTGACGGCGTTGCCGCCCGCGCCGCCGACGCCAAACACGGTGATCCGCGGCTTCAACTCGCGAATGTCGGGGATGTTGAGATTGATGGTCATGTTTGCCTCTCGATTACGCGAGCGTTGTGCCGGAATGCCTGCGGTCCAAACCGGACTCCCGGACCGAAGCGGTTGACGAAATGAAGTGAACGCAATGCCGGATCATCAGAACCCCTCGCGAAGCCATTGTCCGACCTTCCCGAAATAGCCGCCGTGGGTCCCTGTCTTGAGCTGCCGCGTATGCCGCGGTTCGACATGTTCGAGGTGAGCGAATTGCGGATAGACCAGGAGCCCGGTGGGCACCGCGAACGATGCGCTCTTGGCTTCGGGCGGCAGCCGGCCGAAGCCGAGCGGACGACCGACGCGAACCGGGCGGTTGAGAATCTGGCCGGCCAGCTCCGGAATGCCCGTCAGCAGCGAGGCGCCGCCGGTCAGCACCACCCGCGCCCGCGGCTCTGCCGCGAAGGGTGAATCGGCCAACCGGTCCCGGACCATTTCAAAAATCTCCTCGGCGCGCTGGCGAATGATGTTGGCGATGGTCGCGCGCGACACGATTTGCGGCATATCCGTATCCCGGTCGTCAGCCGAGGGGACGTTCATCAGCTCACGCGCGTCGGAGCCGCCCGTCAGCACGGTGCCGTATAAAGTCTTGATTCGCTCCGCATCCGCAATGCAGGCACCGAGTCCGCGGGCCAAATCCATCGTGATGTGTTGCCCGCCGAGCGCAAATCCGCTGGCGTGGACGAAGCGGCCGGTGGAATAGGTGGCGATGGTGGTGGTGCCCGCGCCCATGTCGACGATGGCGGCGCCGGTGTCGACCTCGTCGTCGGTCAGGACCGACAGCCCCGCGAGATAGGGACTCGCGGCCATCGCCTCGACATTGAGATGGCAGCGTTCGACCACCAGCATCAGGTTCTTGCAGGCGGAAGCGTCGGCGGTCACCACGTTCATGTCGACGCCGAACTTGCGCGCCACCATGCCGCGCGGATCGCGAATGCCTTTCACGCCGTCGAGCGAATAGCCGACCGGCAGCGCATGCAGCGCGGTGCGGCCGCTTCCGGTGGCGTGGTGCATGCCGGTCGAGGTGATGCGGCCGACGTCGGCCGGGGTCACGGTGCCGCCGCGGATATCGGCGGCGGCTTCGATCAGCTGGCCCTGCAGCCGGCCGGCGGACACCGACAGCAGCACGGATTCGACCCGCACCTTGGCCATGCGCTCGGCCACCGAGATGGCCTGGCGGACCGACTGTTCGCACTGGGCCAGATCGATCACCGCACCGGCTTTGACGCCGAGCGACTGGATGTGGCTGATTCCGATCAATTCGATGGCATGGCTGCGGCCGCGCAGCGCCTCGCTCGGCGGACACGGCTTCAGCCGGGCGATCAGGCAGGCCACCTTGCTGGTGCCGATGTCGAGCGCCGCGACCAACGCGGTGCGGTTCGCCGGCATGGCGCGGGTTTTCGGGGTGAGATGGCCGTCGAGGATAGTCATGCGTCGGTGCCCTTGCGCTTGGGCTTCTTGTCCTTGAGCAGATCGTCGCGCGCCTTGCCCGCATCGTCGGACAGCCGCACCACCACGCGATCAGGCAGCCTCATGTCGATCGCGGTGATATCGCGCGAGAACAGGCGATCTTCCTTGTCGAGCTTCGACAGCAGCGCCAGCGAACCCTCCAGGCCGGTTTCCGGCAGGCGGACGTCCAGACCATCGGCCAGACGCAGGTTCCAGCGCCGCTCGCCCACGAACACCATGGCCTTGGTCGCGGCACGCACCTGCGGATACTGCGCCAGCAGCGCCAGGAAATCCTTGGCCCGGGTCGCGGCCCCCTTGCCCACCACCAGCGGCAGCGAGGTGAAGCGGCGGGAGACCCAGGGCTCCAGCACGGCGCCGTCCTCGGCGATCACCGACAGCGCGCCATCCTGCTGCCACAGCGCGAACGCCTTGCGCTCGGTGATGTCGATCTGCAGCTGGCCCGGATAGAGCTTCAGCACGGTGGCATCCGCAATCCAGGGGCTGGCCTTGAGCTTGTCGCGCACGGTCGCGGCATCGAGAAACAGCAGGGAGGAGCGGCCGGTGACGCCGCCGATCGCCAGGATTTCATCCTGGGTCAGCTGCTTGCGGCCGCTGATCGCCACATTGGTGATGCGGAACCCGACGGCGTTGGCGGCCGCGTTGCGGGCATCGCTCAGGCCCGAGACGACCTCGTCGACATGGTTGCCCTTGACCGCCCCGAAAGCGAGGCTCGCCAGAAGAATAAAGAGTGTCGCCCACAGACCGAACCGGCGCGGCAGGCGGCGCTGCAGCTGCACCAGGACGTGCGGCAGGTTCTCTTCATAAAGCGGGGTGCGATAGCTCATGCGACGCGAACGGTCTGCGGCACGCGCAGCCCGCGGCGCGGTGCGGCGCGCCGTCTTCGTCGTCGATTCGGATTGGGGCCCCTTCTGTCTCAGCGACCGAGCGAGGCGTCCTCCACCATCCATTGCACGAGCTCGTCAAAGGTTATGCCTGCAAGCGCTGCAGGCTCTGGCACAAGTGACGTCTCGGCCATGCCGGGCTGGGTTGTTGACCTCAAAACAGATCAGGCCCCCTGTCCCCTCGATGCGGTCCTCGTTGCGGAACTCCGCACGCCTCACGCCCCGGCAGCCAAGCGCGTCATGCGCCGCCAGCGTTAACCTTCGGACTTCCTGGTAAACAAAAAGTAAAATAGGTGGGCGCAGGAGATGTTTTCCTGCGCCGGATGAGGACTTTGGCCTCGAGATCATAAAGTTTTACGGATGGAACCCGATCGGGGGACCGGTTCCCGCCCCGGCTGGGACGCCAGGCTTAGACCGCCGGCGACTTGCCTGCCCGTTTCGCGGCCAGCGCGATCTGTCCCTGCAGGAAATCGATGACATCGATCCCCTGCGCCTTCAGCGCCTTCGGATACAGCGAGGCCTTGGTCAAGCCCGGCAAGGTGTTGGTCTCCAGATAGACCGGTCCCTTGTCCGACACGATGAAGTCGGACCGGGAATAACCGCTGCACGACAACACCCGGTGCGCCTTGAGCGCCTGCTCCATGAGCTGGGCGCTGATCTCGGGCGCAAAACGTCCCGGGCAGATTTCCTGGGTGGCCTTGGCCAGATATTTGGCCCGGTAGTCGAACCCGAACCCGCCGGCCGCCGGAATGATCTCGATCGGCGGCAACGCGATCAGCGATCCGTCCGATTGCTCCAGCACGCCGCACGTCGCCTCGGTGCCGGAGATGAACGGCTCAATCACGTAATCTTCGGTCTTCGCCGCGGTGCGGACCGCAACGATATCCTGCGTCGCATTGACGAAGATCAGGCCATAGCTCGAGCCGTCGCGCGCCGGCTTGGCGATCAGCCTGCCGTATTGCGCAAAGGCGCTCTCCAGTTCGTCCAGCGCCACGCCGGACGGCGCCTTCACTCCGGTCACCGCGACGAACCGCTTGGCGGCCACCTTGTCGAACGCAAGATTCGACGCAGCCGAGCCGGATCCCGTAAACGGAATCCCGCGGATCTCGCACATCGCCTGAAGCTCGCCATTCTCGGCCCGGCCGCCATGCAGGCCGAGCACCAGAACCCGATCCTCGGCTTTCGCCTGGTCGAGCGCCTGTTCGAGGCCAATGCCGCGACCACCGGGCTTGAATGCATCCTCGAAGGGGCGCTGATGCGCGAGAAGCGTCTCGGGTTTCACATCATGCACAGTATCGTCGACGTCCCAGAACCAGAGATCGGCGTCGGGCAACGACGATTGCAGCGCCTGGGCGGACGCCACCGACACCAGGCGCTCCTTGTTGGTCCCGCCGAAAAGAATGGTCACCCGCATCATGTCGATCCGCCGATTCCAATCCGCTTGATTTCCCAGTGCAGCTCGGTTCCGGAATGCGCCTTCACCCGCGCCCGCACGGTTTCGCCGAGGGTCTCGATATCGTGTCCCGTGGCGTCGCCGGTGTTGATCAGGAAATTGCAGTGCATCTCCGAGACCTGCGCGCCGCCGACGCGGAAGCCGCGCATCCCGGCGGCGTCGATCAGCTTCCAGGCGCTGTGCCCGGGTGGATTCTTGAAGGTGGAGCCGCCGGTCTTCTCGCGGATCGGCTGCGCGGTCTCGCGGTGGGTCTGCACCTCGGCCATGCGCGCGCGGATCGCTTCGGGAGCGGAGATGCGGCCGCGGTAGAGCGCCGAGGTGAAGATGACGCCGTCCTCGACACCGCTGTTGCGGTAGACGAATTTCATGTCGGCGTTGGAGAAGGTCCTGATCTCGCCGGCGCGGGTGACGCCACGCGCCTCCACCAGCACGTCCTTGGTCTCCCCGCCATTGGCGCCGGCATTCATGCGCAGCGCGCCGCCGATCGAACCGGGAATGCCGAAATAGAATTCGAGGCCGCCGATATCAGCCGCCGCCGCGGTCTCCGCCACGCGCTTGTCGAGCGCGGCGGTGCCGGCGCGCACCGTATCGCCCTCGGCCTTGGCCTCGCCGAAGCCGCGCGGCGACAGCCGGATCACGACGCCGGGCACCCCGCCGTCACGCACGATCAGGTTGGAGCCGACGCCGATCGGATAGACCGCGATCTCCCGCGGCAGCCTGCCGAGGAAATAGGCCAGATCGTTTTCGTCCGCCGGCGTGAACAGCACCTGCGCCGGACCGCCGACACGAAACCAGGTCAGCGGCGCGAGACCTTCGTTGGCCAGCAGCCGCCCGCGAAGGTCGGGCATCGCGGATGTGAGCGACGGAAGGAGATCAGTGAAGGCCACGGGAGCCTCCACATGCAGACGATGTTGTGCGCGGCTCCCTCCCCCCTTGTGGGGGAGGGCTTGGTAGGGGGGTGTTCACGCATTCGGACATGAGACGTGTAATCTG
>JBGMOD010000276.1:0-24767 GCA_041424235.1 Hyphomicrobiales bacterium
ATCTCATTCAATGCGGCCTGCTCCAGCGCACGCCGCGCGGCCGGCTGTTGACCTCGCATGCGTTCAAGCATCTTGGCCTGGCCGAGCCGGCGCGCGATTCCGCGCAGTTCGGCCTGTTCGGCAGTGGTGAGGACGAATGACCGTGGCGCCCACCATCAGTGTCGTTGCGGCGTTGATCCGCGATCCGGACGGCCGGGTGCTGCTGGTCCGCAAGCGCAACACCGCGGCGTTCATGCAGCCCGGCGGCAAGCGCGACGCCGGCGAGGATGACGTCACCGCGCTGGCCCGCGAGATCGACGAGGAGCTCGGCTGCCGCGTGGTCGGCGGTTCGGTGCGCGCGCTCGGTGAATTCGAAACCGTGGCGGCCAACGAGCCGGGCTTTCGGGTGCACGCTGCCGTCTATGCGGTCGACGTCAGCGGCGACATCGTGCCGAAAGCCGAGATCGACGAGATGATCTGGGTCGATCCGGCCCGGCCTCCGGCCATCCATCTCGCACCGCTGACGCGTGATCATGTCCTGCCGCTGGCCGTGGCGGGGGGCGCCGCCGAGCATGACTGAGCCGACGTCACTCGACGGCGCGATCCGCGACGGCCTGCATGCGATGCAGGTGCGGGTCTATTACGAAGACACCGATTTCACCGGCATCGTCTATCACGCCAATTATCTCCGTTTCATGGAGCGTGGACGCACCAATTATCTGCGTCTGCTCGGCGCCGACCAGCATGCGCTGTTCGCCGATGCGCAGGCCGAGGCGCCCGGGTTCGCCTTCGTGGTGCGGGCGATGCAGATCGATTACCTCAAGCCCGCGCGCATGGACGACGTGCTGGAGGTGACGACGATCCCGATCGACGTGAAGGGCGCCTCGATCACGCTTGGGCAGGAAGTGCGGCGTGGCGAGGATCTTCTGGTCGAGGCGAAGGTCAAGGTGGCGTTCGTGTCCGGCGGCCGCGCCCGCCCAATCCCGAAAGCGCTGCGCATCGCCATGAAGGCCGATCAGGCCGGTTGAGTTGCGAAGACCCGCCCGACGATAGGAGTCGGTATTTGTCTAGGCGGCTTTTCCCGGTTCGACGACCAGTCTCACTCCAAGGGAGTTGAGTATCCTGCGGACCGTATCGAATTCCGGCTTGGTCTCTCCGTTAAGGGATTTATAGAGGCTTTCGCGCGAGAGGCCTGTCTCTCCGGCGACATGCGCCATTCCTTTTGCTTTTGCGACGGTGCCGATCGCAAGTGAGATAAACGCTGGATCGTTGGTGTCGAAAGCCTCAGTGAGGTATGCCGCTATCGTCTCGGGGCTGTCGAGATAATCCGCTGCGTCGAATTTTGAAGTTTTGACCATCTTGCAGTCCTTTCACAGTTCGGCAGCAATCTCTTTCGCGCGCTTGATGTCCTTGTCCTGGGTCGACTTGTCTCCGCCGCATAAGATCAGGACGATCGTTTTGCCGGTCTGCTTGTAATAAATACGATAGCCAGGGCCGAAGTCGATTTTCATCTCGCTGACACCTTCGCCGACCGCTCGTACGTCGCCGGGATTGCCGAGTTCGAGGCGCTGAATGCGAGAGACGATCTTCGCTTTACCGACCCTGTCCTTGAGATCGGTCAGCCAAGTTTCGAAGTACTCGGTTTTGCGGACCTCGATCATTTGATCGTATCCTATAGGATACTAACTTGAAATGTCAAGTTTTCGGCTGCCTAAGATTCTTGCTTGACGTCTTGTACCGATGAGTACAGATTGTACCCATCGGTACAAACAAGCGTTTTCGAGGAGCCGTTGCATGTCCCGCCCGCCGCTTCCGCCGTTCACCCGAGAGACCGCCGCGCAGAAGGCCCGCATGGCCGAGGACGCCTGGAATTCGCGCGATCCCGTCCGCGTGTCCCTGGCCTACACCGAAGACAGCATCTGGCGAAATCGCTCGGAATTTGTCCAGGGCCGCGCCGCGATTGTCGAGTTCCTGACCCGCAAGTGGCAGAAGGAGCAGGATTACCGGCTGATCAAGGACCTCTGGGCGTTCGACGAGAATCGCATCGCGGTGCGCTTCCAGTACGAATGGCATGACGATGCCGGGCAATGGTTTCGCTCCTACGGCAACGAACAGTGGGAATTCGACGCGCACGGCTTGATGCGCCGGCGCGAGGCCAGCATCAATGATGTGCGGATCAGCGAAAGCGAGCGGCGTTTCCGCTGGCCGGCGCCCGGTGCGCGCCCGGCGGATTATCCCGGGCTCGGATCCGATCCAAAGTAAGAAGGACAGCCATGGCGAGATCGGTTGCGGAGCGCGGGGACGTCCTGCCGCTGCTGGCGGAGGTGTTTCGCGCCCATGGCTATGAGGGCGCGACACTGGCGCTGATCTCCGACGCCACCGGTCTCGGCAAGGGCAGCCTCTACAACTTTTTTCCCGGCGGCAAGGAACAGATGGCGATGGAGGTGCTCACCTCCATCGACCAATGGTTTGTCGATCACATCTACCGGCCGCTGCGCGCGTCGATCAATCCGGCCAAGGGCATCGCCGAGATGTTCGCGGCGGTGGATGCCTATTTCCGCTCCGGTCAGCGGGTCTGTCTGGTCGGTGTGGTGGCGCTGGGCGCCTCGCGCGACCTGTTCGGCGACAAGGTCAAAACCTACTTCGCCGCCTGGATCGATGCGCTGGCCGCGGCCCTGCGGCGGCTGGGCGATGACAAGGCCGCGGCGCGCCACAAGGCGGAGCAGGCGGTGCTGGAGATTCAGGGCGCGCTGGTGCTGACGCGGGCGATGGACGACACCAAGGTGTTTTCCCGTGCGCTGGCGGCTTCGCAACGCCAGCTGCTGGACAAAAAATGACGGCGGCGCGCCTTCGCGCGTCGCCGTCATGAGTCATCGCTTCAGGCGGCGGCCTTGTGACGGGCGATCTCTGCCTTGTAGAGCTCGAACTCTTCCGCCATCGCGCGCGCAATGCTCGGGCGCTTGCGCATGCGTTCCAGATAGGCCGTGACAGCCGGATAGGCTTTGAAGTCGATCATCGGGGTCGCCATGCTCCAGTTCAGCACCGTGGCGAGATAGGCGTCGGCCACGCTGAAATGATCGAGCACGAACTCGCGGCCCTCCAGATGTGCGTTGAGGTAGTCGAGCCGCGACAGGTACTTTTTCAGCGTATACGCGTGCACATCCGCCGGTGCCTTGCGGTCGAGCAGCGGTACGAACAGGCCCTTGTGCAGCTCGGTGCCGATGAAGCACAGCCATTGATGCAGCCGGGTGCGGTCGGACGCGTTGTCGGAAGCAATGTGCGCATCGGGAAAACGATCGGCGACATACTGCAGGATGGCGGCATTTTCGGTCAGGATCACGCCGTCGTCGGTGCGCAGTGTCGGCACCAGGCCGAGCGGGTTCACCGGGTGGAAATCCGAGCCGTCCCGGACAACTTTCTTCGTCTTGGGATCGACTTCGATATAGCTGGCGTCGGCGCCGGCTTCATACAGCGCAATCCGCGTCGCCATCGAGCAGGCGAGGGGCGAGAAATACAGATCCATGGCGCATCTCCTTGGGGCGGGGTCATCAGCCATTCAGGCTTGATTTTTGTACCATCTCGCATAAATTAAATCAGGTCAAGGTATTTCTTGCGAAATGGTACAAAAAGATAAAAATCCGTCTGCGGACGAGAAAAAGTCGAGCGCATCCAATGAGCCGGCGCCGAAGAGGCGTGGCCGCCCGCGCGCGTTCGAGCCGGAGGCCGCGCTGTCGCGTGCGCTGGATACGTTTCGGGACACCGGGTTTGCGGCGACGTCGCTCGATGACCTCAGCGCGGCGATGGGGATCAACCGCCCGAGCCTCTATGGCGCGTTCGGCGACAAGCGCGACCTGTTTCTCAAGGCTTATGCGCGCTACCGCGCCGAGGTCGGCGAACAGTTCGCCAAGGCCTTCGATCCGGCGCTGTCGCTGCGGCAATCGCTGGAGGGAATCTTTTCCACCGCCCTCGACCTCTATCTCGCGGGCGAGAACGGTCCGCGCGGCTGTTTCACCGTGATGACGGCGGGATCGGAAGCGATGGGTGATCCGGAAATCCGCGAAACCGTGCAGCGGGCGCTCGGCTCGACCGACAAGGCGCTGACCAAATTGTTCGACCTGGCCGTGGCGCGGGACGAACTGCCGCCCGACGCCGATGTCGGCCTGCGGGTGCAACTGGTGGGCTCGACCATCCATACCATCGCCGTCCGCGCGCGGGCGCGCACGCCGCGCCCCGATCTCGAACGCATCACCCAGCGTGTGATCGACCTCGTGTGTTCCGAAAAGGTCTGACGGTCCCGCAACGGCCGCTATCTCAGCGGGCCCGGCAAAGTTCAGCTTTCCAGGCATGGACTTAAGCTTTTCGTGACGGGCCGCCGCAACTCATGTAAAGGTCATTCACATGAGTTGGCGCAAAGATCCCGGCCGCGCCGAGCGCGGCTATCATCATGGCAATCTGAAAGAGGCGCTGCTGCAGGCGGCGCTCGACCTCATTGCTGAAAAAGGACCCAGCGGATTCACCTTCGCCGAAGCCGCGCGGTCGGCCGGCGTCAGTCCGGCGGCCCCATACCGGCATTTCCGCGACCGCGACGAATTGCTGTCCAGCATCGCGCAGCGCGGCTTCGAGCAGTTCGAGAAAGTCCTGACCGGCGCCTGGGATGACGGCCGCCCGGACATCATCACGGCGTTCGAACGGCTGGGCCGCGCCTATCTGACATTCGCTCGCGACGAGCCTGCGTTTTACTCCGCGATGTTCGAATCCGGCCTGCCTGCCGATGCAAATCCCGCTTTGGCGGCCGCGAGCGAGCGCGCCTTCGGAATCATCCGTCAAACCGCCGAGCGCCTGGCCGCGCTGGCGCCGCCCAATGTGACGCGCCCTCCGGCGCTGATGATGGCGCTCCACATCTGGTCGATGTCGCACGGCATCGCCTCGCTGTTCAGCCGCGGCGACGCGGCGCGGCGCAAGCTGCCGATGTCGCCCGAGGAACTGCTGGAGGCGGGCGTGTTGATCTATTTGCGCGGGCTCGGTTTTCCGACCGAAAGGCGTCCGCCGCCCGCTGCCGGAACCGGTAAAACCTGAAATTTTGTCGCACCCCTTGCGCCCAGCTTGACAAAAACCGGCGACGGTTTATCTATGTGAATGTTATTTACATTCACGACCGCAATCTCGCTGTCGCGAACCTCGCAAGGCGATGAATCTTGCAAGGCAAATCTCGCAAGGACTGGAGAGGCATATGTCCGACACCGCCCACTTCGAACGTTGGGGCCGCAATGAGTGGCACGATCGGCCTCCACACTTCTTTGAAACGCCGCGCCACCCTGGATGGATCGCTCTGACGGTGCTCGGATTCATCGTGTGGTGGCCGATTGGCCTCGCGCTTCTTTTCTTCACACTCGGGAGCAGAAAAATGGGTTGCTGGAGTCATCACGGCCAGAGTCGCTGGCAGGACAAGATGGAACGGATGCAGTGGAAGATGGAGCGGATGCGCGCGCGCATGGAAGAGCGCGGGTTCGGCGGCGGCCGCAGCTATGCCGGCCCGTCGAGCGGCAACCGCGCCTTCGACGAATATCGCCAGGACACACTGCGCCGGCTGGAAGAAGAGCAGGCCGAATTCAAGGGCTTCCTCGATCGCCTGCGCCACGCCAAGGACAAGGCCGAGTTCGACCAGTTCATGTCCGAGCATCGCACCCGTCCGACCCCGCCGTCCAACGATCAGCCTCAGGGATAACGGCCCCCACCACCTGAACGCTGTGACGACCGCCCGTTTGCGTCAAGCAAGCGGGCGGTTTCGCATTGAGCCCGCTGGATTGCTCCTTGCGGTGCAATTACACTACGACAATGTCCCGCTCCGTTCGATTGTTCGATCTCATTCAGGCGCTGCGTCGCCACCGCCGCGCCGTCAGCGCTGTCACATTGGCCGACGAACTCGGCGTGTCCAAGCGCACCGTCTATCGCGATATCGAAACCTTGATCGCGCTGGGAGCGCCGATCGATGGTGAAGCCGGCATCGGCTACATGATGAAGCCCGGCTTTGTGCTGCCGCCGCTGATGTTCACCGAGGACGAACTGGAGGCGCTGGCGCTTGGCGGGCGCTGGGTGTCGCAGCGGACCGATCCGGACCTTGCGGTCGCCGCCGAAAATGCGCTGGCGAAAATCGCCGCCGTGCTGCCGGGGCCGCTGACCGCCGCGCTGGACAATTCCAGCCTGATCAGCGCTCCGGCCCGCTCCCCGGTGGAAGACACCATCGACCCGACTGTCGTTCGTGCGTCGATTCGCCGCCAGTGCAAGCTTCGCATTGCCTATGTCGATGAAAACGGCCGGGAGACCAAACGAATCGTCTGGCCGATCGCCTTGATTTATTACGAGTCGGTTCGCCTGCTGGTAGCGTGGTGCGAAATGCGCGTCAGCTTCCGCCATTTTCGCTCCGACCGGATCAGGCACGTTGCCGAGCTGGAGGAGCGTTATCCGAAATCCCGCCAGGCATTGATGAAAGCATGGCGGGAGCAGGAGGCCATGCATCCGGGTCGCGCCGCCGACACGCGGGCTGCTGCCAGAAACTGACGCCGCTCCAGGGCATGATCCCGGCATCAACGTCATGCCAGAGATCAATCATGTTTCAGTATTTTGACGCACTTCGCCTGCTGATGGCCTGGTGCGAACTGCACCCGGACTTTCGCCCCTTCCGCTCGGGTCGCACCGCACTCGGTCGGCGCCTGCCGAAATCCCGTCCGCCCAGGCCTCGATGCGAATCCCGGTGCGAGCACAACACCGTGTCGAGGCCGAGCGCCCACATTGCTGCCAGAAACTGACACGCCGCAGTGCGAGCGTCCCGAGTCCGAAAATCGCCCGCCTGTACGATACAGGCGGGCGGTTTTATCTTCCTTATGTGGCAATGAATGTCGTGATGTCCTTGTTCAGCCGTGCCGCGTGGGTGACGAGCAGCCCGTGCGGCGCGCCCTGGTACTCGATCGTGCGCCCGTGGGTGAGGTATTCCTGTGTCCGCCGTCCGAATGTCAGTGGAATGGATTCGTCGGCGGTTCCATGAATGACCAGCACCGGCACGTCGATGCTGCGCAGGTCCGGCCTGAGATCGGTTTCGCTCAAGGCGTGGGTCATCTCGATCATGGCCCGCAGGGATGACTGCATCATCATGGCCACGGTCCAGTCGATGATGCTCTCCGACGTGCTGGCAACGAAGAACGGCCTGGCGTTGTCGCGCAGCCATTGCGCGCGATCGGCGAGCATCGCCGCGCGATTGGCGTCGAAGAATTCCCTGTCGACGCCCTGCGGGTTGTCGGCCGACTTCATCAGCGGCGGCGTGCCGCCTGCGATCAGCACCGCACGGCTGACCCGGCTGGAGCCGTGCCGCCCGAGATAGCGCACCACCTCGCTGGCGCCGAGCGAATGCCCGACCAGGGTGATGTCATGCAGGTCGAGTTGCTCGATGACGCCGGCCAGGTCGTCGGCGAGCGTATCGCAATCATAACCGGTGCCGTTGTCCTCCGACCGTCCGTTGCCGCGCCGGTCGAATGCGACACAGCGAAAGCCCTGTTTGGAGAGCGGATACATCTGGTACTCCCAGAAATCCGAACTCATCGACCAGGCGTGAACGAACAGGATCGGCTTGCCGGTGCCCCAATCCTTGTGGAACAGCCGCAGCCCATCAGTCGTCGTGATGACGGGCGGCGGCCGGATTGCCGGCCTGTTGTCAGCGAGCCGTGAAGTGGCCGGCGATTTTTCCATGATGACGTTCATGTGACTTTCTCCCGTTGCAGAATGCTGCGCGAGTTGGTCACGCGGACGCGATGAAAACGATTACCTCGGAGGTCATGCGTTCGGTCATTTTCGGGCTGGTCGCCATGGGGGACGCCCGGCATGATACCGGAATGCGCACGGCGCCTGCCATCAGGCTGCCGGCCATCGTGCAAGGGTGACGTCCATGATCACACAAAAATTCGAATTCACGGGTGCGGACGGTCAGCGTCTGGTCGGGCAACTGGATTTGCCGGAGGGGCATCCGCGCACCTACGCGCTGTTCGCGCACTGTTTCACCTGCACCCGGAAATCCCGTGCCGCGGTCCGGATCGCTCGCGCGTTGGCGCTGAAGGGCATCGCGGTGCTGCGGTTCGATTTCACCGGCCTCGGCGACAGCAGCGGTGATCTCTCGGACAGCGGCTTCAGCGGCAATGTCAGCGACCTGGTCGCGGCCAGCACCGCCATGGCCGGCAAGGGGATGCAGCCGACGCTGATGCTCGGCCACAGTCTCGGCGGCGCCGCGGCCCTCGCCGCCACCGCGCAACTGCCTGATATCGCCGCGGTGGCGACACTCGCGGCGCCGTTCGATGTCGCCCATGTCACGAAGTTGTTCGGCGACAAGCTCGACGAGATCACCGCGCAAGGCGAAGCGCAGGTCAATCTCGGCGGCACGCCGTTCATGATCCGCCGCGCCTTTGTCGAGGACCTCAGGGCGCACGATGCCGGATCGGTCATCGCGCACCTGAAGCGTCCGCTGCTGGTGCTGCATTCACCGGTCGATCAGATCGTCGGCGTCGACAATGCCTCGTCGATCTTTCTCGCGGCCAAACACCCCAAGAGCTTCGTGTCGCTTGATCATGCCGATCATCTGCTGACCCAGGCGGCCGACGCCGACTATGCGGCCGATGTGATCGCCGCCTGGGCCTCGCGTTATCTTCCGATGCCACAGGAGCAGGCCGCCGGCGTGCGCGACGATTCCGTCGTGGTCACCGAAACCGGGGCGGGGAAATTCCAGGTCGAGATCAAGGCGGCCGGCGCGCGCTTGATCGCCGACGAACCGGTGGATGTCGGCGGACTGGGATCGGGGCCGTCGCCTTACCAGCTGCTGAGCGCGTCGCTCGGCGCCTGCACCTCCATGACCCTGCGGATGTATGCCGATCAGAAGAAGTGGCCGCTCAAGCGCGTTGGCGTGACCGTCAATCATGCCAAGCGCACCGAGGAGCCGCGCGACGTCTTTACCCGCGAGGTGTTCGTCGAGGGCGATCTCGACGACGCGCAGCGCGACCGGCTGATCGAGATCGCCAACAAGTGCCCGGTGCATCGCACGCTGGAACGGGGATCGGTGGTCGAGACGCGCAAGGGGACCGCGCAGATGCCGCCGCTGCTTGCGGAGCCACCCGAGCAGCACTTCATGGATATGGAGAAGGCCTGCGATGACCAGGGCTGATCGTCACTATGAGAGTGCGCAGTCATGAATGATGAAACCGATCCGCTGCCGAGCAAACTGACCCGCAGCAAGGAGCGCTGGGCCAGGGAAGGGCGCTTCCTGACCGGGCGAACATCGCGGCCGGAGGAGGAGCGGTTGCCGCCGGGCCAGCATTTGACCCGCGACTGGCCGGTGCTGGATCTCACCGGAACACCCGATATCGTGCCGGATAAATGGCGCTTGCAGGTGACCGGGGCGGTGCAGAACCCCGTGAGCTGGGATTGGACGCAGTTCCTGGCGCAGCCGCAGACGACCTTCGTCTCCGACATCCATTGCGTCACCACCTGGTCGCGTTATGACAACCGCTGGGAAGGCCTCTCCACCCGCGACCTGCTGGATATCGTTCAGCCCAAGCCCAACGCGGCGTTCGTGGTGCTGCATGGCTACGACAACTACACCACCAATCTCGCGCTCGACGACTTTGCTGCCGAGGACGCGCTGCTGGCGCATCGCTGGTCTGACGCGCCGCTGGCTGCCGACCACGGCGGTCCGCTGCGGCTGGTGGTGCCGCATCTGTATTTCTGGAAAAGCGCGAAGTGGCTGCGCAAGATCGAGGTCCTCGGCCGGGATGCGCCGGGTTACTGGGAGGTCCGCGGGTATCACAACCGCGGCGATCCCTGGCAGGAGCAGCGCTACTCCGACGACTGATCGGGCCGGCGGGCGCAGGCCTCCTATGAATTTTCGGGCCGCGGCCGATCTTGCGTTGGCGTGAGGGGAGACTCATGTTCCCACCGGGCCGAACGACCGCGTCGGACGCTTTGGAAAGCTTGGACAATTGACCGCAATCTCGATTCTCGATCTGGCGCCGGTTCCTGCCGGCGCGGTGCCGGCCGACGCGCTGCGCAACACCCTTGATCTCGCGCAACACGCGGACAATTGGGGCTATCAGCGCTACTGGCTCGCCGAACACCACAACATGATCGGGATAGCGAGTGCGGCCACCGCCGTCGTCATCGGCCACGTCGCCGGCGGCACCCGCCGGATTCGCGTCGGCTCGGGCGGCATCATGCTGCCCAACCATGCGCCGATGGTGGTGGCCGAGCAGTTCGGCACCCTGGAGTCGCTGTATCCCGGCCGTATCGATCTCGGCCTCGGCCGTGCCCCCGGCACCGATCAGCGCACCGTGCGCGCGCTGCGACGCGCGATGGACAATTCCGATAACTTTCCGAACGACGTGGTGGAGATCCAGGCCTTCTTCGCTCCGGCTCAGCCGGGGCAGGTGGTGCAGGCGGTGCCCGGCGCCGGGTTGAACGTGCCGATCTGGATCCTGGGATCGAGCCTGTTCGGATCGCAGCTCGCCGCCATGCTCGGTCTTCCCTATGCGTTCGCCTCGCATTTCGCGCCGGACGCCCTGATGCAGGCGCTGCAGCTCTATCGCGAGAAGTTCGAGCCGTCGGAACAGCTCGCGCGGCCCTATGCCATGGCCGGCGTCAATGTGATCGCGGCCGAAACCGATGCAGAGGCGAAGCGTCTCTTCACCTCGGTGCAGCAGAGCTTCACCAACATGTTCCGCGGCACCCGCGGCCTGCTGCAGCCGCCGATCGACGATATCGAGACCTATTGGACGACGGCGGAAAAGCAGCAGGCCTCCGGCATGCTGCGCTACGCCTTCGTCGGCTCGGCCGAGACGGTGCGACGCGGGCTGGAGCGTTTTGTCGAGGCGACCGGCGTCGACGAGATCATGGTGGCATCGGCGATTTTCGATCACGGCGCGCGGCTGCGCTCCTATGAAATCCTTGCCGACATCGCCATCAAGCGGCCGCTTGGCGCGCCTTCGGAGGGGCGGGCGATCGCCTGATGATCGCGGCATGCCGCAGCGGCGTGACAAAGATGCAAGACCAGACGAGGGTATCGTCCTTCAGCCGGCCTTCGGCAGGTCCTGCATCACGCGGCCGATGATCGCCGCGCCGGCCTCGATTTCCTGCGTGGTCCAGGCCGCGAAACCGAGGAACAGGCCTTGTTCAGTGGCCGCCCCAGTGAAATGGCGTGACAGAGGTCGTGCGGTGACGCCCGCCTGGGCCAGCCGCCGCACGATCTCGACGTCGTCCCGTCGCGGGTCGAGATGGGCGACAAGCTGCATGCCGCCGGCCGGCGACGTGATCGTCAGGGCATCTCCCACGGCGGCGAGCGCCTGCACCAGCCGGTCCCGCCGTCCGCGATAGATCCGGGTCATCTTGCGGATGTGGGCTGCGAAATGACCGTCGTCGATGAAGTCGGCGATCCCATCCTGCAGCAGCGCCGGCACGATCAGGCCGCTGTGACGCTGGGCCTTCTCGAAGGTCTCCACCAGATGGCCGGGCACGATGGCATAGCCGGTGCGGATATCCGAAAACATCGATTTCGAGAACGTGCCGACATAGAAGACGCTGCCGGCGTCGTCGAGACCCTGCAAGGCCGCGACCGGCCGGCCGTCATAGTGGAATTCGCTGTCGTAGTCGTCCTCGATAATCGCCGCACCTGCGGCCTTGGCGAAAGCGAGTAGCCGATGCCTGCGATTGATCGGCATCAGCCCGCCGGTGGGATATTGATGCGACGGCGTGACGAAGATCAGCCGCGGACGATCGCGGCGCTGCTCGAATGACAGGCCGCTGCGATCCAGTCCGACGCCGCGAACCAGCGCGCCGGCGGCCTCCAGCGCCACCCGTGCGCCGCCATATCCCGGGCTTTCGAGCCACGCCACGTCGCCCGCGTCGAGCAGAAGTCGCGCGATCAGTTCGATCGCCGCTTGTGCCGATGGCGTGATGATGATCTGCCGCGCCTCGGCTTTGATTCCCCGATGCTCGGTCAGATGCCGGAGCAGGGCAGCCTGCAGCGGAGGACGGTTCAGGACCGCCGGTCCCGGCGCGAGCCTGCGGCGGGCGGCCCGCCGGAGACAGCGGGCCCAGATCTCGTGCGGAAACGCGCGCGCATCGGCGAAGCCCGGAAAAAATGGCTGTAGGTCGCCGTCGTGCACGAAGGGCCAGTCCGCCTTGCGGACCCGCTCCGCCCATTGCGAGGTGCGCACGCGGGACGGCGCTCGGCGAGAGGTGGCGCTGTCGGACACCAGCTCCGCCTTCGCGGCCGCCGCGATAGTGGGGCGCCGTCCCTGTGCGGCATCGAGATAACCTTCCATCACCAGCTGGTCGACGGCGAATGAGACGGTGTTGCGCGAGACCTTCAGATGGCGCGCGAGATCTCTGCTCGACGGCAGACGATATCCCGGTCGCAGCGTGCCGGCCGAAATGGCCGCGCGCAGCTGGGTGTAGAGCTGCCGTGTCAGTGTTTCGCCGGTGGCCGGTCGCAGGTCGAAGTCGATCAGGCCGGCCAAGGGTTCGCTCATAAACTGGTTCTATGATTTTTACAAAAGTGGATCTTTTATTAGAGCCAGTAGAGACTATGGTCGCTCCGCTGTCGAGTTTCATGGCGCGCGACACCGGATTGCAGCTCATCGATGACCCAGACTTTGTCCCGCCGTGCGGCGCTCCTGCTGTTTGCCGTCGTTGTCGTGACCTGGGGATTGAACTGGGCCGTGACAAAAACGCTGGTTCACAGCGTGTCGCCGCTGTGGACCACGACAATCCGCTCAGCCATCGCCACGGTTGCCTTGCTCGCCTTCCTGATCGTGCGCGGGCAGCTGACAACGCCGCGCCAGGGCGACGTTCCGGTCATCCTCAGCATCGCACTGCTCCACATGGTCGCGTTCTCGGCGCTGGTCGCCTTCGGCCTCCAGTTCGTGCCGGTTGGACGATCGATCGTGCTCGGCTACACGACCCCGCTCTGGGTTGCGCCCGCGGCGTGGCTGCTGCTCGGTGAGGCGATGACGCGGGCGCGGCTGGCCGGCATCGGATTGGGCCTTGCCGGCCTGGTCGTCATGTTCAATCCATTGGCGCTGGACTGGAGCGATACGCGGGCCTTGCTCGGCAACGGCCTGATCCTGCTGGCGGCGCTGTGTTGGGCCGTCAACATCCTCTACGTCCGCGCGCACCGATGGATCTCGACGCCGTTTCAACTGGCCTTCTGGCAGACCCTGCTCGCCACGATCGTTCTGTTCATGCTGGCTCTGTCGATCGATGGCGTGCCGCACATCGACTGGACTTCGGGTCTCGCGGGCGCATTCCTCTATGGCGGTGTCTGCGGCACGGCGCTGGCCTATTGGGCGATGGCGATGGTGAACCGCAGCCTGCCCGCGATCACCACGTCGCTCGGCATTCTCGCAACCCCGGTGGTCGGGGTCGTCACCTCCGTGGTTGTGCTCGGCGAGAAGGTCGACGCGTCCTTGATGCTCGCCATGGCGATGATCCTGGGCGGCATCGCCATCGGGACCATTCCCTCCGGGAAAGGCGCGGCCGATCGACCGAACCCGCAATCGATTCCCGATGCGGCAGGGATCGGCCGCGGCGGATCCACGGCCTAGTGTCGCGAATTCGAAGTTCCTGATCTGCCTGTCACCGTTGCTGCTCGAGCCGCTCGCGAGTCTGGCCGTCGACGGGGATCGCTGACGAGGTCGGTGTCCGAACACCTGCCCGTTGGCCTGCGACGGTATTCCCGTAACCCCAAAGCCCTGATCCGAATGGTCAAACCGTCGCATTTCGGCGGCACGGTAACCTCGCATTAACCATGATTAGCGTCTGGTTAGGGGGCGAAAATCACGCCGACAGCCCTTGTTTTGACATGTTGCCGGAGAAATTGGGGGCAAGCTCCGGGATGGGCTTTTTCCCATGCGACATGAATGACTTGCTCAACAGGGTTGGCTGAACGGGCTTGCCTGACGGGCTTGGGGCCGGATGTGGGATCCGGCGTGGTGGTCGCGTGAGCCGGCATTGCGGGCCGGTCGGGACAATGAATTCGCTGTGGACCAATTGAAGGGATATTGCCGATGAATCCAGCCGACGTCGCACAGTCGGCTCTGCCGATCGCCTCGGCCGACGTGTCGTTGATCACCTTGTTCTGGCAAGCTCACTGGATCGTGAAAGCGGTCATGCTGGGACTTCTGGGGTGCTCGGTCTGGGTCTGGGCGATCGCGATCGACAAGGTATTCCTGTTCGCCCGCACCAAGCGTGCAATGGACCGGTTCGAGCAGGCGTTCTGGTCGGGCCAGTCGATTGAGGAGCTTTACCGCGGGCTGTCCGCCAAGCCGACGCATTCGATGGCCGCGCTGTTCGTGGCCGCGATGCGCGAGTGGAAACGCTCGTTCGAGAGCCAGGCGCGCTCCTTTGCCGGCCTGCAGATGCGGATCGAAAAGGTGATGGATGTGTCGATCGCCCGCGAGGTTGAGCGGCTGGAACGGCGGCTGCTGGTGCTGGCGACGGTCGGCTCGGCGGGGCCGTTTGTCGGCCTGTTCGGCACCGTCTGGGGCATCATGTCGAGCTTCCAGTCGATCGCGGCCTCGAAAAACACCTCGCTGGCGGTGGTGGCGCCCGGCATCGCGGAGGCGCTGTTTGCCACCGCAATCGGCCTTATCGCCGCCATTCCGGCGACTATTTTCTACAATAAGTTCTCGTCCGAGGTGAACAAGCAGGCCCAGCGGCTGGAAGGGTTCGCCGACGAATTTTCTGCGATTCTGTCACGCCAGATCGATGAACGCGCGTGACACTGTGCGTGACTGGATGCGTCGCTCGAGGCGTGGCTTTGGGAGTTGGCACGACAGGTGCCGGATGGTCCGGGGTGAGCATGTCCGAAGGTAGCCGTTAATGGGGATGGGCGCAGCAGGTGCGAGTGGCGGAGGACGGCGGCGCGGTCGCGGGACCCGTCGCGCCAATGTCATGGCCGAAATCAACGTCACGCCGATGGTCGACGTGATGCTGGTGCTGCTGATCATTTTCATGGTGTCGGCACCGCTGCTCACCGTCGGCGTGCCACTGGATCTGCCGCAGACCCAGGCCAAGAGCCTCGACAACGATAAGGACCCGCTGACGCTGTCGGTGAACCTGAAGGGCGAAGTGTTTCTGAACGACACTGCGATCCCGATTGACGAACTCGTGCCCAAATTGAAGGCGATTACTGACGCCCGCAATGGTCTGGATGAGCGTATATTCGTGCGGGGTGACAAGAAGGTCGATTACGGAACCGTCATGAAAGTGATGGGGCGGCTGTCGGCGGCGGGCTTCAAGCGCGTGGCATTGGTGACAGAGGTCGATCAGGGGACTTGAGGTGAGGCGGTGAAGATCGGCAAGATCGAGATCGACAAGACACTGCTGGCATCGGTTGGCCTGCATGTGCTTGTGCTCGGCTGGGGCATCGTGTCGTTCTCGACGCGCTCGCTCGAGGCGACGCCGATCGAATCGATGCCGGTCGATATCATCTCCGCCGATCAGCTCTCCAAGATCACCGCCGGCACCAAATCCGGCAAGAAGGAGAATCCGAAGCCGCTGGTCGAGAAGGTCGCCGACGCCACGCCGGTCGACGATCCCGTCGGCAAGATCGACGAGAAGAAACAGGTGGTGACGGCAGCAGCTCCGGAGCCGCCGCCCAAGCCGGTGGAAAAGCCGGTCGAGAAAAAGCCGGATCCGCCGAAGCAGGCCGAGAAGAAGGACGAACCGAAGCCGGTCGAGGAAAAGAAGCCCGAGCCGAAGGTCGATCCGATCGCGGAAGCGCTGAAGAAGGACACCAGCAAGAAGCCGCCGCCACCGAAGCCGGAGGCCAAGGCCGCGCCGCCGCAGCCACCGAAGCCGAAGCAGGATTACAAGTTCGACCAGACCAAGATCGCGGCGCTGATCGACAAGCGCGATCCGTCGCGCCAGTCCATCACCGGTGCGACGTTGAATGCGTCGGCGTCGCTGGGCACGGCACACGGCACGTCGCAGACCCTGTCGCAATCGGAAATGGATGCGATGCGGGCGCGCCTGGCGAGCCTGTGGAATATCCAGCCGGGCACCGAAAAGCCCGAGGAGCTGTTCGTCACGGTGCGGATCCGCCTGACGCCGGACCGCCGGCTTGCCGGTCCGCCGGAAGTGGTGTCGCACGGCAACTCGCCGCGTTATCAGGCGGCCGCAGATGCCGCGGTGCGCGCGGTGCTGCAGGGTCAGCCCTACAACATGTTGCGTGACCAGACTTACGAGCAATGGAAATTCATGGACATCGATTTTGATCCGAAAACGATGTTTCGAAGCTAGTTAGTTTTTGACCGGAATGAGCCGACGAATGTCCTCGACGTTTTTTTCGAAGCCCGCCCTGACCACCACGCGACGAAATGTTCTGATCGGAGGCGCGGGAGCGGCCGCCGGCCTGCTGCTGCCGCGATGGGCGAAGGCGCAGACGCGGCTGCAGGTCCAGGAAGGGCAGATTGCCCCGCTGGTGATCGCGATTCCGAACTTCGTCGCCGGCTCGCCGTCGGACGGTGAGGTGGGCGCGGGCGTTGCCCAGGTCATCACCAACAACCTGAAGCGCAGCGGTCTGTTCGCGCCGATCGACCAGGCGGCCTTCATCGAGAAGGTCTCGAACATCGACGCGGCTCCGCAATTCCAGAGCTGGCGCACCATCAATGCGCAGGCGCTGGTGACCGGCCGCATGACCAAGCAGCCCGACGGGCGGCTGAAGGCGGAATTCCGCCTCTGGGACGTGGTGTCGGGCCAGCAACTGACCGGCCAGCAATATTTCACGTCGCCGGAATACTGGCGCCGCATCGCCCACATCATCTCCGATCAGATCTATGAGCGCCTGACCGGCGACAAGGGATATTTCGACAGCCGCGTGGTGTTCGTCGACGAGAGCGGGCCGAAGGAACGCCGCGTCAAGCGCCTCGCGCTGATGGACCAGGACGGCGGCAACCCGCGCTATCTGACCCAGGGCCGCGACCTCGTGATCACGCCGCGGTTCTCGCCGTCGACCCAGGAAATCACCTACATGGAGTTCGGCCAGGGCGATCCGCGGGTCTATCTGCGCAACGTCGAAACCGGCCAGAGCGAGATCGTCGGCAATTTCCCCGGCATGTCGTTCTCGCCGCGGTTTTCCCCGGATGGCCAGCGCATCATCATGAGCCTGCAGCAGGGCGGCAATTCGAACCTGTTCGTGATGGACCTGCGCTCCAAGTCGACCACGCGGCTGACCGATACCCCGGCCATCGACACCTCGCCGTCCTATTCGCCGGACGCCGCGCGCATCTGCTTCGAGTCCGATCGCGGCGGCAAGCCGCAGATCTATGTCATGCCGGCAACCGGCGGCGCAGCGCAGCGCATCTCGTTCGGCGAGGGCATCTACTCGACGCCGGTGTGGTCCCCGCGGGGCGATTACATTGCGTTTACCAAACAGGGTGGCGGCCAGTTCTCGATCGGCATCATCAAACCCGACGGCAGCGGCGAGCGCCTGCTGACCTCGGGCTTCCACAATGAAGGGCCGACATTCGCGCCCAACGGCCGTGTGGTCATGTTCTTCCGCGACCAGGGGGCCGGTCCTTCGCTGTTTACGATCAACATCGACGGCCGCAACGAACTCAAGCTGCCGACCCCGGGGTTTGCATCGGATCCGGCCTGGTCGCCCCTGCTATCGTAAACGGAAATCCGCAAAATCGATCGGATCGTATGGGCCCTGCCCGGCAAGACTTGCCCAGGGTCCTGATATGATGTGCGTTTTTCCGTATTTCCGGTATCGTGAATACCTCTCGGTAACGATGTTCCCTCAGGAATGCTTCATGAGGTGCAGCTAAGACTGGGCGCGTCGATATCCGTAACCGACGCGAACCCATGCAACTGGCGGACCTTAAGCACATACCTGAAAAAGAACTGTCGCCATCGATCGCGACGGCGCTTGTCGATTCGCTTTTTCATAATTTTGTGCCGCTGCTGGCCGGGGTCGCGGTCAGCGCCGTGGCGTCGGTCATGACTGCGGTCAAGACCGGCAACCTCTGGCTGTGGCCTTGCCCGCTTCTCATGACCGTCATCTGCATCGCCCGCTCGCTGCAGATGTATCATTACGAGCGCGAGCGCCGCACCACGCCCCTGACGTTCGAGTTGGCGCAGTGGTGGGAGCGCCGATACAAGATCGGCATCTACCTTCATTCCGGCACCATGGGGCTGTGGTGCCTTGTCGTGCTGCTCGGAAGCGACGACGTGGTCGCGCATATGCTGTGCACCGGCGTGACCATCGGATATTCCGCCGCCAGCGTCGGCCGCAACTACGGACGGCCGTCGATCATCCAGTGGCAGATCCTGCTGGCCTGCGCGCCGATGTCGCTGGGCCTGGCGCTTCATGGCGACCTGTACTACGTGGGTCTGGCCATCCTGCTCGGGCTGTTTTTCATCGGCCTGAAGTACATCAATCTCAATCTTCACCAGATCTTCGTGAAGGAGCTGATGTCGACCGAATTGGCGGCGGCCCTTGCCGCGCAGTTCGATACGGCGCTCAACAACATGCCCAATGGCCTGTGCATGTTTGGAGCCGACGGCCGCCTCGCGGTCATGAACAATTGCTTCACCGACATGCTGCGGCTGTCCAGCGACCTGGTAAACCACGGCGCCACGGTTCGCGAGGTGGTGGCGGCATGCGTCGTTGCCAAGACGCTGTCGGCGTCGAGCGCCAACGCCATCGTTGCCGAAATCGAGGGATCGCGGGCCGCCAACATCACGACTTTCGATCCCGGTGCCATTCCGGAGCGGGCGCTGGAATGGACATTCCAGCCCATGGCCGGCGGCGGCACCGTGGCGCTCGTCGAGGACATCACCGAGCGGCGCAGCGCCGAAGCCAAGATCAACCACATGGCGCGCTTCGACGAACTGACGGGATTGCCCAACCGGCTGAACTTCCGCAACGAGATCCAGCGCATGCTGTCTTCGGCGGAAAGCCCGTCGCTGTCGGCATTGCTGTTCGTCGACCTCGACCAGTTCAAGCAGGTGAACGATACGCTCGGACATCCGTGCGGCGACCGGCTGCTGTGCACCGTGGCCGATCGCCTGCGCGAGATGCTGCGGCCGGAGGACTTCGTCGCCAGGTTCGGCGGCGATGAATTCGTGGTGTTCCAGCACAAGATCAAGTCGATCGAAGATGCCGCGACCCTGGCGCGCCGGGTGGTCAACCGGCTCAGCGAGCGCTACGAAATCGATCATCATCTGGTGGAGATCGGGGCCAGCATCGGCATCGCGACCACCTCCTCGAGCGGCGCGAATGTGGACGTGCTGCTGAAGAACGCCGACATGGCGCTGTATCGCGCCAAGGGGGACGGACGGGGCACGTTCTGCTTCTTCCGCGAGGAAATGGCGCAGACGGTCGAAACCCGCCGCACCCTCGAACTGGAACTGCGCAACGCGCTGGCCAACGAGGAGTTCGAGCTGTTCTACCAGCCGCTGGTCAACCTCAAGTCGGGGCGGATCTCGACCTGCGAAGCGCTGCTGCGCTGGAACCATCCGGAGCGGGGCTTCGTGCCGCCGTCCGATATCATTCCGGTCGCCGAAGACATGGGCCTGATCGTCGATCTCGGCCGCTGGATTCTGCGCAAGGCCTGCATGGAGTGCATGCAGTGGCCGCCGGCCGTCAGTGTCGCCGTCAACTTCTCGCCGCAGCAATTCCATCGCCGCGATGTGCTGAGTGATGTTCGCTACGCCCTCGAGGTCTCCGGTCTTCCGGCGCATCGGCTGGAAATCGAGATCACGGAATCGTCGCTGCTGCGCAACACGCAGTGGACGCTCGATGTGCTGGCGCAGTTGCGCGCGGCCGGTGTGCGCATCTCGCTTGACGATTTCGGCACGGGATATTCGAGCCTCAGCTATCTCAACAATTTCCCGCTGCAGAAGGTCAAGATCGACCGCTCGTTCCTGGAGGGGATCGACAAGGATCGGCCGCTGACCCTGTTGCGCGGCGTGGCGCGGCTGAGCGCAGACCTCGGCATGGCCGTGGTGGTGGAGGGCGTCGAGACCAATGAGCAGCTCGAATTGATCGGCATCGAGGGGACGATCACCGAGGCGCAGGGGTATCTGTTCAGCCCGCCGGTTCCTGCGCACCAGATTCGCCAATTGCTGAATGCCTCTCATGGCCGCCGCACCAAGGAAATCCGGGCTGTCGGCGAAACCACGCGGTCGCTGGCCTGAAATCCTCTCCTCAAATCAAGTGGATCGGCCTGCCGGGGGAATTATGATATTTTCGTGTCGGCGATCCCGACCTGGGGGTTAACCCTAACCAAACAGCCCCTTTGCAGGCGCGTTAAGAAACCGTTAACATTTTACCAACTCCGGCTGGAAACCTCGCGATCGTGCGGGAGAGAAAATGCGGTGGGTGCCGTCGTGCACGCGAAAATGAATCCTCACGAACGCAACATGGATATTCTCGATCGCGTTGATTATCGCCTTATCGAAACCGAGGCTGCGCGAGAGGAAATTTATCGGCTGCGCTATCGCGCTTATCTCAACGAAGGCACCATCGAACCACGCGCCGATCGCCGCGTGACAGACCGCTTCGACGACGCTCCGAATTCCTGGATATTCGGCGTCTACTTCGATGGAAGTCTTGCCAGCTCGATCCGTGTCAGCGTCGCAACACCGGATATGCCGCGGATTCCCTCCGGAGATATTTTTCCGGATCTGCTCGATCCCGAAATCGCCCAGGGCAAGATCATTGTCGATCCGAACCGGTTTGTCGCGGATCCGCTTCGCACCAGCCGGATACCTGAACTGCCCTATGTGACCGTTCGGCTGGGCTATGTCGCGTGCGAGTATTTCAATGCGGACATCGGCCTGGCGGCCGTGCGCGCCGAGCACCAGGCCTTCTACCGGCGGGTGTTCCTGCACAACGTGCTGTGCGCGCCGCGTCCTTATCCGGGATTGACGAAACCGATCTCGCTGACCGCGGTGAATTATCCGGCGGTCCGCGAGAAGATTTTCCGGCGCTATCCGATTTTCCGTTCGACCTTCTTCGAGCGGCGCAAGCTGTTTGAACGGCGGCTTGAGCCCGCGACCGAATCGGTCGTGAGATTGCCTGAGCCGGCGGTTGGACACGCGTCGATCGTGCCGCGCTGAAGTTCGATCGGACGTCGTCCCGGTTTCCTGAAAGAGGCCTCCGCGATCCCGCGAACGTTGGATCGGGAACAGCGATGGCATGCGGCTTGCTTCGATCTGGTCGGATCAGGTGATCCTCATTGCAACCGGGAGCGCGTGCATGACCACCGCAGACATCGCCGTACCGCCAGCCTCGGCGAAACCCGCTCCGCTTTACAAGTCATTGTTCTTGCAAGTGCTTGTGGCGCTTGTGCTGGGCATCGTGATCGGCATGGCCTGGCCCGATGTCGCGATCGGCCTGAAGTTTTTCAGTGACGGCTTCCTCAAGCTGATCTCGATGATCGTGGCGCCGATCGTGTTCTGCGTGGTGGTGCACGGCATTGCCGGCACGGGCGACCTCAAGAAGGTGGGCCGTGTCGGGGTGAAGGCGCTGGTCTATTTCGAGGTGATGACGACGGTGGCGCTGGCGCTCGGGATCATCCTCGCCTTCGTGTTCGGTCCCGGCCACGGCATGAACATCGACACCTCGACACTGGATGCCAAGGCGATCAACACTTACGCCGACAATGCCCACAAGCTGCAGGGCGGTGGTCTCAGCGCCTTCGTGCTCAACATCATTCCCTCCACCTCGTTCGATGCGCTGGCGCGCAATGACGTGCTGCAGGTGCTGTTCTTCGCGGTGATCTTCGGCGTCAGCCTGTCGCTGGTTGGCGAAAAAGGCGAGCCGGTCGGACGGGTGATCGAGGCTGCATCGGCGGTGCTGTTCAAGGCGATGGGGCTGATCGTGCGCCTGGCGCCACTGGGCGTGCTCGGGGCGGTGGCCTACACCGTCGGCCGCTATGGCGTCGGATCGCTCAAGCAACTCGTGTCGCTGGTCGTGTTGTTCTATGTGGCGGTCGCGTTCTTTGTGCTGGTCGTGCTCGGCGCCGTGATGCGGATGGCCGGTCTCAGCATGTTCAAGTTCCTGGCTTACCTGCGCGAGGAACTGACCATCGTGCTGGCGACGGCGTCCTCCGACGCCGTGCTGCCGCAGATCATGCGCAAGCTCGAGTTCATGGGCGTCAAGGATTCGGTCGTCGGTCTCGTGATTCCGACCGGCTACTCGTTCAACCTCGACGCGTTTTCGATGTATCTGACGCTGGCGGTGGTTTTCATCGCGCAGGCGACCAACACCCCGCTGTCGATCGGGGATCTGCTGCTGGTGCTCGGGATCTCGCTGGTCACGTCGAAAGGCGCCCACGGCGTGCCCGGTTCGGCGATCGTCATTCTTGCGGCGACCCTGAACGCCGTCCCGACCATTCCGGCGATCGGTCTGGTGCTGGTTCTGTCGGTCGACTGGTTCATCGGCATGGCCCGCGCCGTCGGCAACCTGGTCGGCAATTGCGTCGCGACGGTTGTGATCGCCGCTTGGGAAAAGGATCTCGACCGCGACAAGGCGATCAAGGTGCTGGATGGCGAGATTGCCGTCGACCTGACCGCGGCCTGAATCTCAAATCACGGGACTCTCCCGGTCGACTGCACGCTGAACGCGAAGTTCCGGCGCCAAGCGGCGGGACGTGCCCCGACCGGGCCGGTTCCGGCCGCGTTCAATGTGCGCTTTGTGGGCCACAGACAGCCATTTCCTGCGCTGCCACGACATGACTTCACCGTCGCGCCATATTTGCCACCCATTAACCATTCCAGTTGCTTTACGCCGATTCAGGGCATTTGAGCGGGTTCGGCAAGGTGTCATCAAGGTTGACGGAACGTTCGTTTAACCATCGCCCTGTAGACCGGTCTCACGAGTTCGAAGTTCGCTTGCGTGTGGCGTTGCTGCCGCGAATGCGCCTCGAAATAAGGACTGAACCGCCGCACCGGGCGATGTTGCAAAACGCGAGCGTGGAGGCTCCGGAATGATGAATCAGATGAGTATCCTCCAGGGATTCAAGGGGTTGAAGCTGGCCGCAGTTTTGGCCGTGGCGCTGTCGATGGGCGCCTGCGCCAACAAGAACGGCATGGGCGGCGCCGATGGCGGAATCGCCGGCGCGGCAACCCCGGGCAGCCAGCAGGATTTCGTCGTTAACGTCGGCGATCGCGTGTTCTTCGAAAGCGACCAGACCGACCTGTCGCCGCAGGCGACCGCGACCCTCGACAAGCAGGCGCAGTGGCTGCAGACCTACAGCCGTTATGCCTTCACCATCGAAGGCCACGCCGACGAGCGCGGCACCCGCGAATACAACATCGCGCTCGGCGCGCGCCGCGCCCAGTCGGTTCGCTCGTATCTCGCCTCGCGCGGCATCGATCCGAGCCGGATGCGGACCATCTCCTACGGCAAGGAGCGCCCGGTGGCGGTGTGTAACGACATCTCCTGCTGGTCGCAGAACCGCCGTGCGGTCACCGTGCTGAACAACGCGAGCTCGTAAGCTGCTTGTAAGCTTCGGTCGATCGTTGGCTTTGACGAGGACTTCGACGATCAACAGAGTTTGATTTCGACCGGCGCCCGAGGGCGCCGGTTTTGCTTTTGTGGCAGGCCTGACGCCGGAAGAGCCTTTGTAAAGGCCACATTTTCGGCGTACTGCATGCCTCAATAAACAGCTGCGACTGAACCTTATTCATCGGGTCAAAATGTCATCCAGATTTTACATGTTGGCGCGCGCCGCGATCCTTGTTGCGGCGATCGTTGTGCTGCCCGCTCATGCTTTCGCGCAAATGTCCGATGACGATAACGATCCGCAGCGGGTCGAGCGTCTGGAGAACCAGATCCGCCAGCTCACCGGGCAAAACGAGGAACTGCAGTACCGCAACCGGCAGCTCGAAGAGCAGATCCGGCAATTGCAGGCGGGGCAGGCGCCTGGCCAACCCGGCGCGCCCAATGTGGCCGCCAATCCGCCCGTGCAGCCGCAACCGACCTATCAACAACCGCCCCAGCAGCAGCCGTATCCGCAGCCGACCTATCAGCAGCCGCCGCCGATCCAGCAGCCTGCGGCGCAGGGGCGGCAGGCCGGCCGTCGCAACGATGCCTTCGATCCCAACCAGAATCCGAACGCACCGGGTGTGCCGCGCGCACTCGGCGGCGGCCAGATGCCGATCGATCCCAATGCCCAGCCCAATGCTCAGGCTGCGCCGCCGATCGGCGCGCCGGGCGGACGCGGGGCGGGCGAACCGCTCGACCTCGCCAACACCGCTCCGGGCGGAGGGGCCGCGCCGGGCGGACTGACCACCTTGCCTCCGGGCGCGACGCCGAAAGACGAGTTCGACCTCGGCATCGGCTACATCCAGCGCAAGGATTATGCGCTGGCGGAAGAGACCATGCGCAATTTCGTCCAGAAGTATCCGAGTGACCGGCTGGTGGCCGACGCGCAATACTGGCTGGGCGAGAGCATGTTCCAGCGGCAGCGTTATCGCGATGCCGCGGAATCCTTCCTGAACGTCACGACCAAGTTCGAGACCTCGGCGAAGGCGCCGGACGCCTTGCTGCGGCTCGGGCAATCGCTTGCGGCGCTCAAGGAAAAGGAAGCCGCGTGCGCGGCGCTCGGCGAGGTCGCGCGCAAATATCCGAAGGCTTCGGCCGGGGTGAAGCAGGGCGTCGATCGCGAGCAGAAGCGCGTCAAGTGCTAGATGTGGAGCCTCAACAGGTTGTCCTCGGAGAGGCCGAGGCGGCTGATTGGGACTTT
>JBGMOD010000277.1:0-24747 GCA_041424235.1 Hyphomicrobiales bacterium
TGGCTTCAACCTTCAAGCTGTCGCCCACGCCGGTCGGCAGGTTCTTCAGCTCGAAAGCGCCGGTGACCGCGAAGCCCCAGGTTGCATCGGGCTTGCCCGACGAACTGTCCGTCGAGGTGTAATAGGTTCCGTGCACTTCGTGAGCAGCGGCACCGAAGTGCAGCGAACCCCAGGCCTGATCGACACGGATGTTGCCGACGATATCCGGAACGTGGTCGCCGAGCTGCGCGTTGCCAAGGAAGGTGTTGGCAGAGGTGCCGTAGCCGGGGGATGCTGCGCCGAACGGACCGAGCACCGACTGCAGGCCGGCACCGGCGTTGATCACGCCAGCCGAACGGTAGGGCTGCGCGTCTTCGAGCGAGATCGTCGCCGACACGCCGTTACCGAACGAAGCGGTGTAGGCCAACTGGTTGATACCGGTCGCGTTGTTCGAACCGGCGAGGAAGCCTGAAGTGATGTACGGCTTCGCGAGCGCCCACTGCGGATCGAACTGCGAAACAGCCTTACCGAAGGTGAACCCGGCGAACTGGATGAACAGGAAGTCGTTCTCGATGAAGCCGCCCGCGATGTTTTCGCGGCCCTGCGCGAAGTCGAACTGCAGGTTGGCGTAGGTGCGGACAACGCCGTATTCGGTCGACGTGCGCGTGTCGATGAACAGGTTCAGGCGTTCGCGCGTCGAGAAGTAGTTCTTGTTGTAGGAGTTAGCACCGCCGGTGCTTCCCTGCCAGAACGGCACGTCGTAGGTGGTGCCGTTAAAGGCGGTATCCAAACGGAGCGCCCCGCCGATGCGAATGCAGGTGTCGGTGCCCGGGATGTAATAGAAACCCGCGCCGTAGAGGGAGCAGATCTTCACGTATTCGACCGCCTTGGCCTTGACGGGAAGATCGGCTGCCTGTGCGCCGGACAGTGCGACGAAACCCGCCGCAGTGCCGAGCATTAGGCTCTTTGCAATGTTCATTTAGACCTCCAAGTTTGTCTTGTGGGTCCGGTATGTCTGGCGCGGTCGCGCCGCTAACAATCCGTGCCCGCGAACCCGGCTTCGGCGCTCCGCAAAACGCGACGCAACTTCAGCGAAATCACCAGACGGGACGACTTTGAGGGTGCCCCCCTCCGCCGCACGAAATTGATACGTAATCAAATCAGATAACTCAAATAGGAAACTTAGTTATGTAATTTTATGGCGGAGCCTGTTGCGGGTCGGCCACAGGGGGGCCTGCAGGCCAAATTTTCGGCCGCGACAAATTCGCGCTGACGGAAAATTTGCTTGAAAATCATGGGGGTAGCCGAGCCGTCGGGGCTTGTGTCCGTTATGTTTCTAAATTACATTTCCTTCACGATCACGTGAGATTCGTTACGTTTCCGCAAGGTTGGGAGGGCATTCCCGTTTGCGGACTGATCTTGGCCTCGTTGGCCGGGTCATTGCCGGCGTCGTGTCGGCGGGCGCTGCGAATCTCGCCAACAATGGGGATGTTGAAGAAATCGACACCCACCGGAAGGTTTCATGGTGAGGTATCTCTATGTCGGTTCGGAGAAGTGCGCAGCGGGCTGAAGCCGTGTTTTTCGCGGCGGATAAAGGGGGCAAGCCGGCTTCGCCGAAGCTCGCCAAGGAATTTTCCAAACAAGCCCCGCGGGATGGCCACTTGCTCGCATCGAGCAAGGACTATACGGCCTATCGCCAGATCATCTGGGATCTGATCTCGATCAACAGTAATTTCGAGGATATGCGCCGGCACTGGGCCAAGAAGTTCGGCGTCACCGGCCCGCAATGGGCCATCATACTGGCCATCAACGATCTGGACCGGGGTGACGGTGTGCCTGTCGGTGAGGTCTCGGCGAAAATCCACGCCGTCTCGACCTTCGTCACCACGCAGAGCAAGCTGCTCGAGCAGCGCGGGATGTTGAAGCGCGTGTCCTCAACCACCGACGCCCGCGTCGTCCTGATGTCGCTGTCGGATCAGGCGCGCAAGGAGATCTCGAAGTATTTCGGGCAGTGGGGCGATCTGCACAGCTTCATTTTCGCCGATCTCGATGCCGCCGCGCTGCGCGACATGAAGCAGAGGCTGGAGTTCCTGAAGAAGCGGTCCGATATCGCCAGTCGCCGCACGGCCGCCGGCGACTTCTGATTGCCGTCGCGGGCAGCTCGATCCCTGCATATCGGGCCGGTCCACCCTCATATCCGGCATCAGAACTCAAATCGTGGTCTAACGGCTGACGACCATTCTGCCTCACCGTTACCGCACCCATGAATATCGTTAAAGCCGTCGCACTTAAGATAGCCAGCACGTTGATGTTTGCCCTGATGGGTGCTCAGGTGCGCTATCTCGGCGGGACGTTTCCGGTCGGCGAGGTTGCGTTCTGTCGCGCGGTCTTCGCGCTGATTCCAATTCTCATCGTGTTCGGCTGGCGGGGAGAGCTGAGGGGAGCACTGCGCACCAGCCGGCCGATGGATCACGTGCTGCGTGGCGCTTTCAGCGTCGTCGGAACGTTCTGCACCTTCGGCGCGCTGGCGCGCCTGCCGCTAGCCGATTATACCGCCATCGCGTTCATCGCGCCGCTGATCACCGTGATCTTCGCCGCGCTGTTCCTCAGGGAGCATGTGCGGGTTTATCGCTGGAGCGCAGTGATTGTCGGCTTCGGCGGCGTGCTGCTGATGCTGTTGCCATATCTCGGCAGCCACGCGGAGCTGACCTCGTCGGTCCTCATTGGTCTGGGCTTCGCGCTGACCAATGCGCTCAGCGCCGGTGGCGCTACGATCCAGATCCGCCGACTCACTGCCACCGAAACCACGGCATCGATCGTGGTCTTCATGACGCTGCTGGTGATGCTGGCTTCGTTGGTTACGATTGCGTTCGGCTGGCGCTGGCCGGTGACTTGGATCGAGATGGTCGCGCTGGTCGGTGTCGGGATGGCCGGCGGTCTCGGCCAGATCTTTTTCACCGACAGCTATCGTCACGCGCCGGCCTCGTTTCTCGCGCCGTTCGACTATACCGCGATGCTGTGGGCCTTTGTATTCGGCTACCTGTTCTTCTCCGAGGTGCCAACGCCTTATGTGATCGCAGGTGCCGTCATCGTCGCCGGGGCAGGCATTTTCGTAATCTTGCGTGAACGCCAGCTCGGCCTCAGGCGGTCACGCGAAATGCCTATCGCGCCATTGGCCGCAGTCTCCGCCGAAGGCCTCGCAGACGGCGAAGAAGCGATTTCGAAACTCACGAAAGCGTCCTGACAATCGCTGGCTTTGGTTGCCTGAGACGTTTGCCGCTCAGAACGCCTTGAAGGTGATGATGGTGTAGGTGTCCTGGATGCCGGGAATGACCTGAACCTTCTCATTGATGAAGTGGCCGATATCGACGTCCTTTTCCACATAGAACTTGACCAGGAGATCGTAATCGCCCGCGGTCGAGTAGATTTCGGAGGCGATTTCGGCCTCCGCCAGCCCGTTGGCCACCGCATAGGATTGGCCGAGCTTGCATTTGATCTGAACGAAAAACGGGACCATATCTGGGCTCTCCGGCGCATGTGTCGATTTGGACGCAATAGAGCCAAATCCGCTCCCCGTGGCAAGCCGGCTTGCTGCCGCAAGGGGCGGAAATGGCACAGGTTTCGGACGGCAGGAGGGTCGCGCGGACCCGTTCCTTACAACCAGAGTAAGCCATGACCATTCCCATTGCGCTGACCATTGCCGGCTCCGATTCCAGCGGAGGGGCCGGCATTCAGGCCGACCTGAAGACCTTCGCCGCACGCGGGGTGTATGGCGCGTCGGTGATCGCGGCGCTGACGGCGCAGAACACCCGCGGCGTATCGGCCATCCATGCGGTGCCGGCCGACTTTGTTACGGCGCAACTCGACGCCGTGTTCAGCGATCTGGACGTCAAGGCCGTCAAGATCGGCATGGTCGCTCAACGGGACGTGATCGAGGCCATTGTCGCGAGCCTCGCCCGGTGGTCGCCGCAACACGTGGTGCTGGATCCGGTGATGATCGCGACCTCCGGTGACCGGTTGCTGGCCGCCGAGGCGATCGAGGCGTTACGCGAACAATTGATTCCCAGCGCGCGGCTGATCACCCCCAACCTGCCGGAGGCCGCCGCACTGCTCGACACCGGCATTGCCACCAGCGAGGACGAGATCGAGCGGCAGGGACGTCAGCTGCTGGCGCTCGGCTGCCCGGCTGTCCTGATCAAGGGAGGCCATGGCACCGGTGCGGAGAGCGTCGATTATCTGATCGACGGGCAAGCGACGCTGCGTCTCGCAGCGCCCCGCATCGCTACCAAAAACACCCACGGCACCGGCTGCTCGCTGTCATCGGCGGTCGCGGCGGAATTGGCCAAAGGCCACGATCTCGGCGCCGCCGTCCGCCATGCGAAGGAGTATATCACTGCGGCAATTGCGGCTGCTGACCGGCTTGATGTCGGCCATGGCCACGGCCCGGTGCATCATTTCCATGCCTTCGATCGCGACTCGCGCGCATTCTGATGTCTGTGCATTTCGGCGGTCCTCCTGAGTGCACGGTTCAAGATGTCAAAACGCTGACTGTCGTGTGACTGTCGCAGTCCATTGCTATCCCGGAATCACGATGATGCTTTCGCGATTCCTCCTTTCGGCAGCGGGCATGCCATGACAGATCTCGACAAGGCTATTGTTGAAACCGCCTATTCCCGCTGGGCTCCGATCTATGATGCGGTGTGCGGCCCGGTGATGGTCAACGGACGTCGTGCGGCCGCGAAAGCGGCGCGCGCCGTTGGCGGCAAGATCCTCGAAGTGGGTGTCGGAACCGGATTGTCCTTCGACGACTACGATGCAACCACCGAGATCACCGGCATCGATCTCTGCGCGCCGATGCTCGAGAAAGCGCGCGCCAAGATGGCAAGCGGCCGCTATCCGCACGTCAGGGACGTGCACCAGATGGATGCCCATCAGATGGCGTTCGAGGACGCTACGTTCGATTGCGTGGTTGCCCAGTTCGTCATCACGCTGGTGGCCAATCCCGAGCAGGTGCTCTCCGAATGCCATCGTGTGGTGAAGCCCGGCGGGCGCATCATTCTCGTCAACCATCTTTATTCCGAGCGCGGCGTTGCCGCCGCCGTGGAACGCTGGGCCGCGCAAAAAACCCGTTCGCTGGGGCTGCGGCCGGAGTTTCCATTCGCCCGCCTGCAGGCCTGGGCCACGGCCAACAAAGACGCGATTCTGGTCGAGCGTCGCAAGGTAGCGCCGTTCGGTATCTATACGCTCGTGTGTTTTGAACGGATGGCGGTGCAGGCGGCTGCCTGAAACGTTTGACGGGAAGGGGCGCCCGTCATCGTTATGTCATCGGAATCTGGTAGCCGCTCGCGCATGGGAAGCGACGTTATGAGCGAAGGTCAGCAAGAAAGACGCTTTCGCACATTGTTCATCTCCGACGTGCATCTCGGTGCACGGGGATCGCAGGCCGAAAGGCTGCTGGACTTCCTCCGCTACCATGATGCCGATACCATTTATCTCGTCGGCGACATCATCGACGGCTGGGCGCTGAAGTCGAACTGGTACTGGCCGCAATCCCATAACGATTTCGTGCAGAAGATGTTGCGCAAGGCCCGCAAGGGCGCCCGCGTCATCTATGTGCCGGGCAATCACGACGAATTCCTGCGCTCCTACTATGGCACCCACGCCGGCGATATTGAGGTGGTCGAACAGACCATCCATGAAGGCGCCGACGGCAAGCGCTATCTGGTGATCCACGGTGATATCTTCGATCTGGTGGTGCAGAACGCGCGTTGGCTCGCCCATCTCGGTGACAAGGCCTACGATTTCGCGATCCAGATGAACCGCCTCGTCAATGCCGGCCGCAAGCTGTTCGGCTTCCCTTACTGGTCGCTGTCGCAGTGGGCCAAGCTCAAGGTCAAGAACGCCGTCAACTATATCGGCGCCTTTGAGCAGACGCTTGCGGGCGAGGCGCGGCGGCACGGTGCAGACGGCGTGATCTGCGGCCATATTCATTACGCCACCATTCGCGACGAACACGGCATCCGCTACATGAACTGCGGCGATTGGGTCGAGAGCTGCACGGCAATCGTCGAGCACGATGACGGCCGCTTCGAAATCCTGAAATGGACTGGTCCGCTCACCAAGACAACGCCGGTTCCGAGCCCGGTGGCGGCTCAGGCCGCTTAGCTGAGATGCGCATCCTCATCGCAACCGACGCCTGGCATCCGCAAGTCAACGGCGTGGTGCGTACACTGACCATGATGGCAGATGCGGCGCGCAAGCTCGGCGCTGACGTCAGTTTCCTGACCCCGCAGTCGTTTCGTACCTTTGCGCTGCCCAGCTATCCGGACCTGCGGGTCGCGCTGCCCAATCCACTGCAGGTTGCCCGCCTGATTCGGGAAGCCAAGCCCGACAACATCCATATCGCCACCGAAGGGCCGATCGGATTCCTGGTTCGGCGTTACTGCCGCAAGCACGGCATTCCCTTCACCACCAGCTTTCACACCCGCTTTCCGGAATACGTCTCGGCACGGTTTCCGATCCCCGAATCATGGGTGTGGGCGGCATTGCGCCGGTTCCACGGCCGCAGCGGCGCGGTGATGGCGGCGACGCCGGCGCTGGTCGCTGAATTGCGATCGCGTGGTTTCCGCAACGTGGTGCTGTGGTCGCGCGGCGTCGATGCCAACCTGTTTCATCCACGCGAGAGCGATCTCGGCGTGCCGCGGCCGGTGTTCCTGTCGGTCGGCCGGGTCGCGGTGGAAAAGAATCTCGAGGCCTTCCTGGCGCTCGATCTGCCGGGCACCAAGATTGTGGTCGGCGACGGTCCGGCGAAAGCCGCGCTGGCGAAGCAATACCCGCAGGCCGTCTTTCTCGGTGCGCGCCACGGCGAGGCGCTGGCGCAAGCCTATGCCGCCGCCGATGTATTCGTGTTTCCGAGCCGGACCGATACCTTCGGTCTGGTGCTGCTTGAAGCGCTGGCGAGCGGTGTGCCTGTCGCGGCTTTCCCGGTCTGCGGCCCGCGCGACGTGATCGGCCAGGCGCCGGTGGGCGCGCTGAACGAGGATCTGCAAAAGGCCTGCCTCGCGGCGATCAATTTGTCGCGAACGGCGTGCCGGGATTTCGCGCTGAAGCAGACCTGGGAAGCCTGTGCCCGCGCCTTCATCGACAGTGTGATGCGGGTGCGTGCCGAACACGATGGCGCGGCCCCGCTCGCTGTGCCAGGGCCGCATCTCGCGGCCTGAGGTTGGATCGCTGTTCCGGCCTTGCCGGGCCCTCGCCATGCGCGATAGAATCGCATCATGACCGAGTCCCTTGCCGTGACCTCCGCCGACATTGACGCAGCCGCCCGTGTACTTGCTCCGTTTGCTGTCAGAACCCCGCTGATCTCGTCTCCCGCGCTCGATGCGCTGACCGGCGGACAAATCCTGCTCAAGGCCGAGGTCTTGCAGCGAACCGGATCGTTCAAGTTTCGCGGCGCCTTCAACAAATTGTCGTCGATTCCGACCGCCGAACGCAACGCCGGCGTGGTGGCGTTCTCCTCGGGTAATCACGCGCAGGGCGTGGCGGCGGCGGCGCAGCTTCTGAAGATGCACGCGACCATCGTGATGCCGTCGGATGCGCCGGTCTCGAAACGCGAGCGCACCAAGGGCTATGGTGCCGAAGTCGTGCTCTACGATCGCCTGCGCGAGGATCGCGAGGCGATCGCGCGGGACATCGCCGGCAAACGCGGCGCCACCGTGGTGCCGCCCTATGACGACCCGAAAATCATTGCCGGCCAGGGCACGGCGGGACGCGAGGTCTGCGAGGATCTCATGGCTTGCGTTGGCGCGCCCGACATCGTGGTGGCGCCGGCGTCCGGCGGCGGTTTGATCGCCGGCATCGCGATCGCGACCAAGGCGCGGTTTCCCGACGCCACCATCATGACCGCGGAACCGGCCGGCTTCGACGACCACGCGCGCTCGTTCGCCAGTGGTCACCGAGAGCCGCATCGTGCCGAAGGCACCACCATCTGCGATGCGTTGATGGCGACGATTCCCGGCGAGATCACGTTTGCCATCAACGAGAAGCTGGTGACGCGGGGCGTCACCGCGTCGGACGACGAAGTCGGCCATGCCGTTGCGTTCGCCTTCCGCGAATTCAAGCTGGTGGTCGAACCGGGCGGCGCGGTCGCGCTCGCCGCGCTGCTGGCCGGGCGGATCGACGCCCGCGGCAAGACGGTGGTCATCGTGCTGTCCGGCGGCAATGTCGATGCCGACATGTTCGCGCGATTGATCGGCTGACGCGATGTCCGCAACGCCGCGCAGCGAAGGCGAACGGGTGTTACCGTTCGCGGGAATTCATAACTTTCGCGACTATGGCGACTATTCCGTCACCGGCGGCGCTCGCGTTGCCGCGCGGCGTCTATACCGCTCGGCACAGCATCGCGATGCCACGCCCGACGACCTGGTGAAGGTCGGGGCGCTGGGTCTAGCGACCGTCATCGACCTGCGGGGCGCCCGCGAACGCGACGCGGCGCCGTGTCCGCGGCCTGTAGGGTTTGACGCCCGGGTGATTTTCACCAATGAGGAGACCGCCGGGCTTGCACCGCATCTCCAGGCCGCGCGCGATGCGGATGGGCCCGATGGCGTTCGTGCCGCCATGTGCCGGGGCTATGCGGCGATGCCGTTCCGGCCATTCCTGGTGTCCGTGATGCGCGACTATTTCGCCGTGATGGCGGACGGCGAGGGGCCGACGCTGATCCACTGCGCGGCGGGCAAGGATCGTACGGGGCTTGCCGTGGCATTGCTGCAGGGACTGCTCGGGGTGCATCGCGATGACGCGATGGCCGATTATCTGCTGACCAATGTGGCTGGGCATGTCGAGGCCAGGATCGAGGCCGGCGCCAGTGTCATCCGCAGCCAGTATGGGACAACGCTCACCGACGCCGCCATTCGCGCTTTGATGATGGTCGAACCGATCTATCTCGACGCTGCGTTTGCCGGCATCGTCGAGCGGCACGGCAGCGTCGGGGCCTATCTGCGTGACGAACTCGCCGTCGACGACGAACGGCGTGATAGGATCAGGGCAAGCCTTCTTGTCTAGAAGGCTTCTTGTCTAGAAAGGCTTCTCGTCTGAAACGCCAGTGCAGGCGCAGTATCCTCGAATGTCCGGAGCAGAACCGATGTGGCAACCGAGCCCGCGCTATCCCGATCCCGCGATCGAGGTGCTCGATCCGCGCTTCGCGAAATATCACATCGTGCTCTCCGCGGTTGAGCGGCTGACCACCGGGCTGCGCTGGGCGGAGGGGCTGGTCTGGTTCGGTGACGGGCGTTATCTGTTGTGGAGCGACATTCCCAACAACCGCATGCTGCGCTGGGACGAGGAAACCGGCGTCACCAGCATCTTCCGCAAGCCGTCCAACTTCGCCAATGGCAACACAAGGGATCGCCAGGGGCGGCTGATCACGTGCGAGCATGGTGGGCGGCGGGTGACGCGGACGGAATACGACGGCACCATCACGGTCCTGATCGACCGTTTCGAAGGCAAGCGCCTGAACTCGCCGAACGATGTCGTGGTGAAGAGCGACGGCAGCATCTGGTTCACCGACCCGCCGTTTGGCATTCTCGGAGACTATGAGGGCTACAAGGCCGAGCCCGAACTGCCGACCAACGTTTATCGCCTCGATCCGGCGACCGGACAGGCGAGCGTCGTCACCGCCGATATCGCCCGGCCCAACGGCATCTGCTTTTCGCCCGACGAGACGCGTCTGTATGTGGTCGAGTCCGGCGCCCTGCCGAAACGGATCCGCGTCTTCGATGTCGGATCCGACGGGAAGTCGTTGCGCAACGATCGCGTGTTCGTCGACGCCGGCGCCAACGGATCGCCGGATGGTTTCCGCTGCGATGTCGACGGCAATCTCTGGGCCGGCTGGGGCACGGGAGAGGATCTGAACGGCGTGATGATCTTCGCGCCCGATGCCACCCCGATCGGGAGGATCGCGTTGCCCGAACGGTGCGCCAATCTGTGCTTCGGCGGGCCCGCGCGCAATCGCCTGTTCATGGCGGCGAGCCAGTCGCTCTATGCGCTCTACGTCAACACCCGCGGCGCGCCCGGCGGGTGAGCCCGGCGCCGCTTCAACACAAACGCATTGCGCTTTAGCTGAAGAACGCGATCTTCTCCGCCTGGCTCATGCGGCGGAACGGGGTGAGCGGATCGGTCTTGGCCCCGGGAGCCGCCACCATGCCACGGGCGAGCAGGGCGCCTCCCAGCGAGGTTGCTGCCGTTGCGGCGGGCGCGTGTGTCGGCTGCGGCGGCGCGGTTTCGCTCACGGCAGTCGGGACCGGCTGATCGATCTCGGTGGTTTCGGCTGCGGCCGGCGTCGCCGCCAAGTCGACGGATATCAAGTCGTCCGATATCAAGTCGGCCGTGACCATGTCTGCCGGGAGGTCGGTCGAGACCACTTCGGATGAAGTTGGAGCGGGAGAGGCCGGGGCAGGCGCAACACGAGCCGCCTGCGCAGCGACGGGCGGCGCTTTTGCCAGGGGAGCCTCGACCGGGATCACGGACGCGGTCGGCCCGACCGGCGGATCGGTGAGTGTCGGCCGGACCGGTGACGCGGCCTGTACGACCGGCTTCAGGCTGACGACATTTTCCGCGAGCGGTTGAACCGGTGTGGGCTCCGGCTCCGCGTGCGCCGTATCGGCCGTTTCGTCCGCAAGCTCGCCAATCCGGCGCATGGCCAGATCGAACGCGGACAGCACGGCGTCGTGCGCCGCAGGATTGGCCAAGACGTCATGGAGGACATCATGATTGGCCGCAATAGCCTTCGCCTGCGCTTCGAGGATATCGCAGATGCGGCTGTCGTAGCCGATTTCGCGCAGCCGCCACGCCACCTCGAGGATGATGCGGACGCCCTTGCGCGAGGGCGCGAGCGCTTCACTGCCGGTCGACCGTGTGACAGCCTCCGCCGCGGTGGCCTTGGCGTCGTCGATAATGGCCCGGATCGCCTCCATTGCGTCCGTCAACGGAGTGACGGGCGCCTGCTGCAGCGCCTCCTGGGCTTTCTGCGCGGCGAGGCTGGTCTCGATCCGCGTCACCGCCTCCAGCACCATGGCGGTGTCGGCGTTGCGGTTGCGGCGGGCGTATTCCTTCAGAAACCAGCGGCCCCGCGAGGTCTCCATGAAGGCTTCGCTGATGGCATGGTAGTCGGTCTCGGACGGCAGCGTTCCGCTGGCTGAAATCGGCGAGAGTGCGAAGGCGTCGTTGGCCATGTTCAATCCGGCGCGATCGTCGCGCATCAAATATCTGGTCAGTATTGAATCGCGCAGTTCCGACGCAAAACCACCCGCGCTACATACGATCACCATGAAAGCCAGCGAATCGCAATTGAATTGATGATCCCCGATTCACAAATTCCAATTGCCTCGCCGGCGGTCGCCAAACGATTCGCGCTGCGCCTGGCGGTGGTTTATGGCGCGGTGTTCGGGCTGACCGGAATCAGCCTGCCGTACTTTCCGGTCTGGCTTAAAGCCGTCGGCGTGGATGTCTGGTGGATCGGGATTATTACCGCGATGCCGGCACTGACCCGCTTCACGGTGCTGCCGTTCGTCACAGGCTTCGCGGAGCGGCGCCGCCTCCTGCAGCAGGCCATTGTCGTGCTGGCCACTCTCACCTCGTTCGGCTTTCTGGTGGTCGGCCAGTTCCAGCAGCCCGTGCCGATCCTGCTGCTGTTCCTCCTGACCGCCTGCGTCTGGACGCCGATCATTCCGATGGTCGATGGCTACGCCCTCAAGGGCGTCCGCCAGTACGGGTTCGACTACGGTCCGGTGCGGCTGTGGGGATCGGCGGCCTTCATCATTGGCGCGCTGGCATGCGGTCTGCTGGTCGATATCGTCTCGGCGACCCGCGTGATCTGGGTGTTGGCGGCGATGGCGCTGATCGGCACGCTGACAAGTCTCCGGCTGCAGCCGCTGGCGGACCTCGCCGCGTCGGGGCCGCAGCCGCGCGCCACGATGTTGCTGCGCAACCCCGCTTTCCTCGCCATCATCTTCACTTCGGCCCTGGTGCAGGGCAGTCACGCCACGCTCTATTCCTTCGCGTCGATCTCCTGGCAGCAGGCGGGGCTGGGCGGGGTAACCATCTCGTTGCTGTGGTCGCTCGGCGTGGTCGCCGAGATCATCGTCTTCGCGATCTCGCCACGGTTCACCTGGTCGCCGGTGACGCTGGTGGCGCTCGGTGCCGCAAGCGCCGCGCTGCGCTGGGTTCTGACCGCACAGCATCTGCCCGTGCCACTGCTGGCGTTGATCCAGACCTCGCATGGTCTGACGTTCGGCCTGACCCAGGTCGGCATCGTCGGCCTGCTGCTGCGCCACGTGCCGGCCCATGTGATGGCCTCGGCGCAGGGCTATCTCGTTGCGGCCACCGGCATCGTCATGAGCAGCGCAACCATCGCGTCGGGCCCGCTGTATGCGCGCTACGGCGAGGGAGCCTATTATGTGATGTCGGCAATGGCGCTGTCGGGCGCCTGTCTGATCTTGTCGGCGCGTCGGAGGCTGGCCGCTCCTAGCGAAACCGTTCAGCCCCACAGCGCAGCGTCGGGCGGGTAGACCGTGCTGCCGTCGTACCGTAGCCCGCCGTCGCGGTCGGAGGCGAGCAGCAGCGGTCCGTCGAGATCGACGACCCGGGCCTGCGCGGCGATCAGCATCCCCGGCGCCATGGCGAGCGAGGTCGCGACCATGCAGCCCACCATGACGTCGAGGCCCAGCGCCCGTGCGGCGTCGGCCATCGCCAGCGCTTCGGTCAGGCCGCCGGTCTTGTCCAGCTTGATGTTGACGGCATCGTAGCGGCCGCGCAGCGCTTCCAGCGAGGCGCGGGCGTGGACGCTTTCGTCGGCGCAAACCGGGATCGGTCGGTGGATCTGCCCGAGCGCCTGGTCGTGGGCGGCGGGCAGCGGCTGCTCCACCAGCGTGACCCCTGCCGCGGCGCAGGCTGCGAGGTTGGGTTCGAGGTTGGCGGTGGTCCAGGCCTCGTTGGCGTCGACGATCAGCTCGGAACGGGGCGCGGCAGCGCGCACCGCCGCGATCCTGGCGCCATCGCCGTCACCGCCCAGCTTGACCTTGAGCAGCGGGCGATGCGCGGCGCGTGCGGCAGCCTCGGCCATGGCCTCGGGGGTGCCCAGCGAGAGGGTGAAGGCCGTTGTGCACGGCGTTGGCGCCGGGCGACCGAGCAGGTCCCACACCCGTCGGCCCGCCACCTTGGCCTCCAGATCGAGCAGGGCGCAGTCCAGCGCGTTGCGGGCGGCGCCCGCCGTCATCGCGGCCTGCAGGCCGGACCGATCGAGACCGGCGCGCAGGGGGGCTTCCATTGCCGCGACGGCCGCCAGCGTGCTCTCCGGCGTCTCCCCGTAGCGGGCGTACGGAGTACATTCGCCACGGCCGGTGAAACGGCCGTGCGATGTCTCGCGGGAGATCTCGGCGACCACCACCACGGCCTCGGTCTTGGCGCCTCGGCTGATGGTGAAGGAGCCGGCGATCGGCCAGCGCTCGATTCGGGCGCTCAGATGTGGGGATTTGCCGGAAGCCATTCAAAAATCTGATGATTTCTTTGACGGGAGTGTCACATTTGCCCCAGTATGGCTTTAAATGTGTGGCTGTAAATGCGGTGGCCCGGCGGGCGGATCGACCCCGGACGCGCTGGGAACCGTATGTTCCGGTTCCAGTCGGGCGGGAACACTGGAACGAAGTGGCCGTTCCTAACTTAGAGCATGTCCTTGCGCGGGCCGGTTTTCCCGTTCGCGCAAGCCGGCATTGGGGACAAGGGGTTTCATGACGGGCGGTGAGCCGACTCTGGAACGCGTTGCGCAAGGCGCGGTCGTGGCGCTGCAGGCGTCAGGGACGTGGACGGCGCAGCATGCGCGCCTGCTCGAGCGCATGGTGGACGCCGCCGCCAAGCTCGACGGCGCCCATGCCGGCGTTCTGATCGACGTCTCCGGGGTCGCCAAGCTCGATACGTTCGGCGCCTGGCTGATCGAGCGGCTGCGTCGCGGCCTTGCCGAGGGCGGCGCCGAGCCGAAGATCGCCGGCCTGTCGGCGGACTATTCCAGCCTGGTCGACGAGGTGCGGCGCGTAGGCCCGGCGGAGCCGCCGCCAGCGCGGCGTTTCCCGCTGGCTGCGATGCTCGAGAGCGTCGGCCGCAGCGTGGTCGAGATCGGCGGGGCGCTGGTTGCACTCGTCGACATGACCGGCGCCCTGGTGGCGGCGACCGGGCGGGTGCTGATCCATCCCTCGCGCATCCGCTTCACCTCGATGGTGCATCATATCGAGCAGGTCGGCTTTCGCGCGATTCCGATCGTCGTGCTGATCACCTTCCTGATCGGCTGCATCATCGCCCAGCAGGGCATCTTCCATTTCCGCCAGTTCGGCGCGGACATTTTCGTCGTCGACATGCTCGGCGTGCTGGTGCTGCGGGAAATCGGCGTGCTGATCGTCGCCATCATGGTGGCGGGCCGCTCCGGCAGCTCCTACACCGCCGAACTCGGCTCCATGAAGATGCGCGAGGAGATCGATGCGCTGCGCACCATGGGTTTCGATCCGGTCGAGGTGCTGATCCTGCCGCGCATCCTCGCGCTGCTGGTGGCGCTGCCGGCGCTCGCGTTTCTCGGCGCCATGGCGGCGCTTTATGGCGGCGGCCTGGTCGCCTGGCTCTATGGCGGGGTCGATCTCGACGCTTTCCTGTTCCGCCTGCGCGACGCCATCTCGCTGGAGGATTTCGCGGTCGGCATGGTCAAGGCTCCGATCATGGCGCTGGTGATCGGCATCGTTGCCAGTGTCGAGGGATTGCTGGTGCAGGGCAGCGCGGAGTCGCTGGGCCAGCGCACGACATCGTCGGTGGTGAAATCGATCTTTCTGGTCATCGTCATGGACGGCATGTTCGCCATCTTTTTCGCGTCGATCGGGATCTAGCATATGGCGATGGATCCGATCATCTCGGTGCGCGATGTGACTGTGCGGTTCGGCAGCCGGGCCGTGCTCGACGGGCTGAACCTCGACATTCGCCGCGGCGAGATCCTCGGCTTTGTCGGCGCGTCGGGCGCCGGCAAGTCGGTGCTGTTGCGCACCATCATCGGCCTCGTGCCAAGGCACAGCGGCACCATCACCGTGATGGGCACGGACATGGACCGCGCGGATGCGGCGGCGCGGCGCGGTGTCGAGCGGCGCTGGGGCGTGCTGTTCCAGCACGGCGCGCTGTTCTCGTCGCTGTCGGTGCGGCAGAACATCCAGTTTCCGGTGCGTGAATATCTCAAGCTGTCGGACCGGCTGCTCGACGAAATCACCATGGCCAAGCTTGCCATGGTCGGGTTGAAGCCGGAGGTGGCGGAGCGTTTTCCGTCGGAACTGTCCGGCGGCATGATCAAGCGGGTGGCGTTGGCGCGGGCGCTTGCGCTCGATCCGGACATCGTCTTCCTCGACGAGCCGACCTCGGGCCTCGATCCGATCGGCGCCGGCGAATTCGACGAACTGGTGCGGACGCTGCAGCGGACTTTGGGGTTGACGGTATTCATGGTCACCCACGACCTCGACAGCCTGCACACCGCCTGCGACCGCATCGCCGTGCTTGGCGATGGCAAGGTGATCGCGATCGGAACGATGAACGACATGCTGGCCTCGCATCACCCATGGTTGCGGGCTTATTTTCACGGCGCGCGTGCGCGCGCTTTGGCTGTATCTTAGGTTCAGCTGTATCTTGGGAGTACGAGTATGGAGACGCGGGCGAATTACGTCCTGATCGGGTTCTTCACCCTTGCGGTGCTGGCCTGCGGGTTCGGCTTCGTGATGTGGTTCCAGAGCATCCATGCCGCCAAGGCGCGCACGCCGCTGCGGGTCGTGTTCGAGGGATCGGCGTCGGGCCTGCGCACCGGCGCTAGCGTCAACTTCAACGGCATCCGCATCGGCGAGGTGACCTCGGTCAAGATCGACGATCCCAAGCGCGTGATTGCGCTGACCATGGTCGACAAGACGGCGCCGATCCGGCAGGACACCCAGGTCGGTCTCGAGTTTCAGGGCCTGACCGGTGTGGCGGCCATCGCCCTGAAAGGCGGCTCGCTGGATGCGGCCGGGGTGCCGCCCGGCGACAACGGCGTCGCCACCCTGACCGCCGATCTCAGTGCGTCCCAGGACGTGATGGAATCGGTGCGAACTTCAGTGCAGAACCTCAATCGCCTGGTGTCCGACAACCAGGCCGTGATCCGCACCTCGTTGCAGAGCATCGAGGCGTTCGCGTCCACGCTGGCGAAGAACTCCGAGCGCATCGACAGCATCATGAGCGGTGTCGATGCCTTCATCGGCGGCAAGGAGGGCGGCGAACTGGTCGCGGCGGTGAAATCGTTCAAGGATCTGGCCGAGAACCTCGACAAGCGCACGGCCGATATCACCACCGGCGTCAATCGTCTCACGGCGTCCAGCGCCAAGGACCTGAGTGGATTGATCGCCGACGGACGCCGCACGCTCGATGACATCAGCCGTGCGGTCAACAATTTCGACAAGAACCCGACCCGCGTGCTGTTCGGCGCCAGCAACACCGATGCGCGGCCGACCGAACAGCCGCGCTCTGTAGTGCGGGTGCCGTCCGATGCACGGGCGCGGGCGAGATAGAAGGCTGGACGGTTCTGGAAATGCGCCGTGACCGGTTCTGATCCCGCGATCCTTCCGTTCGATTTGTATGCGGCTGCGGAGTTCTTCCTGGAAACGGGACGAACGCTCGCGGAGGTGCTTGAACGGCTGCAGGTGACAGAGGCGGACTGGCGCAAGCTCGCGCCGGTCTATTTCGATCAGCTCCACAGCAGCGATTATCTCTGGAGATTCGACAGCCTCTATCCGGGTGTGTCCGGTTCCGCGCTGTTGTCCGCATTGGCGGGACCACGGCAGCAGCCGCCCGCGGCCGATGTTGCGATGTGGAAATGGACACGCGGCATTCGTGCGGCGATTCTTGAAAACCCGCATGTCGGCTGTTTTTCCGACGTCGCCTGGATCGCGACCTTCCTGATGTTCGATCCAGTGGCGACACTGCGCTACTACAGCACCGACGGCCGGTCAGTCTTCCAGTGCGGCGAGGCGATTGCGGACAAGGCTGGCGTGCCGCTGCAAGTCGATGCGGCTGCGTTCCGTCATGTCGGAGGCCGCTATTATACCGATGGCGTGCATGTGTTTGGCCAGGGGGAACTGGGCGGCACGCGAGTCCGAAGATATTTCTGGATCGTGGAGCGCGCCGATCCGGCCAGCTTCACGGCCCTCAATTTGTATTACGCCCGGGACAATGAGCGCGCCTGGTACATCACCGGCAAGGAGATCCGCACCAGGAGTTCTCGCTCGTTCGAGATCGTGCCCTGGCTGCGGCTGAACTATCGTGACGAGAGCCGGGATCTGTCCTCCCATGACAGCCGGTTCGCCCGCGATGGCGAACATGTCTATTTCTACGGCGCGCGTCTCAAAGCCGCGAAGCCAGCGACATTTCGCGATCTGGGACATGATTATGCGACGGACGGGACAACGGTCTGGTTTCTCGGAACGAAGAAACCGGTCGCGGGTGCGGATGCTTCAAGTTTCATCGTGCCCGGACCCGGCGAGCCTTATGTCCGGGGATCGTCAGGCGCGGCCGCCGTCACCGATCGCTTCCGCTGTTATGATCGCGGCGTGGCGGTCGATCCCGTCGACCACTTTGAGCTCTGGCGGCCCTTCTTCGAATTCCGCACCGATCTGACCGGCTGGTGGTGGCACGACCAGCATCTCCTGCGGTCGTAGCGGTCAAAAGCCTGGGCCCAAGAAAAAACTCATGAAAAAAGCGGAGACCCGAGGTCTCCGCTTTTTTGTCGTGTTCCAAAGATCCGACGTGGTCAGCCGAGACGGCCCGCCGCGTGGGCGAGCATGGTGTAGACCAGCCCGGTTTCCGAGGTGAGGTAGCTGCGCAGCGCGGAGGCGCCACGTTCGTCGCGCGCCACGTCGTCGAGCAGGCGCTCGAACTCGGTGATGTAGCGGTCGACCGTCTGTTTGAAGCTGCGATCGGCGCGATACTTGCGGCTCACCTCGTCGAAGGCCTTCTGGCCTGCGGGCGTGTAGAGCCGCTTGTTGAACGCCTTGCGCTCGCCGCGCTGGTAGCGATCCCACATCTCGGCGGCAAGGTCGCGATCCATCAGGCGCGCGATGTCGACGGTCAGCGAATCCAGCGGATTGGCGTTGGCGGCGGGCCGGGCCGGCTGTTGCGGCGCCGGGCGGGGGGTGCCGCGGGCCACGTCGTTTCCGGTGTCGGCGCGATTGAGCAGGCCGGAGAGCCATCCATCGCCGCTCTGATCCGCGCCGGGGCTGACCGGCGGGGCTTCGGTTCGGCGGGGCGGCGCCATCGGCACGCCGAGGTCCGGCGGCGGCAGGGTCGCGGCGCTGCTGTCGCGGCGCGGCGCGGGGCGTGACGGTAACTCGCTGCGTCCGCCACCGGCGGTGGCCATCATCGGCTCCTCTTCGTCGCGCTGGTAGGCGCGGCTGTTGCTGCTGCTGGCGCCGACCACGTCGAGGCCGCGGCCGTGACGGGCGACGATCTTGTTCAGTTCGGCCAGCGCCTCGATCTGGTCGACGATCACCTTGCGCATCTGCGAGGTGCTGTCGGCCGCCTCCTGCGGGATTTCGAGCACGCCACGGCGCAGCTCTTCGCGGGTCGCCTCCAGCTCCCGGTGCATTTCAGAAGCCATCTGCTTCATGCTCTGCACCACGCCTGCGAATTTGTCGGTCGACTGCTTGAACAGGGCCTCCACATGCGAGGTGTTCTGTTCGTACAGTTCGCTCATCGCTTCAGCGGTGTGCCGGCGTTCGTCCTCGGCAGCTTCGCGGACCGCCTTGAATTGCTGGGTGATGGCGGTGGCGCCATTGCCGGCGGTATCCGCCACCACCCGTGCGATATCGCGTGCCCGGGTCTCGGCGGCCGCAAGCGACTCGTCGAGCAGGCCGGTGAAGCGCGTCAGCCGCTGGTCGAGATCGGCGGTACGCAGGTCGATGGTCGTCACCAGCGATTCCAGGTCCGCCTTGCGGTCGGCCACGGTCTGACTGGTGCTCTTGTTGCTCTTCTCGATCATCCCGGCGGCATCGACCAGCAGCTGGCCATGAGCCGCGAACTGACCCGAGAGCGAACCGAGATCCTCAAGCGCCTTGTTGGTCTTGGTGTTGAAGACGGTCAGCTGCTCTTCGAGCGTGTTGGTGGCGACGCCGTTGCGCGACGTCACATCGTTCATCGTCGAAACGAAGTCCGCGACCCGGGTCACCAGCGCCTGCTCGAGCGAGTTGAGGTTGTCATGGGCGCCGGTCAGCACCTCCTGCAGCAGGATGTTGCCTTCGCGCAGCCGTTCGAACAGCGCGACGGTGTCGGTGCGCAGGATCTTGCTGGTCTCCTGCATCTCGGTGACGGCGGCGGCGGCCACCTGGCGCGACTGGTCAATCGCGATGCGGGTGGTCTGCTCGATATCCTTGAGCGACTTGGTGACCGCGCCGGTGGCGATTTCGCTGGCGTTGGTGATGGTGCGGGCGACGTCCGCGCCGTTCTTGATCAGGGTCTGCGTGAATGCGGTTCCCTTGCCGTCGATCGACTTCAGCGCTTCCTCGGTGACGCGCGAGATGTCGATGTTGATCTGGTTGCTGCGGTCGCCCAGCGCCTGCACCAGCGCGCCGCGCGAGGTGTCGACCATCTGCGACAGGCGGTCCGCCTGCTGCTTCACACCGGAGACGATTTCGTCGGTCTTGCCGAGCAGCACGGTGCCGAACTGGCCTGTCACGGTGATGACCGAGCGTTCGATCTCGCTGGATGTCGACTTGACCTTGGTGCTGGCGTCGTTGGACGCCGCCACAACCGCTGCGCTGGCTTCACGCGATGCGGTGGCCACGGCCGTGATCGCGTCCTGGGACGCGGTCGTCAGAGCCAAACCGGTCTCGCGGGCCGTAGCCACAAGCGATGCACCGGTATCGCGGGCGGTTGCCAGGAGCGATGCACTGGAGTCGTTGGCCGCGGTCGCGAGTTCCACGCCGGCCGTGCGCACGGTCGCGGTCAGCTGGGTGCTGGCCTCGCGGGTGGTTGTGGTCAGTTCCGTGCTGGCTTCACGTGCGGCCGTGGTCAGCTCCGCGCTGCTGTTGCGAGAGGTGGTTGAGAGCGCCGTGCCGACATCCTGGGCGGTGGCGAGCAGTGCGGCGGTGGCCTCGCTGGAGGCAGCGATCACCGAGCCGTGGGCGCTGCGCGAGCTGATCTGCAGGGCTTCGGATGCGCTGCTGGCGGCGGCGATGAGCGCCGCGCTCGCTTCGTTCGAAGCGGTGATGACCGAGCCATGGGCGTCGCGCGAACTGGTCAGCAGCGCTTCGGTCGCATTGCTGGTGGCCGCGCCGATGGTGCGCTCGATGTCCGACGAAATCGCCTTGATCTGGGTGGCGGTGTCGGCGGAGGAGGCGATCAGCAGGCTCTGGGCCTCGCGGGCGCTGGCCATGACCGCATCGGCCGTGGTGGTTCCAGCGAACGACACCGAATGCTGGATTTCGTTGGCAAGGGCCTTGATCTGGCCGGTGGCTTCGGACGAGACCGTGAGCAGGGTGCTCTGGACGTCCCGTGCGCTGGTCATGATCGCAGCCGCGGTGGCGTTGCCGGCCGCAGCCAGCGTCTGCTCGATGTCGGCGGACAGGCTCTTGGCGTGGTTGGCGGTGTCCGTCGACGCGTTGAGCAGCGTGTTGTGCACCTCGCGGGCACTGGCCAGCACGGATTCCACCGTGGAGGTGCCGGCGGTCGACAGCATGCGCTCGACCTCGGCCGACAGGTTCCTGGTCTGGGCCGCGGTGTCCGTCGACATGGTGATCAGCGTATTCTGCGCGTCGCGCACGCTGGCCAGCACCGATTCCGTGGTGTTGGCGGTGGCCGACGCGAGGGCGCGTTCGATGTCTGCGGAGAGCGCCTTGGCGCGGTTCACGGCTTCTTCAGACCCGGTGATCAGCGCGGTCTGCGCGTCGCGCGAACTGCTGAACAGGGATGCCGTCGTCGCTGCGCCAGTCGCCGTCAGCACCTGCTCGGCGTCGATCACCGCCGCCTTGATCTGGGCGCCGATATCGCCGGAGACGCCGCTCAGGGATTCATGAGCCAGACGTGCGTTGTTCTGGATCGAGTCTGCGGTGTTGTTCATCAACACGACGAGCGACCGCTCGGCCTCCTCGACGCGGGAGCGGATGCCCTGCGTGAGTTCCTCGGCGCGCGCCACCAGCACGTCGCTGGACTGGCGTCCGGTGGTCTCGAAACGGGTTGCGACGTTTTCGATCCGAGAGCCGAGCAGGTTCTCGAACTGCGTGACGCGGGTCTCGATGTCGCTGGCGACTGCGCCGGCGCGGGTTTCCAGGCCGTCATGGATCGCCTGGAAGCGCGAGGTCACGGTGTCGGTCAGGTGCGCGCTGCGACCGTCGATGATTTCGGTCACGGTGTTGATGCGCTGGTCGATCGCGTCGATCGCGTGGCTGGTGCCGGTCGCGAGCGAGGAGGTGAGGGTGGCGATGCGGGTATCGAGCGCGCTGACGACCTCGGTGGTGCCGTTCTGCAGCGACGATGTGAGCTCGACGATGCGGGTATCGAGCGCGCCGGCCACTTCGTTGGTGCCGTTGGTGAGCGACGAGGTGAAGTGGGCGATACGCGAATCCAGCAGCTCGACGGCGTGCGCGGTGCCGTCGGTGAGCACTGTTGACAGCGTCGTCGCCTTTTCATTCAGCGCGTCGATCGCCTGTGCGGCGCCGCCGCTCAGGGTGTTGGTCAGATTGTGCAGCCGGGCATCGATCGTATCGGTGACCGAGCGGGCGCGGTTGTCGAACGAGGTTTCCAGCGACTTCAGCTGGCTGTCGACGGTTTCGTCGAACGCCTTGATCCGCGTATCGATGTTTTCATCGAACGACTTGATCCGGGTGTCGAGCGAGAGGTCTAGGTTGGTGACGCGCGATTCCAGTGTCGTATGGAATGCGGCGAGGCGCTGGTCGAGCGCGCCATGGATGTCGCCGGCGCGGGCCGTGACACGGTTGTCGAAGGTGTCGACATAGGTCTTCAGGGTGTCGGTGATGTCCTGGGTGCGCTGGCCCATGCGGTCGACGATCTCGCCGCCGAAGGTCTTCACGGTGCGGTCGAACTCGGCGATATGGCGGGTGATGAGGGCGCCCAGGGTGCCGCTGTCACGCGAGAATTTTTCGGCGAGCTCCGCGCCCTGGTCGCGCATCAGTTCGTCGAACGCCGTCATCTGCGAGCTCAGATTGTCGTGCGCGGTTTCGGTCTGGCTGACGACCTTGGCCACCAGGGTGTTGATGGTGCCGTCGAGGGCTTCATTGGCCTTGTCGCCGCTGTCGAGGATGCGGTTGGCCAGCCGGTGGCCGGATTCGTCGATCTTGTGCACCAGGTCGTTGCTGCGCAGCTCGAGCTCCAGCAGCAGCGAGTCGCTCGAGGTCTTGAGGGAATCGTGCACCTGCTCGGTGCGGTCGGAAATGCTGTCGACGATGTTGGCGGACTGCTCGGCGAACTCGCGGGTGACGCGGTCGATGCGTTCGTTCAGCATGTCGTGGACACGGTCGGCGAGGTCGACGAACTCCTCGTGCACCGCGCCGGTCTTGAAGTTTAGGCTGGCGGTCAGGCGCTCGCTGGCGTCGAGTACGGCGCGCGTGGTTTCGGAGCTGGCTTCCTCGAGACGATCGAGCAGGTCGCCGCCGCGCTCGCCGAGCGCAAGGATCATGGTGTCGCCGGCATTGCTCAGCGCCTGGGTGATGTGCTGTCCGCGCTCTTCGAGGGCGGTGGTGATGGTGCGCGCGACTTCGTCGACGCGGGACGCAATCGCGTCGCTGATCACGGCGATGTCCTGGCGCAGGTCGATCTGCACGCCGGAAATCGCGCTGCGGACCTGCTCGGCCTGGCCGACCAGGTTGTCGCGCTGGTGGGCGATATCCTGCAGCAGCGCGCGGATGCGCACTTCGTTGTCGCTGTAGGCGCGTTCCAGCGCCGACACTTCGTTGGCGACCAGGGTTTCGAGTTCACCGGCGCGCGCGATCGCGCGCTCGACGCCGTCGCCCATGGCCGCGACTTCGCGGCGGATCGCCTGGCCGACGGTGACCATGGAATCGGAGGCCGCGCCTTCCGGCTCGGAGAAGCGAATCGCCACCTGGGCCATCGACTGCGCGATCATGCGCATCTCCTGGCCGCGCCAAGCGAGGCTGGCGAGAAAATAGCACAGCAGCACCGGCGCCGCGAACAGCGCGGCGAGCCCGGCGAGCGCGAGAACCCCACCCGAGCCCTGTCCGAGCAGGGCTTGCAGCGAGGGCAGGAAGCTGACGGTCAGAAGTGCGGCACCCACGAGCCAGATGACCGAGAAGACGGTCGCCAGGGTGTAGGCGTTGCGGCCGGGCCGGCCTTTCTGGATGGCCTGGAGCAATTGGCCGATGGTCTCGCGGTCGTCGTTGGCAGCGCGGCGGGGAGCGCGGTCATCGGCATCGAACGGCGTGCGGTTGTCGACCGCGATCGGCTGCTCGTCGAAAGAGGTGGGCGAGGGGGCTGGTCCGGTGTCGCGGCGTGAAGGCGTGTCCCGCGATGGCTCGATCGGCGCCCCGTCGCTGATGTTCAGCGCTTCCTGGATGGCCGAGAGAGCAACTTCGGTGGGGTCTTTCACCTTCTTCGGAGTATTCGCCATATCAGTCTACGCCCCTATGTACGCGTTCGGAGAGCCAGCGGACGACGGTCGCGGGCTGTTCCGCCCGCATCCCGGTTCCCCCCAATCAATGCGATGCGAAGTCGCGGCTCGCAGCTCTGGCCTTGTCCCCTACTTCTTCAAACATCCTATTGGCTGGATGCTTCGAATGAAATGGTCGGCGTTAAGGACTTTTTAATCATCGTTAACGCCGCCACACGTAAAGCCTTCAAAATGCTCAAAATTCCCAATCGCTATGAGACTTCATGGCTCCGGCACGGCTAAATTATGGCAAATTGGCGTCAATTTGAGGTAACGAACTGTTAACCACCGGCATGTTTGGCTGAGAAAAGTTCCGGGTTTTCAGCCTCCCGGAACAGGGATCGCCACCATGCCCCACCCCCTGGAACGGATCGTCTGGATGCCTTCACCCCCGCTTGTGCCGGATGACGTCCCCATTGACCTCGCCCACCTGGGCCGCATGACACTGGGCGACCATGCCGTGGAGCGCGAGGTGCTGGCGATGTTTGCGGCACAGGCGTCGGACCTCGCCAACCGCCTGGCGGCCATGCCGGCTGATGCGGACAGACTGGTGCATACCCTGAAAGGCTCCGCCCGTGCGATCGGCGCATTTCGGGTGGCTGATGCGGCGGCCGAGCTCGAGGCAGCGATCCGCGCTGAGCGGGCGACCGACGAGCCGATCCGTATGCTGCGAACAGCCGTTGCCGATGCGCGCGGCGCGATTGATGCTATTCTGAAACGTTCCTGATCCCTGCGGCTGCCGTCGGCGGCTGAGCCGATCGTTCTGGCCGCTGCGGGTGTTGCCCTCAAAACCTTCCTCCCAAGTGCTGGCGCGGGGCGAGAGGACCCGTTATAGGACTGCCATCTCCCCTTTTCCGGCAGCACGAGTGGTCATGGTCAAAATCAATTTTGTCGATTCCGCAGGCGAAACCCGCAGCGTCGACGTCGACGCGGGCGCAACCGTCATGGAAGCGGCCATTCGCAATGCGATTCCGGGCATTGAAGCCGAATGCGGCGGTGCCTGCGCCTGCGCGACGTGCCATGTCTATGTCGATGAAGCCTGGCGCGAGAAGGTCGGC
>JBGMOD010000278.1:0-2865 GCA_041424235.1 Hyphomicrobiales bacterium
GCCTTCGAGCGAGTTGCTGCTGCGCAGGAGGTGGTGGCGCACCAGCAGGCTGACTTCACCGACGACATGGGTGGGCGAGTGCAGGAACAGGTCGAGCGAGCGCGTGACCACGCCTTCGGTCGAGTTCTCGACGCCGACCACGCCGTACTGGGCGCTGCCCGCGGCGGTGGCATGGAACACCTCGTCGAAGCTGGCGCAATAGATCAGGTCGGCCGCGCCGCCGAAGTACTCGATGGCGGCCTGTTCGCAGAAGGTGCCTTCGGGGCCCAGAACGGCCACGCGCTGCGGCGATTCGAGCGCCAGGCAGGCCGACATGATTTCGCGCCAGATGGCGGCCACATGCAGGTCCTTGAGCGGACCCGCATTGCTCTTTTGCATCTTGTCGATGACCGCCGCGACGCGGTCGGGGCGAAAGAACGGCGTGCCTTCGCGCTTCTTGACCTCGCCGACCAGTTCGGCCACATGGGCCCGCTCGTTGAGCAGGCTGAGCAGTTGCTGGTCAAGCGAGTCGATCTGCACGCGCAGACCGGCAAGGCTTTCGGAGTTGTCGGGGGAAGAAGAGGGCGGTGTGGGTGCGGAGTCGGTCATCGGTGCGAGCAGCTAGGGCATGCGCCTAGGCATGCGATCGCTCGAATTCTCGCATGTAGCCCACGAGTGCCTGCACCCCTGCCAGCGGCATGGCGTTGTAAATGCTGGCGCGCATGCCGCCGACCGACTTGTGGCCCTTGAGCTGCAGCAGCCCGGCTTCGCGCGCACCGGCCAGGAAGGCCTCGTTGCGGCCCTCGTCGGCGAGGAAGAAGGGCACGTTCATGCGCGAGCGGCAGCTCGGATCGATCCGGTTGGCGTAGAAGTCGGAACCGTCGATGAAGTCGTACAGCAGCTTCGCCTTGGCGATGTTGCGTTGCTCCATGGCGGCCACGCCGGTGAGGTTGCCCTCGGTCTGCTGCAGCAGCCACTGGAACGTGAGCCCCGCCATGTAGATGCCCCAGGTCGGCGGGGTGTTGTACATGGAGTGGTTGTCGGCCACGGTCTTGTAGTTGAACGCGCTCGGGCAGATCTCGAGTGCGTGGCCCAGCAGGTCGTCGCGCACGACGACGATGGTCAGGCCGGCCGGGCCGAGGTTCTTCTGTGCGCCGCCGAAGGCCAGGCCCACGCGGCTCCAGTCGACGCTGCGCGAGGCGACGTGCGACGAGAAATCGATGACGAGCGGCGCGTTGCTACCGAGCGCGGCAAGGTCGGGCAACTGCTGAAATTCGATGCCGTTGATGGTCTCGTTGCTGCACACATGCACGTACGAGGCATCCTGGCTGAGCTGCCAGGTCGAGGGATCGGGCAGTTGGGTGTGCTGGTTGTCGGCGTTGCTTGCTGCAACGCGTGCGGCGCAGTAGCGCTGCGCTTCCTTGTGCGACTTGACGCTCCAGCTGCCGGTGATCACGAAGTCGGCGGTTTTGCCGCGCGACAGGTTCATCGGCACGATGGCGTTTTCGCCAAGTCCGCCGCCCTGCATGAACAGGACGTGGAAATGAGAGGGCACGGCCAGCAGCGTGCGGATGTCGGCTTCGGCCTGCGTGCAGATGGCGCCGAATTCCTTGCCGCGATGGCTCATTTCCATCACGCTCATGCCGCTGCCCTGCCAATCGAGCATTTCGGAGGCGGCGCGTTGCAGCACCGCCTCCGGCATGGCAGCCGGACCGGCCGAAAAGTTGTAGGGGCGCTTGCCGGCCGGCGTCTGCTGCTGGGTCACGTTGCTTTACTTCTTGGCTGGTGCCTTGGCTGGCGCCTTGGCGGGTGCGGGGGCTTCGGTGGGGGCGCCCAGTGCCTTGGCGACGTTTTCGTCGAGTGCACGCATCTTGGGCTCGATGGTGGCGCGCGTTTCAGACACGAGCTTTTCCGTCAATGCGGTCTGCATCTTCGGGTTCAGGTCCTGGTACTTCTTGCTCAGGGGCGAGTTGATCCAGGCCAGCAGTTGCTTGAGCTCGTCTTCGCTGAAGTTCTGCTCGAGCAGCGGGGTCAGGGCGCCAGGAGCCAGTTGCACTGCCTTGTCGCGCACGATCGGGTAAGCGTCGTCGAAGTACTTCTTCAGCTCGGCGTCGGCGGCCTTGGCGGCTGCCTCACGCTTGGCTTCCGGCACCTGCGTCTGCAGGTACTGCGAACCCGCCTGTGCGATCGGAGCGCTCGATTGCTCGACCAGGCCGCGCGCCAGCGATTCGATGCCGGGGCGCTGGATGTCGATGAACTGCTTGATGAGCGTGGCCTTGTCCTGGGCCATGGCGGCCATGGAGCCGCCCGCGAGGGCGACGGTCAGAAGTGCGAGCTTGATTTTTTTCACTGAGGATTCTCCGTTGAAGATGTGGAAGTATCGTCCGCGTCAGGCTCGGTTTCGCCATTCGCGTCGTTTTCGACGATACGTTGTAGCCCGCTGAGTTTGGCGCCTTCGTCAAGCCCGATCAGCGTGACGCCTTGCGTCGCCCGACCCAGTTCGCGAATTTCGGCAACCCGCGTGCGTACAAGCACGCCCTTGTCGGTAATGAGCATGATCTCATCATCCGAATGCACGAGTGTGGCGGCAACGACCTTGCCGTTGCGCTCACTCTGTTGAATCGCGATCATGCCTTTGGTTCCGCGGCCGTGGCGCGTGTATTCCGTAATGCTTGTGCGTTTTCCGTAACCGTTTTCGGTGGCGGTGAGCACGCTTTGCTGCTCGTCCTCGGCCACCAGCATGGCGATCACGCCCTGTCCCGGATCGAGCGACATGCCGCGCACGCCGCGTGCATTGCGGCCCAGCGGGCGGACGTCTTCCTCGTCGAAGCGCACGGCCTTGCCGCCGTCGCTGAAGAGCATCACGTCGTGCTTGCCGTCGGTCAG
>JBGMOD010000279.1:0-2865 GCA_041424235.1 Hyphomicrobiales bacterium
CCTTGATGAGCGACGACTTGCCCGCGCCGTTGTCGCCGATCACTGCGAGGATTTCTCCTTCGCGCAGTTCGAAGTCGACGCCGTCAAGCGCGGTGACTTGTCCGTAGCGCTTCACCAGGCCCTTGGCCTGCATCACGATCTTGGGGTTGGCGACTGTGTTCATCAGCGAGCCCCCTTGCGCGAGAGTTGATCGGCGGCCACCGCAAGGATCACGAGCACGCCCGTCACCAGCACCTGGTAGATCGACGACACGCCCATCAGCGTCAGCCCGTTGCGGAACACGCCGACGATGAGCACGCCGATCAGCGAGCCCAGCACGATGCCGCGCCCACCAAAGAGGCTGGTGCCGCCGAGCACCACCGCCGTGATGGCGTCGAGGTTCTCGGTCTGGCCTGCATTCGGATCGCCCACGCCGGTGCGCGCCACCGACAGCAGCGAGGCGATGCCGTACAGCACGCCCGCCGCCACGTACACGCCCAGCAGCACGCGCTGCGTCGGAATGCCGACCAGCCGCGTGGCCTCGGCGTTGTTGCCCACCGCATAGATGTGGCGCCCCGCCGCCGTCTCGCGCAGCACGAACCAGGCGAGCGCATAGAGCGCCACCATCAGCACCGAGCCCCATGCCACCTCGGCATTGCCGATGTTGAAGGTGGTGCCCAGGCCGGTGAGGCCGCCGGGCAGGTCGGTGATGGTCTGCGACGACGAATACAGCTGCGTGATCGCGAAGGCGATGTTCAGCGTGCCCAGCGTCACGATGAAAGGCGGCAGCTTGATGCGCGTGACCAAGAGGCCGTTGACGAGGCCGAAGAGCGTGGTCACGCCGATGCCGCAGAGAATGGCGACCGGCACCGGCATACCCAGTTCAGTGGCGAACTTGGTCATGATGATCCCGCCCAGCGCCATCACCATGCCGCACGACAGGTCGATGCCGGCCGTGAGGATGATCAGCGTCTGGCCGATGGCGATCACGCCGACCACCATCACCTGCTGCAGGATCAGCGAGAGATTGCCGCCGGTGAGAAAGCGATCGGACTGGGTCGCAAAGAAGATGCATGCGCCGAGCAGGGCCAGCCAAGGCCCCAGGGCGCCCCACGGAATGTGGTGCGTCGGAGATTTCGCCATCGAGGTGCTCCGGGGTTGCTTACTTCTTGCCCCAGCACAACTCGGCGCCGGTCTTGGTGTCCTTGCTGTCGACGCCGGCCACGCTCTTGCCCGCGATCAGGGTCACGCCGGTGTCGACGTAGCCCGAGGCCTTCTTGCCGGTCTTCGCGAATTCGACGCCCGCGGCCACGCCCATCGCGGCCATCTTCAGCGGGTACTGCTGCGAGGTCGCGGCGATGATGCCGGCGTTGGTGTCCTTGATGCCCTGGCAGCCGCCGTCGACCGAGACGATCATCACGCCCTTCTCCTTGCCGGCGCGCTTCAGCGCGTTGTACGCACCGGCCGCGGCGGGCTCGTTGATGGTGTAGACCAGGTTCACGTCGGGCGCCTTCTGCAGGCAGTTTTCCATCACGGTCTGCGCCTTGGCCTGGTCGCCGAAGCTGTCGGCCATGCAGACGATCTCGGGCGCCTTCGACAGCTCGTTCGACTTGGCGTCATTCGCCGCAAGGCCGAAGCCCTTCATGAAGCCGTTGTGGCGTTGCGCGCCCACCGGGTGGCCCGGCAGCAGGTCGAGCGCGACGATCTTCGGCGTCTTGCCGGCCATCGCGGCCTTGGCGTATTCGCCGATCAGCACGCCGGCGGTGTAGTTGTTGGTGGCGAAGAGCGCGTCGGTCGCGTCCGGCGGATCGGCCGGGCTGTCGAGCGCGATCACCATGATGCCCTTGTCGCGCGCCTTCTTGATGGCGGGCACGATGGCCTTGGCATCGCTCGGCGTGATGAGGATGGTCTTGGCGCCGGCCGCGATCATGTTCTCCATCGCGGTGATCTGGCCCGCGTTGTCGCCGTCGGCCTTGCCCGCGCCCGACAGCAGCTTGGCGCCGAGCTTCTTCGCTTCTTCCTGCGCGCCCTCTTTCATCTTCACGAAGAAGGGATTGGTCTCGGTCTTGGTGACCAGGCCGATGACGGGCTGGTCGGCCGCGAAGGCGGCGGATACGGCCAGGGACATGGCCGCCATGGCCAGGATGGAGCGGGAGCTGAACATGGTTTGTCTCCGTTGGCAGGCGGCCAAGCGCCTGCGGTCTGTTGAACCGGACGCGCGCCTTGCAAAGGAAAAAGAAAGCGGGGGCATCCGAACGCAGGAGGACTATCGTTCAGCGAGGCGACTAAATCAAGCGGCTTTAGTTATCGAAAACCCGGAGGTCGCGCAGGCCGCATTGCCGGTGCAAATTGCCTTCCGGCTCAACGCGAGAAGTGCCGATCGACGACGGTGCCGGATGCCCTGTCCAGCAAGAGCCCGTATGAATATCAGGCGGCGCATCACATCGTTTGCATGGGCCATATCGATGGCATCAGAACAAAGTTCGCCCTTCATCACCCGATGCAAGACAACCGATGTACATGGGTCGCACACCGGCGCTTAACCTTTTCGAAACAGTCTTGCACATTGTCCGAATCCCGACAAAATGGTCTGACCAATTCGGTAACTGCAATTTGCAACGAGAGGAACGGCGGGTGATCGGTGAGCTGACCGGAATACTGAAAAGCCAGCCCGAAATAGCACTCTTCCTCGTGCTCGCCATTGGCTATGCCATCGGCCAGATCCGCTTCGGCCCGATCCAGCTCGGCGGCATCTGCGGCACGCTGATTGCGGCGCTCGTCGTCGGCCAGTTGGGCATCACGCTCGACGACAGCGTGAAGAACGTGTTCTTCATGCTCTTCATCTTCGCGCTCGGCTACGCGGGCGGCCCGCAGTTCATCGCCAAC
>JBGMOD010000280.1:0-2828 GCA_041424235.1 Hyphomicrobiales bacterium
GTGACGCCGTCGAACTTGATGTGAAAGTCAGAAGACATGTTCCTACTCCTTGGAACCCGATTGCGTTCGGGCGGTTGATGATGATCCAGACGGTTACCCGGGCTGCCGGCGGCCTGTAGTGAAGACCGATGCGCGGCAGCTGTTGATAGAACGAAACGGAAGCCGGAATTTCAAGAAAAGTTCGGGCTGTTTTTCATGCGCCGCCCTTGGCGGAAGGCAGCTTCGACACCAGGCGTAGCGAAACCGTGAGGCCTTCGAGCTGGTAGTGCGGGCGCAGGAAGAACTTGGACGTGTAGTAGCCCGGGTTGCCTTCCACTTCCTCGACGACCACCTCGGCGGCAGCCAGGGGTTTTTGCGACTTGGTGATTTCCGAGGAGTTGGCCGGATCGCCGTCCACGTAGTTCATGATCCATTTGTTGAGCCAGCGCTGCATGTCCTCGCGCTCCTTGAAGCTGCCGATCTTGTCGCGCACGATGCACTTGAGGTAGTGCGCAAAACGGTTGCAGGCAAAGAGGTAGGGCAGGCGCGCCGCCAGGTTGGCGTTGGCCGTGGCATCGGGGTCGTCGTACTCGGCCGGCTTGTTGAGCGACTGGGCGCCGATGAAGGCCGCGAAGTCGGAGTTCTTGCGGTGGATCATCGACAGCAGGCCGGCCTTGGACAGCTCGGCCTCGCGCCGGTCGCTGATGGCGATCTCGGTGGGGCACTTCTGGTCCACGCCGCCGTCGTCGCTGGGGAAGGTGTGCAGCGGCAGGTTTTCCACCGCGCCGCCCGACTCGATGCCGCGGATGCGCGAGCCCCAGCCGTAGAGCTTGTACGAACGGTTGATGTTGGTCGCCATCGCATAGGCCGCGTTGGCCCAGGCGTACTTGCTGTGGTCGGCGCCGGCCGTGTCTTCCTCGAAGTCGAACTCTTCCACCGGGTTGGTGTTGGCGCCGTAGGGCGTGCGCGCCAGAAAACGCGGCATGCACATGCCCAGGTACTTGGAGTCGTCCGATTCGCGCAGGCTGCGCCAGCCGGCGTACTCGGGCGTCAGGAAGATCTTGGTCAGGTCGCGCGGGTTGGCGAGCTCCTGCCACGACTCCATCTGCATCAGGTTGGGGCTGGCGCCGGTGATGAAGGGGGCGTGCGCCGAGGCCGCGATCTTGGCCATCTCGCCGAGCAACTCGACGTCGGGCGGGCTCTGGTCGAAGTGGTAGTCGCCGACGATCGCGCCGAAGGGCTCGCCGCCGAACTGGCCGTACTCCTGCTCGTAGATCTTCTTGAACATCGGGCTCTGGTCCCAGGCCGCGCCCTTGAACTTCTTGAGGTTCTTGGCCAGCTCGGTCTTCGAGATGTCCATCACCCGGATCTTCAGGTGCTCGTCGGTCTCGGTGTTGTTCACCATGTAGTGCAGGCCGCGCCATGCACTCTCGAGCTTCTGGTAGTCGGGGTGGTGAATGATCCGGTTCACCTGGTCGGTGAGCTTGGCGTCGATCGCGGCGATCATGGCCTGGATCGACTTGGTCACGTCCTTGCCGATGACGGTGCTGTTGCTCAGCGCCTGCTGCGCCAGCGTGAGCACGGCGGCTTCGACGGCGCTCTTGGCTTCGTCGCTGCGCGGCTTGAATTCCTTTTGCAGCAGCGACGAAAAGTCGCTGCCCGCGTACGCGACATCTTTCAGCGCGCTCTGTTCGAGTGCTTCGGCCATGGTGGGTTACTCCTCGTTTGCTCGGATGGGGGTCGTCGTCAGGCGGCGGGCGTGCTGCCGTCGTCGGGCTTCTTGCTGGCGGCCAGCGTCTGCAGCAGGGCCGGGTCTTCGAGCACCTTGGCCAGCAGGTCTTCGGCGCCGCCCTTGCCGTCCATGTAGGTCACGAGGTTCGACAGCTGCGTGCGCGCTTCGAGCAGCTTGTTCAGCGCGCCCACCTTGCGGGCCACGGCGGCGGGCGAAAAATCTTCCATGCTGTCGAAGGTGAGCTCGACCTTCAGGTCGCCTTCGCCGGTGAGCGAGTTCTCGACAGCGAACGCGGCGCGCGGCTTCATGGCCTTCATGCGCGCGTCGAAGTTGTCGACGTCGATCTCCAGGAACTTGCGGTCGGCCACCGGCGCGAGCGGGTCGGCGGGCTTGCCCGACAGGTCGGCCAGCACGCCCATCACGAAGGGCAGCTGTACCTTCTTCTCGGCTCCGTACAGCTCCACGTCGTATTCGATCTGGACCCGGGGCGCCCGGTTGCGGGCGATGAATTTCTGACTGCTCTTGGCCATGGAGATGCTCCTTGCGGGTGTGAATGGGGTGCGGGGCGGGTGTTTGCCTGGTCACTCGGAAGGGCGCCTGCCCGTCACGGTTTCGATGGTGTCCATCGCGTTGGGCGCGAGGTTGGCCATGATTTCGAGAAAGCTCACGCCGATGAGCTTCTTGGCACGTTCGATCAGCAGCGGTGCGGGGTTGCCGGGCTCGGACTGTTCGAGATAGCGGATCACGCGGTCGAGCATCTGCACGGCGTCCTGCCGGTTCTGGATCTCGCCGCTCGGTGCGGCGGGGCGGGCGGTGGTGCCGGCTGCCTGCGATCCGTCGGCTCCGGCGTTCGCATCCGCGGGTGCGTCGTCCGCGCCGCCGGCGACGGCGCCACAGGCTTTCTTCAGCACGCGCGCCACGGTGCGAAGCGGGGTCAGGTCGATCGCGTCGGAGCGGCCGGTGCGTTCGACCAGCAGCGCCTGCAGCCTGTCGATGAGCACGGGCACGTTCGTCGCGGCCTGCAGCAGTTCGGGCCGCGACGCCTGGATGGCCTCGAGGCCGCCCTGCACCTGCGAAGCCGAGTAAGTGGCTTCGCCGCCCACGGCGTCCAGGACGT
>JBGMOD010000281.1:0-170214 GCA_041424235.1 Hyphomicrobiales bacterium
TTGACCTTCTCCATCGAGCCCTCGGACAGGATCTGGCCCTGGTGCAGCACGGTCACCTTGTGGGCGATGTCCTCGACGAATTTCATGTCGTGCTCGATCACCAGCACGGAACGATCCTTGATGATGCGATTGAGCAATTCGGCGGTTTTCACCCGCTCGCTGACGCTCATGCCGGCGACCGGCTCATCCAACATCAGGAGTTCCGGATCCTGGATCAGCAGCATACCGATCTCCAGCCACTGCTTCTGGCCATGGCTGAGCAGATCCGCATTCATGTCGAGGCGATCCCTGAGGAAGATCATCTCGGCGACCTCCTCCACCCGATCACGCACCGCAGCATCGCGCGTGAACGCCAGCGCGCCGAATACGGTGCGGCCGCGGGGATAGGAAATCTCCAGGTTCTCGAAGACGGTGAGGTCGTCATAGATCGACGGCGTCTGGAACTTGCGCCCGACGCCCGCCTGGACGATCTGGTTTTCTTTCATCCGGGTCAGCTCCTTGCCGCGGAACTGGATGGAGCCCGCGGTGGCTTTGGTCTTGCCGCAGATCAGATCGAGGACCGTGGTTTTACCGGCGCCGTTTGGCCCAATGATGACGCGGATCTCGTTCTCGTCGACATAAAAGGAGAGATCGTTGACCGCCTTGAAGCCGTCGAACGACACCGTCAGGTTTTCGACGGCGAGCAGGAAGTCCTTGGGTTGATGGCCGACCAGCATGATGCCCTCCTCACTCCGCCGGCGCGCCGTCGGCGACTGAACCGTCGGTCCAGTTGCCCTTGTCGGCGCCGTTCTTGACCTTGCGCGACGACAGCACGCGATCGATGTGCGGCTGCACATAGTCGCGCCAGATACCGGCGAGACCATCCGGGAAGGCCAGCACCACCGCGATGAACAGCGCGCCCAAGCCGAACAACCATAACTGGGGGAATGATTCCGACAGGCTAGTCTTGGCGAAGTTGACCAGCAGCGTGCCGTAGATGGCGCCGAAGATCGACAGACGGCCACCGACCGCGGTGTAGATCACCATTTCGATCGAGGGCACGATACCGACGAACGACGGCGACATGAAGCCGACCTCAAGGGTGAACAGCGCGCCGCCGATCGCGGCGAACACGGCGGCCGCGCAGAACGCGAAGATCTTGAAGTTGGCGACGCTGTAGCCGGAAAACCGCACCCGATCCTCCTTGTCGCGCATCGCCACCAGGATACGGCCGAGCTTGGAATGCCGGATGAACTGGGCGACGCCGACACAGCCGAACAGGCAGGCCACCTCGACGAAATAGAGAATGAACTTGGCGTGGTCGGTGCGGATGTTACAGCCGTTGAGCGTGCGCAGGTCGGTGATGCCGTTGATGCCGCCGGTGTAGCCCTGCTGGCCGACGATCAGGATGGTCAGGATCGCCGCAATCGCCTGGGTGATGATGGCGAAATAGACGCCGCCGACCCGGCGCTTGAACATCGCCGCACCGACGATGAAGGCGAAGATGGCAGGCACCACCAGGATGGCGATGATGGTGAAGGTCAGGCTGTGGAACGGCTTCCAGAAAAACGGCAGTTGGGTGATCTGATTCCAGTCCATGAAATCGGGAATGCCCGGCGTCGACTGGATCTTGGTGTTGGCGACACTGGATGCCTCAAGCTTGAGGAACATCGCCATGCAGTAACCACCAAGCCCGAAGAACACGCCCTGCCCCAGGCTGAGGATGCCGCCATAGCCCCAGCACAGCACCAGCCCCAGCGCCACAAACGAGTAGGTCAGATACTTGGCGACCAGGTTGAGGCGGAACACATCGAGGCTGAGCGGCAGGATCACCACCAGTAGCAGCGCAAGTGCTGCCAACCCCAGCAACTCAGAACGCGTAAAGAAGCGCGGATTGTCGGTCATGACGGTCCCGTCTTGTTATTTGCGAACTTTGAGGGCGAACAACCCCTGCGGGCGCAGCATCAGAATTCCGACAATCGCAAGCAGCGTGATCACCTGCGCCATCGATCCGGAAAGGAAAAATTCGAGAGTCGAGCGAGCCTGGGAGATGGTGAAGGCCGACGCGATCGTTCCCAGCAGGCTGGCCGCCCCGCCGAACACCACGACCAGGAAGGTGTCGACGATGTAGAGCTGGCCTGCGGTGGGGCCGGTCGAGCCGATCATGGTGAAGGCGCTGCCGGCGACCCCGGCAATGCCGCATCCCAGCGCAAACGTATAGCGGTCGACCTTGTCGGTGTTGATGCCGACGGCGCCGGCCATGACGCGGTTCTGCATGACAGCACGCACCTGCTGGCCCCAGCGCGACTTGTACATGATATAGGCCACCGCCAGCGTGATCAGCACCGTCAGGCACATCACGAACATGCCGTTGATCGGAATCTCGATGGTATCGGTGACCTGCTTGGAGCCCATCATCCATTCGGGCAGTTCCACACCGACCTCCCGCGCACCGAACACCGAACGATAGGTCTGCTGCAGGATCAAGCTCAGGCCCCAGGTCGCGAGCAGCGTATCCAGCGGGCGCTTGTAGAGATGACGTATCAACGCCCACTCCACCAGCATCCCCAGCGCACCGGAGGCGATAAAGGCGAGGATCATGGCAACGAAGAAATAGCCGCTGAACAGCGCAGGCAAATGCGCCTGGAAGAAATTCGACGTCATCCAGGTGACGTAGGCGCCAAGGATCATGAACTCGCCATGGGCCATGTTGATGACGCCCATCTGGCCGAAGATAATCGCAAGCCCCAGCGCCATCAGCACAAACACCGAGAACAGGATCAATCCTGCAAAGCCCTGCATCACGAAGATCGAGCTGAGATCGCCGAGGGAGTAGTCGCCGAACATCCACCTCTCCTGCCTGTGCAAGCCTTGATGAGATCGAATTGCATCACGTTCCCCGTCATCCTGAGGCGCGAGCGAAAGCGAGCCTCGAAGGATGCACGGCCCGGGCCGTCGTCCTTCGAGGGCCGCGCTGCGCACGGCCACCTCAGGATGACGGATTAACGGCTCCGGTCTTGAGAGAGCCCGCGCCGCGGGATGAGGACCGCGGCGCGGGGCGTCGTGGCACGGGCTGAATTGGCCCGAGCCTGGGAGGCCGTTGACGCTTACTGGTATCCCTTGGGGAACGGATCCGGCTCCACCAGATCGGCGGTCTCATAGATCAGGTCGTACTGCCCGTCTGGACGCGCGCGGCCGACGCGGGTCTTGGACCACAGATGGTGGTTCTCATGGATTCGCACATACCCCTCCGGCGCGCCCTTGAACTCCACCCCGGGGGATGCTGCGGCGATCTTGTCGATGTCGAAGCTGCCGGCCTTCTCCACCGTCAGCTTCCACAGCCACGGGCCGAGATAGGCAGCCTGGGTGACGTCTCCGATCACGGTCTTTTCGCCCCACATCTTCTTGAACGCCGGCACGAAGGCCTTGTTGTTGGCGTTGTCGAGGGACTGGAAGTACTTCATGCAGGCATAGGCGCCGGCGATGTTTTCACCGCCGATGCCGTCGATCTCGTCTTCGGTCACGGAGATGGTCAGCAGCGTCTGCTTCGACAGGTCGATGCCGGCCGCCTTGAGCTGCTTGTAGAAGGCGACGTTGGAGCCGCCGACGATGATGGCGTAGATCACGTCCGGCTTGGTGAGCTTGATCTTGTTGATCACCGAGTTGAACTGGGTGTGACCGAGCGGGAAATACTCCTCGCCGACCACCTTACAGCCCTGCAGATGATTTTCGATGTGCTTGCGCGCGATCTTGTTGGAGGTACGCGGCCAGATGTAGTCGGATCCCAGCAGATAGAAGCTCTTGGCGCTCTTGGTCTTGTTGACCCAGTCGAGCCCGGCGATGATCTGCTGGGTGGCTTCCTGTCCGGTGTAGATGACGTTCTTGGACTGCTCCAACCCTTCGTAGAAGGTCGGGTAGTACAGCATGCCGTTGTACTGCTCGAACACCGGCAGCACCGCTTTGCGCGAGGCCGATGTCCAGCACCCCATCACCGCGGCGCACTTGTCGTTGACCAGCAGCTTCTTGGCCTTTTCTGCGAACGTCGGCCAGTCGCTGGCGCCGTCTTCCTGGATGAACTTGATCTTGCGTCCGAGCACGCCGCCTTGGGCGTTGATCTGCTCGATCGCGAGCTTCTCGGCCTCCACCGAGCCGGTTTCGCTAATCGCCATGGTGCCGGTGACCGAGTGCAGAATGCCGACGGTGACTTCGGTGTCGGTGACGGCGAGACCGGTGGTGTTGACGGCCGACGTCGCCGGCACGTCGGCGAACGACGGCGTGGGCAACAGCGACAAGGCGGGCAACGCCGCCATGCCCATCAGCAGCTTTCGGCGAAACGCCGATTGCAACCCTTTATCCTTTTCCTCTGACATGACGACCCCTTCTGGTTGTAAGTCCAAATCCCGAAGCCCAAGCTCTGATCAAAGGATTGCTGAAATTGTGCGCTGCACGGATACGCAGGATCGCGTATACTGCACCGCAAAACAGCGACGTAGATTTGCAGGGTCCGCCAGCTACGTGGTTTCAAAGGCGGAGGTGATTGAAGGCCGGATTTTCAGGGCCATGGCTTTTCAGGAGTAGTCAAGTGGAGGGGCGGCAGCGCATAGACCGCGTCAGGCGCCAGTACAATCAATGGGTGGCCAACCAGACGCTGGAAGACTACGCGCTGCGTTTCACCGCCAAAAGCGCGCGACGCTGGTCCGCCGCACGCGTCGCCAACACAGCCCTCGGCGCAATCTCGTTCCTGGCCCTGGAAGCGATCGGCGGCACCATTACGCTGAACTACGGCGCCACCAATTCGGTTGCCGCCATCCTGGTCGTCAGCGTCATCATCTTCTGCTGCGGACTGCCGATTGCTTATCATGCCGCGCGCGGCGGCGTGGACATCGATCTGCTGACCCGCGGCGCCGGCTTCGGTTACATCGGCTCCACCATCACGTCGCTGATCTACGCCTCGTTCACCTTCATCTTCTTCGCCATCGAGGCAGTGATCCTGGCGATGGCGCTCGAGCTCTGCTTCGGCATCCCCCGCCCAATCGGCTATCTGCTCAGCGCCGTGGTGATCATTCCGCTGGTGACCCACGGCATCACCTTGATCAGCCGTTTCCAGCTCTGGACCCAGCCGATCTGGGTGATCCTGCACATCCTCCCGTTTGCCGCCATCGCCTTCAAGAACCGTGAATCGTTCGTCGCCTGGACGCAATTCCCGGGCGAACACGGCAACGCCTCTGGCCATCTCGACCTGCTGCTGTTCGGCACCGCCGCCTCGGTGGTGTTCTCGCTGGTCGCCCAGATCGGGGAACAGGTGGACTTCCTGCGCTTCCTGCCGCGGGACCGGCGCACCTCGAAAGTGGCCTGGTGGCTGGCGCTGCTCGGCGCAGGCCCCGGCTGGATCGTGATCGGCGCCATCAAGCTATTGGCCGGATCGTTCCTCGCCTTTTTCGCCCTCAGCCACGGCATCACCGCCGAACACGCCGCCGAACCGACGCAGATGTATCTGTCGGCGTTCCGCTACGTGCTGTCCCAGCCCGACCTGGCCCTGGCGCTGACCGGGACCTTCGTCATCCTGTCGCAGCTCAAGATCAACGTTACCAACGCCTACGCCGGCTCGATTGCGTGGTCGAACTTCTTCTCACGCCTGACCCACAGCCACCCGGGCCGCGTGGTCTGGCTGGTGTTCAATGTCGTCGTCGCCGTGCTGCTGATGGAGATCGGCGTCTACAAGGCGCTGGAGCAGACCCTCGCCCTCTACTCCAACGTGGCGATCGCCTGGGTCGGCGCCCTGGTCGCCGATCTCGTGATCAACAAGCCGCTCGGGTTGCGGCCGCAACTGATGGAGTTCAAGCGCGCCCATCTCTACGACATCAATCCTGTCGGCGTCGGCGCCATGGCGATCGCAACAATCGTTTCGATCAGTGCGTTCTACGGCCTGTTTGGACCGACGGCGAAAGCCCTGTCACCGTTCGTGGCGCTGGTTGCGGCGTTCGTGTCCGCGCCGGCCATCGCGCTTGCAACACGCGGCAAGTATTACATTGCGCGCAAGCCGAAGCGAAGCTGGCAGAACCTCGCGCAGATCCCCTGCTGTATCTGCGAACATTCCTTCGAGCCGGAGGACATGGCGTCCTGTCCCGCCTACTCCGGACCGATCTGCTCGCTGTGCTGCTCGCTCGATGCGCGCTGCCATGACCTCTGCAAGCCGCACGCCGGCGTCCAGGAGCAAATTTCGGAAACGCTGGGCAAGATCCTGCCGCCAAGTGTTCAGGTCCATCTCAACTCGCAGCTCGGACATTACCTGCGGGTATTCCTGATCTCGTCCAGCCTGGTCGGATTGACACTGGGGCTGGTCTATCTGCAATCGTCGACCGAGATCACCACCGATGCGGTGCAGCTCTCCGACGTGCTATGGAAGGTGTTCTTCGCACTGATCATCATTATCGGTGTGGTGGCCTGGCTGTTCGTGCTGGCCCAGGAAAGCAGGCGCGCGGCGGAAGCCGAAACCCGGCGCCAGACCAGCTTGCTGATCCAGGAAATCGACGCCCACAAGCGCACCGACGCGGAACTGCAGCGCGCCAAGGAGGTGGCGGAATCGGCCAACCTCGCCAAGAGCCGCTACGTCGTGGGGCTCAGCCATGAGCTGCGCTCGCCGCTCAACGCCATCAGCGGCTACGCCCAGTTGCTGGAACAGGATTCGACCCTGGAAACCAAGCCGCGCGACCAGGTCCGCGTGGTGCGCCGGAGCGCCGATCATTTGTCGGGCCTGATCGACGGCATTCTCGACATTTCCAAGATCGAGGCCGGCCGGCTTTATCTGTCACGCGATGAAGTCCGCCTTGGCGAATTCCTGGACCAATTGGTGGGCATGTTCCGGCTGCAGGCCTCTGCCAAGGGCATCGATTTCATATTCAGGCGTCCGGGATATCTGCCGCCCGTGGTGTTCGCCGACGAAAAACGGCTGCGGCAGATCCTGATCAATCTGCTCTCCAACGCGATCAAGTTCACCACCAGCGGCAGCGTGCAATTCGTGATGCATTATCGCAGCCCGGTCGCCGAGTTCGAAATCATCGACACTGGCCCGGGCATCCAGCCGGATGATCTGGAACGAATCTTTGCGCCGTTCGAACGCGGTGCGCTGGGCAGTGCCCAGCCGCACACCGGAACGGGTCTCGGCCTGACCATCAGCCGCCTGCTGGCCGGCGTGATGGGCGGCGACATCCGGGTGACCAGCACCGTCGGTGTGGGCAGCAATTTTCGCGTCAAGCTGCTGCTTTCCGAGGTGACCAACCCGACCCGCATCGCGCCGATCGCCAAACCGGTGTTCGGCTATCACGGGCCCCGCAAGACCGTTCTCATCACCGACGACGATCCTGCGCACCGGGACCTGCTGCGCCAGGTGCTCGCGCCCCTGGGGTTCATCATCCTCAGTGCGCAGGACGGGCCGTCCTGCCTGGCGCTGGCGCAGCACTGCCAGCCCGACCTGTTCCTGCTCGATATCTCGATGCCGGGGATGGACGGCTGGACCGTCGCGGAAACACTGCGCACCACCGGACATCACCAGGCCCGGATCCTGATGATCTCCGCCAGCGCGCTGGAGGCCCATGGCCTGCCGCTGGCGCAGCCCTATCACGACGGCTACCTCATGAAGCCGATCGACGTGTCGCGGGTGCTGGAGCAGATCGGGCAGCTTTTGAAGATCGACTGGCAATATGTCAGCCGGGAAAAGCCGGATCCGGTGTGGACACCGGGCAGCGGCCCGCTGCCCTCCGCGCAGGACATGCAGGAACTGATCGACCTCGGCCAGATCGGGCACGTCAAGGCGATCCAGGCCAAACTCGACCAGCTCGACGCGGATCATCCGGAGCATGCCGCGTTCGTCACCCGAATCCGCTCCCTCGTCGACGATTTCGATTTCAATCAATACGCCGCCACATTGAAAATGCTGCATTCGCAAGATGTCGATTCCTCGCACCATCAGCCCAATGACTCATGATCCGAAGCGGCGCGACGTCGCGCTTGTCATCGACGACTCGCCGGAAACGCTGCGGCTCTTGACCGACGCGCTGGATGCCGCCGGCATGACCGTGATGGTCGCACTCGACGGCGCGGCCGCCATGCGCATTGTCGAGCAGATCACCCCCGATATCATTCTGCTCGACGCCGTGATGCCGGGCATGGACGGCTTCGAGACCTGCCGGCGCCTCAAGCGGGACGCGGGCCTCGGCCATGTGCCCGTGATCTTCATGACGGGACTTGCGGAAACCGAGCATATCGTGCGCGGGCTGGACGCCGGCGGCGTCGACTACGTCACCAAGCCGATTGCCATTCCGGAAATGCTGGCCCGCATCCGGGTCCATCTGGTGAATGCGCGCCTGGCACAGAGCGCGCGCATGGCGCTCGACGTATCAGGGCGTTTTCTGTTTGCCGCCAATCGCCAGGGCACCATCGTGTGGGCCACGCCGCAGGCGCAAAAACTGTTGGGACATGCCGCAATCGACCAGCTTGCGCTTCCCGCTCCGCTGCTGGAGTGGCTACAGGAAATCGAGAACGGGCGCGCCGACGCCAAGCCGCCATCGACCTCATTCCTGAGCAACGACCAGTTGCGTCTTCAGTTCATGGGCAAGCTCGGTCCCAACGAATTCCTGCTGCGGATTGCAAGGGAGACCAGCCCCGACACCCCCGCGCAATTCAGTAAGGAGCTCGGCCTCACGGCGCGCGAGGGCGAAGTTCTGTCCTGGCTCAGCAAAGGCAAGGCGAACCGGGACATTGCACAAATTCTCGGCCTCAGCCCCCGCACCGTCGACAAACATCTCGAGCAGATCTACGCCAAACTCGGCGTGGAAAACCGCACCGCGGCGGCGGCGATGGCGGTCAAGGCCTCCCGCAAGTAGTCCAGCTCGCAGGAAGGCAAGCGCCGAACAGACGCATTCGGCGCCGCTCGCGAAGAACGTTCAGGAGCCCAGCGCGACCGGGCGGAAGGCCTGGATCAGCTGCGGGTCGAGCTTCTTGCTCATGCTCTCCAGAGTGGAGAACGCCCGCTCCCGGGTGAATTCGGGATCCTGCGCCCCGCGCTCCACGAAGGTCGAAAAGACATCGACGATCGTAATGATACGCACGATGTCCGAAATTTCACCGTTGCGCAGGCGGTCCGGATATCCCGAGCCATCGAGCAGCTCATGATGATGCAGCACCACATCGAGCATCTCGCGGGGGAAACTTGCCTGCGCCGAGAGCGCATCGAAGCCGCGACGGGTATGCTCGCGCATGGTCTCTTCTTCCACAGCGCTCAGCGCCCCCGCCTTGTTCAGGATCGCGACCGGGATGAACGCCTTGCCGACGTCGTGAATGAGACCGGCGCGAGCCAATCGGCGCTGGTCTTCCTCGCGCATACCAAGCTGCTGGCCGAAGGCAACGGCAAAGCCGGTCACCAGCAGGCAGTGCCGATAACTTCGGTTATGGTGCTTGCGAACGGCAAGGATCCATTCCCTGATCGAGGAGCGCTTGAGCGCCTTCAGGATACGGGTCTCCTCCTGCATCACATCGTCCGGCGACAACGGCACGCCGGCGCGGAGCTTCTCGAACACACGCACCAGCGCGGCATGTGCCGCAGCAACCCCGCGCATCAGTGCTTCACGGGCAGCGTTCGAGGTCTCGCTCTTTTCGGATGACTCCGCGAACGACGCCGTCAGCCGGCGCAGAACCGCTTCCGGATCGAACGGGCGCTGGATCGTATCCGTGGCACCGAGTGCCCACGCCTGGGTCGACCCGTGATGCAACGTATCCGCCAGCACGAACAAGCGCGGCATCGACTGATAGGCCTTGCTGACCAGCCGGCGGCGCACGCGCTGCACGCTCTCGGTCGAGCGCAGGTCGATATCGACCACGATGCCGGACAGACTCTTTGCCGGTTTCTCCGGCATATCGGACGTGGAAACCACGTCGACATTGCCGACCATCGACAGGATTTGCTCAAGCTCCCGGCTCCGATCGCCCCGATCGGACGCCAGAAGCAAGTACCTCCGGCCGAGAGAACCATCAACTAACGACATACTCCAAAACCTCAGCGATGCCCCAACTTTCGTCGCAGAAGAATTAGACAGCAAAAACGGTTCCCGGAGATTAATGGGTATACTTAATGTTTCGGATGCGGTTTTGCTAAAATGCAAACAGGCCGCAAAGGCGGCCTGTTGTCTTGAATTCACGCAGAAATCAGGGATCGCGGACCGTCAGCTTTTGCCGTCTTGCGCGGCCGACGCGGTCGGCACGTTCTTACGCTGTCCCGCGGCGGCAACGCGAACCTGATCGTTATCGGCTAGCCCATCCGGCGGCGTCAGGATCACCCGGTCGTCGGCACCGAGACCGGATGCAATCTCGATGTCGCGGCCGAGATCGCGCGCGATCGTCACTTTCTTGAACACGACCCGATCGTTGGGGCCAACGGTGGCGACACGCAGGCCGTTCTGGTCGAAGATCAGGGCGCTGGCCGGAATATGCAGCGGCTGAGTGTCCCGCGACAGATCCAGCCTCACGTTGCTGTAGCTTCCGGGAAGCAATTCGCCCTTTGTATTGTCGACGCCGAGCTGCATGCGCGCCGTTCCCGACGCCACATCGACGGCTTGGGAGGACGATTCGACCACCGCGTCGAACGTCCGATCGGGATATTCCGGAACCGAGATCAAGGCTTTGGTGCCGACCTTGATCGCGGGAACATAGGTCTGCGGAACGTTGACATAAACACGCAGCTTCTTGATGTCCGAAATCACGAACATCGCAGCACCACCGCCATTACCGGCGTTGATCAGCGCGCCGACGTCGGTGTCGCGCGCGGTGACGATACCGTCGAACGGCGCCGTCAGTTGCTTGTAGCTCGCCAGCGCCTCCAGCCGATCGACATTGGCCTGGCCGGACTTGACCAGCGCGTTCTTGCTGTTGAGGTCGGCGGTGCGCTCGTCGACGTCCTGCTGTGACGCAAAGTTCTGGGTCAGCAAGGTTTGCCGGCGCCTCAATGTCGCATCCGACAGCTTGGCCGCGGCCTGCGCGTTCACAAGGTCGGCGCGGGCCTGCAGCAGCTGCTGGTCGAGATCCGGGGCCTCGATCTCGGCCAGCAGGTCACCGGCCTTCACCCGAGCTCCGATATCGACTTTCCAGCTTTTCACATAACCACTGACACGCGCAAAAATCGGCGCGCGGGAGTAGGCCTCGAGCCGCCCCGGCAGGTTCAGGTACGGGTTCAGCGTCTTGCTGCCCGGCGGGGCGACCGCGACGGTCGGAATCGACTGGGTTTCGGTCCATTCCCGCAGGTGCGCATCGCCCTTTTCGCGGGCGACAATGCCGGTCACGACAACCACGACCAGGATGATGCCGGCCACGACGCCAACAATGCTGAGCTTCCGGCCGCTGATTGCGGAAGCGGTTGGTTCAGGCGGCATGGGGCGTCTCCGTTGGCGCAGCAGTTGGGGCGTGCCGTTTCCCATGGACCAGACTGAATACCACGGGAACGAACAGCAGGGTTGCGATTGTTGCAAAGATCAGGCCGCCGACCACAGCTCGGCCCAGCGGAGCGTTCTGTTCGCCGCCCTCCCCGAGCCCGAGTGCCATCGGCGCCATGCCGATGATCATGGCCAGCGCCGTCATCAGAACCGGGCGGAACCGGACGAATCCGGCCTCCATCGCGGCCGCGATCGGGTCTCCGAGTTCATCGAGGCGCTCGCGTGCGAAGCTGATGACCAGCACGCTGTTCGCGGTGGCCACGCCCATGCACATGATCGCGCCGGTCAGGGCCGGTACCGACAGCGTCGTGTGCGTGGCGAACAGCATCCAGACGATGCCGGCAAGCGCGGCGGGGAGCGCGGTGATGATCACGAAGGGATCGGACCACGACTGGAAGTTCACCACGATCAGAAGATAGATCAGCACGATGGCGCCCAGCAGCCCGAACAGCAACCCCGAGAAGGCGCTGTTCATGGTCTTCACCTGCCCCAGCAGCGCCACCGAACTGCCTTTGGGTAGATCTTTCGCCGTATCGGCGACCACCTTCTGGATGTCGGCGGCAACGGCGCCGAGGTCGCGATCCTGCGTGGTGGCATAGACCTGCACCATCGACTGAATGTTGTATTGCGACACCACCGCATTCGATGACGTCCGCGAGATGTTGGCGATGCCGCCGAGGATCGGCAGCGAGTTGATGCCCGCCGCCGTGATCGGCAGCGTTTGCAGGGCCCCCAGCGAGTCGATCTGATACTGCGGCGTCTGCATCACGATCGGATAAGACACGCCGTTGTCCGGGTTGAGCCAGTAGGTCGGCGCCACCTGCGAACTGCCGGCCAGGTTGACGACCAGGCTGTTGGTCACGTCGCGCTCGGTCAGCCCGATGTACTGGGCCCGCGTCCGGTCCACATCCACATTGAAAGTGGGATTGCTCTGGGACTGCTGGATGCGGGCATCGGCAACGCCCGGGATGTGACGGATTTTGCTCAACAGCTGATTGGCATAGGCGAAGTTGGCCGGAAGATTGGCGCCGCGGATCTGCAGGTCGATTGGCGCCGGCGCGCCGAAGTTGAGAATCTGGCTGACGATGTCGGCCGGCAGGAACGCGAAGGTCGTGCCGGGGAATGCCCGCGGCAGTTCCTCACGAAGCAGGCGGACATACTCCGCGGTCGGACGGTGATCCTCCTTCAGCTTGATCTGGATATCGCCGTCCTGCGCCCCGATCACACCGGTGTTGTTATAGGTCATGTTGATGCCGCTGATCGGCATCCCGATGTTGTCGACGATGGTGTCGAGCTGGTCGGGCGGAATCAGCCGGCGGATCGCCTTCTGGATGTCGGCGAACTGCGACGAGCTTTCCTCGACACGGGTGCCGACCTGGGTGCGGACATGCATCAGGATCTGCCCGGTATCGACCGCAGGGAAGAAATTCCGGCCGAGGAACGGCACCAGCAGGAACGAGGCCCCGACGAACGCCAGGAACCCGGCGACGAAGACACCGCGATGCGCCAGCGCCATGTCCAGCAGCCCGCGATAGCCGGCGCGGAACTTGTCAAAACCGGCTTCGAAGCCGCGCTGAAAGCGAACCAGCGGATTCCGAGACGGCGGCTTCTCATGAGCGTCCGTGTCGTGAGCATGCAGCAGGTAATTCGCCATGGTCGGCACGAGCGTGCGCGACAGGATGAAGGACCAGATCATCGCGAACATCACCGCTTCCGCCATCGGCACGAACAGGAAGCGGGCGACGCCGTCGAGAAAGAACATCGGCACGAACACGATACAGATACACAACAGCGACACGAACGCCGGCGTCACGATCTGTTGCGCGCCGTCCATGATCGACGTTTCGACGTCCTTGCCGTGTTCGAGATGCCAGTTGATGTTCTCGATCGTCACCGTGGCGTCGTCGACCAGGATGCCGACCGCGAGCGCCAGCCCGCCCAGGGTCATGATGTTCAGCGTCTCGCCGATCAGCGACAGCGCAATGATCGCGCCCAGAATGGCCAGCGGGATCGAGGTCGCGATGATGATGGTCGAGCGCCAGCTGCCGAGGAACAGCAGGATCATGATGCTGGTCAAGGCCGCGGCGATCGCACCTTCCGTCGCCACTCCGGTGATGGCGCCGCGCACGAACACCGACTGATCGGCGAGCAGCGTGATCTTGAGCTGCTCGGGCAGCGTGTCCTTCATCTCCACCAGCGTCTGCTTGATGCTCGCGATGATCGCCAGCGTCGAGGCAGAACCGTTCTTCAGCACCTGCAGCAATGCCGAGCGATTGCCTTCCACATGCACGATATTGGTTTGCGGCGGATTGCCGTCACGCACCTGGGCGACGTCGCGCAGATAGACCATCGCGCCGTTGACCGCCTTGATCGGCAGGTTGCCGAGGTCTTCGAACCTGCCGGGCGCGTTGTTAAGCTGGATCGTATACTCGAAGCTGCCGATCTTCTGGGTCCCCACCGGGGTGATCAGGTTCTGGGCCGCCAGCGTATTGGCGACGTCCTGCCCCGACAGCCCGCGGGCCTGCATGGCCGCCGAATCCAGGTCGATCTGGATCTGGCGCTGCTTGCCCCCGAACGGATAGGGAATCGCGGCACCGGGGATCGTCACCAGCGGGGTGCGGACCACGTTGATGGCAAGGTCGCCGAGGTTCTGCTCGCTCAGCCCCTCGCCCGCCAGCGCGATCTGCAGGATCGGCACCGTCGCGGCACTGTAGTTCAGGATCAGCGGCGGCGTGGCGCCCGGCGGCATCTGCTTGAGCAGCGTCTGGGAGATCGCCGTCACCTGCGCGTTGGCAGTGCGGATATCGACGCCGGGCTGAAAGAAGATCTTGATGATGCCGAAGCCGTTGTAGGAGTTGGCTTCGATGTGCTCGATGTCATTGACCGTCGTGGTCAGGGCCTTCTGGAATGGCGTCGTGATACGGCCGGACATCTGGTCCGGCGGCAAGCCGGTGTACTGCCAGACCACCCCGATCACCGGGATGCGGATTTCCGGAAAGATGTCGGTCGGCGTCCGCAGGGCCGCCAGCGGCCCAACGATCAGAATGAGGAGCGCGAGAACGACGAACGTGTACGGGCGCGTCAGCGCGATGCGAACAAGATTGATCATTGCCGTACCGCGATCCTGGATGTCACGACGACAGGCGCCGCACCGCCAGCGATGCGCCCAGATTTGTCATGGAATCCCCGCCGCGTCGGCAGGTCCGAACGGGCCTCCGCATTATGCATGTCGTCCCTCAACTCCACCTAATCCCCTGCTCGGCATGCCGGCCCGGTCTCGATCGTGCGAGATTTGTTCTTGTCTTTAGTGCGGCCTAGCTGATGCGACTAGCCGCCCCACACCGCATGCTCATATGAACAAGACTCATGAATTCAGTGCTTTATGCTCGGCATCGCTCGCAATCGCCCGGCGACACCCCCATCGAAGCCCAGTCTCCGATCCCTGGGATCGTCGAAATAGTCCGCCAATTGTAGGGAATCCCTGCGCGACCGATATACCAGACGCTGCGCAGCGGCCGCAACGATGTCTCGAAAAAGTGAACTAGGCAAATAGGATACCGCAACCGCAAACGCTGGTTTTCGAGGCAGTTCAGAGGTGCTAAATCGCGCAAATGACATACGCCGTGGCAGCGCTCTATCAATTCGTCTTCTTGCCGGACTTTCGCGCCCTGCGGGAACCGCTGCGTGCACTCTGCCAGGATCTGCAACTCAAAGGATCCCTACTGCTGGCGGAAGAGGGCCTGAACGGCACTGTCAGCGGACCACCTGCCGCCATCGACGGCTTTATCGAGCAGTTGCGCACGGCGCCTCTGTTCGCCGGCCGGTTCGACGATCTCGAGCTGAAGCTGTCGACGGCGGCGGAGATGCCGTTCCGCCGGCTGAAAGTTCGCCTGAAAAAGGAAATCGTGACCCTCGGCGACCCGATCGCCGATCCGACCCGCCGGGTCGGCACCTATGTCGCCGCCGGGGAGTGGAACGCGCTGCTGGCCGCGCCTGACGTGCTGGTGATCGACACCCGCAACGCGTTCGAGGTGGCGATGGGAACTTTCGAAGGGGCAGTCGACCCGAAGATTGCGCGCTTCAGCGAATTCCGCGACTTCGTCCACGCCTCGCTCGATCCCGCCAAGCACAAGAAGATCGCGATGTTCTGCACCGGCGGCATTCGCTGCGAGAAGGCCAGCTCCTACATGCTGGCGGAAGGTTTCGCGGAGGTCTACCACCTCAAGGGCGGCATCCTGAAGTATCTCGAAGACGTCCCCGAAGTGGAGAGCCGCTGGCGCGGTGGCTGCTTTGTCTTTGACGAACGGGTTGCGCTCGGCCACGGATTGGTGGAGCAAGCCCTTCTTGTCGGATCAGAAACCTGTGACCAACGCGATGAATGACAGTTCGATCGACCGCCTCGATGTCCTCGAGATCCGCCTCGCCTACCAGGAAGAGATCATCGAGACGCTGAACAAGACCGTCACCGCGCAGTGGGCGCAGATCGATGCGCTCAAGCGCGAGCTCGCCCGCCTGTCCGATCGCGTGCAGGACGCCGAAAGCAAATCCACAGTTCCCGCCCAGCAAGAGCCGCCCCCGCCGCATTATTGATCGGTGGACCACACGCGGAGTCCATTCGCGCGGCGGCCATCTGCCCATCAAACCCTGCTTCAATCAAACCATGCGGCGCACCATCGCGCCTTGCGTTGCACAATACGATTTACAAGGACGCGCTGTCGCAGCTGGCTTTCGGCTCTTGACTCGATCTTTTCCCGGCATGCACTCTCGCGACACTAAAAATAGCGCATCGGATACAAATCCAGATGCCTGAGGGAGGGACGACATGCGGCCTTTTCTGAAGCTGCTCGCATCCGCGAGTGTCGTGAGTTTCGGCGCACTCCTCTTCACCGCGCCGGCGTCAGCCCAGCAAAACCCAATCAAGATCGGCATTCCAACCGCGATCCAGCTCCAGGTCGGCCGCGACACCCAGAACGCGGCTAGGCTCGCGGTGGACGAAATCAATGCCAAGGGCGGCGTGCTCGGCCGCAAGCTCGATCTCGTGGTCGCGGACGAAACCGAAAACCCCGAACAGGGCATTGCCGCGATCAAGAAACTGACTGCCGACGACAAGGTGGACGTCCTGATCGGCGGCTATACCAGCGGCGTCACCTTGGCCCAGTTGCCCCATATCTCCAACGCCAAGACGATTTATATCGGGGTTGGTGCGGCCTCACCGGCGATCACAGCCAAGGTCAAATCCGACTACGAAAACTACAAGTATATTTTCCGCGCGTTCCCGATCAACGCGGCGCATCAGGCCCGCGCCCTGGTCGATTTCATCAACGGCAAGCTGAAAGGCGAGCTGAAAATGACCAAGATCGCCATCGTCGGCGAAAACGCCAAATGGGTTCAGGATCTCGTGCCGATCCTGAAAAAGGGTGCAATCGATGGCGGCACCGAAGTCAAGATGTCCGAACTGTTCGACACCTCGACCTCCGATTTCTCTCCTCTGTTCGCCAAGGTCAAGGACAGCGGCGCGCAATATCTCATCGTGATCCTGTCGCACGCGTCATCGGACATCTTCGTCAAGCAGTGGCATGACGCGCAGGTGCCGATTCCGATCGGTGGCATCGATGTGAAAAGCCAGGATGCCGACTTCTTCGATCGCGTCGGCGGCAAGGCCGACACCGAAACGGTCGGGCTGCTCGCGATCCGGGCGGAATTGACGCCGAAGACCATCCCGTTCTGGGACGAGTTCGTGAAGCGCTTCAAGACCGCTCCGGTCTATACCGGTGTCGGCGCCTACGACGCGGTGTACGTCTACGCCGACGCCGTTGCCCGCGCCAAATCGACCGAGGCGAACGCCGTCATCAAGGAGCTTGAGAAGACCGATCACGTCGGCATCGCCGGCAAGATGGTGTTTGACGAAACCCATGACGTGAAGGCTGGCCCGGGTCTGCAGAACCTGCTGTTCGTGCAATGGCAGAAGGGTGGCCAACGCGTCGTGGTCTGGCCGAAGGAAGCCGCAACCGGCAAAATGACCTCACCGCCCTGGCTGAGCAACTAACCTCTCGCGCTTCGAATGATGGCCGGACCCGATCGAGTCCGGCCATTCATAGACCCTCGCGAGCAGCAGGGCCGACGGAAAGATCCCGGATCCTTGGCTTCCCGGTTCGAACGCAGCAGGTCGCATGCTTGAAATCCTGATCTATGGTGCGGTGTCCAGCGCGATCTACGCCATGCTGGCGGTGGGATTCACCCTCATCTTCGGTGTTGCGCGCATCCTCAATCTGGCCCACGGCTCGTTTTATGCCCTTGGCGCCTACGCGGCCTATGTCTTCACAGCCATCTTCAAGCTGCCGCTGTTCGTCGCCGCTCCGCTGGCCATGCTGCTGGTGGCGGGATTCGGCATGCTGATGGAACGCTATCTGGTCCGGCCGCTGCGCCATTCCCAACTGGCTGTGCTGATGATCACGCTCGCGGTGTCACTGGCGGTCGAGCAAGGCCTGTTCATCACCTTCGGATCGGAATATCGCAACGTCCCGAGCTTCGTCGCCGACAAGCTCAGCATCGGCGGCGTCGATATCAGCGGCCAACGCCTGCTCGCCCTGGTGGCCTCGGTGCTAATGCTCTGCTGCCTGTGGCTGTTCATTCAGCGCACCCGGCTCGGCGCCGCCATCCTCGCGGTGTCACAGGATCCGCAAGCCGCGGAATATATGGGCATCCCAACCAACAGGATCTTTTCGATCGTGATGGGGATTTCGGCCGGCACCGCGGCGCTCGCCGGCGTTCTGGTGTCGCCATTCCTCACTGTGCAGCCGTCGATGGGATTGCTGCCGATGGTGAAAGCGTTCGCCATCGTCATTGTCGGAGGTCTCGGCTCAATACCGGGAAGCATCCTCGCGGCACTGCTGCTCGGATACTCCGAGACTATCGTCGCCTACCTGATCTCTTCGTCCTGGACAGAACTCGTCTCGCTGGTCGCCGTCGTCATCACTCTCATGGTCAGGCCATCAGGCCTGCTCGGTCGACGGGCGGCCTTCTGACATGCGCCGCATTGCATTGATCGATGTGTCCGGAGCCGTTCTCCTCGTCGCCGTGCTCGCGTTGACGCCGATGCTGGTGGCGAGCAATTACCTGACCGGTGTGCTGACGGTATGCGCGATCTACGGCATCTGGGCGGCGAGCTGGGATTTCATGTCCGGATTGACCGGCCGCGAAAACTTCGGCCACTCGCTGTTTATCGGCGCCGGCGCCTATACCGCCGGCTTCATGGCCACGACCTGGTTCACCAGCCCCTGGTACAGCCTGCCCGCGTCCGTTGCGGTCGCGGTCGCCTTCAGCATCATCGTCGGCTTTCCGACGCTGCGTCTCAAAGGTCCCTACTTCGCGCTGGCGATGCTGTCGGCATCCGCCATCCTGCAACGGCTGTGCCTGATCTTCTGGGAGTACACCGGCGGTGAGGAAGGCCTCTACGGCCTCGATCCATTGATCAAGAATCCGCTGCAGTACTACTGGTTCGTGCTGGCGATCCTCATCGCCACCGTTGCGATCCTCACGGTGCTCGCGCAGTCACACTGGGGCTTGCTGCTGCGGGCGATCCGAGGCGACGAAGCCACCTGCCAGGCCGCCGGCATCAATGCAACGTTCTACAAGATCGCATCGCTGGCGATCTCAGCCGCGTTCGCGGGACTGGGCGGCGCGCTCTATGCCCACTATCAGCTCCAGGTCAGTCCGCCGCTATTCTCGGTCGTCGTCTCCATCACCATCATCATCATGGTGTATGTCGGCGGTATCGGCTCGATCTACGGGGCGGCGATAGGTGCCATCCTGCTGACGCTGCTCACCGAGATGCTGCGCGGGTTCGGCGAATACCGGCTGTGGATCTATACGCTGACCCTGATACTGATCCTGTTCTTCCTGCCCAACGGGTTGATCGCGCCGGCGTGGCGACGGATAACGGAGCGATGGCGATGAGTGCGCTCCTCGAAGTCGACGGCCTGTCGAAACGTTTCGGTGGACTAACCGCGGTGAAGAACGTCAGCTTTACCCTGCAAAAGGGCGAACTGACCGGCATTCTCGGTCCGAACGGCGCCGGCAAGACCACGCTGTTCAATCTTCTCACCGGCTTCATCTCGTTCGATACCGGCAGTGTGATCTTCGAGGGCCAGCGTCTGCAGGGGCTCGCACCTTACAAGATCGTCAATCGCGGCATCGCGCGCACCTTCCAGCTGACCCGGCCGTTCGTCGGCATGAACGTGCTGGAAAACGTGGTTGTCGCCTGCCTGTCTCCCCGCGCGCACGCCGACAAGGACAAGGAAGCCCGCGCACAACACCTGCTCGAGCAGGTCGGCCTCGGCAACAAAAGCCGCGAGCCGGTCGAGACGCTGCCGTACGGCGACCTGCGCCGGCTGGAAATCGCCCGCGCACTGGCGACGCGGCCCAAACTGCTTTTGCTCGACGAGCCCTTCGCCGGCCTCGGCAGCAGCGAGATCGAGCCGCTGGCGCAACTGATCCGCAAACTGCATCGCGAGGAAGACCTGACCATCCTGCTGATCGAGCACAAGCTGCGCGAGTTCATGGCGCTGGTGTCACGCGTGATCGCCATGAACTTCGGCGAGATCATTGCGATTTCGCCGCCGTCGGAGATCGTCCGCCATCAGCGGGTGATCGAAGCCTATATCGGGCAATCGGAGGACCACCGTGCCTCTGCTTGATATCCAGCACCTGAGTGTCAGTTACGGCAAGGCGCTCGCGATCGAGGACGTCTCGATCCATGTCGACAAGGGGGAACTGGTCGGCGTGCTCGGCCCGAACGGCGCCGGCAAGACCACGCTTCTGAAGGCGATCTCCCGCGCCATCCCCTCCAAGGGCACGCTGTCGTTCAAGGACGAACCGCTCGGCACCCTGCCGGCCTACCACGTGGTGGCGCGCGGGATCTGCCATTGCCCCGAAGGCCGCAAGCTGTTTCCGGAACTGTCCGTGCTGAAGAACCTCCAGCTCGGGGCGTACCTGCGCAACAACAAGGCCGAGATCGACCAGGACCTGGAGCGGGTGTTCGCGCTGTTTCCGGTGCTGCGCGAACGGCAAGCGCAGCAATCCAGCACGCTCTCCGGCGGCGAGCAGCAGATGGTGGCGATCGGACGCGCCATGATGGGGCGGCCCGAACTGCTGCTGCTCGACGAGCCGTCGGTCGGGATCGCACCCCGGCTGAAAAAGCTGATCTTCGACGCCGTCGAACAGATCCGCAAGGACGGCACAGCGATCCTGATCGTCGAACAGGACGCGAGCTCGACGCTTCGGATCACCGACCGCGCCTACGTGCTGGAGCACGGACGTACAGTGCGCGAGGGCACCTCGAGCGAACTCGCGGACGACGAGTATATCCGCCAGATCTATCTGGGGATTTGAAGCCTGAGGTTATTAGCCCGGCCATTCCGGCGCGTCGCGAAGCGACGAACCCGGAATCTCGAATGCTCAACGCGTTGCGCCTCCGGGATTCCGGATAGCCGCAACGCGGCTTCCGGAATGACCACCATTTTCACACCGCCACCTTGCGATGAACGATCGGTCCGCCACGCGTCAGCCGTTCGGCCGCCTCGATGATGGCATTGGCGTCGATCCCGTAATACGCATAGAGGTCGTCGATGGTCCCGGTCTGTCCGAACCGATCGACCCCGAGCGCTTCGACACGATGGCCGTGAACACCACCGAGCCATGCCAGCGTTGCCGGATGGCCATCGATCACCGACACGATGCCGCAATGGCGCGGCAGCGGCGCCAGCAGGCGCTCGATATGGCTCATGCTGCTCAGTGCGCCCTCGCGCTGACGCCGGCGTGAACTGGTCCAGCCGCTGTAAAGCCGGTCGGCCGACGTGATGGCCAACAGCCCGATGTCGCGACGACCATCACCCAGCAGACCGGTCGCCTCGATCGCTTCGGGAGCCACCGTGCCGGTGTAGGCGATCACCAGTTCGGCGTTCGGTCCGGGCTTGCGCAGCCAGTAGGCACCATCGGCGATATTGGCTTCCAGCTCCGGCGTGAGCTGGCGCTGCGGCTGATCGATGGTGCGGGTCGAGAGCCGCAGATACACCGAACCGCCGCCCTCCTGCCCCGGCTGCGCCGAGTCTGAGTCCTTCTGGGCATCCTTCTGCATGTGCTGGAAGCCCCAGCGCATGATGACGGCCAGTTCATCGACGAAGGCGGGTTCGAACGACGCGAGCCCATCCTGCGCCATGCCGATCAGCGGTGTCGCGATCGACTGATGCGCGCCGCCTTCCGGCGCCAGCGAAATGCCCGACGGCGTCGCCGCCACCATGAAGCGCGCGTCCTGATAGCAGGCGTAATTCAGCGCATCGAGGCCGCGCTCGATGAAGGGATCGTACAGGGTGCCGACCGGCAGCAGCCGCTCACCATTGATCGAGTGAGACAGGCCGAGCGCGGACAGCAGGATGAACAAGTTCATCTCGGCGATGCCAAGTTCAATATGCTGCCCCTTCGGCGAGAAGTCCCAGTTGAAGGTCGACGGGATCTTCTCCTTGCGGAACTGGTCAGCCTGCTCGGCCCTGGCGAACAGCCCGCGCCGGTTCACCCAGCCGCCGAGATTGGTGGAGACGGTGACGTCCGGGGATGTCGTGACGATGCGCTCGGCGAGCGCCGTATCGCTGCGCGCCAATTCACTGAGCACCAGACCAAAGCCCTGCTGGGTCGACATCCGCGCCGCCGGCTTAAAGGCAAGCTGATCCGGCACCGGGATCTGCGGCGCCTCAAGCCGTCGCCGTCCCTCGCGCGCAAACGCGATGTTGGACAGGAAATCGTCCAGCACCTCGGGCGCCAGATCCAGTCCCTCGAACTTGTCCCACTCATGCCCCGGGCGAATCTTTTGCGACGTGCGCCAGGCTTCCATCTGGTTGACCGTCATCAGGCCGGCATGGTTGTCCTTGTGGCCCTGGAACGGCAGCCCGATGCCTTTGATGGTGTAGGCGATGAAGCAGACCGGACGATCGTGGTCGATGGCCTCGAAGGCATCGATCAGTGTCTCCACATCATGGCCGCCGAGGTTCGACATCAGCGCCAGCAGTTCGGCGTCGGAGCGCTTCTCGATCAGCCGCGTCACCGGCCCCTGATCGCCGATATCATCCAAAAGGTGCTTGCGGAACGCCGCGCCGCCTTGGAATGACAAGGCCGCATACATCTGGTTGGGGCACGCGTCGATCCATTTGCGCAGGGCCTCGCCGCCCGGCTCGGCAAAAGCCTCGCGCATCAGCCTGCCGTACTTGATGATGACGACGTCCCAGCCGAAGTTGCGGAACATCACCTCGAACTTCTCCCACAGGCCTTCGCGCACCACGGCGTCCAGGCTCTGGCGGTTGTAGTCGACCACCCACCAGGTGTTGCGCAGGCCCTGCTTCCAGCCCTCCGCCAGCGCCTCGAAGATATTGCCCTCGTCCATCTCGGCATCGCCGACCAGCGCGATCATGCGGCCTTCGGGCCGATTCTTCATCCAGCCATGCGCAGTCACGTAGGACTGCACCAGCGAGGAAAAGAGAGTCTGCGCCACGCCGAGCCCGACCGAGCCAGTGGAGAAATCGACGTCGTCGGTGTCCTTGGTGCGGGACGGATAGGATTGCGCCCCTTTCAAACCGCGAAAGTTCTCCAGCTTGTCGCGGGTCTGATGCCCGAGCAGATACTGGATGGCGTGAAACACCGGGCTCGCATGCGGCTTCACCGCCACGCGGTCCTCCGGCTTCAGCACCGAGAAATACAGCGCCGACATGATCGCCGCGAGCGACGCCGAGGAGGCCTGGTGGCCGCCGACCTTCAGGCCATCGACATTGGGACGAATGTGGTTGGCGTTGTGGATGGTCCACGACGAGAGCCACAACGCCTTGCGGGTCAGGGCTGAGAGGATCTCGATACGGGACTGCGCGTTCGACATGACATCACCCGGGACTTCAATTGGATGAGCATAAGCCTAACCGTAGTGGGATGAGGTTCGTTCCCAAAGACACTCGTCAAACGGCATTATATTGGTATAAATTACCAATATTAGAACCGAAACAGGCAATACATCCCAATGACAGGCCTCGATCCGATCGACCGCAAGATTCTCGCCGTGCTGCAGGCGGACAGCCGCGTGACCATGCAGGATCTGGCGGACCAGGTCGGCCTGTCGATTTCGCCCTGTCATCGGCGGGTCAAGCTGCTGGAGGAACGCGGAGTCATTACCGGTTACATCGCCACCGTCGACCAGAAGTCGCTGGGGCTGCATGTCAGCGTCTTCATCTCGATCAAACTGGCGCGGCAGAAAGAAGAAGACCTCGAACGTTTCGCCAAGGCGATCTCGCGCTGGGAAGAAGTACTCGAATGCTATCTGATGACCGGCAATCGCGACTATCTGCTGCGCGTCGTGGCCGCCGACCTTGCCTCCTACGAAACCTTTCTCAAGACCAAGCTCACGCGCCTCGACGGCATCGCCTCGATCGAATCGAGTTTTGCACTCAGCCAAGTGAAGTATTCGATCGCGCTCCCGGTGCGTTGAAGCAGCGGTCATCACGTTCGCGAAGCCGCCGCCGATTGGTCAACGCGCTTGACTCAATGAATCAAATCAGCGCGAGCAACTTGCGGGAACCGAAAGAATCAGAGCTATTCACTGCAACCTGCAATACCCACACACCCAATCTATCAACCAGATCTTCGAGGACCACTCTGATGTCGGTTGAATGCGCATCTGCCCGCGTCATCGTCGTGGGCAACGAAAAGGGCGGATCAGGCAAGTCGACCGTCGCCATGAACATTGCCATCGCGCTGCTCAAGTCGCGCCAGCGCGTTGCAACAATCGATCTCGATTCCAGGCAGCGCAGCTTCACGAATTACATCGAGAACAGGCGGGCCTGGGCCAAGCGCGTGGGCCGCGCCCTGGAAACGCCCGATCATTTCTGTTTCGGCAGCGTCGCGTATCCCACCGCCGAAGACGAGGCGGCCGGATGCAAGACCCTGTCGGATACTGTCGCCGAGCTCGCGCACGTCTACGACGCCATCATCATCGACACGCCCGGTCATGACAGCTATCTGGCGCGTCTGGCACATTCCCTCGCCGATACGTTGATCACCCCGCTGAACGATAGCTTTGTCGATTTCGACGTGCTCGGCACCGTCGATCCCGAGAACTTTGGCGTCACCGGGACCAGCCGCTATTCCGAGATGGTCGAGGAGGCGCGTCGCCAGCGGCAGCTTCTCCACGAAGCGGCAACCGACTGGATCGTGCTGCGCAACCGCCTCTCGATGCTCGCGTCGCGCAACAAGCGCCTGGTCGGCGAGGGACTGCACGAGCTCTCGCAGATGAACAACTTCCGCTGTGTCGACGGCTTGGCAGAGCGGGTGATTTTTCGCGAGTTCTTTCCGCGCGGCCTGACGGCCGTCGACGATCTCGACGAAATTACCTTGGGGACGCGTCCCACTTTGTCCCACGTGAGCGCGCGGCTTGAGATGCAGAACCTGCTTCATACGATCGGGTTCGGCGACGTGATGGCCAATACTGGGGTGGTTGCTCGGGACGCAGCCTGAAAACATTGGGTCCCGCTTCACGCGGGACCCAATGATTCATGAATTCACTATCCCGGACTGCGCGCCGCCGCCTCGACGCGAGCGTTGAGATCGCGTGAGCGATCGCTGAGCTCTTTCACGGCACGGGCAGCATCGCGGCCAACGAGCTGGCCACCGCTCTTGATGATCTCGCCTTCGACCAAAACGGTATCGACATTGGCCGGGCTCGACTGCAGCACCACCGCGCCGACGGGGTCGTTCAGCGGCGCGGTGCCGAGTGTGTCCGCACGCACCAGGATGATGTCGGCGCGCTTGCCGGGCGCCAGCGAGCCGATCTCCCGCTCCAGCCCGAGCATCCGCGCCCCGTCGATGGTGGCCGCTTCGAGCGCCTGTCGGGCGGTCAGCGTGACCTTGGGCAGCGGAGCCTTCGCGACGGCAGCCGCAAGATTGTCGGCAAGGCGCTGCGCCGAGATCGCGGCCCGCATCTGAGCAAACATGTCGCCGCCGACACCGGTGACGACATCGACACCGATTGCCGGACGGTGTCCCGCCCGGGAAGCACGGCCCATCACCGGCTGACCGTGGCCCATCATCATCTCGACCTCGGGTGTGGTCGCGATCTTGGCGCCCTTGTCCGCCGTGATCTTGTATTCGTCCTCGTCGAGGTCGTTGGCATGAACCAGGATGGATCCTGAACCGATCAATCCCTTCTCGGCGAGCTGCGCGACACCGCGCCGGGTGCGGGCCGAATAGAGCAGGACGCCGACATGGAACTGATGCAGCAAGCCCAGATCCTTCGCGGCGCGAAAATCGTCCTCGGATTCGTTCATCGGTGACGAATCCGGCCCGCGCAGCGCCAGCGCAAGCCGGACACGGCTGCTGTCCGAGGACAGCGGGCCATTGCGCAGCCGCTTGACATCCTCCCAGATCGCCGCCCCGCCCTGCGCCGGTCCCGCGACACCATAGCCGAAAAAGGCGCGAATGCCCGACCGCTTCATGGCATCGACGATGGCGTCCGCATGCGCCGGCGTCAGCGCTTCACGGCACCAGTCGAACAACGTCGTGGTGCCGGCGGACAGCTGCTCGAGCGCACCCGCATAATCGCTCGCCGCCAGATCTTCGGGCCGGATGTGGCGGGTGTACTTGAAGACGATCTGCTTGAAATACTGGTCGAGCGTCGCGTCACCAGCGAGCCCGCGCAGGATCGCTTGCGCCAGATGGATGTGACTATTGACGAAAACCGGCAGCGCGATGCAGCCCGTACCGTCGATGACCTGTGCGTCCGCGGCCTCGATGCCCGGCTTGATCTCGACGATCCGCCCGTCGCGCACCAGCACATCGCCGCGCGGCAACGTCCCGAGCCCGTCATCGAGCGTCAGCACCGTGGCACCGCGGATCAGGATGGGGCGACCGGCAGCCGCGGCGACCTGCGCCTGCGCCTGCGCCTGCGCCGGCAATTGAGTTGAAAGCAACGCTGCACCAGCCAGAACACTCCGGCGGTCGATCGTCATGCCCGACATGTCGTTTTTCCCCGAACTATTTTTTTACACGCGAAATCTCAGCCGCGCTGCATACCCCAGCGCCGCACTGTCTTGGCCTCGATGGCCCGGAAAATCACGCCTTCGACAAACAGGCCGACCGCCATCACCGTCAGCAGCCCGGCGAACACCGACGCGGTGTCCAATGTGTTGCGGTTCTCGAAAATGTACCAGCCAAGACCGCCCTGCCCCGACGACACACCGAACACCAGTTCAGCGGCGATCAGCGTGCGCCAGGCGAACGCCCAGCCGATCTTGAGGCCGGCGAGAATGGCTGGAAATGCCGCCGGCACCAGAACCTTCAACACCAGGCGCAGACCTGACAGCCCGAACGTCCGTCCCGCCATGCGCTGGGTTTCCGAGACCGACAGGAAACCGCTGTGCATGTTGAGCGCGACTGCCCACAACACCGAATGGATAATGACAAAAATCAGCGAGGGACGGCCGAGACCGAACCACAGCAAGGCCAGCGGCAACAACGCAATCGCCGGCAGCGGATTGAACATCGCCGTCAGCGTCGACAGCAAATCAGTGCCGATCCGGGTGGTCACCGCAAGGCTGGTGAACAGGGCCGCAATGACCAGGCCCAGCGCATAGCCCAGAATCAGCGTCTGCAACGTCACGAACAGTCGCTGCGGAATCACGCCGGAGACGATACCTGTCTTCAATGCATCGATGGTATCGAGGAATGTCGGAAACATCAGCGGCGCGTTGAGCCACCGCCCATAAAACTCCCAGACCGCGGCCAGCGCGATCAGGATCAGCCCGCGCCGAACGCCGGCATTGTTGGCCAGCCGCTCCAGCAGCGGCAACGGCTTCTCGACATTGCCGAGACCGACCGGGGCCGACACCGCATATTCATGTTCGGAGCGAATCGGCGGTGTGAGTTTCAGGGTCATCTCGCTCATGGTCACCTCCTCACTGCCCGACGCTCTTGTCTTCGAACAGCATCGCGGCAATCCGCCGCGTCAGCATCTGGAATTCGGCGCCATCCTGCTGCGCGACGCCAAGATGATGGCAGTTCAGCTCGGCCCGCACCTGCCCCGGGTGCGGCGACAGCACGACCACGCGCGAACCGACGATAACCGCCTCCTCGATCGAGTGGGTCACGAACACCAGCGTAAAGCGGATGTCGTCCCACAACTGCAGCAGCTCCTCCTGCATCTTGCGCCGGGTCAGCGCGTCGAGCGCCGCATAAGGCTCGTCCATCAGCAGCACGTCGGGCTTCATCGCCATGGCGCGGGCTATGGCGACACGCTGCTTCATGCCGCCGGACAGCATGTGCGGAAATACGTCGGCGAACTTCGTCAGGTTGACCTTGGCGATGGCGTCGCGGGCGCGAGCATCTGCCTCCGTCTTCGAGACGCCGTTCTCGCGCATCGGGAACGCGACATTGGCGAGCACGGTCTTCCAGGGAAACAGCTGATCGAATTCCTGGAACACCATCATGCGATCCGGCCCCGGCCCCGTCACCGGTTTCCCCTTCAGCATGATCGAGCCGGCGACCGGTTTGTGAAAACCTGCGATCGCCTTCAACAAGGTCGACTTGCCGCATCCCGATGGCCCCAGCAGCACCAGCCGGTCGCCGGCGTGGATATCGAAACCAACGCGATAGGTGGCCGTCACCAGATGATCCGGCGTTTTGTACTGCAGCGTGACTCCGTCGACCGCAAGGACGGGCGTGCCAAGGCTTGACTCACCAACGGGTGCGGCAGCGTCAGCCGGCTCTGCAGGGGTCAATCGTTGGGCCATCTGCATTGTTTCCTCCGATGCGGCAGCGCGCTGCCATTCACTCCCGAACGACAACTGCTGGCGCCGCCAAGACGCCGGCAGACCTGCTTCAGTTGCTCGCGGTGCCGTGGATCGGTGCGAGGAAGACATCCTTGAAGCTCGCCGGTATGGTCTTGATCAGCTTCTGCCGCGCCATGAAATCCGCGGTTTGCTTCACACCATAAACAGCGACGCCGAAGTCGTCCGGATTGGCCTTGAGGATCGCCGCCACCTTGGCCTGGTCGAGCAGTTTTGACGGTTCGACCTTGAGGTAGATTTCCGCGGCCTTGTCGGGATCGTTGCGGATCAGGTCATCGGCTTCGGTCAACGCCATGACCATCACGTCGATCATCTTGGGGTTTGCGTCGATATAGCGCTTGGTCGCCCCCATCACCAGGAACGAAGAGCGGCCGCCGAAAGCCTCCTCGGTCGAGGTGATTGCATGAGCCTTGCCGCTATCGATTGCGATCTGGGTGAACGGCGGCGAGGCGAAATAGGCTTTGACCTCGGTGCCCCCGGACAGCATCGCATTCAGCGATTCTGGATGCGGCAGCGCGACCACCTGCGGCTTGAGCTTGTCTTCCTGCCCGGGTCCGAAGGTTTTCTCGGAAATCATTTGCAGGGCATACATCTGCGGCGACACCAGCGCCGGCATCGAAATCTTGTCGGTCGGCGCGAGATCCGCAAGTTTCTTCACCTCAGGCTTGTTGGTGACCAGCACCAGCGGACTGGAATTGACGCCGGCGATACCGAAGATCTGCTGCGGCGTATTGCGCGCCTTGTCCCAGGCGAACAGCATCGCAGCGACCCCGTAGGCGCCCATATCGACCGAACCGGACAGCACTGCGTCCTGCATCGCGGAGGATCCGGAAATGCGCTGATAGTTCGTCTTGACGTCAAGGCCGACCGTCTTGGCATGCTTCTCGATCAGATTCATCTCACGCATGATGAACGTCGGCAGGAAGCCGATCCCGAACCCGATCCCGATCTTGACCTCGGTCTGCGCCATGGCCGGCGTCGCCAGCGAGGCGATCAAGGCGACGGGAATCAGGCGTTTCAGGCATTTCGACAGCATGGTTTCCTCCGTTTTGGTGGTCATTTTCCGGCAGCCGCGAGCGGCATGGACAGCAGGACGATGACCGGCTTGTTGGTCTTGTTCTTGAGAGCTCGCGCTTCGTTGGGCGCGATGCGGCAGGAATCGAACTGTGACAGCGTGGTTTCACCATCAGGCGTTTCGATGGTCAGTTCGCCTTCGACCACAAAGTAGATTTTTTCGATCGGCGAGGCGTCGAGCGAAGTGTGGCCGCCGGGCAGGATCTGCGACATGCCGAGCCAGAGCGTATCGGATGGCCCTGCTTCCCGGCCCTGCAATCGCAGGCAGCGCATGTCGTGGTGTTCGGGCGGATAATAGGCCGGAGCCTTGTCGAACCGCGTCAGGTGCATGAAGCCTATCCCGGAGGTTTGAGAATGATACGATCGCGCGCCGAGCCGACCACCGCCAGATAGGCATCCCTGGCCTTGTCCAGCGGGTAGATCGCCTGCGGCACGATCGGGAACGGCTTGAGATGTCCGCTGGCAAAGCCTGCGACGGCATCGCGCAAAACCTCGCCGCTCACGATCGACGAAAACGCCAGCGTGTCGACACCGAAATAGGTGTGGCGGCCGCGATAGAACTCCAGAATGTTGAAGTTCACGGTCTTGTCCACGGTCGCGATCAGGACCTGCCGACCCGCCAGAGCCAGCGCCTTGTTCGCCGCCTGGAAATAGATTTCGCCGCCAACGGTGTTGAAGACGATCTCGGCGCCCTTCCCCGCCGTCATCTCGCGCACCCGCGCGGCGACGTCGGTGGTCGAGGAATCGATCATCTCGACGGGGCCGTTGGCGTGGCCTTGATAGGGCTCGTCCTTGCGCACAACCCCGATCACCCGCGCGCCGCGCCAGGTCGCCAGTTGCGCCGCCGCCTGTCCGACCTTGCCGTTGATTCCCATGATCAGCACGGTTTCGCCCGGCTTGGGCTGACCGGTGCGACGAAAGCCCTCGATCGCGGTCACAAACGGCACGCCGATCCCGGCGGCCTCCTCCATGGAGATCTGCGCGGGCTTTTCGACCACTGCCGCGGTCTCGACCACAAGGTGACTGGCGTGGGTCCCGTCGCGGCGAATTCCGAGATCTCCCGATGACCCGAACACCTCCCGGCCGACCCAGCCGGACGGCCCGTCCACCACGACGCCGGCATAGTCACGCCCCGGCGTGCGCGGAAACACCGCATAAGGCATCAACCCGGTCGCCGCCTTCACATCCGACGGATTCACCGCGGCGGCCTTGATCTCGACGAGGACGTCATCAGCCCCGCGCGTCAGCGTATGCTGCTCAATGACAGGGGCGATGGATGCCGCATCCATCACCTTGGCCGTCAGGCGCACGCATGTCGCCTCGACCGCCGCCGCGGTGGATGACGCCTCCGCAGTTGTTTTGGCGCTTGCTGTTGTCATCGCCCCCTCCTCACGCGACGCGGGCATCGGCAAGCCGCGCCGGCAGGCCGATGATGCCGCGCGCTTCGCGCGGCGTCGCGATCTGGCCGCCCAGATCTTCCACCATGCGGCGCGCCTTTTCCACCATTGCGGCATTTGATGGCGCGAGCTCACCCCGCGACAAATAGACCGCATCCTCCAGGCCGACGCGCACGTGGCCGCCCGCCAGATAGGATTGCGCCACCGAGGTGAACGCCGCGCGGCCGATGCCGATGGCGGTGAACTGCGCGTCTGCCGGCAGCATGTTGCGTGCATAGATTACGGTTTCCGGGCTGGGCTGGAACCCATAGCGCACGCCCATCACAAACGAGCACAGCACGGGCCCCTGCAGCGAACCATCCTTCAACATGTCGTGCATCAATGCGATGTCGCCTGAGTCGAACAGTTCCACCTCCGGCTTGACACCGGCATCGCGCATCACCTTGGCCATGCGCCGCGCGTTGCCCGGCGTATTGATCACCACTTCCTTGCCGGAATTCATGGTGTTGAGATCGATGGTGCAGATCTCGGGCTTCAGAATTGCGATATGCTCGACCCGCTTCTCCGGATTCATCAACGTCGTTCCCGGCGCCGCAATCCGCGGCTCATCCGGGGATGGCACGAAACGCCCCCCGGGGCCGGTGGTGATGTTCAGGATCAGCTGGGTGTTTTTGGCACGGATGCGCTCGACCACATCGCGGTAATAGCCAAGCTCCATGGACGGCTTGCCGGTCTCCGGATCACGCACATGAATGTGGACGATGGCGGCCCCCGCCTCGGCGGCGCCAAGACAGGCGTCAGCGATTTGTTCCGGCGTGATCGGCAGATGCGGAGTCTGATCCGGCGTGGTCAGATTGCCAGTGACGGCGCAGGTGATGAAAACCTTGTCGCGGGGGTCGCGCATTATCAGTATCCTTCAGAGAATCCGGCCGCCATCGACGAGAATGGTCGAGCCGGTCGAGTAAGCGAGATGAGTTGCGCAGGCGACGATCGCGGCAGCGACGTCGTCCGCAGTCGCAACTCGTTTCAGGGGAATCGTTGCGGCCGCCTTGGCATTGAATTCGGCGCCGCGTCCCGGAACGAAATTGGTGTCCACCGCGCCCGGCGATACGCCGAGCACGCGCACCTCCGGCGCCAGCACCCGCGCCAGCGATTTCGTCATCACGTCGATGGCCGCCTTGGTCGCACCATAAACGATCGATGACCCGCTACCGCTGATGCCGGCGATCGACGACACCGAAACGATCAGGCCGTCGCCGGACGCCTTGAGCAGTGGCGCAAAGGTGCGGATAGCGGCGTACTGGCCGCGCCAGTTCACCTGGAACATGCGGTCGATGAAGTCGTCATCCAGCCCATCGAGGTCGGCATGGGGCACAGCCTTGGTGAAGCCGGCGGAATTCACCAGCACATCCAGCCGGCCGTATTGCGCGCTGATCGCATCACGCAGCGCGATCAGCGTCGCGGTGTCAGCGACATCGGCGGGAAATGCCGCATGTCCAGCACCCGCCAACTGAGCGATCAGGGCTTTGGCCTGCCCGGCTTTGTCATCGCCGTCACGATGCGTAAGGACCACACGGGCACCATTCTCCGCGAACTGACGCGCACTGGCGGCTCCGATGCCGCCGGCGCCGCCAATCACCAGAACGACCTTGTCCTTCAAGGAAACCGGATACGACATGACCACTCACTTGATTGGAGGAACAGGAAGCTTGGCTTCGCCCGCTTCCATCACGAAGGTGTAGTCGAGAGTGTACCATGGGGCCACAACACCGGCGGCCGGTGGCGCGCCGTTGTCGTGCCGCCGGTAATCGCCGACAAGATGTCGCGTAACGCCGAACACCACATCGCTTTCAAGGTACTCGTCATCATCGACAAAGACCTGGGTGATCAACGTCTTGAATCCCGGCTTGAAGCCGAGGAAGTGAATATGCGCCGGCCGGTACGGATGGCGTTTCTGCGCCCGCAGCATATCGCCGACCGGTCCATCGGTAGGCACCGGATAGCCCGCGGGCTTGACCGAGCGGAAGCCGAAGCGACCATCCGCATCGGTGACGAACTTGCCACGCAGGTTCATGTCGGCCTGGGTATCGTCCTGATTTTCGTAGAGACCGACCGGCGACGACTGCCAGACATCGACCTCAACTCCTGCAATCGGTGCCCCCTTCGCATCCTTGATCGCGCAGGAGACGAACAGTTCAGGCCCCGGTGTCGGCGAGCGCACGATCGACCCGCTGTTGTCGGTGCGCGGTGAATTCATCCGCCAGAACGGGCCGAGCAAGGCGGCGGCGGTTTCGGTAGCGCCCTGGTTGCCGTTGTTCATCAGGCAGACCAGTGTCGAAAACCCGATGGCATCGGCAAACAGGATGCCCTCGTTATGATGATCGTTGGTGGCCTGGCCGATCCGATTAAGGAAATCGACTCCGATGTCGTATTCCGCCTCGGAGAGATTCACTTCACGCGCAAAGGCGTGCATGTGGCGAACAAAGGCCTCCGCAACCTCGCGCAGCCGGGCATTGGGCGCCCGCGCCATCGCATTGATCACCGTCGGGGTGACATCAGCGACCCCCTCGATGATTCGCCCCTTGAAAACTCCGTCTTCGAGCGCCGCAGACGATGTCGCCATCGCAACCTCCCTTACTGCAATCGTTTGCAGTTATTAATGCAATCGATTGCAGATTGTCAAGAGGTCAGCCATAATGCACGCGATTCTTTTATGTGGCAGTACACGTTATGAGCAGGGCAGCCCCGCCCACCCTGAAGCAGATCGCCGAAGCGACCGGAGTTCATACCTCCACGGTTTCGCGTGCGCTCGACCCGCAAAAACGCCATCTGGTCGCGGACGATGTTGCCGAACGGATCAACACTCTGGCGCAATCGCTCGGCTATCAGCCGAACCGGTTGGCAGCGAGCCTGCGCACAGGTCGCTCGCAGTTGATCGGCGTCATCCTGCCCGATATCGCCAATCCGGTGTTTGCCCCGATCCTCGGCGGAATCGCCGAAGCGCTGGCCGCGGAGGGCTACTCCCCGATCGTCGCAGACGCCGGCAACGATGCCTCGCAGCAGATCGCGTTCATCGATAACCTCATCAACCAGCGCGTCGACGGTTTGGTGCTGGCCACCGTGTCCAGCGATGACAACGTGGTCAGCCACTGCCTCGCCCGCGGCGTCCCCGTCGTCCTGGTCAATCGCTTCGAATTTCGCGACCGCGTATCATCGGTCGTCTCCGACGACGAAAAGGGCATGCAGCTTGCCGTCGATCATCTTGCGTCGTGCGGACATCGTGTCATCGGCCACGTATCGGGCCCAATGACCACCTCGACCGGCGCGCTGCGCCTGGACGGCTTTTCGAAAGCGATGGCCCGGCACGGGCTGGCCGTTCATGTCGAGGAAGCCGAGCGCTATTCCCGCGAAGCGGGGGCTGCTCCCGCAACCAAGCTGATCAGTTCAGTTCCGGGACTGTCGGCGATCGTGGCCGCCAATGATCTGCTGGCGCTTGGCGCTCTGGACGCAACCGGCCGGCTCGGTCTCACCTGCCCGAAGGACATTTCGATCGTTGGCCACAACGACATGCCACTGGTCGACCTGATATCACCACCGCTCACGACAGTGCGCATCGAGCATCGCACGATGGGGCGCGATGCCGCGCGTCTGCTGCTGAAGGAAATCGAAACCCGGTCCCATGCCGTGCAGCACGTCATTCTGGAGCCCGAGTTGATCATTCGACAGTCGACTGCGGCTCCGCGCTCCTGATCACGCCCTCTCCGGCTGCTGCCAGAGCTGCCCGATGCGTGAAAACGCCTTCTCGATCACCGACCAGAACAGCAGGATGATCGCAAGCGTCGTGATCGAACCGACCAGCCCGTTGGACCAGAACACCTTGATGTCACCGGCCGAGCCGATCATCGACAGGCGGAACGCGTCCTCCGCCCGGCTGCCGAGCACAAGCGCCAGCGTAAAAGGTGCCAGCGGAATGCCGATCTTCTTGAACACATAACCGACCACGCCGAAGCCCAGCATCAGCCAGATGTCGAACATCGCATTCTGGATCGCGTAGGCGCCGATCGCGCAGGAGACCACAATCATCGGCGCCACGGCCGCAAACGGCACCCGCAGGATCGAGGCGAAAATCGGCACGGTGCTGAGCACGAGGACCAGGCCGACGACATTGCCGAGATACATCGAGGCGATCAGGCCCCAGACGAAGTCCTTCTGCTCGACAAACAGCATCGGTCCGGGATTGAGCCCCCACACCATCAGGCCACCGAGCAGAATGGCCGCCGTTCCCGAGCCGGGAATACCGAGGGCCAGCATCGGCAGCAATGCCGCGGTGCCCGACGCGTGTGCCGCCGTTTCAGGGGCGAACACGCCTTCGATCCGGCCCTTGCCGAAGCTGTCCTTGTCCTTGGAAAATCGCTTGGCGAGATTGTAGCCCATGAACGAAGCCGCAATCGCACCACCCGGCGTGATACCGAGCCAGCAGCCGATCACCGAGGAGCGCAGCAGCGTCGCCCAGTATTTCGGCAGATCCTTCCAGACGCCCCACACCACGCGCAGATTGATCTTCGCCGCGTGGCCGCGCAACGCCAGCCGCTCCTCCATGGTGAGCAGGATCTCGCTGATGCCGAACAGGCCGATCACCGCAACCAGGAAGTTGATCCCCCGCAGCAGGTCGCTGGATCCGAACGTCATCCGCAGGGTGCCGGAGACGGTGTCCATGCCGATCCCCGCAATCAGCAGGCCGAGCGCCATCGAAATCACGACCTTGTGCTTGTCCTCGCGGCCGAGCCCGACAAACGAACAGAAGGTCAGAAGGTACACGGCGAAGAATTCCGGCGGCCCGAACCGGAGGGCGAACGAAGCAATGCTTGGCGCCAGAAATGTGATCAGCATCACCGCGACCAGCGAGCCGATGAACGATGAAGTAAAGGCCGCGGTCAGCGCCTCGGCCGCCTTGCCCTGCTGGGCCATCGGGTAGCCGTCGAAGGTGGTCGCCACCGACCAGGCTTCACCGGGAATGTTGAACAGGATCGAGGTGATGGCACCGCCAAACAGCGCGCCCCAGTAGATGCTCGACAGCATGACGATGGCCGACGTCGGATCCATCGAGAAGGTGAGCGGCAGCAGGATCGCCACGCCGTTGGGACCACCGAGCCCCGGCAGCACGCCGACAAAGATGCCGAGCACAAGTCCCACCAGCATCAGCAACAGGATCTTCCAGGTCATCAGCACGGCGAAGCCGTGAAACAGCAGCGAAAAGGCTTCCATGATGCGCGCTCCCTCAGTATCCCAGCAGGGCTTCGAGCGGCCCCTTCGGCATGATCACGTCGAACGCGATCTGGAATGTAACGAACATGATCAGCGAGAACACGAGGCCGGTCAAAACCGACTTCCACCAGGCTATCTTGCCGATGATGCGCATGAAGCCGGCGATCAGCAGGAAACTCGCGACATAGAGCCCAAGCCACTGCGTCAGCAGGCAGAAGGCAAACGTCGGCGCAAAAACCTGCGACACGCGCCGCAGTTGATCCCGCGTGACGAATGTTTCGCTCCCGCCTGCACCGGCGCGGAGCGCCACCACCAGCCCATAAGCCGCGGCGAGAAACAGGATGACCGCAAGATAGAACGGAAAATATCCGGCCTGCGGCCCATCAGGCGACCAGGAGATGCCGGTGCGCCAATTGTCAAATCCGAGCACCAGGGCCAGCGCCATGAGCAACAGCATGGTGATGGCTTCGACACTGCGCTTGCTGACCACGGATGGAGAGTCGTCCGATGGTGCATCAGGATCATCGACGACGATTTCGAGCTTGGAGTCCGACATCAATCCCCCATCGGTCTATGAATTTGAGGCAGCCGCAGACCATCTCACGCCAGCCAGGACATGAGACGCTTGTCGTTTAGTCCATCATGATCGCCGGGAGCATCACCGCCCTGCCCGAAGCAAGGCGGTGAGCCAGCTTGGATGTCAGTTCGCGACAAAGCCCGCTTCGGTCATCAGCGACTTGTTGAGCGCGTCGTCGTCCTCGAGGAAACGGGTCATGTCCTTGCCCGACAACAGGATCGGCTTCAGGGCCTGTTTCTCCATGTAGTCCTTGTACTCTGGCGTCCGCGTCACCTTCTCGAACAGGTCGACGTAGAAATCCCTCTGCTCGGGGGTCACCTTGCCGGGGAGGAACATGGCGCGGAGCATCAGGTATTGCAGATCGAGCCCTTCCTCCTTGCAGGTCGGGATGTCGTTCCACGAGAGATCGCCCGCCACCTTGGCCTTGTAGGAGATCCGCTCCTTGTCGAACACGCAGAGCGCCCGAACCTGACCCGCACGCCAGACCTCGAGATTCTCCGACGGGTTGTTGACGTTGGCTTCGGTGTGGTTGCCGACCAGTTGGGTCGCGGCTTCACCACCGGATTTGTAAGGCAGATAGGCGAACTTCGCGCCGGTCTTCTTCTCGAGGAAGGCGGTCAGCACGTGATCTTCCCGTTTCGATCCGGTGCCGCCCATCTTGAACGGCGTGGGCGACGCCTTCGCGCCTTCGACGAACTCCTTGACGTTCTTGTAGGGCAGCGAGGCGCTGGTCCACAGCACGAACTGGTCCAGCGCGACGATTGAGACCGGCGTCAGTTCGCGCCAGTTGAAGGGAATCTTCGCCGACAGCGGCAGCATATAAATCAGCGAATAGGCGATCATCACCTTGTTCGGATCGCCCTCGCTGGACTTCATATAAATCAGGGCTTCCGCACCGGACGCACCGCCCTTCAGCGACACCACGATCGGCTGCTTCATCAGATTGTTCTTCTGGATCGCGGCCTGCATCATCCGCGCCATCTGGTCGGATGCTCCGCCCGCCCCGGCTGCGACCACAATCTCGACCGGTTTGGTCGGCTCCCATGCCTGCGCCGACGACGCGCCGGCCAGAAGGACCGCGGACGCGGCGATGGCTTTTACGAAGTTCTGCATCAATGCTCTCCCTTGCATTCATTCACGTCGGTAGGCCCGATCTTGTTGGCGAGGCGTCTCCAGATCACACGCCGCTCGAGCGTGCATACCATCCGGCGAATGCCTGACGGCAACAACCCCTTATTAGGGCGAAGCCGCCTTGGTGCGAGACGATGCCGCACCGTCTTTCCCGGTCAAAACCCCCATGGCCGCGGTGACACCGCCACCCCGATGCGGGACCTTGGCCAGTTCAAGTCCCATTTCCACGCCGGCCAGCGTTCCCATCAGCATGAGATCGTTGAAGTGACCGAGATGGCCGATCCGGAACACCTTACCCTTCACCTTCGACAACCCGGCGCCGAGTGACATATCGAAGTTGTCCAGCGTGACCTGGCGGAAGCGGTCCGCGTCATGGCCGTCCGGCATCAGAACGGCGGTGAGAATCGGCGAGTGCTCATCCTCATTGAGGCAGAGAATTTCCAGATCCCAGGCGCGGACGGCGGCACGGGTTGCCGCGGCATGGCGCAGATGACGGGCGAACACATTGTCCAGCCCCTCTTCCTGCAGCATCGTGATGGCTTCCTTCAGACCGTACAGCATGTTGGTCGCCGGCGTATACGGCCAGCCGCCGCTCTTGTTGCTGCCGATGATCTCGTGCCAGTCCCAGTAGGATCGCGGCATGGTGTTGGCCTTGGCGGCCGCCATTGCCTTCTCGGAGATGGCATTGAAGCCCAGCCCGGGCGGCAGCATCAGCCCCTTCTGCGAACAGGACACGGTGACGTCCACACCCCATTCGTCGTGATTGTATTCGATCGAGCCGAGCGAGGAGATGGTGTCGACCAGGAACAGCGCCGGATGCTGGGCACGATCAATCGCCTTGCGGATGGCCGCGATTCGGCTGGTGACGCCGGTCGATGTCTCGTTGTGCACCACCATCACCGCCTTGATGCTGTGCGCACGATCTTCACTCAGACGCGCTTCGATCTGCTCCGGGCTCGCGCCGTGGCGCCAGTCGCCGGGAAGAAACTCAACCTCGATGTTGAACTTGCGCGCCAATGCGCACCACAGCGTGGCGAAGTGGCCGGTTTCCGCCATCAGCACCTTGTCGCCCTGCGACAGCGTGTTGACGATGGCCGCTTCCCACGCGCCGGTGCCCGAGGACGGATAGATGATCACCGGATTCTTGGTGCGGAAAACCTCTTTGCAGCCTTCCAGCACCTCAAGGCCGAGCTTGGCGAATTCCGGACCGCGGTGATCGATGGTCGGCATGTCCATCGCGCGCAGCACACGATCCGGCACATTGGTGGGGCCCGGAATCTGCAAGAAGTGGCGCCCGGTGTGGATGGGGGCGTTGGTGGCCATGGATCACTCCCTGCTCTATTTTGAATTCATAATTCTTCAGATAATCGATATCTGACTAAGAACTGTATCCATATTTTGCTTCGTGACAAGCCAAATCTGAGCTAAGCTGCGTTTAATCGACGTCGCGCCCTGTCGCAGGGATGCCGACGCAACACCAGGCACGGGCCGATCCGCCCGTCTTTCCAGGGGGTTACGCCTTGAGCAATCGCATGTCGGCTGTCGGCCTCAAGCTGATCGAAAATCCACCGGCCTCGCTGCACGAGGACATCCTCAGCCAGTTGCGCGACTTTATCGTCGAGGGTCATCTCGATCCCGGCGCACGCATTCCCGAGCGCGAGCTCTGCGAGAAGTTCAACGTCTCCCGCACGCCACTGCGTGAGGCCCTCAAGGTGCTGGCCTCGGAGGGGCTGATCGAACTCCTGCCCAACCGCGGCGCCCGCGTCAGGCAATTCACCGAAGCCGATATCAAGAGTCTTTTCGAGGTCATTTCAGGACTCGATTTCGTCGCGGGGCGCCTCGCCTGCGAGCGCATTTCCGACGCCGCCATTGCGAATATCGAACGCATGCACCTTGAAATGTACACCCACTATCTGCGGCGCGAGCTGGCGGACTATTTCAGGCTCAACCAGAAGATCCACCAGGCGATCGTCGATGCCGCCGGCAACCCGATCCTCAGCGCCAACTACGCCAACCTCAACGCGATCGTTCGCCGGTTGCGCTACGCGGCCAACCTTGTACATCGCGACCGGCTGGGGGACGCGATGCGCGAACACGAAGGCATTGTCGACGCCCTGCGCCGCCGCGCCGGCGACGAGCTGAGTCTGCTGATGTTCGAGCACATGCGGCGCAAGTGCGAGGCCACCTGCGAGTACCTCGCTGCCCACCAAATCAATGATTCTCCTGAGGAAATCGCCGCGACCGAAGCTCAAGTAATTTGAATTCAAAATATTGCTGCATTGCAAAATAATCGAATGCAAAATTTGACTCGGAGTCACGAAGCGCGATGCCCGCCAATAACCAGGCTGTAGACACTCCAGGCGACAGCGCCCTCGCCCAGCGGCTGCGCCGCGAGGTCACCGGCGACGTTTTCTTCGATGCCTTCAATCGCGGCCGCTATGCCACCGACGCGTCATTCTATCAAATCCTGCCGGCCGGCGTCGTGGTGCCCCGCACCGTCGACGAGGCGCTGCGCACGCTGGCGATTGCGCGTGATGATGGCCGGATCGTCACACCGCGCGGCGGCGGCACCTCGCAATGCGGCCAGACCGTCAACACCGGCATCGTCGTCGACGTCTCGAAACACCTGAACAAGATCCTGTCGCTCGATGTCGAGAATCGCACCTGTGTGGTCGAGCCCGGCATCGTACTCGACGACCTCAATCGCCAGCTCAAGCGGCACGGCCTGTGGTTTCCGGTCGATGTCTCGACGGCGTCGCGCGCCACCATCGGCGGCATGGCCGGCAACAATTCCTGCGGCGGTCGATCGCTGCGCTACGGCACCATGCGCGACAACACCCTCTCCCTCGAGGCCGCGCTGGCCGATGGACGGGTGCTGCAGTTCGGCAATGTGTCGCGCGACATCGCGCGGCTGAACGCCGACGATCCGCAGATCGCGCTGTTCCGCGATTTGCTGGCTCTGGGCGATCGCGAAGCCGGTGAAATCGCCGAACGTTTCCCGAAGGTGCAGCGCCGCGTCGGTGGCTATAATCTCGACGCCCTGGCCCCCAATGGCCCGCACAACAACATGGCCCATATCCTGGTGGGCTCCGAAGGCACGCTGGCCTTCACCACCAAGGTCGAACTGAAGCTGTGGCCGCTGATCCGCAACAAGGTGCTCGGCGTCTGCCATTTCGGCAGCTTCTATGAGGCGATGGATGCCACCCAGCATCTGGTGAAACTCAAGCCGATCGCGGTCGAACTGGTCGACCGCACCATGATCGGCCTGGGGCGCGACATCGCGATGTTCCGCCCGACCATCGAGGCCGCGGTGCGTGGCGACCCCGACGCGCTGCTGGTGGTCGAGTTCGCCGAAGAGGACCAGGCCGACAACCTGCGGCGCTTGAAGCAGCTCGGCGAGTTGATGGCCGACCTCGGCTTCGGCTGGAACCAGCCGCCGCGGCGCTGGGGCGGCGTGGTCGAGGTGACCGAGCCGGCCCTGCAGGCCAGCATCGCGGATTTCCGGGCCGCCGGGCTCAACGTCATGATGTCGATGAAACAGGAGGGCAAGCCGGTCTCCTTTGTCGAAGACTGCGCCGTGCCGCTGCCACAGCTCGCGGAATACACCGACCGGCTCAACCGCATCTTCGAAAAGCACGGCACCCACCCGACAATGTATGCGCACGCCTCCGAAGGCTGCCTGCATGTGCGCCCTGTCCTCAACCTCAAGCTCGACAAGGACGTCAAGGCGATGCGGGCGATCGCGGAGGAAACCTTCGCGATGGTGCGGGAATACAAGGGCTCGCACTCCGGCGAACACGGTGACGGCCTCGTCCGCTCCGAATTCCACGAAGCCATGTTCGGCGCGCGGCTGGTGCATGCATTCAGCGAGGTGAAGCAGCGCTTCGATCCCGACAACACGCTCAATCCCGGCAAGATCGTCGATCCGCCCCGGATGGATGACCGTTCGCTGTTCCGCTATCCGCCGGACTACCGCGTCGCCGATTTCAAGACCGCGCTCGACTGGTCAGCCTATCCCGGCGCGGCTGGCGGCTTCCAGGGCGCGGTCGAGATGTGCAACAACAACGGGGCCTGCCGCAAGCTCGAAGGCGGCGTGATGTGCCCGTCCTATCGCGCCACCCGCAACGAGCAGGATGTCACCCGCGGCCGTGCCAACACGCTGCGGCTGGCGATCTCCGGACAGCTCGGTCCGGATGCGCTGTCATCAGACGCGATGATGGAGACGCTGAAACTGTGCGTCTCCTGCAAGGCCTGCCGCAGGGAATGCCCGACCGGCGTGGACATGGCGAAGATGAAGATCGAGGTGCTCGCGGCCCGCGCCGGCAGCCACGGCCTGACATTGCGCGATCGCCTGGTTGCTTATCTTCCCCATTATGCCGCGCTGGCCTCGCGGCTCGCCCCGCTGCTCAACCTGCGCAACCGCAGCCGCCTGCTGCGCCGTCTCGGCGAACGTTTGACCGGCTTCAGCGCGCGGCGCGATCTGCCGGCCTGGCGCGGCGATACCTTCGATCCCACAACTCTGGCGGTCGGGCCCGAGGGCGGCCCGGAGGTCGTGCTGTTCGCCGACACTTTCAACCGCGTCTATGAGCGCGAGAACCTCGACGCCGCATTGCTCGTGCTGACCACGGCCGGCTACCGCGTCCATCTGCCGAGACCAATCGACGGACAACGCCCGCTGTGCTGCGGACGCACCTTCCTGTCGGCCGGACTGGTCGATCAGGCCCGGGCCGAACTCGATCGCGTGGTCGCGACGTTCACCCCGTTCGTCGAACGTGGCGTTCCCATCATCGGCCTGGAACCGAGTTGCCTGCTGACCCTGCGCGATGAACTTCTGTCGCTGCGCCGGGATGATCTTGCCGGAAAAATTGCCGCGAACGCCCTGCTGTTCGAGGAGTTTCTGGCGCGGGAGGCCAAGGCCGGACGGCTCGTGCTTCCGTTGTCCGCGATCGGCGGCAAGGCGCTGGTCCACGGACACTGCCACCAGAAATCGTTCGATGCGTTCAAACCGGTGGAACAGGTGCTGCGCCTTATTCCGGATCTGGCTGTCGAGACTATCGAGTCCAGCTGCTGCGGCATGGCCGGTGCATTCGGTTATGGCGCGGAGACCTACGATGCGTCGATCGCCATGGCCGAAGCCTCGCTGTTGCCGGCGGCGCGCAAGGCTGCCCCCGACACGCTGATTGTTGCCGACGGCACGTCCTGCCGCCATCAGATCAAGGACGGCTCGGGTCGCCACGCGCTCCATGTCGCCCGGATTCTTGCGCTTAGCCTCGACAAGTCCCGGCGCGAAACGGCCTCAACACGTCACTGACACGACACACTTCGAAACGATTGCCCACGACCTCGAAAACAGCAAAGAGATTGAGATGACCACCCTGACGCTCGAAACTGCCCGTAGGATCGCCGATACCGTTCTGGCCACGGCCACCGACCAGCAACTGAAGCCCATCGCGGTCGCCGTTCTCGACAGCCGCGGCTGTGTCAAATTCGCCGCCGCCCAGGACGGCACCAGCCTGCTCCGCGGCGAGATCGCTCACGGCAAGGCCTACGGTGCGCTGGCGCTGGGCATCGGCTCGCGCGCGATCTTCAAGCGGGCCAACGAGCAGCCCTATTTCGTCGATGCGGTGAATACGCTCGCCCGCGGCGCCATCGTTCCGGTGCCCGGCGGCGTGCTGATCCAGGACGGCAGCGGCGCGCTGCTGGGCGCGGTCGGCATCAGCGGCGACACCTCAGAAAACGATGAGAGCTGTGCAGTAACGGGCATCGAATCCGCGGGCCTGACGGCTAATATCGGCTGACGTGATCCGCGAGCTTTCCCTCGCATTCTCCAAACGTCGCCGGAGCGCCGAAGAATGACATTTCCAAATGCTTCACAGGCCCTGTCCCGCTTCACCGTGCTGGATCTGACCCGCGTCCGTTCCGGGCCGACGGCGGTCCGGCAACTGGCCGACTGGGGCGCCAATGTCATCAAGATCGAGGCACCGACCGATGTCGCCGACGGCGAACAGATGGGCGGTCCGCGCCACGGCGCCGACTTCCAGAACCTGCATCGCAACAAGCGTGCGATGACGCTGAACCTGAAGGATCCGAAGGGACAGGCCGTGTTCAGGCGGCTGGTGGCGAAAGCCGACGTGGTGGTGGAAAACTTCCGACCCGACGTCAAAAACAAGCTCGCGATCGACTACGACACCCTGCGGACGATCAATCCGCGCCTCGTCTATGCCAGCATCTCGGGATTTGGCCAGGACGGCCCCTATCACAAGCGGCCGGGCTTCGATCAGATCGCGCAGGGCATGGGCGGCCTGATGTCGATCACCGGCGCGCCCGGACAAGGCCCGATGCGGGTCGGCATTCCCGTGGCCGATCTCACCGCCGGATTGTTTTGCGCCATGGGCGTCCTCACCGCGCTGCTCGAGCGCGAGCAGTCCGGCCAGGGACAATGGGTGCAGACATCCCTGCTGCAGGCCCAGATCTTCATGCTCGATTTCCAGGCCGCGCGCTGGCTGATGCAGCAGGAGGTGCCGAAGCAGGCGGGCAACAACCACCCGACCAGCATTCCCACCGGGGTCTTCAAGACATCGGATGGCTACATCAACATTGCCGCCGCCGGACACGCCATATGGGAGCGGCTGGCCCGCGCCATCGGGGCGCCCGAATTGCTGGACGACGACCGTTATGCCAGCGGCGCCAAACGCTCCGCCAACCGTGACCCGCTCAATGCAGCCATCGAACAGCAGACCGTGACCCGTTCCAGCGCCGAATGGGTCGATCTGCTGAACCAGGCCGGCGTGCCCTGCGGGCCTATCTACTCCGTCGATCAGATGTTCGACGATGCCCAGGTCCGGCACCTCGGCATCGCACAGCAGGTCCCGAACGCCGAGGGACGCGCCATTCAGCTGGTCGGCCAACCCTTCACATTATCGCGAACACCCAGCCATATGGCCGCCCGCCCCCCTGAATCCGGCGAACATACCCGCGATGTGCTGTCGGAATTCGGGTTCAGCCCCGAAGAGATTGCAGAACTCAGGGACGGCAAGATCGTATAGAGGGGCACTGCCTCTCGCCGCCTCGGGACCGAGCGGAGCACTCATCAATCCGGCGCCTTGCGCCGCCACATCGACCGACCAGGAAACCGACATGTCGCAAACAGACAAGATGCTCTCGCGCAAGGACAAGGGTGTCGGCTACGTCATTTTCAACAATCCGGAACGGCATAACGCCGTCTCCCTCGAGATGTGGAAGTCCTGCGTGGACATCCTCAAGGGCTTTGCTGTCGATCCGGAAGTTCGCGTCGTGGTCCTGACCGGTGCCGGCGGCAAGGCGTTCGTCTCGGGCGCCGATATCTCCAAGTTCGCCGAGGAACGATCGTCGGAAGAGGCGGTCAAGATCTACAACAAGACCGTCGAAATCGGCTATGCTACGGTACACGAGTTTCCCAAGCCCACCATTGCGATGATCCGTGGCTATTGCATCGGCGGCGGCATGGGGCTCGCGAGCTGCTGCGACCTGCGCATCTGCTCCGACAATTCGAAGTTCGCGGTTCCGGCCGCGAAACTCGGGCTCGGCTATGCCTACCCCGGCGTCAAGCGCCTGATCGATATCGTCGGACCGTCGTTCACCAAGGAGATCTTCTTCACCGCACGCCAGTTCGATGCGGCGGAAGCCCGCGAGATGGGGCTGGTGAACCGCGTCGTCGAGGCCGACAAGCTCGAAGACTATGTCAGCGACTATGCGCAGATGATTTCAGCCAATGCGCCGCTGACGGTCGATTCCATCAAGTTTATTGTCGGCGAAGCGGTGAAGGATGCCGACAAGCGCGATATGCAGAAATGCGCCGACCTGGTGGCAAACTGCTTCGCCAGCAAGGACTATGAAGAAGGCCGCAAGGCGTTCATGGAAAAGCGCAAGCCGGTGTTTCAGGGACGCTGACTCTCACTTTCATATGCCGCGACATCAAACGGCTGGAACGTAAGCGCCAACATCCTCATGCCGGCGGACCAGGTGTCGGCGCGGGACGCAAGGCGATATTGCGTTCGATCTCGATGCGCCGGCCTTCCACCTCGGGGGGCAAGCATAGCCTGCGCCCGAGTTCGTCGCCGGGCTCATCGACCGCCAATTGTGTTGGCGTCGAGATCGCACAGATGTGGCCATCGGGATCCCTGAAGTAGAACAGCAGGCTGTATATCGCATTCTGAATGCCGGAGACGTCAATGCCGAATCGCTTCAAGCGATTGTGCTCATGACAGAGCGCGGCATCGTTTTCCACTTCAAGTGAGAAATGGTGAGACAGCCCCGTCCCAAGGCGCCCCGCTGAATAACCGGGCAGCCCGAAGAATGTCAGGATCGAGCCGGGTGAAAGATTGTCGTCGCACGCATAATAATAGTGCGTACCGCCCTTCTCATCCAAATACTCGGTCTTCTTGATCAAGCGCAATCCGATCGTCTCGACGAAGAAGTTCTCCGTGCGCTCCGCATCTGACGAGATCGAGGTGATGTGATGGAAACCACGGAGCGCGAAATCCCCGGCCACGTCCGGCACAGCGGCAGGCCAGGTTTCCGCAGCGACAAGCGCTTCATCGCGCCCGCCGATCAGATTCTCTTTCGGTTGCGGGCGGAATCCCGATCCCAGAACGACTTCATCGTGCCCGAACCCGGGTTCGGTGGTCGCGATCTCGATGATCGCACCGTCGGGATCACGCAGATAGATCGCGTGGAAATACTGGCGATTGTACGGACCCGTGACATGCAGCCCACGATCTGTGAGACGCCGCTTCCACTTCAGCAGTCCATTCCGGGTGGGAACGTGGAGCGCAAGATGGTGGTTCGTTCCGGCTCCCCAGCGCCCTTTTGGATCGCCGACCCGGGGAGACGCGACACCCGCGGAAGTGGCCCTGGGATCAACAAACCCGGCTTCCGGCATCATGTAGAACAAGGGATTCCATTCGATGTAGCTGATGGTGTGTCCCCGCTTCGGCTCCCCTTTGAATGTCTGAAATCCGAAGGTGACAACCGGTAATCGCGGATCGAGATGATGGACGGTCCGCTTGACCACAGGCAACCCGAGCAGCACCGTGTAGAAGTGTTCGACACGCGCGAGATTGCTGGCAATAAACACCTGGTTGTTGACGCCGCTGATCACCATCTTGTTCATCTCAAACCTCTTGCAAATTGCCAGGGATCGGGACGGCTACGCCGACGGGACGGTTGGTCGATTGGCGAGCCAGGGATAGCGGGCGGTGTCCGCGTCCCAATGATCGGGGTCGAGGTAGACATGGAGGCGATGGATCCTGAAGTCACGGATCTCGAACACATCGCACCACAAGCCGGCATGGGTCACTCCGGCCCTCCACTCTGTCCCGTCGGTCGTGGTCGTCCTTCACCATCACATTGAGATATGCATGATGGTGGGTGATTGACTTGATGATCTGGCCGAGGTCGCCGAACAGCTGGTGTATCTGCTCCTTGCCGCGGGCAACGCCCCACTTCGGGAAATGCGCGCATGCGTTCGCATCGAAAAGATCGATGACGTCTTCGCCCCGGTCGAGCCGCAGCAGGTATTCCAGCGCAATCGACTTGCGCTGCTCATCGCTCATCGGCCGGACAATGAGATCCATCGGCGTCTCCTGTGTATGGATCGGCGAGGGTTGCGACGTCGGGAGTTGGAGCGAACGTCGCAATGTCGCCCGGCAGCCGGTATCGGGTGAATGACGTCACCCGATACCGCGGGTCGATGGTCAGGCCCTCTGGCCGTCGTGGGCCCCGAACATCGTCTTGACGTACTTGACGCCGACACCGAAGGCGCCGCCGAGCTTCATGGCAATGCCGGTCGTGAGCTCGTAGGTTTCAAGACGCGCCCAGTCGCGCTGCAGTTCGAGAAGATACGTGAGGGCCGTGATCGGGCGCGCCCCCGCCTGGATCATGCGTTCGACCGCGCGTTCATGCGCTTCCAGCGAGCAGTCACCACAGGCGTCGGTGACCACGTAAACTTCGAACCCCTGCTCCAGCGCCGACACCACCGGACCGTTGCAGCAAACGGAGGTCCACAAGCCGGCGATCACCAGGCGGTCCCTGCCGACGGCATTGACCCGGGCGATGAAGTTTTCATCCTCCCAGGCATTCGAGGTTGTGCGGTCGGTAACCTCCGCACCGGGGAAGACTTCCGTGATCTCGTCGAACAGCGGACCGGCGAAGGTATCCTTCGAAATCGTCGAGATGATCGTCGGAACGTTGAAGCCCTTCCCCGCATGCGCGAGGATGCCTGCATTATTGCGCAGGTTGGTGATGTCGATCGACTTGGTATTGAATGCCATCTGCGACTGATGATCGATCAGGATCAGCGCATGGTCCTTCGGGCTGAGAAGCGTTCTGGCAGGCTTGGCGACCGCTTTGATGCTCACGTCGATATCCTCTTGAGCGATAAACGTCTTGATGTCGATAGATCTCCCGGCGCGGTTTCGGCAATCGCTCAGTGAACCGAGACCTCCGGGCGGTCGAGGAGTTACGACGCGGCTGCCCGTCACGCGAGAGGCATTCCGGTGAGATCGATTTTGCAAAATTGCAGCTTGCTGCCCGCACCCAGCCGTTGGACGGACCAAATCCGAGACCGGCGGCGCGATCCGGCACCCGCGCCGGCAGTTATCGCCCGGTGGTCGGGGAACGGCTGGCAGGCCGCTCCTGTCCCTCGATGAATATGCGCTGCCTGGCGATAGCCTGCGTACAATGTGTCATGAAGGCATACACGCGCCCGGATTTGCGGATGTCGGGATGGGTCAGGATCCACAACTCATCACTGATCTCCGGCTCCAGCGGACCGATGCGGACGAGCGTGGGAGATAGATCCCCGTGCATGCAGGGCAGAAACCCGACCCCCATGCCGGCCGCAATCGCCGCGGATACGCCCGCAACGGAATCGCTGCGGTATACGATTTTTTCCCGGTCAATGCGTGCATCGACGAATTTGGACGCCTTGAGGCGGGACAACCCCGTTCCATACGAGGCCCAATGCAGCTGATAAAGCTGATCAGGATGGGGCCAGCCCCCTGTAAAATCGCTCCTGCGTCCATAGGCCGCCCAAGCGATGGTTGCGACCTTCCGGCCGAACAGGTTGTCCGGAGGAGCTTCAGTTGCCGCGCGAAAGGCGATGTCCGATTCCCCCCGCGCAAGGTTCAGCGATGTGTTTCCGACGATCACCTCGACCCTGACGGACGGATTGAGGGCCTGGAAGTCCGCAATGATCGGCGTCAGAAAATCCAGCAGCAGCGCATCGCTGGTTGTGACGCGCAGTTCCCCCTTATGCCCCTGGGCATGACCCGAGACGCGTCGCGCCACACTGACGATATCAAGCTCCATGCGCTCGGCGAGAGCGATCAACTCGGCGCCCGATGTGGTCGGCAGGTATCCCGTGCGGCGTCGGTCGAACAGGGTGACGCCCAATGTCTCCTCGACGAGTGCCAGTCGCCGCGAGATTGTCGTGGTGTTGACGCGGAGCACCTTCGCGGCAGCAGCCAGCGCGCCGCTCCCGCCGATTGTCTTAATGATGCGCAAGTCATCCCAGGACAGCTTGCCGAGAGGATCGCTCATAGTGCTCCTTCAAACCGATCAATCGCCGTGAGGCGTCTTGTACCGCACGAGCATGGCCGATCAGACCTGGCGCTGTCTTGCAAAAAAACGCCCCCGGATCCGGTCCGAGGGCGTCATCGCATCCGCGACGGATACCACCTTTACTCAACTGGCCCCCACGACCGTCTGGTGCTGCGCGCCCAGATTGGCGATGCCGAGGCTGATCCTGTCACCGGCCTTGAGGTATTTCGGCGGCTTCATCCCCATGCCGACGCCTGGCGGCGTGCCGGTGGTGATCACGTCGCCCGGCTCGAGGATCATGAATTGCGAGATGTAGTGCACCACGTGCGCCACGCCGAAGATCATGGTCTTGGTCGAACCGGTCTGCATCCGCGTGCCGTTGACGTCGAGCCACATGTCGAGATTCTGGATATCGGCAATGTCGTCCAGCGTCACCAGCCACGGTCCGAGCGGACCGAATGTCGGGCAGCCCTTGCCCTTGGTCCAGGTGCCGCCCCGCTCGATCTGGAACGCGCGCTCGGAGACGTCGTTGCAGATGCAGAGGCCGGCGACGTAGTTCAGCGCATCCTTCTCATCGACATACGAACAGGTGTCGCCGATCACCACGGCCAATTCGACCTCCCAATCGAGCTTGGTCGACCCGCGCGGAACCTGAACGTTGTCGTTCGGCCCGACAATGCAGGACGGCGCCTTGTTGAACAGGATCGGTTCCGGCGGAATGTCCGCGCCGGTCTCGGCCGCATGATCCGCATAGTTCAGGCCCACGGCCACGAAATTCCGCGTGCTGCCGACGCAGGGCCCGAGGCGAGCGCCCTCGGGCGCCAGCGGCAGCTTGTCGATCTGCGCCTGCTTGAGCTTCGCAAGCGTTGTCCTGCTCAGGTTCGCCCCGTTGAGATCCGGAACGAGCGACGAGAGGTCGCGAATCCGGCCGTCGTGATCGACGATTCCCGGTTTTTCCGCCCCCGGCTGGCCATATCTGACGAGTTTCACCTGGTGTCTCCTTTGTTGATGTTGTTGGAACGGATCATCTCTCGGTGTCAAATGCGGTAAAGCCGGGCCGCCGTCCCGTGCAGGATCGCCTGCTGCTCCGCCTCGCTCACATGATCGATCGCCGCACGGAACGTGGTGTAGAGCGTGCGATAATCGGTCCAGAGTTTTTCAATCGGAAAATTGCTGCCGTAAAGACAACGATCCGCGCCGAAGATCTTGACGGTTTCCTTAATGATCGGCCCCATGACGTCCGCCCGGCAGGCGTGCACAAACGTCCCGAGGCCGGACAGCTTGACGTTCATGTTCGGCGCAGCCGCAAGCGCCTGCATGCCCTCGCGCCAGCGCCGCCAGCCTTCCGCCGACATATCCTCCAGCATGCCGGCGTGCTCCAGCACAAACACCGTATCCGGAAACGTATGCGCCAGGGCCGCGCCATGCGCCATCTGGCCGGTGAACAGCTGGATCTCGAACAGCAGCCCATGGTCTGCGAGATGCGCGAGGCCCTTGCGCCAGGCCGGATCGTTCATGACTTCGGGATGCGAGGCGAAGCGATATTGCGCATTCGCGTGCCAGTGCAATTGCTGGCGGATGCCGCGGGTGGCCGGCAATTGCGCCAGGCGCTTGATCAACGCGCCGCAATCGGGATCGGCGAGATCGGCATGGGCCACATTGGCGTGCGGCCAGCCGGTCGCGTCGGACACCGACTGAACCCACTTCGCCTCGTCGTAGCTTTGTCCGGCCGGCCAGTTGGTCTGCACATACACCGACTTGACCACGTCGCAGCCGTCGGTGTCGGTGCGAAACTCCTCGATCGGATAATCGCGGCAGATCGATTCATACGGCCCGAAAATGCGCGGCACCTGCGGCCCCGACAGCCACGTCAGATCCTTCAGGCGCCAGATGTGATGATGGCCGTCGATGGTGAGAATTGACTTCAATTGTCTGGTCCTTGTCTTGCGGGTCGCAACAGACCCGATCGGAATCTACGATTTCTTGACCGGCAGCCCGGCCATCGCCTCGATGACGGTGGCAACCGCCGCCGTGTCCTGGTCGCCAAAGCCGGAGGCAACGGCGGCATTGAACAGCGGCACCGCCGCCGAGAACATCGGCGTGGGGCACGCCAGCGAATTGGCGAAGTCAGCGATCACCCGCATGTCCTTGCGCCACAGTTCGAGCGGCATGGTCCGGATCGGCAGGTAGGTGTCCGCGATCAGCATCTCCCCGCGCACGTCGAGGGCGCGCGAGCCGGCGGCGCCGTCGCTGACCACCGCGAACATCTGCGCCGGATCGAGGCCGGCCTTGCGCGCCAGCGCGAAGGCTTCGCCCGCCACCACCGTATGCACCGCGACCATCAGGTTGGCGACATACTTCATTTTCGAGCCATTGCCGAACGGCCCGAGATAGTGCGGCGCACGCGAAAAGCCTTCGAATACCGGCAGGCAGCGATCGTAGGCCTCTTTCGGTCCGCTGCCGTAAACCAGCACGTCACGTTCCAGCGCCTGGCTTCCGGAGCCTGACAACGGGCAGTCGAGCAGAACGATTCCAACCTCGGCCAATTCCTGCTGCGCGGCCGTCTTGTCGTCCAGGGTGAAGGTGCTGGTTTCGGCCACCACGCGGTCGGCGCGCGGCAATGCCTTCAGCTCCCGCACCACATCGAACAGCGCCGCGGACGACGGCAGCGATGTGATCAGGATATCGGCGCCCGATCCCACCTCGGCCACCGACGCCGCAGCCCGGCCGCCCAGCGCGGCAAAGGTTTCGACGGCACGCGGCAGCACATCATATCCGATCACGGAAAATCCGGCGGCGATGAGATTTTTGCTCATCGCCGATCCCATGATTCCGAGACCGATCATTCCAACAGTCTTGTCACGCTGATCTGACACAGGGGTACCCATTCCTTGGTTCGTTCAGGCCTTGTGATGGCTCGACCAGAAGGCCGGCAGCTCGGTGCAGTCCTTGGTCCCCCAGCCCTCCTGGCTGGCCTGGTCGTAGACGGCAAGCGTCTTCTCCGCCAAAGGCAGCGAAAAACCAAGCGTCCTGGCTTCCGCCACCATGGTGCGGAAATCCTTGCGGATGGAATCGCAGTCGAAGGTGGCCGAACCCGGATCCTTCGACTGCAGGGCGAGCGCGACCGCCGAGCCGCGGGCCTTGAGCACGTTGGGGCCGCCGGAGGTGTCGGCGAACAACTCGACCAGCCACGCGGGGTCCAGGTTGAGATGACGGCACAGCGCATACGCTTCGCCGAAGGCCTGCCAGAACACGCCGAGCGGAAGATTGATCGCAAGCTTCATGCTGGCGCCGGCGCCGATCGGCCCGACCAGGTCGACACGCCGGCACATTTGTTCCAGCAGCGGCCTGGCGCGCGCAAAGTCCTCAGCCGAGCCACCCGCCACCCCCAGCAGTTTGCCGGACAAGGCCGGCCCCACCGTGCCGCCGACCGGGCATTCGACCATGGACGCGCCCTTGGCAACGATCGTCTTCGCCAGCGCAACTTCGGTCGCCGGCTGGACGGTGCTCATCTCGATGAACAGCTTTCCCGCGACATCGCCCGCCAGCAGGCCGGCCGGCCCCTCATAGACACTGGCGATCGCGCCGGCGTCGGTCAGAATGGTGATGACGACCTCCACCCCCGCCGCCAGTTCGCTGGCGGACGCCGCAACGCGGGCGCCCGCTTCCGACAACGCCTTTGTCTTGTCCGTATTCCTGTTCCAGACCGTGACGTCATGGCCGACATCGATCAACCGCCTGGCGATCGCGCCACCCATGCGGCCCAATCCCGCAACACCGACTTTCATTCGTCTCTCCTGCTGTCTTCAATGGGCGCGGGCTCACGTCGAGCCGGCGCTTCCGCCAAACTCAAATCACCAAATCGGTTTCCGGGTCGATCAGATGCATGTGCGCCATATGGGCGACAAGCCGCACCTTCTCGCCCGTCACCGGCACGGATGTGCCGGAATCGACGCGCCCGCTGACCACCTCCCCGCCGAGCTTGAAGAACACCATGGTTTCGGTGCCCATCGGCTCCACCACGTCCAGCACGGTGGAGAACTCGGAATAGACGCCGCGATCCGAACTGCGCGGCTCGGTGATATGCTCGGGCCGCAGCCCGAAGATCAGTGATTTGCCGACGGCCGCTTCGTAACGTTTGGTATGGCTCTCCGGCACCGGGAAAGAAACGCCATCCGCCAGACGCACGGACAGCGCCGACGCATTCCGCTCCAGCGTACACGGCAGGAAGTTCATCGCTGGCGACCCCATGAAGCCGGCCACGAACCTGGTTTTCGGCGCGTGATAGAGCTCATGCGGGGTGCCGACCTGCTCTATCCGCCCGCGGTTCATCACCACCACATAGTCGGCAAGTGTCATGGCTTCGATCTGGTCATGGGTGACATAAATCGTCGTGGTCTTGACCTGCTGGTGCACCCGCTTGATCTCCGTGCGCATCTGCACCCGCAGCTTGGCGTCGAGGTTGCTCAGGGGCTCGTCGAACAGGAACACCTTCGGATTGCGCACGATCGCGCGGCCCATCGCCACACGCTGGCGCTGGCCGCCGGACAGTTGCTTGGGCCGTCGTTGCAGCAGCTCGGAAATGTCGAGAATACGCGCCGCGTTCTCGACATTGGCCTTGATCTCGGCTTTCGGCATGCCACGCAGCCGCAGGCCGAACGCCATGTTCTGGAACACCGTCATGTGCGGATAGAGCGCATAGCTCTGGAACACCATGGCGATGTCGCGATTTTTCGGCGCGACGTCGTTGATGACGCGCCCGCCGATGCTGATCTCGCCCTCGGACACGTCTTCGAGGCCGGCGATCATCCGCAATGTCGTGGTCTTGCCGCACCCGGACGGGCCGACAAGTGCCACGAACTTGCTGTCGGGAATTTCCAAGCTTATGCCGCGGACGGCGTCATAATTGCCGTACCGCTTGATCACATTCCGCAACGCAACGTCGGCCATCAAATCAATTCCCGCTCTGGTCTCTCGTTTCGCCGAATGCCGGTCATGCCGCGGAGGTCCGGGCGCCCATCAGGGATTCAAAGAAGCCCTGACGTTCGAGTGTGATGACCGGGTTGAGATCGACGGCCTCCTCCGGCGCCACGATCCGCGGCAGCGCGCCGACGCGATGCAGGATCGCAGACGCATTGCGCACGCCCTCCAGGCTCGGATACATCATGTCGCCCATGTAGCGGGCGAACAGCACCCAGGTCGGCCGCAGCACGTCGATATCGGTCTCACCGCTGTACTTGCGCAGCACATGGATGCCGAACTCCGCATCGCTGCGGAAACGATGCACCGCCTGGCAGAAGGCGCTGACATAGCGCAGGCCGATATCCGGGTTGGCTGTCATGAAGCTGCGGGTGCTGGCCGCGCAACTGTTCTGGAACGAGACATCGAGCTGGCCGAAATCCGCGACCACATGATAGCCGCGCTTGGGCGCCTGGAAGGTTTCCGGCGCATGCATGATGGCGACATCAACGCGGCTCTGGTCCAGCAGCAGATCCAGCCGCGCGCCGTCATTGCCGACGACAACGATCTCGATGTCGTCGATGGTCCAGCCCCAGCGATCGAACGCCATGATGATCGCGCATTCGTCGGCGTCGTTGCGCGCCGACACCCCCCAGCGCTTGCCGCGCAGGTCGTCGCGGCTGTTGATACCGGGCCGCGCCGCCACCTGCTGGGCACTGCGCGAGATCGCCGAGGCCAGCACCACCGCATCGCCCTGATGGCGGGTATTGGCGAGCAGCAGTTCCGCACCCACCGCGTTGGTAAAATGCGCCTCGCCCGCAATCAGCGCCTTCAGCGAATTGCTGTGGCCGTGATACGGCACCAGCTCCGGCTCCAGGCCCTGCTCGCGGTAATAGCCGCCTTCCAGTGCGGCAAAAACCGGGGCGACGCCGGCGCCACGGTGAGGCATCGCGATCTTGATCTTGTCCACGTTGGTCTTCCCTGAGTTAGGTCGCGTTGAAACCGGTATCGACATTGATGGTGTGGCCGTTGATCCAGCGCGCCGCATCCGACGCCAGGAACAGCGTCGGCCCGACCAGCGCGTCAGCCGGCAGCAATTCCCCCATCGGCATGCGCTGGAGAATCCGCTCGACGCGCTTCTGATCTCCCAGCACGTCCTTGTTGAACGGCGTGATGGCAAAACCGGGCGACAACGCGTTGGTGGTGATGCCGTGAGGCCCCCACTCCACCGCCAGCCCGCGGGTCAGCGCGATCACCCCGGCCTTGGCCGGGCTGTAGGCCGGATAACCGGGAATGCCATGCAGCCCGGCATTGGAGGCGTAGCTGATGATGCGCCCGCTCTTCTGCGCGATCATGACACGGCCGACCGCCTGGCAGGTGAGCCAGCAGGCTTTCAGATTGGCGTCCATCACCTCCTGCCACTCGGTGAGCGCATAATCGACCGACGGCTTGCGGATGATATTGCCGACCAGGGTCACGAGCACATCGATCCGGCCGAAACGCTGCCGCGTGCTCTCGACGAATCCCGAAACCTGTTGCTCGTCGCAGAGGTCGACCTTCTGCATCAGGACGCCACCGGCCGATCCGGCGAGCTCCGCCGCCAGCTTGTCCAGCGCTTCGCTGCTGCGCGCGCATCCGGCCACATTGGCGCCCGCCTTCGCGAAGGCTTGCGCGACCGGATAACCGAGGCCGCCGGTCGCACCGGCCAGCAGGACTGTCTTTCCTGAGAAATCAAATGGATTGTCCAACGCCATGAAACTTGTCCTCGCCTTTCAAAACCAGTGAGCGCCGCCTGCAGACGGCTGTCCGTTTTTCGATCTTGTTTCTATTTCAGGCCGCTCAGGCCGAACCCGCGGTTGATGGATCGCTGCAGAATCGCGAACAGCAGGAACACCGGAATCGTCGCCAGAACGGCGATGACCATCTGCTCGGTGGGCGGGTTGCCGTAGTCCTCGCCGAACTGCACCAGCCCCAGCGGGAAGGTGCGCAGCTTGTCGATCGACACCACGGTCAACGGCCAGAGATACTGATCCCAGCTGTCGCGGAATGAAAAGATTGCCAGCACCGACAGCGCCGGCAGGCACTGCGGAATGATGATCTGCAACAGGATGCGGATCTCGCCGGCACCATCGATCCGCGCCGCCTCGATGTAATCGGTCGGAATGGAGATGATGGATTGGCGCATCAGGAACACCCCGAAGGCATCGATCAGCAGCGGCGAGACGATACCCTGGTAGGTGTTCATCCAATCGAACTTGTGAATCACCAGAAATGTCGGAACCAGCGTCACCTCGAGCGGCAGCATCAAGGTGCTCAGGATCAGCAGCAGCACCAGCCCCGAACCGCGGAAGTGAAATTTGGCCAGCCCGTAACCCGCCAGCGTGCAGAATACGACGTTGCCGATCATCACGGAGAGCGAAACGATGCCGCTGTTGATGAAGTATTGCACAAACGGCGCGCGGGAGATCGCGTTGGGATAGTTCTCCAGATGCCAGACCGTCGGTATCCACTCCGTGCGGAGCTGGAACATCTTTTCGCCGGCCTGGAACGACATCACGGTCATCCACAGTATCGGAATCAGGAACACGAACGCCAGTGCCGCGAGCAGCACAAGGCCAATGCTCTTGCGCATGGTCGGTACGTGGCGCAGCAGGCGATCGACGCCGTTCGGCTGCGTTGGAGTTGTGTCGAGCGGCGCCATCACATGTAAATCCGTTCGCTGCGAGAAAAGAGCCGTATCTGGAAGCTGGTGAACACCAGCATGATCGCGAAGAGCACCACTGAAATGGCGGCGGCCTGCCCCATCTTGAGGTAGGAAAAGCCGGTCTCGTAGATCAGCATCGACAGCACCCGCGTGGCGTTGCCCGGCCCGCCGCCGGTGATCAGGAACGGCATCAGGAAGATCCGCGCGCACAGCAAGGCCGAAACCACGACCACGAAGAAGATGGTCGGCATCAGCAGCGGCAGGGTGATATGGAAAAACCGCCGGAACGGCCCCGCGCCATCGAGCTCGGCAGCCTCGTAATAGTCGTCCGGCAACGCCAGCAGGGCTGCGAGAAACACCACCATGAAATATGGCGCGAACCGCCAGACCGTGACCATGATGATGGCCGGCATTGCGGTGTGTGAATTCGTCAGCCAGTCGATCCGGCCGAAGCCCAATGGCTGCAAGATCTGGTTGACCAGCCCATACGGATGCAGAAGGAACCGCCAGACCAGACAGACCGCGATAATCGGCATCAGATTGGTCAAGAACATCGCGGTCATGCAGTAGCGGGCGCCGGGGATCCCGGTGTTGATGGCAAGCGCCAGCAGCAGCCCGACCACGGTGGTCAGAGCGGTCGATCCACCGATATAGAGCAGCGTGTTGAACAACGTTTCCCGAAAGATCGGGTCCGCCAGCAGTTCGCGGTAATTGTCCAGTCCGACGAAATGCGGTGTCGATACCATGTCGTAGGAATTGAAGCTAAGCTCGATGGCCCACAGCATCGGTCCATACTTGAAGACCGCGAAGAACAGCAGCGTGGGCAGCACAAAAGCGATGCCCCACAGCCGGGTCCGCTGGTTGTATTGCAGTTGCCAGAACCTGCGGGCCGCCGGCGGCCGCGACAGTTTCTCGCTCTCATAAGATCCGATCGACGTCAGTTCAGTCATCCGGGATTCCAAATCCAAATCTGCAACCGCCTCGATATCGGACCGGGCTCGCAGCGGGACCGGTCCGGTCGCTCAAGCGTCCAATCAGGCTTTCTTGTAGGCCGCGGTGGCGCGATCCACCTCGGCTGCAGCCTCATCCAGCGTGCTCTTGATATTGGACTTGCTGAGCATGACCTTCTGCACCGCGCGATGCATGGCATCCGCCAACTCATTGAACACCAACGTGCGGGGCAGGAAGACGCCGTCATCCTTGGCGCGGATGATCTCGTTCACGTTGGGAAACTTCTGCACCTCGGGATTGTCGGCCCAGCCGGTCTTCTTCGCGAGCGTAAAAGGCGCCGTATCCTTCCAGCAATCGACAAGGTCCGCCATGATGAACTTGTAGAGATCGTGCAGCGCTTCCTGCTTGTCATCGGATGCCTTGGCATTGACGACCAGATTGAACCCATAAGTGGTCGAAATCCCCTTCCCGGTCTGTACACCGGGGTACTGCACCGGACGGAAGTATCCCTTCTCCGCCATTTCGGGGTTCTGCACCTTTACCAGATCGAGCGGCAACGGGTGGCAGAAGAACATCGACGAACGCTCTTTCAGGAAATCCATTCCAGGAATGGGATTGGTCGCAATCGAATCCGCGGGATCCTCCGCACCATATTTTTGCGCGATCGATGCGCGGATCGTCATCGCCCGGATTCCGGCCTCGTTGTTGATGGTGCACTTGCCGGCGCTGTCGAACCACTGGCCGCCGGCCTGGATCAGGATCGGATTGTACTGGATCATGGTCCATTGCGCCGAGTGCATCGCGAACTTGAAGCCCTGGCGGACGAACTTGTCCCCATCCTTGATGGTGAGCCGTTTCGCGACCTCGCCAAGCTGATCCCAGTTTTGCGGCCAGTCCTTCTCGGCGTCGAGCCCGACCTCCTTGAACTGCTTGGCGTTCAGGTAGTTGCAATAGCCGTAGAACCACATCGGATAACCGTAGACCTTGCCGTCCTTGGTGGCGCCGTCGACGAAGGCCTTGGCGAAATCTCCCGTGAAGGAATCGTAGGATTCGTAGCCGAGGCGCTTGATGTCGAGCGGCGCGAGCAATCCCTTGTCCAGCCAGGTCGGCATGAACCAGTCCTGGCTGACAAAGCCATCGGGCGCAGTGCCGGTCGCAAAGCCGACACTGATCTTCTTGCCGAGATCAGCGAACGCGAACCACTGGAAGTCGATCTTGACGTGGGGATTCTGCTCCATGAACAGCTTGACGCGCTTGTGCACCCATGGGCGCTGCTGCGGATTGTCGAAGGTCCAGAAGCTGATGCTGACCGGCTTCTTGGTTTGCGCGAAGGCGCGTTGTGCCAGTGGCATGGATGCAGCTGCTCCAAGTCCGGCAGCGCCGATACCGCCAACCACTTGGCGTCGCGTTGGATGTCCAGTCCCCGATTTCGTCATGGCCTTCTCCCTCATAGGAACCTGATCTTTTGCCAGGCTCTCTCCATTCTGCATTTTGGCTGCGATCGCCTTGACGTCGCAGAGTCATATCGTCCGTCGTATCTACCCCTTGTTGTAACTGGCGGTCGCACGATCGACTTCGGCGGCCGCGACATCCAGCGATTGCTGAATATCCGCGTTGGTAAGCATGATTTTTTGAACCGCGCGATGCATCGCATCGGCAAGCTCATTGAAAACCAGGGTCCGCGGCAGGAACACACCTTGATCGGTCGCCGTGATGATTTCATCGACGTTGGGGAACTGCCGCACCAGCGGATGGTCCCGCCAGCCGCTTTTGCGCGCCAAAGTGAACGGCGCGGTCGCCGCCCAGCAATCGATCGGATCACTGAAGATGAACTTGTAGAGGTCGTGCAGGACCTCCTGCTTGTCCTGCGAGACCCGGGCGTTGATCACGAGGTTGAAACCGTAGGTCGTCGAGATTCCCTTGCCGGCAACGACACCCGGATATTGGACGGGGCGAAAATAACCCTCCGCCCGCATTTTCGGATTCTCCGATCCGATCGTGGTCAGGGTCTGGGGCTGCCCCCAGAACATCGAGCAGCGCTCCTTCAGAAAATCCATCTGCGGGATCGGATTGGTGGCAATCGATTCCGCGGGATCTTCGGCACCGTATTTTTTCGCAATCGATGCCCGCAATGTCATCGCCTTCAGGCCGGCCGCATTGTTGACGGTGCACTTGCCCGACGCATCGAACCACGATCCCCCGCATTCGATCAGAATCGGATTGAACTGGATCATGGTCCATTGCGCAGTGTGCATCGCGAACTTGAAGCCCTGGCGGACGAACTTGTCGCCATCCTTGATGGTCAACCGTTTCGCCACCTCACCGAGCTGCTCGAAGGATTGTGGCCAGTCCTTTTCGACATCAAGTCCCACCTCCTTGAAATGATTGGCGTTGAGATAGTTGCAGAAGCCGTAGAACCAGGCCGGATAACCGTAGATCTTGCCGTCCTTGGCCGCGCCGTCGACGAACGCCTTGGCGAAATCGCCGACGAACGTATCGTAGGACGAATATCCGAGCCGCTGCACATCGAGCGGCGCAAGCAGCCCCTTGGCCATCCAGACCGGCATGAACCAGTCCTGGCTGACGAAGCCATCCGGTGCCGTGCCCGTCGCAAATCCGACGCTGATCTTCTTGCCGAGATCACCGAACGTGAACCACTGGAAATCGATCTGGATGTTCGGGTTCTGCTCCATGAACAGCTTGATGCGCTTATGAAGCCACGGTCGCGTTTCCGGGTTCTCATAGGTCCAGAAGCTGAGCTTGATCGGCGCCCTCACCTGCGCAACGACCTTCGAGACCGGAGATGCCGCAGCAACACCGGCCCCCAGTGCCATACCCTTGACGACGCTTCGCCGCGTCACGGTAGCGCTATGCGATCTGATCATTCACCCCTCCCTCCCGAGGAGATCAACGCTTGAAATTCGCGCCGTTGCTTTCGGCGTCCCATCCACGATTGTGGTCTCGTGGTTCCCACGGAGTTTTTCGCCATTCCCCTCTATGCGACGACGTTCCAGGTCCGGCCTGCATCGCCGAAGCCTTCCCATCCGCCGTCGGTGACGGCGACGGTGTCCTCAAGCTTGATGAAGCCCCGTTTCGGGTGGTGCATCGTGGTTTCGATCGAGACCACCATCCCGCTTTCGAGCGCGCGATCCTCGTCATAGCCAGGATAAGGCACCGGCCCCGTGCTGGTGAGGCGCGGCGCCTCGTGGCTGACCAGTCCCATGCCGTGGGCGAGAAACTCGAGACATGATGCGTTCGGCGTACCGTGCATCACGGCTTCCGCCCTCGCGAAGATGTCGCCGCCCCGCGCGCCCGCCCGGATCGGCTGCCGCGCAGCCTGCTGGATGGTTTCGATCTCGGCGAGCAGGTCCACCAGTTCGGAGTCCGGCTGACCTAAAATGCCCATGCGACAGAGGTCACCGATATAACCGTGGTAGTTGGCCCCCGAATCCAGCGACATGATATCGCCCGCCTGCAATTGCTGATCCGAAGGCGCGCGGTTGAAACTGGTCCCCGCCGTGATCAGGCAATATTCGAACACCAGATCACGGCTCACCTCCTGCTGGCGCAGATGCCGGACCACCTCGTGCTTGGTCATTCCTGGTCTGGCCGCGGCAAATGCCGCCCGCATCGAGGCGACCACACGCTCGGACGCCTCTTTCAAAAAGGCGAGTTCCTCCGCCGACTTGCGCGCGCGCAGCCGCTCCAGCGGCACGGTGGCATCGACGATCTGGCCGCCGGCAAACGCCGATCGCAGCGTGTCGGCAGCATCCATCGGAAGAAACGCCGTTTCCACGCCAATCCTGGCCGAGGCGACGCCCATGTTGCCGATGTGAGCGACCGCCAGTTGCACGGCGCCAACACTGGTTCGGCTCGACGTATCGGCGGTCGGCGTCCAGAAGCGGTTCAGCTCCTTCTCGTATTTCTCCAGCCCATAGCCGATGAACACGGCCTTGTCGGGCCGCCCTTTGGGATAGATCAGAACCGGCAGATACCGGCTGAGGCCGATCGCATCCATGTAATCGAAAAAGAAGAAGCGATACCCGCCAAGCAGATACTGGACGTTGTGCTTGGACGTGGCGACCAGGATGTCGATGCCGGCCTGATCGAGCAGCGTATCGAGCTTGTCCGTATCAAACGGAATCCTGGAACCCAGGCTGGTGGATTGAATGTTCATTGCAGGACACCTTCCTCAACAACCGCGTCGCGATGCATCGGTTTGACCCGCGGCAAGCGCGCGCTTTCCGTAATGATGTATGCGTGCGAAAGGCCAAGGCTTGCCGGACCGGCAAGACCGCGCTCGATGAAGGCGCCGAGATGCCGGCCGAACTCGACCGCATCGATATTGGGCTGCAGGCGCTCCTGCTCGTAATGTCGCAATGCTTCCGATACGGCATGGCGCTCCCGGAGACTTTGCGCCAAGGCCGCTGCATCTTGCGCAGCCTTCAGAACGCCGATTCCGACATGCGGGCGACAGACAAAGGCCGCATCCCCCATCAATGCAACACGGCCGAACGCCATCTGCCGGGACTCGACGTCATAGATCGGCTGCAGCAAGTGACGATCCGCACGCTGCACGACTTCGGCGAACTGCGGCGGAAGATCGCGGGCTCCATCCTGCCGCATCGATTCGATCGGCGCCTTGCGGATCAGCGGTGGTGGAATCGAATGCGTGTGCAACTGCCCGCTGTCGTCCGTCAGCAGACTGTCGAGATCGTCGCCTTCGGCGACTTGGCGATACCAGAGGAAATTATAGCGGCGGCGTCCGGGAACGATCGAGCCATCCTGCCCGGACAGCGGATAGCCGATGAACTGGCCGCCCGGCGGAAAGCAGAAGCTGTAATTGTCGAATGTCTCGGCCATGAACTCCGATAACAAGTCGGCTTCATCAATCACCCCGCGCCAGGCAACATACCCGCCGTAAGCCGGCACGATGTCGGGAGCGAACAATTCGCGGACTCTGGAGCGAATGCCGTCGGCGCCGATCACCAGATCGGCCGCGATCGACTGGCCGTTCGACAGCAGCACCTGCGCGCCCTCGTCATTCTGATCAATCTCAAGCAGCTCAACGCCGAGATGGTAGCGCTCCGCGGGAAACGCAGAATGCAGCAGATTGAAAATCAGATTCCACGAGGTGAGATATTGCGGGTAGTCGACACGCGCGAGCTCGTTGCCGTGGCGATCGAAGGCCACGCGGCCGCGGACATCGATGCCGGCCGGGCGACCGGTGGTCACCGCAATCGCCTCAAGAACCGCCGTCAACTCCGCATGACCGGCGATGCCGGCGCCCCTCGCCTCCAGTCCGCCGCCGACACGTTCGAAGATGTCGACCTGCCATCCCTGGCGGACCAGCATGTTGCCGACAAAAAGTCCGCCCACCGAACCTCCGGCAATCACAGCCTTGGGTTGGCGGGCGGCACGCGTCACAGCAGCACCTGACTTCGCGCATCAGGCCAATCACGCGCGACAGCCATCGCGGTCTCGCGACCACTCCCTGCTTCGCCATGAATCCTGAAAGCCGACACTGCTCTTCCTCCGATTTTCTTTTCCCGAAAGCCTAGACGGTGGACAGATAATGCGTCAAGGATTTTCGAAACTATTGCGTTCGAGGCAAAATCTTGTGAGAATTACCTTATGACGGCGATTGGAGACGTATCCCGCACCCTGGCCGACGAGGCCTATTCCCGCATTCGCGAGGCGATGCATGCCGGGCGGCTGAAACCCGGGCAGAAGCTGCGCTTCGCAGAATTGCAGGAATTGACCGACACCAGCGTCACGCCGGTGCGCGAAGCGCTGGCACGGCTGACGGCCGAGGGTTTTACGGAACTGGAAGGCCACCGCGGCTACCGCGTCGCCCCGGTGTCGTCGAAGGACCTGTGGGATATCGCGCGCAATCGCCAGCGGCTGGAAGCCGAGGCGCTGCGGCTGTCGATCGAGCACGGCGACGAGCACTGGGAGGCTCAGCTCGTCAGCGCGCATCATCTGCTGACGCGGATGGATCGCGAGCGCGCCGACCTCCCCACCGCCGTGGACGAGGAATGGGAAAAGCGCCACGAAGCCTTCCATGGAGCCCTGATCGCGGCCTGTGAATCCAAGGTGCTGCTCGGCTTCTGCAGCCAGCTGTCGGCGCGCGCCAACCGCTATCGGCGGCTCTCGATCACCGTGCCGGACATTCCCCGCGATGTGCGCACCGAGCACCGGCTGATTTTCGAAGCCACCATCCAGCGCGACGCAATGACCGCAACCGACCTGTTGCAGGATCATTTCGAGAAAACCGCCCAGATGGTCGACGAACTGCTCCGGCACAGATGGTGAGTGCCCGAGCTGCGAGGGACTATCCAACATCCAGACTTTCAATCCGCCAGGTCGCAACGGCCGGCATGCAATGAGAGGAAGACCATCATGAAACACCGTCCGCTTGGCCGCACCGGCCTCTACGTCTCGGAGATCTGCTTCGGCACCATGACCTTCGGCGGTCAGGGTTGGTGGAAGACCATGGGCGAAGTCGATCAGGGCAACGCCAATGCGCTGGTCGAGCGCGCGCTTGCCGCCGGTGTGAACTTCATCGACACCGCCGATGTCTACTCGGAAGGGCATTCCGAGCGCATTCTCGGCCAGGCGCTGCGCGATCTGAAGGTGAAACGCGAGGACGTGATCATCGCCACCAAGGTGCGCGGCCGAACCGCGCCTGGGCCGAACACCGTCGGCTTGTCGCGCGGCCACATCATGCACGCCGTCGAGGCCAGCCTGAAGCGGCTCGGCCTCGACTATATCGACCTCTACCAGGTGCACGGCGCCGATCTGGTCACGCCGATCGAGGAGACCATGAGCGCGCTGGACAATCTGGTCTCGCGCGGCCTTGTCCGCTACATCGGCTGCTCCAACATGGCGGCGTGGCAGATCATGAAGGCACTGGGATTGTCGCGCCAACACAACTACGCGCGGTTCGAAACCGTGCAGGCGTATTACACCATCGCCGGGCGCGACCTGGAGCGTGAGATCATTCCGATGCTCAGCGATCAGCAGCTCGGCCTGATGGTCTGGAGTCCGCTTGCGGGCGGATTGCTCTCCGGCAAGTTCGGACGGCAGTCGGCGACGCCGAACGACGCGCGCCGGCTGACCTTCGACTTCCCGCCGGTCAACAAGGAGCACGCCTTCGATATCGTCGACGTGATCCGGCCGATTGCGGAGGCACATGGCGTCTCGGTGGCCCGCATCGCGCTGGCCTGGCTGCTGCACCAGAAGGCCGTCATGAGCGTCATCGTCGGCGCCAAGACCATCACCCAGCTCGACGACAATCTGGCGGCCACCGAGATCACCCTGTCGGCCGACGAATTGGCGACGCTCGACAAAGCCAGCGCGCTGGCTCGGGAATATCCCCAGTGGATGCTCGACCGTCAGCATGGTGACCGTGTCCCCGCGACGTTACGCTGATAACCTCTCGGCGCTGAGACCGTCTTGGCGCCGATAACTTTCTGTACGGGTGGTGCGATCACAATCGCGCGCACCACCCGCTCCCAACACTCACGTGAGCAGTCCGCTCTCGCGGAAATAGAGCTGGACGCCGAGATGCAGCCGATCGATCGACGGCGTCGCGCCGATGGTGTTGGCTGCAGTCGTCTCGCGCGCCTGATCGAGCACCTCGCCGAACTTTTGTTCGCAGACGTGCAGCGCGCGGGCCAGACGATAGGCGACCGAGGCCTCCAGCGACGGACGGGCCAGCACGAAGCTCCACGATCCCACCGACGAGATCGGCGCGTGTTGTCCGCGATACACGCCGGCGGGAACCGTCAACGGCCTGAGGAAGGCGTGGCGCTGCAGAATGCGCGTGATCTCATCCGGACCCGGCGCAATGAAACGCGCCCCCGGCTCGCTTTGCGACACTGCCGTAAACCCCGGCCAGCCGACGCCGCCGCCCCACAGCGCAGCCACCTGCCCCTCGAGCACCATCGCGGGACCGTCGCCGGCGCGATCCAGATAGACCGCATCGAAATCCCCGGCCTGATCGAGGCCAAGCCCATCCAGCACATTGCGCGCCAGGATAACGAGACCCGACCCCTTGGCTCCGAACGCAATGCGGTGGCCGCGCAGATCATCGATGCACCGGTATGGGCTGTCCGCCCGCACCACGAACATCCCCGCGGTCGAATACATCGCACACAGGATGCGCAGGTCCGCCGGCGGACGGCCGATTCCCGACAGCGCCTCGTGGGCGACTTCGCCCTGCACCAGCGCGATGTCGAGCTCGCCCGCCTCAAGCAGCGGCACGTTTTCGGTGCTGCCTTTGGTATGGCGCGGCTCGACACGCAGGGTCGGCTCCGCCGCATTGACGATGTCGGCAAACGCATTGCCATAGAGCGGAAAGCCGCCCCCTGGCGTGGCTGTTCCGAGCACCACCGGTGTCGGCAATTTGGGCGAATCGGGCATTCAGATTCCGGGTTTGAGCATGCAGGAATTGATCGACTCGAAGCCGCGCGTTTAACCGTGCTCGGCGTCCGGGATTGCGTCGCCAAAGACCTCGGCGACGATGCGGTGGGTCTCGATCGCGGCGGGGACGCCGCAATACATCGCGACCAGCAGCAGCACGTCCTGGATCTGCTCCTTGGTGCAGCCGTTCGCGCGCGCGCCCTTGGCGTGAACACGAAACTCCGCGGGCCGGTTGCTGGCCGCAGTGATGCCGAGCATCACCAGACTGCGGACCTCGTTGGAGAGCCCGTTTCGCTGCCACACGTCTCCATAGACATAGGCATTGATGATGGCCTGCAGCGGGGCGCCGAAATCGCCGGACGCCTGCATGCGCTTTTCGACATCCGCCTTGCCGAACATGGCTTCGCGCAGCTCAAGACCGCGCTCATAAAGCTCCTTGGTATCCATGCTCCCTCCGGCCGGCACGATCGAACGCGATTGATTTATACGGTCAATTTGACGCGCCAATTTTCCGTGTGGTCACAGTATTTACAGACCATTTCCAATTGATAGTCAACAAATGTCCGTATAAAGTTTTCTGAATAAGAAACGTGCCGGCGGCGCCTCCACGCCGCGGCCCCGGAGGGAATTGACATGCGACGGCAGCACCTTGCGATCATCATCTGCCTGCTCACATTCGGGTTTTTGCAGCGCGCCAGCGCCGCCGATGACGATTATCCGAAGCGGCCGATACGCCTGATCGTGCCATTCCCGGCCGGCGCCGGGCCGGATCAGGTCGCGCGCATGCTCGGGCAGTATTTCCAGGACACGATGGGACAGACCGTCGTCATCGAGAATCGCGCCGGCGCACTCGGCAGCATCGGAGCGCAGGAGGTCGCCCGCAGCGCGCCTGACGGCTACACGCTGCTGATGGGAACCAACACGACCCAGGCCGCGAACGTGTCGATGCTGAAGAACCTGCCCTACGATCCGGCCAAGGACTTCGCCCCGATCATCCGCACCATCACCACAGCCATGGTGCTGGTGGTGAAGCCGGACTTTCCGGCGAAAAACCTCGCCGAGTTCATGACCTATGCCAAAGCGCATCCGGGCATGACCGCCGGTTACGGGTCCGGCGCCTCGCAAATTTCGGTGGCGCAATTGCAGAGCCGCGGCGGCTTGTCCGTCGTGGCCGCGTCCTATCGGGGCGTGCCGCAGGCCATCACCGACGTGATGGGCGGCGTGATCGACGTCTCGTTTGCCGATTTCTCCCTCGCCATACCGCAGATCCAGGGCAAGACGCTACGCGGCATTGGCGTGACCTCGCCGACCCGCAACGACCTCACCCCCGATCTTCCGGCGCTGAGCGAGGCCATGCCCGGCTTCGAGGCGGGCATCTGGTACGGCCTGTTCGCGCCGGCCAATACACCGGAGCCGATCATCAAGAAGCTCTATACGGCCAGCGATAAATTCCTGAACATGCCGTCGACCCGGGACAAGCTTGCCGGCCTTGGCGTCAATACGGCGCCGATGCCATCAGCCGAATTCGGCGCTTTCGTGCGCAGCGAGATCGAGCGCTGGAACAGGGACGTCAAAGAGGCCGGTATCGAGGCCAAATGACCAGCACTGTCGGCAACGCGGCGAGGCGATCGAGCACGCCCATCGGTCTGGTCGGCCTCGGCCTGATGGGGAGCGCCCTCGCCGATCGCCTCATCGCCGCCGGCAAAACAGTCATGGGGTTCGATCCGGACAACGATCGACGTGACGCGCTTGCGCGCAACGGCGGATATGCGGCAACGCTGAATGAACTCGTGCAGCAGTGCGATGCGCTGGTGCTTGCGGTGTTTGACGGCGCCCAGGTCGAAGCTGTGTTCGATATCGTCGAACACGCGGCGGGCGCGGGACATCGGCCGGTCGTGATTTGCACCACCACGTGCGACCCCGATTGTATCGACCGCATCGCGGTTCGCGCGGATCGCGCCGGCCTCGCACTTGTCGAAGCGCCGATCTCCGGCACCAGCCGCGATGTCCGCGCCGGCGAGGCCACTGCGCTCATCTGCGGCACGGCCGAGGTCCTCGAACGCTGGACCCCGCTGCTCGAGACGTTGTGCCCGAAACTGATCAAGGTCGGCAGGATCGGCGACGCCAGCCGGATCAAGCTCGCGATCAACCTGGTTCTGCAGAGCAATCGTGCGGCCCTCGCCGAGGGCATCGTCTTTGCGGAGACCATCGGTCTGGACGCGGCTTCCTTCCTTGCGGCAGCGCGCGACTCCGCCGCCTACTCCCGCGTCATGGATGCCAAGGGTGAAAAAATGCTGCAGCGGGATTTCCGCCCGCAGTCGCGCATCGCCCAGACCTTGAAGGACGCCGAGATCATCCTGAAGGAGGCGCGTAAACACCACCTGCCTCTGCCGATGACATCGGCGCAGGCCACGCTGCTCCGTAAGGCAATTGCCTTGCGGGGGAACGATTGCGACAGTGCGGCTGTGATCGAAGCGATCCGGCCCGGCTCCCGCACCAGTGGGCCGACAACCGAAAGGAACAGCTCTTGATCAACGCTGCCATCGCCGGCCTCGGCCGCTGGGGACGCGCCATTGTCGACGCCTCGGTCGATTATGATCGCCTGCGCTTCGTCACCGCCATCGAACCCGCCATGGATGGCGCGCGCGACTACTGCAGCGAACACCAGTTGAAGCTGGTGGACGATCTCGCGGTCGCCCTCGCCGATCCAGCCATCGATGCGGTATTTCTGGCGACACCGCATTCCCTGCATCGCGCCCAGGTCGAAGCCTGCGCCGCGGCCGGCAAACAGGTGTTTTGCGAAAAGCCCCTGGCCCTGCACCAGGAGGACGCCCGGCAGATGTTCGCGGCCTGCCGCAAGGCTGGCGTCACACTGGCCGTCGGCCATAACCGGCGTTTCTGGCCGTCGATGCAGGCCCTGCGCGCGATCGTGGCGAGCGGAGAGCTCGGCACGCTGCTGCATGTCGAGGGGCATAACAGCAACGAGAACTCCAAGGCCGTGCTCGGCGGCTGGCGGCTGTCGCCGGACGAATCACCCGGCGGTGGCCTGACCGGCGCAGGCCTCCATGTGCTGGACGGCTTTGTCAGCCTGATCGGGCCGATCCGCGATGTCTATGCCCAGCTGGTCCCGCGAAAACAGGATCCGCCACAACTCGATACCGTTTCGCTGATGCTCAACTTCGCCAATGGGGTCAGCGGCACGCTGACCACGATCCGAATGACGCCGTTTTACTGGCGGGTCCATGTGTTCGGAACCGACGGATCGGCCGAGGTGCTGGACGAGAGCACGCTGGTGTTACGCAAATCGGGCGTGACGCCGGAGCGGCGGACCTATCCCCCGGTCAATGCCCTGCGCGCCGAGTTCGATGCCTTTGTCGATTGCCTTGAAGGGAAACGACCCTTTCCGGTTCCCGAGGCAGAGGTGCTGGCGACTCTTGCCGCTTTCGAGGCTACATTACGTTCAATCCAGGGGAGGACTGTGGTCGAATGCTGATGGCCAATAAGGATAAGGAGCGTAACCAGCCACGCTATCGCGAGATCGCGATGGAGCTGCAACAGGAGATCCGTCTCGGCGTCTATCCGGTCGGCGAGTTGCTGCCGGTGGAAACCGAACTGATGACCCGTTTCTCGGCCAGTCGCCAGACCGTGCGGGAAGCATTGCGCATCGTCACCGAACAGGGGCTGATCGTCCGGCGTGCGGGTCTCGGCTCCATCGTCATCGCCAGCGAACCGCCGGTCCTGTTCACCCACAGCGTCGGCACGCTCGCCGAATGGCTGCGTTATCCCAACGAGACCTATCGCGAAGTGGTCAACACCCGCGAGGTCGTAGCCGACCACAAGCTGGCTGCGCTGCTCAAATGCGAACTCGGCAAACGCTGGTTTCTGATCGAATCGATCCGCCGCTCCGACGCATTCGCCGCCCCGCTGGGCTGGACCGAAATCTATGTGCTGCGGAAATACGCCTCGGTGGTCGAGCGCCGCGACCATGGACGCACGCCCGTGCATGAGCAGATCGCCAAGATGTTCGGTCAAACCATCGAACATGCCCAGCTCGAGGTGTTCGCCCGCGGCATGCCCGCGGAAATGGCCGGCCCGCTCGATGTGAAACCGGACTCCCCGGCCCTCACCATGGTGCGACGTTACTACGGCATGCGCGATGAGCTGTTCGAAGTCACCATCACCACCCATCCGGAAGGCCGCTACACCTACACCATGGAAATGCAGCGCGCGCTGCGGCAGCGCTTGGGGGGCTGAGACACCGGGCGAGTAACGCGAGCGCTTCCGTTGAGCTCATCGAAATTGAGCTCATGCGCATCGAGCTAATGGAAATACGCTTTCTCAAGCTCTGCGGCAATATCCGGCTGCGTGGTTGAGGCTTCCAGCACGATGCGGCCCTTGGCCAGCGCGTAGACGCGGTCGGTCGCGGCCAATGCTTTCTCGACCAGTTGTTCGACCAGCAGGACGGCGGTGCCGGCCTGCCCCAGCCGGCGAATGACATCCAGCACCCGATCGACCAGCACCGGGGACAATCCCGCCGACGGCTCATCCAGCATCAGCAGGCGCGGTCGCCGGACCAGGCCCTGAGCCACCGCCAGCATCTGCTGCTGTCCGCCGCTCAATGCGGCGCCGCGCTGCAATCGTTTCTCCGCGATCTCGGGAAAGAACGACAACGCCTCCTCGATTCTGACGCTGCGCTCGTGGCGCGGCAGGTCGTAGCCGGCCAGCAGCAGATTGTCCCAGACCGACAGCTGGGTGAAAATCCGGTGTCCTTCGATGACGTGCACCAATCCCGCCTTCGAGGTCCGCCTGGCGTCGGCGCCTTGCAGACTGTTGCCGTCGAACGAGATGTCGCCCTTCCACGGCAGCAAGCCGGAGATGGCGCGCAGCAGCGTGGTCTTGCCCGCGCCGTTGGGGCCCAGCAGCGTCACCCGTTCACCCGCCTTGATGGTGAGATCGATGCCACTGAGAACGCCGATCTTACCGTAACCGGCAGACAGGTTGCGGACGTCTAGAATAGCGTCGCCCGGAATGGCTTCACCCGCCGAGATAGGCATGCACCACATCCTTGTGTACGCGGATTTCGGACGGCGTTCCCTGCGCCAGCACCTTGCCGAGATTGAGAACGGTGACGTCGTCGCAGATGTCGAAGATCAGGTCCGCATGATGCTCCACCAGCAGCACGCCGACCCCGCGCCGGCTGATCTCCTTGATCAACTGGCCAAGCCTGCGGATTTCATCCGGTGACAGGCCGGCGGCGGGCTCGTCGAGCAGCAGGAATTGCGGCCGCAACACCAGCGCGCGGGCGATTTCGAGAAAGCGCAGTTCGCTGTGCTGCAGCCGGTCGGCGCGGACATCGGCCAGCGCTTCCAGCCCGACCACCCTCAGGGCAAGACGTCCCGCGGTCCGGAACGCCTCCTCGTCGCGGCGATGCCGGCCAAGCGACAGCAGGATTTCCGGAAAACTCGCCGTGCCCCGAATGGTCGCCCCGATCAGCACATTGTCGAGCACGGAGGATTCCCCAACGATACGCGGCGTCTGGAATGTCCGGGCAATTCCGCGCGCTGCCCGGCCGACCGGAGCCCCCGCCTCCAGTTCGCGATCACCCAGCATCATCCGGCCGGCCTGGGGGCGGTAATAGCCGGAAATGACATTGAGGGTCGTGGTCTTGCCACTACCGTTGGGTCCGATCAGTCCGTGGACCGCGCCGGAGCGGATCACGAGATCGACGCCATCGATGGCGCGAACCGACGCGAACCGCAGTTCGACGCCTTGCAGCGTGAGCTGTGAATGCGCCTCCGATCCCCCCAGCATCTCGTCCAGCAAGGCCACGCGCGGCGTGATCGCGCGGTTGCTCTGCAACGGCGTGCGATTGCGAAAATCAAGCAGAGCGGCAATGCCGCCCGGCGCCACCAGCACCACGCCCAGCAACAGCACCGCATAGAGAAACGTCGACCAGGCGGCGAGCGAGGCGACGAACTCCGGCAGCAGCGTCAGCACGATGGTGCCGATCAGCGGCCCCAGGATGGAGCCCCGCCCGCCGATCAGGATCGCGATGAAGAACATCACCGACAAATCGAAGGTGAAGGCATCGGGCGTGATGTAGGTCTGCAGGCTGGCGAACAGGCCCCCTGCGATCGCGGCAACGGCCCCGCTGAACATGAAGATCGAAATCAGCAGCCGCGGCTTGGAAATGCCGCTGGCCTCTGCGGCGACGTCCGCATCCCGGATCGTCACCAGCGCGCGACCGACCCTGCTGTGGGCGACATTCGCCGTCATCCAGGTGCACATTCCAGCAAGTCCGAGACACAGATAATAGAAGCCTTGAGTCGTCTCGAAAGGTTCGGGGAATTGCGGCCCGGACAGCCCGATGCCGCCACCGGTGACACTCTGCCAGGCGAGCGCGATCTGCGTGACAATGGTGGCAAAGCCAAGGGTTGAAATCGCGAAGTAGAAGGTGCGCAGACGCAGCGCCGGCAATCCGACGATGACGCCGAACACCGCGCCGGCACAACCGGCAGTCACGAGCGCGACAAAGGCCGGCACCGGCGGCAGCACGTTGCCTGCCGCGAGCACACTGGTAGTGTAGGCCCCCAATGTGAGCAAGGCGATATAGCCGATGGCGAGTTGTCCGGCGAACCCCACCACCAGGTTGAGCGCTGCAATCAGGATCCAGTAGATGGCCGCCCGCGATGCGATCAGCACCCAGTAATCATTGGTGAACAGCGGCACCACGATCGCGAAAGCGAAGATCGCCGCGAAAGGCCACAGCTTCGCAACAAGACCGCGCCATGAGGCGCTGGTCGTCGTCGCATGCAATCCGGCCATGGCACCCGGTGCGTCGCTCATCAGACCCTCCGCGACGTATAGGATCCGAACAATCCATTGGGAACGGCAACCAGAATGACAATGAACAGCGCAAACACCGCAACCGAGGCAAAGATGCCGCCGACGGTGAAATTCATGGCTTGCTGGAAGATGCCGAGCGCAAAGCCGCCGATGATCGCCCCGCGATTGTTGCCGAGGCCGCCCAGCGCCACCGGAACGAAGCCATAGAAATTGAGCAGCGCCCCATTGGCGACAAACGCCAGCATCAATTCGCCGCCGGAAAACCCGGCTACGCCGCCGATCGCACCAGCCAGCGCATAGCTTGCGATACGCAGGTTTCGTTCCGGCAAGCCGAGCGCCCGCGCCGCAAAATTATCCTCGGCGATGGCGAGAAAGGCGCGCCCCACGAGCGTGTGCCGGTAGAGCAATTCCAGACCGATCATGACCAGCGCACAGCCCGCCACCGGCAGCCAGAATTTTTCGTCCCAGATGCCTGATCCGATTCCCATCAGGCGCGGAAACCCCTGCGGCTCGGTGCTCCATTCGATCGCGGTGACCTGCTGGATCATCAGCGCCAGTGCCAGCGTCGACAGCACATAGAGGTGCTGTTCGAGGCTCTTGAGCACCGGGCGCACCGCGATGATTTCCGTGATCACCCCGACCAGCGCGCAAGCCGCCAGCGTCAGAAAAAATCCCGCGATCGACGGCAGCCCGAGCCGCAGAATGAACATCGAACCGAACACGCCGCCGAGCATCCCGAGTTGCCCGGCGGTGAAGCTCATCACCCGCGACGTGGAGAACATCGTATTGTATGTCACCCCGATGAGCGCGTAGACCGCGCCCATGGCAAGACCCGAGGCCAAAATCGATCCGAGCATCCGGTGCTCCCGTTAACGAAGCCGAACGGCCGCCGGCGCGATCAGGCATACCCCGGTGCGATCGCAAAGGCGCCGCCCTTCGCCGAACTCGCCTCCGACATCACGATGTCCTTGGTCGGGTAGCCGTTGTGCTGCTCCGGTGTGAAGGTGTAGTCGCCGAAATAGCCGGGATAGGGATTGAGAGTGTTCCAGTATTTGATGATGCTCGCACTGTCCGACGATCCCGTGACCTCGACGGCTTTGGCTACCAACGTGATGGCATCGAAGCCGCCGGCCACCCACCACAGCAGGGAATCGTTGAGTTCGACCTTGCCCTTCATCCGGCTGACCAGTTCCTCCGATCGCGGCGGCAGCTTGCCGGCCTGATCGAAGCTGCAGCTGCGGTAGCCCACCGCATAAACCTTCTCCCAGTTCGATTTCTTGTCGACCAGACCGGCGATGTCGCCTGACGACAGCGAGGGATGCCCGACAAAGGGAACGTCCCAGCCCATGCTGGCGCGGGCATTGAACATGCGCGCCGCCATCCCGCTCGAGGTGCTCCACATCACGATGGCCTCGGCGCCGGCATTCCTGGCCCGCAGCATGTCGGGGGTCATGTCGGGCTGGGTTGCGTCGATGGTCGCCTGATAGACGACCTCGATCCCGTCCTTCTTGAAGCCTTCGACGGAGGATTTCACGGCGGACACGCCGTAACCGGTGGTATCGGCGACCACCGCAACCTTCTTGGCCTTGAGAACCTTGATGGCATAGAAGCGCACCGCATCGTCCCACTGGGTGTTCGACGGAGCCATCCGGAACGCATTGGGAAACTTCGTGGTGTCGATCAGGCTTTCCACCACGCAGGGATGCACGTTGGGAGTCTTGCTGCGCGCCATGATCGGCGTCACCGCCAGCGATTCACCTGAATTGGTCGGCCCCCAGATCGCATGGACCTTCACCTGGCTGATCATTTCCTGGGTGGCGTTGACGGCTTTTGCCGGATCGCCCTGGGTATCCCGGGTCGTGAGTTCGATCTTGCGCCCCTTCACACCACCGGCCGCGTTGATCTCGGCTGCGGCAAACATCACGCCGCGATTGAAGCCGATGGCCGGCGCGGAACTCGCCCCGGTCAGCGCAGCCAGCCAGCCGATCCTGATCGGTTCGACCTGCGCGATCGCGGGACGGGCGATCCCGAGCGCCGACGCGCCGACCGCTGCAGTGCCAATGGTAAAGTTGCGACGTGTGATCGACATGTCTGCCCTCCCAGGCTTTTTTATTGTCTGATCTGGTCTACCGGACACGGCATTTCGATCGTCGCCGTTGTCTCGATGCCTGATCAATTCCCGACTGTTTTGCTTTTCGTCCCTGACTTAATTTCGGCGCGCGGAACGAACGATTTGTCCTGCTCCACCAACCTATACGACAACCTGATAAGTCAGCATGGCCCGAAACCAGTGGCTTGTCGAGTGTCTGAACAGCAACGTCTTGTCGTGCGCGCACCCACTTGGTTGCGCCGCAAAGAGGCCCGTTTCCGAACCTGCATTATGAACCGACCGCCCGGCCGCCGCGACAAACGCAACATACGGCTTCGCTCGCTTCACCCATCCAAAGGACAAAAGAATGTTTTCCGGGCACAAAATTGTCAGGCGCGTTGCTTTGGCAGCGCTGATGGTCGCCGCTACGCAATGTTCATGGGCGCAAGAGGCCAAGACGAACCTGTTCAAGGTTGTCACCGTCAAGGACGAGATCGTCATCGGACTTACAGATGCTGAGCTCAAGGCGCTGGGCGGCACGGATGCCGGCGCGGTTGCCCACGCGATCGCGCAGAAGGGCGACATCACGGTCTGGCAATACAATGTCCATCGCGGCCAGAACGGTGAACTGCAGCAGGCGCCCACTGCCAAGATCGGCCTGATCGCCAACAGCTCGCTTCGTGTCGAGCCCTACACCACCCCTTACGTCGTCGTCCCCCACAACTGAGCCACTTCGCAGAGACGGCAGACGCCTCGTTGTACCTGCAAGGGAGAAGCTGCAACGTCGGTGCTTCAGGGGCGCGGATCACGCGACAGACGGATATCGACGTCACGTGTGACATGGCGCCATTCCGGCGTCTGCCTCAGTCGTACCACCAGATCCTCGAACGCGTCGCTTTGAGCGGCCAGAAGATTTGGGCGGCCAGACCTGAGCGGCCGAGTCAGCGGACAACCTCAAGCGCAAAATCGATGAACGCCCTCACCTTCGCCGCCGGCTGATGCCGCGAGGGATAGAGCGCGTAAAGCGGAAATGTTTCATCCGGCCAATCCGGAAACAGGTCGATCAGCAGGCCCCGATCGAGCGCATCCTGAACGCACAGCGCCAGGACTTGCGCGACACCCGCGCCGGCCACGCAGGCGCTTTGCATGGTGCCGACATCGCTGACGGTGAGCCGGCCTCCGGTATCCACCGTGATCACCTTTCGGCCCTTGTGAAACTCCCATTCAAACGGCCGCCCTGTCGCCAGGTCGCGAAAGTGAACGCAGGCATGTCTGGTGAGGTCGCTCGGATGCTTCGGCCGGCCATATCGCTGCAGATAGCCTGGAGACGCGACCGTCAACACCCGGGTTTCGAGCAGCTTGCGCGCGATCGCCGACGACTGCGCGGGTTCACCAAACCGCATGGCCACATCGATGCCGTCGGCAATCAGGTCGCCGGCGTGATCGCGGGTCACCAATTCCAGCGACAACTCCGGATAACGTTCGAGGAAATCGGCCAGGCGTTCGGTCAGCAGCAACTGCGCGAAGAACGGGTCGATGTCCACGCGCAGCCGCCCGCGCACCTCGCTCGCCGACCCCGACGCCACCTTTGCGGCGTCCTCGATGTCGGTCAGCATCGGCCCGACCTGCTCGTAGAAACGGCGGCCCTCGTCGGTCAGCTGCATCGAGCGTGTGGTGCGATCGAGCAGCCGCACACCCATTCGTGCTTCTAGCCGGGCCACGGCCCGGCTGACGCCGGACGCTGAAAGTCCAAGAATTTCAGCAGCCTGCACAAAGCTGCCGCCTTCCACCACCGCGGCCAGCACGCTGACGCCGGCCAGCAATCGCCCATCGAACGCCATGGACTAGTCCTGATTTATAAATGGCCTATTCCTGATTTTTAGTCAGTAATGATGTGACAGAAGCGCACTTAAGTCAAAACCCGATCCATGGCATGGTGGCCCACCGGTCGAGGCAACCTTCCCCGGCCCCAACCGTTGGCTCGCTCACGACCTTCACTGGATTTCCTCATGTCCTCATCTGAATCGTCCACCGCGTTGATCGTCGGCGCTTCCCGCGGCCTCGGCCTGGCGCTGGCCGCAGAATATCTCAAGCGCGGCTGGCATGTGGTCGCCACGGTCCGCGGTTCGAACCGGACGCCGCTGCACGCCCTGGCCGCGGGGAACAAAGGCCGGCTGGAGATCGAAACCGTCGATATCGTCGACCCCGACCAGGTCGCGGCGCTGCGCCAGCGGCTCGGCGCACGGCATTTCGACTTGCTGTTCGTCAATGCCGGCGTGGCCAACGGTCCCTTTGAGACCATCGGCAAGACCAGCACCGACGAATTCATTCGTGTCATGGTGACCAATACGCTGAGCCCGATGCGCGTGATCGAAGCCTTCGAGAGCCTCGTTCCGCCCACGGGCAGCATTGGCGTGATGTCGTCGGGCCTCGGCAGCGTAACCGACAACGAGAACGGCGGCTGGGAGGTCTATCGCGCCAGCAAGGCCGGACTGAACACCCTGATGCGATCCTTTGCCGCCCGCCACGCCGGGGATCCTCGCTCGTTCCTGATCATCGCGCCGGGCTGGGTGCGCACGGACATGGGCGGCGCCAACGCTTCACTCGGCATCGAGGACAGCATTCCGCGCGTGGTCGACACCATCACCAGTTATGTCGGCAAGGCCGGCCTTCGTTATCTCGATTACCGCGGACAGACCGTCCGCTGGTAGGCCGGCGGCCACGGCCTGCACTCATCCAACGCCACAAGGACGTCATCATGGACACCATCCAAACGCAGGGCATCAGCCTTCCGCGCCTCGGCCTCGGCACCTTCCGCCTCCAGGGTGACGCCTGCCGCGCAGCGGTCGAAAGTGCGCTGTCGCTGGGCTATCGCCATATCGACACCGCCGCGATGTACGGCAACGAAGAGGCAGTCGGCGCGGCGATTGCGGCCTCCGCAATCACCCGGACCGGGCTGCACGTCACCACAAAGGTCTGGCACGACCAGCTGGCGCCGGCCGCGATCCGCCGCGCCAACGACACCAGCCTGAAAAAACTCGGGCTCGATCACGTCGATCTCTATCTGGTGCATTGGCCCTCGCCGGCCATGAACCTGCCGGCCGTGTTCGACACGCTGATGAAGCTTAGGGAGGAAGGCCGCACGCGCGCCATCGGCGTCTGCAACTTCACCCTGCCGCTGCTGCGTGAAAGCATCGACAACATCGGGGCGCCGATCGCCTGCAACCAGATCGAATATCACGCGCTGCTGGACCAGACACCGATCCGCAATTACCTGGCCGGCAAGTCGATCCCCGTTGTCGCCTACGCGCCATTGGCACAGGGACGGCTGGCCGAGACTCCGGAACTCGTCGCCATCGCCAAAAAACACGACGCCACGCCCGCACAGGTCGCGCTGAAATGGCTGCTCGATCAGGATGGCGTTGCCGCCATTCCGAAGGCGCAGCGGCCGGCAAGCCAGCAAAGCAATCTCGACGCCCTGAAATTGAAACTCGACAATGACGACCGGCGCGTGATCGCGGCGTTGCCCAAGACCCAGCGTTTCGTCAATCCGGGCTTCGCGCCGGCCTGGGACAAGGCCGCCGCATGATGTCGGTTTAATCCCGACGCGGCCCCATCGGCCGCGTCATCTTCCACCCACAAGGACTCTTCCCATGTTTGCCGTTACTGGAACCACCGGTCAGGTCGGGGGCGCGGTCGCGCGCGCCCTGCTCGCAGCCAAATTGATGGTCCGCGCCGTTGTCCGCGACGACGCCAAGGGCGCGCCCTGGGCCGCGCGCGGCTGCGATATCGCCATCGCCGAACTCACCGATGTCGCGGCCATGACCGCCGCATTCAGCGGTGTCGATGGCGTCTTCATTCTGATGCCGTCCAATTTCGATCCCGAGCCGGGCTTCCCCGACTCCGTCAGGATCGACGCCGCCGTCCACGCCGCCCTCACCGCGGCGAAGCCTCGCAAAGTGGTGTGCCTGTCCACCATTGGCGCCCAGGCAACGCAACCCAATCTGCTCAACAGGCTCGGCCTGATGGAGCAGACACTTGGCACCCTGCCGATGCCCGTGGCTTTCCTGCGCGCAGGCTGGTTCATGGAAAATTCGAAATGGGACATTGCACCGGCGCGCGACACGGGGGTCATCAGCAGCTTCCTGCAGCCGCTCGACAAACCTGTACCGATGGTTGCCACCACTGACGTGGGAGCTGTGGCCGCCGAGATGCTTCAGGAGAACTGGACTGGACGCAAGGTGGTCGAACTCGAAGGACCTCGCCGCATCACCCCCAACGAGATCGCTGTAAGTTTCTCAAAAGTGCTGGAACGCCCGATCCGGATCGAGACAGTGCCGCGCGCCGGCTGGGAGAATTTGTTCAGAGCGCAGGGCATGAAGCACCCGACCCCTCGGATGCGCATGCTCGACGGCTTCAACGAAAGCTGGATCGAGTTCGAGAATCCGGGCTATACGCGCAAGGGACAGACCGACTTCGAAACCGTGTTACGTCAGCTGAACCGGAACGACTGACGCCTCCCGCCGATCAATCGTCGAACCCGTTAACGGGTTCGACGGTGCCGCCGGCAAAATTGCGATAGATGAAACGGTTGGCCTCCGCCGCGGACTCGGTCTCCGCCAGCTTGAAAATCTGCTCATGCATCGGCGACAGCGTACACGCAGGATCGGTATTGCCGGCATCGCCGGTCAGGGCCGCCGCCTGACAGCGGCAGCCACCGAAATCGACCTCCCGGAACTCGCAGCTCCTGCACGGCTCCGGCATCCAGCCGGTGCCGCGATAACGATTGAAGGCCTCAGAATTCTGCCAGATCCAGGCGATGGAATGGTTGCTCCGCACAGACTCGAATTTCAGCCCAGTGATCGTCTCCGCCGCATGGCACGGCAGGATCTTGCCGGCGGGCGAGATGTTGAAGAACTGCCGTCCCCAGCCCCCCATGCACTTCTTCGGCCGCAGCGCGTAATAGTCCGGCACCACATAGTCGATGGCCAGGATGCCCTTCAGCCGAACCTCCGCCTCCTCGACGATCCGGCTGGTCTCCTCGATCTGCTCCAGCGTCGGCATCAGCGCAGCGCGGTTCTTCAGCGCCCAGCCGTAGTACTGCACATTAGCGACCTCCAGCCGATCGGCGCCGGCTTCAACCGCCATCTCGATGATGTCGGACAGCTGATGCAGGTTCTGGCGATGCATCACCGCATTGACGGTCAGCGGCAGGTCGAGCTCGCGCGACCAGCGGGCCACCTCGATCTTCTTGGCATGGGCATTCCTGAAACCGGCGACCCGGTCAGCCACGACGGGCTCGCTGCCCTGGAAGCTGATCTGGATATGGCAGAGTCCGGCATCGACCAGTGTTTTCAGCCTGTCCCTGGTCAACAGGACTGCGGAGGTGATGAGGTTGGAATAAAGGCCGACATCACTCGCATGCTGGATCAGTTCGGCCAGGTCCTTGCGTGCCGTCGGCTCGCCGCCGGAGAAATGAATCTGCAGCACGCCGATCTCGGCGAGTTCGCTCAGAACCTTCTTCCACTCGGCCGTCGTCAGTTCGCTGCCGGAGCGGTCGAGCTCCACCGGGTTCGAGCAGTACGGGCATTGCAGCGGACAGCGGTGGGTCAGTTCGGCCAGCACCGCAAGCGGAATCCCGTAGGTCTGCGCGGTCGACGCGCCCTGCTCCATGATCGACAGCGCATCCGTTGGATCGGACCTGAGGTCCGATCTGGATTCGCTGGTGTCGGCCTGAAGGTCGGGCGAGACGGTGGTCACGACGGCGCATCCTTTGCTTCGGTCAGAAACCCCTTTTCGGCGAGATCGGCCAGCATCGCGATCACATCGGTCGCAATCGCGGTGCGATCGGCGACATACTTTGCCGCGAGAACGTCGACCACGTCGGCGACGCTGCGCGCGCCGTCGCACAGTTGCAGCACCTCGACCGCGGTTTCATCGGGCACCAGCACCCGCTCGGGCGCGAGAATGACCCAGAGCTGCCGCGTTTCGTCGAACCGCAGCTTGGCGTGGCGCGGCAGCACCGGCCGGCTCGCCTCGCTCACCGTCAGGCGCTGCCGGGCGGGCGCCATCAGCGGGCCTCCGGAACGAACGCGCCGGGCGGAATGTGGCCGCTGACATAGGCATGATACAGCGCATCGAGCTGCACCCACAGCACGTTGGTCTTGAAGATCAGCGCATTGCAGACCGCTTCGCGCTCGGCGGGCGTGGTCGCGTGTTCCTTGACATACTCCAGCGCAAAGTTTGCGTCGCGCGGCGCCTGTTCCAGGCGGCGCTTGAAATAGCTCATGATCTCGGGGTTGACGAAATCATAGTGCGCCAGCATCCCCGAAATCCGCTCTTCATGCAGGTTGGGGGCGAACAGCTCGGTCAACGAGGATGCGATCGCCTCGAGCGGGGTGCGGTCGCGCACGAAGTGCACATAGGCATCCACGGCGAAACGCGTCGCCGGCAGGATGCCCTCGGCGGATTCGACATAAGCCGAATCCAGCCCGAGGCCTTCCGTCAATTTCAGCCAGCGCTCGATGCCGCCCTCGCTGCCGACATGGCCATCGTGATCTTCGATCCGGTGGCGCCATTCGATTCGGATATTGCGTTCGCGGAAACGCGAGATCACCACCGCATCCTTGATGGGGATGGTGCTCTGGTAATAGTAGCGGTTGAGCGCCCAGGCCTGCACCTGCCCCTTGTTGAGCTTGCCGCCGTGCAGCAGCCCATGGAACGGATGCAGATTGTGATAACGCGTCGCACCGATCTCGCGCAGACGCTGCTCCAGTTCATCGGCCGAGCGCAGCGAAACGCCGGGTTTGATCGAAAAGGCCGTCGTCACGCTCACAGCACGATCTCCATTCCATCGCAGGCGAACTCCCACCCGGCCTGTGTCGCCATCGCGCGCTCCGGCGCATCCGGCATCAGCGCCGGGTTCGAATTGTTGACGTGCAGAAAGACCTTGCGGTCGATCCCAAGACCAGCCAGCGCATCGATGGCGCCGTCCGGACCCGACATGGCAATGTGGCCCATGCTTCTTCCTGTTTTTGCGCTCAAGCCGAGCGAGATCATTTCATCGTCGCGCCACAGCGTCCCGTCAAAGAACACCAGCGGCGCCCCGGCAAGACGCCGCCCGAGGTCGGCGGTTACCCTTGCGCAGGCGGCGATAAAATAAAAGTACTTTCCGTCCTTGCTGCCGATGCGCAAGCCCAGCGTATCGCCCTCGCCATCCTCGCCCGCCGGATGATTTGTGCCATCCAGATACCACGCGCTCTTGCCCGGCACGACGAACGGACAAATCTCCAGTCCGGACGGCGAGCCGTCGGGGCGACTCAGTTCGGCCGTGGTCTCGACCGCAAGGGGTACCCGCCGCACCAGTCTGTCGTTCAGCACATTGAAGATGCTGTTGGCGCGCAGGATCGCCAGCACCCGGTCGTGGGCGTAAAGCGTGAACGGCGAACCCTCGCGCAGCGACAGCAAGCCGGCGACCGCATCGACCTCGCCATTGGTCAGCACCACACCCGCGATCGGCGTGTGACGAAGCAGGCCTGCGGACGGATGCAGCCGCGGCGTGGCCACCACCTGCTGGCGCAAATCCGGCGCAGCATTGATCAGATACCAATGGATATCATCAGCGCTGACGGCGATTGATGTTTGCGTGCTCTGCAGGGCAGGATGGTCGCTGCGGGCGGCGCGGCAGATCCGACAACCGCAATTCCACTGCGGAATTCCACCACCGGCCGCAGCTCCGAGAACGATCACACGAAGCATGAAATTGATCTGGCAACAGTGGACTGAGAAGAGTTGGGCTGAGCAGCAGACTGAACAGATCGCATGTGACGGAACAGCGATCCAAAAAACCGAAAGAGGTGATGGTGGCCTCTTGCGATACCGCCGTCTTGCGACGGACGGTCATCACAACAGAAGGGCCAGCCTCCACCTCTCCAGAACGTCTTATGTGGTGCCGTGATTACTTGCGGACCGCACAAGCATACATATTGATCTCGAGGCCCACCGGCACTTCGACGATTTTTGGTGTTTTCCAAGCCATTATGAAGTCTCCTGAGGTCTCTGGGGAGATACGGCGCGATTGCCGCTGCGCCAGCATATAATAAACATCCCGCCGCTGGAAAGTTCATAGGACCAACGAACTAGATAATATTCTTGACGGTTGCAGTGCAGCAGAAGCGATGGAGACCAAGTTTCCTACGGCCTTTATGCCGGTTCCGCTCGCGGCGCGGCAAAACGTTCACGCGATGTTGAGTATGCCGATCGCTGCGGGATTGTGCTGCGCCAATTGATCCAGGTGCAGAAAATTCGTCGCTGTTTGCGGACAACGATTCTCGCATTCCATAACGCTAATGAGCAGCCGATAAATAGCAATTGCATATCCACGACGAAGTATTAGAGACTTGAACCGCGGCACTGGCTGGCGATCTGCAATCGAAGCAACCGTTTGATGCGGTGTCCGAAGAGGGAGAATTTCATGACATCTTATCTGACTGCTTCACGCAGCTTGCTGCTCGCGGGAGCTGTGTTCGGCTTGCTCACGCTGGATGCGCACGCGCAACAGCCAGCCGCGCCGGCGGCGCCCGCAGCCGCCGCACCGGCGCTTCCTCCGGGATCTCCGCTGATCGGCCGACCGGACAATGCCGCCGCCGCCAAGCTCGCGCCGGTCAATTCGCCACCGATTCCCACCGCCGCCGACAAGCTGCCTGTGGCCAAGCTCAAGGTGCCGCCGGGCTTCAATGTCGAAGTCTATGCGTCGGGCGTGGGCAATGCCCGCTCGATGCGCGAAGGCGACAAGGGCACCGTGTTCGTCGGCAGCCGCCTGGTCGACAAGGTCTATGCCATCCGCAACAAGGACGGCAAACGCGAGGTCAAGGTTCTGGCCTCCGGTCTCTATCGTCCCAACGGCCTCGCCTATCACGACGGCACGCTTTATATCGCCGAACTCTCGAAGATCTCGAAGATCGACAAGGTCGAGGACGTCATCGACAATCCGCCGAAGCCGACGCTGGTCTATGACGACCTGCCGAAGGACGAAGCGCATGGCTGGAAGTTCATCGGCATCGGCCCCGACAACAAGCTCTATGTCCCGGTCGGCCAGCCCGGCAACAACGTGCTGCACGACAAGGATCACGGCCAGATCCGCCGCATGAATCTCGACGGCACCGGCGTGGAACTGTACGCGGTCGGCGTCCGCAACTCGGTCGGCTTTGACTGGAATCCGGTCAACAAGCAGATGTACTTCACCGACAACGGCCGCGACTGGATGTCGGAAGACGTGCCCGAGGACGAACTCAACCGCGTGACCAAGGCCGGCCAGGACTTCGGCGCGCCCTATTGCTACCAGGGCAATATCGTCGATCCCGAATTCGGCTGGGGCCACTCCTGCAGCGAGTTCACCCCGCCCGTGACCCTGATGGGGCCGCATTCCGCCTCGCTTGGCATGCGCTTCTACACCGGCGACATGTTCCCGAAAGCCTACAAGAACGTGATCTTCGTTGCGCGCCATGGCTCCTGGAACAAGACCAACAAGGTCGGCGGCGACATCGTGGTCGTGAAACTCAACAAGGACGGTACCGTCAAATCGGTCGAGCCGTTCCTGACCGGCTTCATCGAGAACAACAACTACCTGGGACGCCCGGTGGACGTGCTGCAGCTGAAGGACGGCTCGCTGCTGGTGTCCGACGACTGGAATGGCGCGGTCTATCGCATCACCTACGGCAAGCAGAAGGTCGCTTCACACTAAGCGCCAACACGCCACCGGAGCCGGTTCCGGCTCCGGTGGCTGTCTCAATCAAACAGTTCATCGAATTGGTCCCTGAATGCGCGTCGCATCTGCCCTCCTCGCTTTGTTGCTGCTGACCTGTGCCGCAAAGGCCGACACCGTTGAACAACGTGTCGCGACCTGCTTCGCCTGCCACGGCGACAAGGGGCAGTCGACCACCGACAACACCCCGTCCCTCGGCGCCCAGCAGCCGGCCTATGTGCTGATCCAGCTCTACATGTTCCGCGAGAAGCTGCGGGTGTTCGACGTCATGAACGACATGGCGAAAGATCTCAGTGATGACGATCTCAGAACGTTTTCCGATCTGATCGGCAAACTACCGAAGCCGGCGCCGCCAACCGATACACCTGACGCCGCCCGCATGCAGCGCGCCGAGGCGCTGGTGCAGCAGAACCGCTGCAACTCCTGCCACGGCCTGGACTTTGCAGGCCGCGACAACATTCCCCACATCGCCAACCAGCGCGAGGATTATCTGGCAAAGACGATGCTCGAGTACAAGAGCAACACCCGTCATGGCTATGACGCGACCATGGCCGACGTGCTGCAACCGGTTACGGAAACCCAGATCGCCGACCTCGCATATTATCTCGCGCGCGTGCACTGAGATCGAATTTCACGTGTGAATCACTTCTGTGCGAGCCCCGGCCTCCGACCATGATTGTGTGCTACCCATGACATTCCTGCCTCGAAATCTGGTGTGCCCATGCCGAACGATTTCAAAGCCGATCATGTCAGCACCGAGCGCTTCCTCCCCGATCCTGGACGCCGCGCATTTGTGGGGCTGGCCGCAGCCCTTCTGACATCAGCCATCGTACGACCGACGGGTGTGCACGCGCAGACGGCGGCCGGTGCAAAACTGAAAATCGGCATCATCGGCTCCGGTCACATCGGCAGCACCATCGGCGGCCTGTGGATCAAAGCCGGTCACCCGGTGTTCTTCTCGTCGCGTCATCCGGAAGAGCTGAAGGACCTGGTTGCGGGCCTCGGATCGCTGGCACAAGCGGGAACCGTCGAACAGGCCATCGCGTTCGGTGACGTCATCTTCATCGCCGTCCCCTACGGCGCCGTGCCGCAGATCGGCAAGGACTACGGCAAGGCGATGGCCGGCAAGGTCCTGATCGACGCCAACAATGCGGTGTCGAGCCGAGACGGCGCGGTCACCGAGGAAGTCGAGAAAGACGGCATCGGAGTGACCTCGCAGAAGTATTTCCCCGACGCACGCGTCGTACGCGCGTTCAATACCCTCTCCTATACGATCTTCGCGCGCGAGGCGAACCGCGCTGACCCCAAGCTCGCCATCCCGATTGCCGGCGACGATCAGCAGGCCGTCGCGACCGCATCCGGATTGGTACGGGACGCGGGGTTTGACCCGGTGGTGGTCGGCAAACTCGCCGATGCCAGTCGTTTCCAGCGCGGCGCGCCCGGCTACGGCCAGAACGTGACGGCGGCCGAACTGAAGCAAAAACTCTCGCTCACACCATGACGCCATTGCAGAGATGGCTGCAGCGCGCGGTGCCGGCCACACCGCAGGAGCGCGCCGCGGCGCTGTGGTCATTCGCCTACTTCTTTGCCCTGCTTGCCGGCTATTATGTGCTGCGGCCACTGCGCGACCAGATGGGCATCGCAGGCGGCACACGAAACCTGCCGTGGCTGTTCACGGCGACATTCGTCACTTTGCTGGTGGCGCAGCCCGTCTATGGATGGCTGGTGGGGCGGCTGCCCCGGACCCGCTTCATCCCCATCGTCTATCATTTCTTTGTCATCAACCTGCTGCTGTTCTGGCTGCTTCTGACCTTCGGCGTTGCCGAGGTAATCGTCGCTCGGGTGTTCTTCGTCTGGGTCAGCGTCTTCAATTTGTTTGCGGTCGCCGTGTTCTGGTCTTTCATGGCCGACCTGTTCACCGCCGAGCAGGCCAAGCGGCTGTTCGGCTTCATCGGCGCCGGCGGCACCGCAGGCGCCTTGCTCGGGCCCGTGATTACCATCGCGCTGGCCAAGCCGCTCGGCGCCATCAATCTGCTGATTGCAGCCGCCCTGTTTCTCGAACTGGCCGTGTTCTGCGTCTCCCGGCTCGAACGTGCCGCCGCATCGCAATCAGGTCAGCGCCCGGAAACGCACCGCATCGGCGGCGGCGCTTTTGCCGCCTTGCCCGAGCTGATCCGCTCGCCTTATCTGCTCGGCGTCGGCGCCTGGGTCGGCCTGCTCTCGTTTGGCGCGACCATCGCTTATTTCGCCCAGGCGAATATTGTGGCTGAGACGATTCACGACAGGGCCGCGCAAACCCAGTTGTTCGCGACCATCGACCTCGCGGTCGGCCTGCTCAGCCTTGCGACACAGGTGTTCGCGACGGGACAGCTCCTCAAACGGTTCGGAACCGGCATCGCCGCTGCGGCGCTGCCAGCCGTGTATGTCGCCGGATTCGCGGCGGTTGCGCTGGTGCCGAGCCTCACGGTCGTGGTGACGCTGCAAGTGGTGCAGCGCTGGATGAACTTCGCGATCGCCAATCCGGCCCGGCAGGTGTTCTTCACCGTCGTCGGCCGCGAAGAAAAGTACAAGGCCAAGAATTTTATCGATGTGGTGATCTATCGGGGCTCGGACGCGTTGTTTGGCTGGGTGTACGATGCCCTGCAAGGCCTGGGATTGAAGCTCGGCGCCATTGCGCTGTGCGCGCTTCCGATTGTGCTGGGCTGGATTGTGCTGTCGATCGCGCTGGGCCGTTCGCAAGAGCGCCGCACCCCTCGACCCGCCCCCGTGATTGAAGGAGCCTAGATCATGGTGTCCATCACGCGACGAGACTTCGCGCTGACGGCCGGCGCGGCCGCACTAATGGCAACTCCGGCCCTTGCTCAAACGGACGCTCCGCTGCTCATGCGTGCAATTCCCGGCACCGGCGAGAAGATTCCGGCCGTCGGCCTCGGCACCGCGTCCGTATTCGACACCCAGGACGATCAGACCAGCCAGAAAGCCGGAGCCGTCGTGCAGGCGCTGATCGCATCGGGCGCCCGCCTGATCGATACGGCTTCGACCTATGGCGATGCGGAAGCCGTGCTTGGTGACTTCATCACCTCCAGCAATCTGCGCGACAAGCTGTTCATCGCCACCAAACTCGAAGAGCCTGACGCCGATGAACTGAAGCGCTCGCTCCGCCGGCTCAAGGTCACGAAACTCGACCTGCTGCAGCATCACAACGTGCATCGCACCAGCCAGTCGCTGGCAAAGTTCAAGGCGTGGAAAGCCCAGGGCACGTGCCGCTACATCGGCATCACCTCGACCTACCGCCAGGATTTTCCGGTGATCGAGGCCGTACTCAAGCGCGAGAAGCCGGACTTCGTCCAGGTCGATTATTCCATCGACAACCGTGAGGCTGAAAAGCACATTCTGCCGCTGGCCGCCGACATCGGCGCCGGCGTCCTGACCGCGCTCCCATTCGGCCGTGCCCGACTGTTTCGTGCGGTGCACGGCAAGGAGCTTCCGGACTGGTCGCGGGAGTTTGCGGAGAGCTGGGGGCAGTTCTTTCTGAAATATCTGCTTGGCGACACCCGCGTGACGGCCGTGATCCCCGGCACCTCCGACGCCAAGCACATGACCGACAATGCCGGCGCCATGCGCGGCCCGCTGCCCGACGCCGAGCAGCGGCACAAGATGGTCGCCTTCATCGAGGCGCTCTAGGCCCCGGCATCCGGTTCGATCTCAAATCCCCAAGAACTTCTGCCGAACTGTGGCGTCAGCCAGCAGCGCCGCATTGTCACCGCTCCAGATCACTTCGCCTTTTTCGATCGCATAATGGTGGTCGGCGAACGCGCTGAGCGCATCGACTTCCTTGTCGATGATCAGCATCGACAAGCCCTGCGCCTTGAGCGCTTTCAGGCGCGTCCAGATCTCCTCGCGGATCACCGGAGCAAGCCCCTCGGTGGCCTCGTCCAGCACCAGCAGGCTCGGATTGGTCATCAGCGCCCGGCCGATCGCCAGCATCTGCTGCTCGCCGCCGGAGAGCTGCGCGCCGCCGTTGGACAGCCGCGCGCCGAGCCGCGGGAAAAAGTCGATCACCTTGTCCATGGTCCAGGGATCAGCCGCGGCCAGCGGGTTGGCCTGCGCCATCAGCAGGTTTTCCCGCACGGTCAGGTTGGAAAAGATGTGCCGCCCCTCGGGCACGAGGCCAAGGCCGAGGCGCACGATACGGTGCGGCGGCAGCCGGTTGATCGGCGCGCCCGCAAACGTGATCGTGCCGCCCAGTGCGGGCAGCAGCCCGCAGAGCGCCCGCACCGTGGTGGTCTTGCCCATGCCGTTGCGGCCGAGCAGCGTCACCACCTGCCCTCGCACGATCGAGAACGAGATGTCGAACAGCACCTGGCTCTGGCCATAGGCGGCGCTGAGATTGCGGATCTCCAGCATCGTCACCTCACGTATGCCCGAGATAGGCCGCCCGCACCTGTGGATCGGCGCGAACGGCCTCGGGATCGCCGCTGGCGATGGCTTGTCCTGACACCAGCACGACCACACGGTCCGCCAGCGCAAACACCGCGTTCATGTCGTGCTCCACAAGCAGGATCGAATACGTCCGCTTCAGATCACCGAGCAGCCTTGTCATGCGGGCGCTGTCCTCGCGGCCCATCCCCGCCATCGGCTCGTCCAGCAGCAGCAGGCGCGGCTGCATCGCCAGCGCCATCGCCAGTTCGAGCTGGCGGCGCTCGCCATGCGACACGTCGCCGGCACGCCGCTGCGGATGCGACAGGCCCACCACATCAAGGGCTTCGCGGGCGGGATCCGACAGCTCGCTGTCGCGGGACGCGTTGCGCCAGAACCGGAAGCTGTGGCCACGGCGCGCCTGGACCGCGACAGCCACATTGCCGAGCAGCGAGAACTCGGGAAATACCGAGGTGATCTGGAACGAGCGCGCCAGCCCCATCCGCGCGCGGCGATGCGCCGGTTCGCGCGTGATGTCCCGGTCCGCGAACCGGATCGAACCGCCATCCGGCGTCAGATCGCCCTGCAGTTGCGAAATCAACGAGGTCTTGCCGGCGCCGTTGGGGCCGATCAGCGCCAGGGTCTCGCCGAGCAACACATCGAGGTCCAGGTTGTTGGTGGCGATCAGGCCGCCAAACCGTTTCACCAGGCTCCTCACCTGCAACAAAGGTTCGCTCATCGCCGGAACTCCCTTGCAGCGACGAAACGAAACAAGTCCGTCAGGCCGCCGCGCAGCGAGACCACGACGGCGATGATGAACAGGCCGAACACCAGCTGCCAGTGCACCGACCAGCCCGACAGCACGATCTCCAGCACCAGAAAAACCGCAGCGCCAATCACCGGCCCCCACACCAGCGCCATACCGCCGAGCACGCACATCACCACCAGGTCGCCCGAGCGCACCCAGGACATCTCCGAAGGGCTGATGAACTGCTGGCCGGATGCGAGCAGCGCGCCGGCCAGCCCCGCGATCGCCCCGGACAGCGCGAATGCGGCGAGCTTGTAGCGCAGCGGCGCGATGCCCAGCGCCGTAAGCCGCCGCTCGTTTTGCGCGGACGCACGCAGCACCACGCCGAACCGGCTGTCGATCAGGCGCTGCAACACCACCAGAATCACGGCGAGCGCGGCGACACAGCCGTAATAGAAGGGTATGCGCGACGTCGCCGCGTGTCCGAACAGCGTGAGATCGGCTGTGATCTGCAGACCGTCTTCGCCGCCATACTGCTGCAAGGCGACAAAGAAGTAATAGAGCATCTGGTTGAAGGCGAGCGTGATCATGATGAAATAGGAGCCGCTGGTGCGCAGCGAGATCACGCCCATGCCGGCTGCGGCAATACCCGACACCAGCATCGCCAGCGGCAGCAGGATCGCGAGTTCGCCCGTCCCCGGCAGCAGCCCGAGAAAGGCCTCGCCGCTGTCAGCATGGAACGCCATGATGCCGACCACGTAGCCGCCGATCCCGAACAGACCGGCGTGCAGCAGGCTGACCAGGCCACCGAAGCCAAGCACCAGATTCAGCGCCACAGCCGCAATCGAAAACACGACGATGCGGGTGCCGATCTTGATCAGGAACGGATTGCCGAGCAACGAGGCCGCGACCGGCAGCAGCGCCAGCAACACGATGAGAAGCATGATCGCCGCCAGATCCGCGAACGGGCGGCGCGGTGTGGCGGTAATCGCGGCGGTGACGAGTTGTTCAGTCATTGCTCATCCATGGACCGGGAACAGCCCGCGCGGACGCCAGGCCAGGATGGCGGCCATCATCATGAAAATCAGCATGCTGCCCAATGCCGGCGGCAGCAGCACCCGCCCGAACGTATCGACCACGCCGATCAGAACGGCGGCGATGAACGCCCCCTTGATCGAGCCGATGCCGCCGATCACCGTGACCACCAGAGCGAGGATCAGCACCGGCTCGCCCATGCCGACCTGCACCGCGCTGATCGGCCCCGCCATGATGCCGGCAAGGCCCGCCAGCGCCGCTCCCGCCGCGAACACCAATGAAAAGATCAACTCGACGTTCACCCCCATGGCGGAGGCGATGTCGCGGTTGCTGGCGCCGGCGCGGACCCACATCCCGATCCGCGTATGCGCCACGATGACATACAGCGCCACCGCCACCGCAATGCCGACACCGAGGATGGCCAGCCGGAAGCTTGGATAGACCACGCCGGGAAGCAGCGTCACCGATCCCGACAGCAGCTGCGGCAACGGCATCGGCACCGGGACCGGCCCCCAGACCATGCGGGTGAGTTCATTGAGCACCATGATAAGGCCGAACGTCACCAGCACCTGGTCGAGATGGCCGCGATGATAGAACCGCCGCAGCACGGCCGCCTCCAGCAGCGCGCCGGCCAGCGCCGTCGCCGGCACGGCCACCAGCAGCGCCAGCAGGAAACTGCCGGTCCGCGCCAGCAGCGTCGCCGCCAGGAACGCACCGATCATGAACAGCGAACCGTGGGTCAGGTTGATCATGTTCATGATCCCGAACACCAGCGTCAGCCCGGCCGCCATCAGGAACAGCTGGACTCCCAGTTGCAGGCCATTGAGCGACTGCTCGATGAACAGGGCTGCGCCCATCACGTCCTCCGGACGCCGCTGTCGTCACGACAGCGGCGGTTGTTGCGGGCTCAGTTGGCGGCCTTCATGGAACACTCGCCGACATAGGAGTCCGCCTGATCGGCCTTGATCAGTTCGAGCTTCTTCATCACCGGCCGCCCCTTCGCATCCTTGACGATCTCGGCGAGGTAAGAATCCAGGATCGGATGATGGTTGCTGTTGAACTTGAAGTTGCCGCGCACGGACTCGAATTTGACGGTTTCCAGCGCCTTCTGGAACGCCGCCTTGTCCTCGATCTTGCCGCCGACGGATTTCAGGGCTGCATCGAGCATGCGGGCGCCGTCATAGGCGTTGGCGGCATAGGGCGACGGGATCCGGCCATAGGCCGCCTCGAAATCGGCCGCGAACTTCTTGCTGGCCGCGTTGTCGAAATCCTCGCTCCAGAAGGTCGACACGAAGGCGCCGACCGCGGCATCACCCATGCCCGGCAACACCGTCTGGTCCATGGAGAACGACGGTCCGTACAGCTTGATCTGGTCCTTCAGGCCGGCCTGGGCATACTGCTTGACGAAATTGATCCCCATGCCGCCGGGATAGAAAAAGAACACCGCATCCGGCTTCACCGAGCGCAGTTGCGCGATTTCAGCGGCGTAATCGAGCTGGCCGAAGGCGGTGTAGACTTCGCCGGCGATCTCGCCCTTGAAGGTGCGCTTGAAGCCGGCGAGGAAGTCCTTCCCGGCCGGATAATTCGGCGCCATCAGGTAGGCGCGCTTCAGGCCGTTCTCGCGCAGATAGATGCCCATCGCTTCGGGCAGCGTGTCGTTCTGGAAGGATTCATTGAAGTAGTGCGGATGGCACAGCTTGCCCGCGTACTGCGACGGCCCCGCATTGATGCTGAACACGAAGGCGCCGGAATCCAGCACGGGCTTGGCCACCGCCAGCATCACATTAGAAAAATTGATGCCGGTGATGATCTGCACCCGGTCGCTTTCGACCATCTTGTCGGCGAGCTGCCGTCCGACGTCGGGCTTGGTCTGGTCGTCGCCCTGGATGATCTCCACCGCACGGCCGCCGAGCTTGTCGCCGACGCTTTTCAGGCCGAGCTTGAAGCCGTCCAGCAGCTCCTGCCCGAGCTGGCCAGAGGGCCCTGAAAAGGTGGAGATAAACCCGATCTTGATCGGCTCCTGGGCGAAAGCCGATGTCGCCGACAGCATTAGCGCGGCGGCAATAAGCGATGTGGTCTTCATGGTGTCCCTCCGTGAGCGGAGCCGTTGAGGCTCTCGTTTATGATGTTGGGTGACTGCGAATTGGTTCGGTCAGGCCGCTTGCGACCGCTTTGTCGCCGGCTGACCGATGGTGATGTCGATGCTGCCGAGCCCGTCGATGCCGCCGGTGACCTTGTCGCCGGCCACGATGGCGCCGACGCCGGCCGGTGTCCCGGTCATGATCAGGTCGCCGGGCTTGAGCACCATCGACCGCGACAGGATCGAGATGATATCCGGCACCGGCCAGATCAACTCGGTCAGGTCGGCATCCTGCTTGACGGTGCCGTTGACCGCGAGCCAGATCCGTCCCCTGGCCGGATGCTGTCCGTTGGTGACGCGATGCAGCGGCGCGATCGGCGCCGACAAATCGAACGCCTTGCCCCAATCCCAGGGGCGCCCCTTGTCGCGCGCCTCGAACTGCAGATCCCGGCGCGTCAGGTCGATGCCGACGCCATAACCGAACACCAGATCCAGCGCCGCCTCGCGGCTGACCTCGAAGCCTTCGCGGCCGATCGCCACGATCAGCTCGATCTCGTAATGAAAATTGCTGGTTTCCGGCGGATACGGCACGGTCACGCCGCTGTCGACCACCGCGTCTGCCGGCTTGGTGAAAAAGAATGGCGGCTCGCGATCCGGATCCTTGCCCATCTCGCGGGCGTGCGCGGCATAGTTGCGGCCGACGCAGAAGATGCGCCGGACCGGAAATCGCCCGCTCTCGCCGGCCATGGCCACGGTCGGAATGATCGGCGGATTGATGACGTAATCGGTCATTGTCGTCCTCAGGCGTTGCCGCGGTCTTCGCGAAACAGATCAAGCTTCTGCTGCACCGGCCGGTCGGAGAAGCTGAACAGCACAGCCTCCTCGTCGGCCTCATGCGTCACCCAGTGCCAGCTCGGCACCACGAAAATGTCACGCGGTCCCCATTCGACAACCTGGTCGCCGATCCGTGAACGGCCCCGCCCCTCGATCGGCGCGAACACCGTGGCGTCGGTCGAACGATAGCGCGCGGTTGAAAATCCCTTCGGCAAGAGCTGGATGAAGGTGCCGATGGTCGGCATCGCGAACTCGCCGGTCACCGGGTTGGTGTAGCGCAGCTTCAGCCCGTGGCAGGCATCCCACTCGCTTTGCTTCTTGGCAGTCTCCAGAGCTTCGCGGGTGTGGGCATAGGGATAATTGAACACCGGCGAGGTCTGCGAGGATCGCTTGTGGTCGACCGGCAGCAGGTTGTGGCCATAACGGGCGAGACTGTCTCCCGGCTGGCGGGAGAGCGGCTGCTGGTCCTCGCCAAGCCCCTCGGCGAACGAGGCATCGAAGAACTGCACCACGGGAATGTCGAGTCCGTCGAGCCAGAACATCGGCTCCGAGGTCTCGTTGCCGTGGTCGTGCCAGGTCATCGACGGCGTGATGACGAAATCGCCCGGCTGCATCAGGGTGCGCTCGCCGTTGACGGCGGTGTGGGCCCCCTTGCCTTCCAGGATGAAGCGCAGCGCCGACTGGCTGTGCCGGTGCGCGGGCGCAACCTCGCCTGGCATCACCAATTGTATTCCGGCATAGAGCGAGGTCGTGATCTTGGATTGTCCGCGCAGGCCTGGGTTTTCGAGAATCAGCACCCGCCGTTCGGCCTCCTTGGCAGTGATCAGCTGGCCCGCTTCCATCATGTAGGCGCGGATCGCATCAAAGCTCCACAGGTGCGGCCGGCACGGGCTCTTCGGCTGCGGCGTGATCAGGTCTCCCATCACATTCCACAACGCCGACAGGTTCTCGCCGTCGATCTTGCGATAGAAGGCGTCGCGCTCAGGTGTCTGTTGAATGGCGTGATCCACGATCAGCCTCCCGGGTTTCTTACTTATGGCCGTTATTGCTTGTGATTAATTGACAGCATACTGATAGAGTGCATACTGTCAATATTCAAGGCAACCGCCGCCGAAAAGAAAAACCTTCGGGAGGTCCGATTGAAATTGCAGGGCTATTTCCGGCGCAGCATCTCCTCCGCTCCACATGAGCACCATCCGCACGGAGCATGCTGCAATGCGCAATAAGACCGCGCCGATTTCGATGGACGACGTCTACACCAAGCCGGGTTATCTGTTCCGGCGGATGCAGCAGATCGCCGTCGCCATCTTCATGGAAGAATGCAGGGCGTTCGATCTCACCCCCGTGCAATATGCTGCACTGGTCGCCATCCGCGCCCATCCCGGCATCGATGCCACGCGCCTCTCTGCCGTGATCGCCTTCGACCGCTCCACCCTCGGCAGCGTGATCGAACGGCTGGAAACCAAGGACTTGATCCAGCGCAAGCCGGGCGCCGAGGACAAGCGGGTCAAACTGCTCTATCTGACCAAGGCCGGCGCTGTCCTGCTGCAGGAGGTGATGGCCTCGGTCGACAGCGCCCAGGCCCGCATGCTGCAGCCGCTGAAACCGTCAGACAGAAAGACCCTGCTTGCGCTCTTGATCCAGCTCGTCGATCTCAATAACGAAGCATCACGGGTGCCGTTGCGCGCGGAAGACGCCGTCGAGCATCTCAGGAAATCAACCTGACGGGATAACGACCCCGACGGGGACAACAAGATCGGGAGATGCGCCTTTGAAGAAGCTGCTGGCTTTGCTGCTCATCGCCGCCGCCATGGGGAGCGGTTCCGCTTTTGCCCAATCCTGGCCATCGCGCAATGTCCGTGTGATCGTCCCGTTCGCGCCGGGATCGACGCCGGACAGTGTCGGCCGCATCATCGCCGACAAGTTCCAGGCGAAATTCGGCACGCCCTTCGTGGTCGAAAACAAGCCCGGCGCCAGCGGCAATACCGGAACCGACGCGGTCGCCAAGGCGGACGCGGACGGCACCACCATCGGCCTGTCCATCGTCGGCCCGCTGGTGCTCAACAAGCTGCTGTTCCAGTCGCTGCCCTACGATCCGGCAAAGGACCTCGCGCCGATCACCATCGTCGCCAGCCAGCCCAGCGTGCTGGTCGTCAGCAACAACCTCGGCGTCAAGACCTTTGCCGAGTTCGCCGCGCTGCTGAAACGCGACGCGTCGAAACTGAACTTCGGATCGATCGGCTACGGATCGCTGTCCCACCTCGCGATGGCGGCGATCGCCATGAAGAGCAACGCGCATCCCGAACATATTCCCTATGCCGGATCGCCCAATGTGGTCACGGCCCTCACCCGCAACGACGTGCAGATGGCAGTGCTGCCCGCGGCCGCCGTGGTCGAACAGGCCAAGGCCGGCATGCTCACCATGCTGGCGGTCACCAGTCCGAAGCGCTCCGCCCTGCTGCCCGATCTGCCGACCCTGCGCGAGAACGGCATCGACGGCGTCGAAGCCGATGCCTGGATCGGTCTGATCGCGCCGGCCAGCACGCCCCTCGCCATCCAGGACAAGATCCGCGACACGGTCACGGAGATCGTGGCGGATCCCGCGGTTCGGGAGAAGCTTGCGCTATTGTACATGGAACCGGTTGCGAATTCCGCCGATGCGTTCCGCGCCGTGATGAAGGCGGAACTGGATCGCTGGGAGCCCGTCATCAAGGCGAACAACATCCGGATCGGTCAATAAGGACACGCCATGACGCAGTCAGCAGACCTCTATGACGTCATCGTGGTCGGCGGCGGCAGTGCCGGTGCCGGCGCCGCGGTCGGCGCCCGTAAAACCGGCGCCCGCACGCTCCTGATCGAAAGCGCCGGCTGTCTTGGTGGCGCGTCGACCATGCGCAACGTTCTCACCTATTGCGGCCTCTACACGCTGGGCGAACGCCCGCAGCAAGCCGTGTTTGGCGTCGCCGAAGAGGTGGTGGCGAGGTTACGCCGGCTTGGCGGCATCAGTACGCCCAAGCGCCACCGCGGCGTCTTTGTCGTGATCGATCCGGAGGCCACCAAACGCGCACTGGATGAGGTCTGTCTCGCGGCCGATGTCGAAATTGCGCTGCATGCCTTCGTCGGCAGCGCACGGCGCGAGGACAACCGCCTGGTCTCCGTCACCTATTACGATCATGGCGGCGCGCATGTCGTGCAGGGCAAAACCTTTGTCGACGCCACCGGCGACTGCGATCTGGCCGCCTTCGGCGGCGCTAGCACGCGGTATGGCAACCATGGCGACGTCAATCTCGGCACGCTCGGCACGCGCTTCGGCGGCATCGCGCCGGACGTACAGATCACCGCCGACATGGTTCTCAAGGCGGTCGAAAGCGCCAGGGCCCGCGGCCTCGGCCCGATCACCAAGGACCGCAGCGTGGTCAGCCGCCTGCCCGGCTCCGGCGATATCGTCTGCTACCTGGCCTCGGCCGATTACGATCCCCGCGACAATGCCAGCATCTCCCGCGCCGAAATGTCCGGCCGCGAGCAAGCCTGGGTGTATCTGGACATCATTCGCACCATTCCCGGATGCGAAAAGGCCTATCTTGCCGCCACCGGCCCCGATTTCGGCACCCGGGAATCCCGCCACATCAATTCGGTTCAGCAATTGACCTGGCAGGACGTCACCAGCGGCGTGCATCAGCCCGACACCATCGCGCTCGGCGCCTGGGGGGTGGAATGGCATGACCGCAAGACATTCGTCAGCACCATGCAGCTCCCGCCCAACGGCGGCGCCTACGATATCCCGCTGCGCTGCCTGATGAGCGCGGACACGCCGAACCTGTTCGCGGCCGGCCGCACCATCGATGGCGATCGCGACGCGGGGGCCTCGATGCGGGTGATGGGAACGGCCTTCGCTACGGGCCAGGCGGCCGGTGTCGCGGCTGCAGCGCTTGCCGATCATGGCAAGGTCGATGCGAACGCCGTGCGCAAAATCCTGATCACCCAGGGCGCGCTGCTCGATCGCAACGCCCTGCCCGCGCCGGTCGAGATCAGTTGAGGCCGCGCGTCAGGTCGCTGAACAGCTCATCCACGGTAAACCGCCGCGAGATCAGTTCCTGCTGCGCGGCGTACGCGATGATCAGGTCCAGCGCCGGCCGCATGGCCGCGAGCCCAAATGGCGTGAAATCCGGCTGTGACGGCGGCGCGAGATCCTTGGACTCCCGGAGCAGCCTGTAAACCTCGCGCACCGCCTGGGGATCGCTGTCGTTCAGCCTCTGGCTGACCACCACGACATGATTGAGCGGCGCCACGCCATGTTTGGCGTACCAGCTCTTGGCCTGCGCACCGGGATCGGCGAACAACGGCTTGAGCCGCGGATCGGCCGACGTTTCTCCGATCACGGCGTCGAGCTCGCCATCGATCAGCATCTGGACAATGGCCTTGCCTGCCGGCGCCCGCACGGTCGTATCCTTGTACTCGGCGACGTGCGGATCTTCGAAGGTCACCCAGTCGATGCCATCGAGATCGACGCCGTAGTCGTTGGCGAGGATCCCGCGCACCCACGCCCCGGTGGTGGTGGTGAACGAGCGAATGCCGACGCGCTTGCCGGGCAGATCGGTGGGCGACAGCTCGCCCTGTTCGGCGTTGTAAAGCGATTGCGCATGCGGGAAACGACCCATCACCACCGCGGGCAAAAGCACCATCGGCTTGCCCAGATCCTTCGCCATCAGATAGGTGACAATCGCCATCTCGGAAACGTCGAACGCGCCCTCCCGCACCATCGGCTTGAAGCCCTTATTGGTCGGCGAATAGTCAGCGAAATCCAGCGCCACATGGTCCGAGACAAGCTGGCCGCTTTTGAGCGCGGCCGTTCCCGGGTGATCGCCCAGCAATGTCCGCAATCGTTTCGGTTCAGACGCCATCTGCTGCACTCCGCATATCCGATCACTGCATCTTGATATTCGCCGCCTTCAGAATCGGCTCCCACCGGTCCGCCTCGGCGTGCATATAAGCGGCGAATTCGGCGGGCGAACTGCCGACCGGTTCCGCTCCCAGGCCGCGAAGCCGTTCTACGACCGCGGGCGTGCGCAGCGCCGCGATGAGATCACGATTGAGGCGATCGACCAGATCGGCCGGCATGCCGGCGGGCCCAAGAAATCCCCACCACACCGCGGCGTCGTAATCAGGCACGCCCTGTTCGGCGATCGTCGGCACATCCGGCAGCACACTGGAGCGGGCCTTGGTGGTCACCGCCAGCGCGCGCAATGTCTTGCCCTGGACCTGGCTGAGAACCTCGGCCAGCGGATTCATGGCGATCGGCACGTCGCCGGATATCACCGCGGTCACCGCCGGCGCTCCGCCGCGATAGGGAACCATCGTCATCTGCACCTTGGCCATGTGCTTGAGCAACTCACCCGCCAGGTGCGCCGAGGTGCCGTTGCCGGAGGTGGCATAGGAAAAGGCGTCCGGCTTCTGCCGCATGTCGGCCAGCAGGGAGCGAAGATCCGCGGCCGGGGAATTGCCGGCGACCACCAGCGCGAGCGGCGAATAGCCGACTTCGGTGATGGGCGTGAAATCCTTGAAGGTGTCGTAGGGCAGCTTGGGATAAAAGAACTGGTTCAGCGGGTGGCCACTGGCCACCAGGATCAGGGTGTATCCGTCGGGCGCCGACTGCACCAGCGCCTGCGACGCGATGATGCCGCCTGCTCCCGGCCTATTGTCGATCACCGGTTGCTGGCCCCATGTCTTGGCTAGCACGTCGCCCAGCGTTCGCGCGATGATGTCGACGGCGCCGCCCGCCGCATAGGGCACCAGAATGTGCACGGGCCTGGACGGAAACGATTCAGCCGACGCCAGACCGCCACTGCCCATAAGCAGCAACACAGCGAGGTATAGTCTTGGGCACAGTCGCGCCAGTCGAACCATCACATCTCCTCGCCGTTACACGTCTTCGGGCTTGTCGACATAGACAAGGCCGGCTTTCTGCAACGGCTCGCGCATGCCGTACATGTCGAGGCCCAATTCGCCGGAGGCGAGCCGCTTGCGCTTGCCGTCTTCGTCGGCGTTGCGTTTGGCCGCCTTGGCGGCCACCTCAGCGGCCTGCGCGCGCGGGACCACCAGCACGCCGTCATCATCGGCAACTACCACATCGCCGGGCGTCACCAGCGCGCCGGCGCACACGACAGGCACGTTGACTGCGCCCAGCGTGGCCTTCACCGTCCCCTTCGCTGAAATCGCCCGCGACCACACCGGGAATCCCAATTTGGTCAGCGCCTTGACGTCGCGGCAGCCGGCATCGATCACGAGCCCGACCACGCCGCGCGCGATCAGCGAGGTCGCCAGCAGTTCGCCGAACATGCCGTCGGTGTTTTCGGTGGTGCAGCCGACCACCAGGATATCGCCCTTGCGGCATTGCTCGACGGCGACATGCAGCATCCAGTTGTCGCCGGGCTGCGCCAGCACGGTCACCGCGCTGCCCGCCACCTCCGCGCCGGCCCAGATCGGGCGCATATAGGGCTTGAGCAGTCCGCTGCGCCCCATCGCCTCGTGCGCAGTCGAGACCCCGGCACCGGCCAGCGTGTGCACCGTCGCATCATCGGCGCGCGGAATGTTTCTCACCACCACGGTCTTCATGCCAGTTCTCCCACCACAGCCGGAAACAGCCGTTGATAAGCTTCACCATAAGTCATCGGCGTGCCGGCGTTGCGCCCGCCCTGCACACCGCGATTGAGCGCGACCCGGGTGTAATACTCCCAGAGATGTTTTTGCGCGGCCAGCACCTCGAACGCCTTGCGCTTGAGGTCCCAGACCTCATCGATATTGAGAATGACCTGCGGCTTGAAGTTGCACTGCTCCGGCTGGTGCGGCTCGAACAGGAACACCGGCGGCGCGGCGTAGGTGTATTTCGCACCGGGCTTGTGCCCCATCGCCTGGGCCACCACCCTGGTTTCCTGGGCGAAATGCGCGGCGTTGGGGTGATCGAAATTGTAAGGGTCTTCCAGCGCGTGGGTCAGCACGAACGAGGGGCTGGTGTCGCGATAGATGTGCACCATCCGGTCGAAATGCGCCTCGTTGAGCCGCAGGGGGTAATCGCCGACATCGAAGAACTCGATCTCCGCACCGAGCACCGCTGCGGCGCGCTCCGCTTCGTCGCGCCGGCCGGCCTTGACCTTCTCCAGGGTCGCGCCGGCCTCCTTCCAGGCGAACTGGCTTTCGCCGCGCTCGCCGTAGGAGAGGCAGACGATCTTGACGCGATACCCCTTCTTGACATGCAGGGCGATCGCGCCGCCCGCGCGCCAGACGAAATCGCCGGGATGGGCCGTGACGACGAGCCCTGTTTTTGCAGTGGCCATGGTGTTTCCTTTCTGCTTGCAGATTGACTTGCAGGCCACGCGCCGCGGCCGAACCGAAATCTTGTTACGCCGCGGAGACCGGCTTGCCGTCGAGCACCTGCCGCATCCGCTCGGTATCCAGGGCATTCTCCCATTTCGCGATGACGACCGTCGCCACCGCGTTGCCGACCAGATTGGTCGGGGTCAGCGCCTGCGACATCAGCCGGTGCACACCGAGCACCAGCGCCACGCTGGCGACCGGAATGGTGCCGCCCGCAGCCAGCGTCGCCGCCAGCACCACGAACGCCGCCCCCGCGATGCCTGCCGCCCCCTTCGACGTCACCAGCAGGATCAGCAGCAGGCCGATCTGGTGGCTGAGATCGAAATGGGTGTTGGTCGCCTGCGCCAGGAACACCGCTGCCGTGGCAAGATACAGGCAGGTGCCGTCCAGGTTGAAGGAATAGCCGGTCGGAATCACGAGCCCGACCACGCTTTTCTCGCAACCCAGCGCCTCGAGCTTGGTCAGCATGCGCGGCAGCACCGTCTCCGACGAGGTGGTGGCGATGCAGACCAGCAGTTCTTCCCAGATGTAGCGGATCAGTTTCAGCAGGTTGAAGCCACAGAGTGCGGCCACCGGCCCAAGCACCACCGCAATGAAGATGATGCAGGTGACGTAGAAGCCGCCGATCAGCTTGCCGAGCGACGACAGCGAGCCGACCCCGAACTTACCGACCGTGAAGGCGATGGCGCCGAACGCACCCAGCGGCGCCGCCCACATCACGATCTTGACCAGGCCGAACACCATCTTGGCGCCGACGTCGATGACATCGGTCATCGGCTTGGCACGCTCACCGAGCCAGATCAGGGAGAAGCCGCACATCACGGACAGGAAAAGCACCTGCAGGATGTGGCCTTCGGAGAAGGCGCCGACAAAGGTGTTGGGAATGATGTTCATCAGGAACGGCACAAGACCGACCGCCGATGTCTGCTTGACATAGGGCTCAATGACGCTGGCATTGATGGTGGCGGGATCGATGTTCATGCCGGCGCCCGGCTGCCAGACATTGACGGCGACGAGCCCGATGATCAGCGCAAAGGTCGTGATCACCTCGAAATAGATGATCGCCTTGATCGCCACCCGCCCGACCCTCGCCATGTCGGCCATATGGGCGATGCCGTTGACCACGGTGCAGAAGATGATCGGCGCGATCAGCATCCGGATCGCCTTGATGAAGGCGTCGCCGAACGGCTGCATCTGGACCGCGAAATCCGGATGCGTGATGCCGAGCCCGATGCCCAGCGCCATGGCGATCATGACCTGGACCCAGAGCTCCTTCCACCACGCCTTGCCCGCGCGCCGCGCGGCAGATGTCTCCGTCATCGATAAGCTCACCATCTCTCTCCCGGCAAATCTTGTTTCTGGAAGTCTTGTTTGTTGAAATCTTGCGCTTAAAACTCGAACAGGCGCGCCGGATTGTCGACCAGGATCTGCTGCTGCAGCTCCGGTTCCGGCGCGAACAGCGGGATCAGATCGACCAGATCGCCGTCGTTCGGCATCGCTTTCACGTTGGGATGCGGCCAGTCGGTTCCCCAGATCACCCGCTCCGGCGCGGTCTCGACAATCCGGCGTGCGAACGGCACCGCGTCGTAGAATGGAGGACCAGCCGAGGACACCCGCTCGGCGCCGCAGACCTTGACCCAGCACTTCTCGTCGCGCTGCATCAGCTCGATCAGGGTTCGGAACGGCAGTTGGTCGAGCCCGTCGGAGGCTTTGACGCGTCCCATGTGGTCGATGCAGTAACGCACCGGCAGTTTCGCCAGCAGCTCGGCATATTCCGGCAGGTCGATCGCATCGAAGTGCAGATCGACATGCCAGTTGAGGTCGGTGATCATGGCGACGATGCGATGAAACACGGCCATGTCCGGAACGCCGCCGAGATGGCGGACGAAGTTGAAGCGGCAACCGCGAAAGCCGCCCTCATGCAGCTCACGCAAACCGCGCTCGGTGATGCTGTCGTCGATATTGGCCACCGCGCGGAAGGTGCCGTCGCTGACCGCGATGGCATCCAGCGCCACGCGATTGTCGGTGCCGTGCACGCTGGCATTGACAATGACGGCGCGGCCGATCCCGAGCTTCTTGTGCAGCGCGCGAAAATCCTCCAGCGGCGCATCCGGCGGTGTGTAGGGCCGCCCTTCCGCATAAGGATATTTGTGATGCGGCCCGAAGATGTGGGTGTGCGCATCGCAGGCCAAGGGCGGCAGCTTGAATTTCGGTGTGCGCGTATCGGGATCGGGGCCCGGAATGGTCGGTGTGGGCATGGCTTCACTTCTGATCGGGGTTGAATCTGTTAGTGCAACGAGGCCGTCCACTTGAACAGCCGCTCGGGATTGCTGACGAGCAGCTTTTGCCGGACGCCGGGGTCGGGGGCATAAAGCGGAATCAGGTCGACGAGATCGCCATCGTTCGGCATGACCTTCACATTCGGATGCGGCCAGTCCGTGCCCCAGATCACGCGGTCCGGGGCGTTGTCAACCAGCCGCCTCGCAAAGGGCACCGCATCGTGGAACGGCGCCCCGGTTGCGGAGGCACGCTCCGGCCCGGTGATCTTGACCCAGCATTTTTCGTCGCTTTGCTGCAGGGCCAGCAGCGCCTTGAAATCCGGATCGTCAATGCCCTTGGCCGCGTCGACCGTTCCCATGTGATCGATGACATAGGTCACCGGAAGCGCCTTCAGGATGGGGGAGAATTCGCCGACGGTCCCCTGCTCGAGATAGACGTCGACATGCCAGCCGATCTCCGCCACCCGCGCGACCAGGCGCTGGAACACCTTCATGTCGCCGACGCCGCCGAGCCGTTTCAGGAACGCGAAGCGGCAGCCGCGGATGCCCGCCTTGCTCAATGCAAGAAGCTCGGCATCCGACATGTCGTTGTTGATGTTCGCGATCCCGAGATAGCGTCCTTCGCTCTGCGCGATCGCGTCCGTCACCACGCGGTTGTCGAAGCCATGCACGGTCGCGTTGACGATGACGGCGCGCTCCACACCGATTTTGTCATGCACGCTGCGAAACGTCGCCAGCGGCGCATCTGGCGGAGAGTACGGGCGCGTGGGCGAGAATGGATAAGTGGCGGCGGGACCGAAGATGTGACAATGGGTATCGACGGTTCCCGCGGGTGCCTTGAAGGCTGGCGTCTTCGTACTGGGATCGGGACCCGCAATCACGGGGATCGGCTTCACTGACGCGGCCGTATTGTCCGCGGCATGCGCCGGTGACAACCGGTCGAGGGCCGTGATGGCGCCCAAACCCGCAATGCTCGTGAAAAGGTCGCGCCTGCGCATCCCCTGTGCCTCCAATCCCTGATTGACGAGCTATCTGGCCGATCGCCCGGTGGCCGTCGCTGTGCTTTCGGTCTTCGATGCTGCGGCGGACTGCCCTGGCCGGGTTTTCGCCCCCTTGGCCACGCGCGGATGCTCGGTCGTGTCGGGCGCCTGCAGCGAGGCCACCGTCGCGGCGACGAGTTGTTCGATGGCATAGGCGACGTCGGAGCCATCGGCTTCGCCGTGGGAGAGCCGCGTCACGCGCTCGGGCGTGATCAGCGTGTAGTACAGCGCGCCGAGCACGAACTGGAAACGCCAGATGATGGTGGTGCGCGGCACATGCGGCACGCTCTGCTGCACGGCGGCGATGAACGCCTGGGTCGTATCGTCGAAAATCTCCGCAATGATGCGCCCGACCACCTCGTTGCCTTCGGCGGACATCACCGCCCGCAGCCGGGTGAACCGCGCCCCGCCGCCGGCGAGATCGCTGCGCGACGAGAACGCCGGCAGCACGTAGGCGCGCACGATCGCCTCCAGCCGGTTCTGCGGATCGCGGATCTGGTTGGCGGCAACCAAAAGCTCGATGCGGCGCTGGTTCATCGGCCCGCAGTGGCGGCGATAGATCTCCAGCAGCAGGCCGTCCTTGCTCTTGAAATGATAGGTCACGCTGCCGGGATTGGCGCCGGCTTCCTGGGCGATGTCGCGGATCGACACGGCGGTGTAACCGTTGGTCGAAAACAACAATTCCGCCGCGCTCAGGATCGCTTCCCGCATATTCGGGTTCCGCGCCATACGATTTTTCCTCTGCAGATCTATTTGTACACTTGTACAAAAGATATGGTCTTGTCAATAATGAGCCGAACACCCCGCCCGAGCCAAAAGCGAGCGCCGCATGACAACTGAACCTATCCGCGAACCAGTCCTTGACCTGGCCCATCTCGGCCACATGGAGATGCTCACGCCCAAACCGGACGAGAGCCTGAAGTTCTTTGTCGATGTGATGGGCATGACCATCAGCGGCCGCAAAGGCGAATCCGTCTATCTGCGCGGCTGGGATGATTACGAGCGCTACACCCTCAAGCTGACGGCGTCGAAAACCTCCGGCATGGAGCACATGGCGTTTCGCGCCCGCAGTCCGCAGGCGCTGGAGCGCCGGGTCGCCGCGCTGAAGGGATCAGGCCACGATATCGGCTGGACCGACGGCGATCTCGGGCATGGGCCCGCGTTTCGCTGCCGCGATCCGGACGGACATATCGTCGAGCTCTATTACGAGACCGAATGGTATCAACCGCCGCCGGAGCTGAAACCGGCGCTGAAGAACCAGGCGCAGCGCTTTCCGGCCCGCGGCGTCAATGTGCGCCGCCTCGACCACCTCAACTGTCTTGCCGTCGACATCAAGGCGAACCGGCTGTTCTTCGAGAATTATCTCGGCTGCCGGCTGACCGAACAGATCGTGCTGAACGACGGCACCGAGGCCGGCATGTGGCTGACGGTCTCCAACAAGACCTATGACTTCGCCTACACCCGCGATCATTCCGGCACGCCGGGGCGCTTCCACCACATCACCTACGCCCTCGACAGCCGCGAGGAGATCCTGCGCGCCGCCGACATCTTCCTGGAGAACGGCGTCCATATCGAAACCGGACCGCACAAGCACGCGGTCCAGCAGACATTCTTTCTTTATGTCTATGAACCCGGCGGCAATCGCGTCGAAGTCGCCAATGCCGGCGCGCGGCTGATCCTGGCGCCGGACTGGAAGCCGATCGTGTGGACCGAAGAGGAACGCAAGAAAGGCCAGGCCTGGGGGCTGAAGACCATCGAGTCCTTCCACACCCACGGCACCCCGCCGGTGTGAGAATTTGACCGGAGCCGACCCGCGTGATCCGTCATCCTGAGGTGCGCGCTCTTGCGCGCCTCGAAGGACGACGGCCCGAGCATGAGAGGCTGTGGCCGTGGTCCTTCGAGGCCGCTACGCGGCACCTCAGGATGACGGATCACACGGGAATCGCACGCTCAATCAACGCTCAGGTCTCTCCCGCCCCCGGCGGATGCAGCTGAACAACCGCATCAGGCAGCGTGGTGTCGCCCGCGCCGAGCGAGCGCTGCATCATCACCGTGTCGGCCCAGCGCCCGAACTTGTAGCCGATCGCCGGCAGGTAACCGACCTGCCGGAAACCACAGCTCTCGTGCAGGCGGATGGATGCGGTGTTGACGCCATCGATATAGCCGATCAGTTGCCGGTAGCCGGCCGCGGCACAGGCATCGACCAGCGCCGGCAGCAGCGCGCGCCCCACGCCATGCCGCAGATGATCATGGTGCACATAAATCGAATGCTTCGCGGTGTAACGATAGGCCGGCCGCTTGCGAAACAGTACGGCGTAGGCATAGCCCACCACAGCGCCATCGATCTCAGCCACGATATGCGGCAACCGGCGGCTGCGCATATTCTTGCGCCGTTGCTTCAGATCGTCGGGATGCGGCATCTCCGCGACCTGGACGGCGCCGGGCTCGACGCCGTGGCGCAGATGATAGCGGTAGATCGCGAGCATCGCGTCGACATCGTCGTCACGGGATGGACGGATGACGATTTGAGGCAACGGATGCGCGGCGGGCGCATCATGCAGATCAAGGCTCGGTTCAGCGGCCATCGCTGTTCTCGCGAACGACATAGGTATGGAATCGGATGGTACCGCCGGTTTCCACCTCGCGATAGATGCCCTGGATCTCGGCGCCGAATCCCGGGAACAGGTTCTCGGCGCGCTCGAACGCCTTGAGATACGCCACCATCGGGGCCGCCTGCTCCGTCAGCCGTTCGCCTGGAACGATGGTGGCGATACCCGGCGGATAGACCACGAACAGAGTGGTCGCGATCCTTCCCGCGATCTCGTCGATCGGCAGATAGTCCACGTTGTTGCGCGTCAGGTGGCGCGCAGCCTGCTGCGGTGTCATGGCCGGTTCGGGGAGATGCTCCCGGCGGAACTGCGCCTTCTGCAACCCGCTGATGTTGGCCGAACGGTAGAACTCGTGCATGTCCCGGCAGAGATCGCGCAGCCGCAGGCCGCGATAGCGAGCAGGCCGGCGCTGGACGAACTCCGGCATCACATCGTCAAGCAACGCATTGTCGTCGTGCAGCCGCTTGAACGCCACCAGCGAACTCACCAGCGTGCCCGCCTTGCTGGATTCGACGCCGGGCGTGAGCAGAAACAGCAGCGAGTTGAGGTCGTTCTTCTCGCACACCACCCGGTTTTCGCGCAGATACTGCGCGACCACCGGCGCGGGGATGCCGTGCTGCTCGTATTCGCCGGTCGTGCGGTCCAATCCCGGGGTCAGCAAGGTCAGCTTGTTGGGATCGGTGATGGCAAGGCCCGGCGCCATGCGGCCGAAGCCGTGCCATTTGGCGTCCGGCTGCAATTCCCAGAACCGCGCATTGCCGGCGAGCTGGTCGGTCGACAGGCTCTCCCAGGGAACGTCATGGAAGCCGCCTTCCCGCGCCACGTCGGGCAGCGAGACGCGATCCGGCACGAACGGATCGAAGAACCAGCGGCGAACGGGATCCGCCTCCTTCTCATCGAACTCCCGCCGGATGGCGCGCAGCTTCTTGCGCAGCTCGATGCCGAGCCGGATGGTGTCGTCCCACAGCACTTCGCCCGAACGCCCCTTCATCATCTGCGCGCCGACATCGAGCGAGGCGAACAGCGGATAGAATGGCGAGGTCGAGGCGTGCTGCAGGAAACTTTCGTTGAAGCGCCGATGCTCGACGCGCCGGCGCTGCCCCTTGATGTGACGATCCTTGACGTGAATCTGGGACGCCTGCGAAAAGCTCGCCAGTTGCTTGTGGGTCGATTGGGTGGCGATGATGCCGGGCGAATGCTCGCCCAACCCGCGCAAGCCCATGGCAAAACGCTCGGCATAGATCGGGTGGAACTTCATGAAGCCGGCCCAGGCTTCGTCGAACAGGATGTAGTCGCAGAGGTGGCCGATCCGCTCCAGGATGCTCTGGGCGTTATAGATCGTGCCGTCGTAGGTGCATTGCTCGATGACGGCGACACGGAACGGGCGTTCGCGTGTCCAGGCGTCGGGATCCGTGACCAGCGGATTGACCCTGATCGCCTCGCGAATGCGGGTCTCGTCGAACGCCTCCGGCGTGATCGGCCCGATCAGCCCGAAGGCGTTGCGTTCGGTCGGCAGATAAACCGGCGTGCCGCCCCCCAGCAGCAGCGCGCCGTGATGCGCCGCCTTGTGGTTGTTGCGATCGAACAGCACGAGATCGCCCTCGGCGACCAGCGCCGACAGCACGATCTTGTTGGAGGCGGAAGTGCCGTTGAGGACGAAATAGGTCTTCTCGGCGCCGAAAATGGCGGCGGCTTCCTTCTGCGCCTGCAGCGCCGGTCCCTCGTGCACCAGGAGATCGCCCAATTCGAGCACCGAATTGTCGAGGTCGTCGCGGAACACCGCCTCGCCGAGGTGCTCCATGAAGATCCGCCCGATCGGGCTGCGGCTGTAGAAGATGCCACCATTGTGCCCCGGACAGGTCCAGAGCTGATTGCCCTCTTCGGCGAAGTCGGTCAGTGCGCCGAAAAACGGCGTCTTCAGTGTTTCCGCATATTGCTTGAGCCGGCTGACCAGATTCTTGGCGATGAATTCAGGGGTTTCCTCAGCCAGGAAAATATAGCCGTCGATGAAATCCAGCACCTCGACCGGAATGTCCTCGAAGCGCTTGCGCCGCACCAGCAGCACGATCGGCATGTCCAGGCCGCGCCGCCGCATCAGGTTGATCAGGGACGCGGTCTTGCCTTCCAGGCCCTTTTTGCCCCAGTCGACCACCATGCAGCCGATCGCAGCGTCGGTCTGGACGGCGATCTCCGCATCCTCGGTGCGCCGCGCCTTGACGACCTGGAACCCCATCTGCTCGATCGCCACCATGATCTGCTGAAGGCGGAGGCCTTCGAGATCATCCGAATCGAACACCGGAGCCGAGAAAAGGAAGGTAAAGCGCTGGAAATAATTCATGTTCTGTCACTGAGCCCCGCTGTCGGCGGCGACCTTTCAGGACTTTGATGACAGTCTTATGACAATGATTTGGGGCCTGCCGGGCGGTGTCCAGATGGTCGTTGGCACTGTGTCAGCACGCGGCCGCCGTCATCCGGCAGCCGCGCTGGTTCACTCGCCCGCAGCCTTGGTGATCGCCTCGGAGAACGAGCGATCGACGATATCGGCCGCGTTGAGCTTCTGCTTGATCAGCCCAGCCCGGTGGTAGAGATCGATGGTTTGCTGCTCGCCGGCGACAGCGTCGTCGTCGATCGGGGCCTCCCGGATTTTGGCGCGGCGCAGCCAGTTCAGCGCCACCTCCGGCGGGATGTTCATCAGCTTGCCCCAGCTTTGGGCGTAACCCTCCACATTCGACTGCGACCACGCCCGCGCGGCCGCCTGCCGTCGCAGAAAGTCCTCCAGCTGCGGCCGCTTGTCGCTAATCGCGTCCGGCCGCGCCACCACGAAACTGAGACCGGGCGTCAGTCCCTCCGCCGTGATCACGCGGCGCGAGGCGAACAGCACCTCTTCCTGGCTGACATACGGCTCCCACGTCGACCACGCATCGACCGATCCACGCGTATACGCGACCTTGGCATCGGACGGCGCGAGATACGCGATCTGCACATCGTCGGCCGACCATCCCTTGGATTCGAGCGCGGCCAGGATCAGCTGGTGCCCGATCGAACCGCGGCCGGTCGCGATCTTCTTGCCCTTGAGATCGTCAAAGCTCTTGATCGGCGAATCCTTCGGCACCAGGATCGCCAGGCCGTCCTGCGACTGGCGGATGACGCCGATCGCCTTGACCGGGATGTTCGCGGCGGCTGCGAAGGTGAAGGGAGCATCGCCGACCAGGCCCGCTTCGATCGCGCCTGCACCGAGCGCCTCCAGCAGCGGAGCGGCTGCGGGGAATTCTTTCCACTCGATCTTGTAAGGCACGTCCTTGAGCACGCCGGCCGCTTCCATCACGGCCTGGGCGTTGCCTTTCTGGTCGCCGACCCGCAGCGTGGTTTGCGCGACGGCGAAGCCTGCAGATGCGACGAGCAGCGACGCCGCGAGAACAAAAGCGCGGATCATTCGGCGGCAACTCCCCGCGCCGCCCCGCGCTCCGCGATCAGCTTGCGGGTCAGCGGAATCAGCTCGCGGCCATACTCGATGGCATCGACCAGCGGATCGAAGCCGCGGATCAGGAAATGGCTGACGCCGAGATCATAGTAGTCGGCGAACACTTCCGCCACCTGCGCCGGCGTGCCGACCAGCGCCGTGGTGTTGCTGTTGGCGCCGGTGAGTTTGGCGATTTCGGTCCACAGCCGCTTGTCGATCCGGGTGCCCTGCTCGGCCAGCGCCAGCAGCCGCTTGGCGCCCGCGGTGGCATGGCCATCGGCCGGCTTCCGATAGCCGGTCTTGTCCTGCAGCGCCGTGGCGCGTGCCAGAATTTCGTCCGCCTTGGCCCACGCCTTCTCTTCGGTATCCGCCAAAATTGGCCGGATCGAAAGGCTGAAGCGCGGCGCCGGGCGGCCGTGCTTGGCGGCCGCAACCCGCACCCGCGACGTCACATCGCGGACCTGGGCGTAGGATTCGCCCCACAACGCGAACGTATCGGCATGCTTGCCCGCGACTTCGATCGCGGCATCGGAGCCACCGCCGACGAACACCGGAATGCCCTCCGGCCGATACGGCTTGATCTGCGAAAAGCCGTTCGTCACCTGATAATATTTGCCGCTGTAGTTGAACGGCTTCTCGCTGCTCCATTCGGCGCGCACCACGTCGAGGAATTCGTCGGTCCGGGCGTAACGCTCGTCCTTGTCGTCAATGGTGTTGCCGTCCTGCTTCAACTCGGTCGCATTGCCGCCGGTGATCACATGAAGCGCCACGCGACCGTGCCAGAGCTGATCGACGGTGGCGAGCTGGCGCGCCAGCAGGGTCGGCGCGGTGAAACCGGGCCGCTGCGCGATCAGCACCTTGAGCTTTTCGGTGACGCCCAGCACATGCTGGCCGATCTGCAGCGCATCGGGGATGGTGGAGTGAAACGCCAGCAGCGCCCGATCGAATCCCGAGTTCTCATGAATTTTCGCCGCCGTCTCGATGTGATGACGATCAAGGATCGGACCGCTGCGGACGATTGTTTCCGACGCATTGCTGTTGGTGATGAACCCGATGAATTCCACTGACATGTGACGGCTCCGTTGTCCGAACGTTCGATGCGAGATTTCCAAGGCGAAAAATCAAAGACCGAGAGCGAGACGCCCGGCCGTGATCCGGGTGGCGTCATCCTGCGGCGTGTGCACCCGGCCGCACAATACGTCGCGATAATGCCGCTCCAGCGGGTTGGATCGGCTCAGCCCGTGATTGCTGGTCAGCGACAAGGCATCTTCCACCGCCGCCACCGCATTGTTGGTCACGGTCAACTTGACGATGCTGGCCTCGGATGCGGACAAGGCGCGCCCCTGGTCATAATCGGCGGCAAAGCTGTCGATCAGCCGCGCATTGACGGCAAGCCGCGTCTCGATCCCGCCGAGGACCTCCTGCGCCCGCGGCAGTGTCGCCAGCGGCGCACCGAGACTGGCGGGCGCCCTGGTTTTCAAAAAGCCGACCAGCCAGTCCCGCGCCGCCTGGGCCACGCCGTCGTAAACAGCGGCCACCAGGATGGCGTTGATGGCGATCTGCGCATTGTCCGGCGCCAGCCATTGTTGCGGCGTGCGCACATCGACCTCGTGGTCGAGCGGAAACAGCACGTCGTCGAACACCACGTCATGGCTGCCGCTGGCGCGCAGCCCGAGATGATCCCAGGTCTCGATGATGCGTGTGCCGGGCAACCCGGCCGGCACCAGGAAGATCCCGAGACGAACCTCCGGTTCGTCGGTCCTGGCCCAGACCGCATACCATTTCAGGATCGGCGCCCCGGTCGAGTAGGTCTTGCGGCCGGTGATCCGCCAGCCGTCCGGCGTGCGCCGGGCGATGGTCGCCGGCAGACCGCCGCGCGAGGGCGAGCCGAGATCGGGCTCCACCCGCAGCGCGTTGATCAGCGCCACGCCGTCAATGGTTTCGCGCGCGAGCCTGGCGGCGAGATGCGCCGGCCAGCGGTCGCTCTTCGCGATGGTCAGATGATGGATGTAGTGCATCGACAGCACCAGCGCGGTCGACGGGTCGGCCTTGCCGAAGATGTTGATGATGCGGGCCGCCTCGCGCGCCCCCGCTCCGCTGCCGCCGTTCGCGATGGGAACAGTCAGCGCCAGCAGTCCGGCTGCCGAAAGTTCTTCGAAATTCTCGAAGGCGAAACTGGCATCGCGGTCGTGCTGCGCGGCCCGCGCAGCAAACCCCGGCGCCAGCAGACTGGCCTTGTCGAAAACCGTGGGGGTCGCATCCATGGCCCACCCTTTTTGTTTCAGCGCGCGCGAGCCTACCATGTCGCGTCGAGCCCCAGCAGACCGAGGATCTCACGCCGCAGGTCCGCAAGGCGCGGATCGCCACGATGGCGCGGATACGGACGATCGACCTGGATATCGGCCTTGATCCGCGCCGGGCGGTCGCTGAACACAATGACACGGTTTGCGAGGAACAGTGCCTCCTCCACGTCATGGGTGACCAGCAGTGCGGTAAACCCGGTGCGCTGCCACAGCGATACCAGTTCCGACTGCATGGTGATCCGCGTCAGCGAATCCAGCTTTCCAAGTGGCTCATCGAGCACGAGTATTTTCGGATCATTGACCAGCGCGCGCGCCAGCGCGACGCGCTGCGCCATGCCGCCGGAGAGCTGGTGCGGATAGGCGTCGCGAAATCCGGACAGGCCCACGAGCTCCAGGGCCGCATCGACCCGGCGCCGTTCGGTGCGCAGGATGCCCTGCGCCTCGAGGCCGAGCGCAACATTGTTCCACACCGTCCGCCACGGAAACAGCGTCGGATCCTGAAACACCACGACGCGCGTCGGCCATGGCCCTGTGATCAGGTCGCCGTCCTCGCGCACCACGCCTGCCCGCGGCGGTTCGAGACCCGCCACCAGCCGCAACAGAGTCGACTTGCCGCAACCGGACGGCCCGAGCAAGGCCACGAACTCCCCGGGCGCGACGCTGAAGCTGACATCATCCAGCACCGGCAGCACCCGGCCATCGATGTCGAACTGATGGCTGACATGATCGATGTCGAGTGCCGCTCCCGCCAGTTGCGGCTTCGTCGCGAGCGCTACCATTTCACTACACCTTTTTGCCAGACCAGCGCCCGGTCGCGCACCCTGAACAGCAGCGTGATCGCGCCGGAGCACAGCAGCGACATCACGATCAGAGCGGCGTACATGTTGGCATAAGCCGCCCAGCCCTGCGCCCACTGCAGATACCAGCCAAGTCCGGCCTTGACGCCGATCATCTCGGCCACGACGAGCACGGCGAAGGATGACCCCAGCCCCATGAACAGGCCGACGAACACATGCGGCAGCGCCGCGGGGATCGCGACCTTCAGGACCAGGAACGACGGCTTGGCCCCAAGGGTGCGCGCCACGTCATAATAGGCATTGCTGACACTGGCGACGCCCGACCAGGTCAGCACCGTGACCGGAAATCCGGTCGCCAGCGCGATCAGGAAGGTGCTGGCGCTCCAGCTCGACGGAAACGTGAAGAAGGCAATCGGCAACCAGGCCGTCGCCGGCAGCGGACCGATGAAGCGCAGCACCGGATGCACCCAGTAGCCGATGCTGCGCGACCAGCCGATGGAGACGCCGGTGAGGAAACCGACGGTCGCACCGATGGCATAACCACCGAGCTGGAGCTTCACCGAGGCCCAGACGCTGTCGAGCAATTTTGGCAGATCGTCGGTATAGACCTCGATGATCGCCTGCGGTGGTGGGAAGAACGGCAGCGGCAGCCATGCCAGTTTGGCCGTCGCCACTTCCCAGAGCGTCAACACCACGCCCAGCACCAGAAACCACGGCGCACGCTGTCGGATGGCGGCGCCGACGCGGCCCAGCCATTTGCCGCCGGCAGTGGTAACAGCAAGCACCGCGGCGATCACGAACGCCGCGATGGCAAGATCATGGGTTCGCGACCAGTCGCCGAGATCATCGCGCCACAGGCAGGAAAATCCGAACGCGAACCACGCCGCCCCGGCCGCGAAACCAATCCCGGCTGGCCCGACCTGCCGCAGCAGTCCAAGCGAACGCGACACGGCAGCACCAGCGCCGCCGCGGCGTGCCCCGCTGAGCGGGCCGACGTCAGACGCCGAAAACGTCGACATAGATCTTCTCCGCGAATTTCGCCGTGTCGGTCGAAGGCTTGAACACGGACACGCTCTTCAGGTCATCCGCGTAGGCTTTCAGTTCCCGCTTCAGGACTTCGCCGACCGGATGATGATGGTGGGTGTGGTAGCGCACCATGCCTTCGAGATCAGCGAGCGTGGCGTTCTTCGGCGCATAAGGCTGGAACGACTTTGCCGCCTTCTCGGGATTTTGCGAGGTAAACATCGCGGAATCGAGCAGCGCCTGCGTGATCGCGCGCGCCACCTGCGGCTCCTCGCGCACCAGCGAGCCGCGCAGCCCGACGATGCAGCAGGTCTTGTCCTTGTAGTCGCCATCCAGGTTGGAGGCGACTTCCTTGTAGGCGCTGTCCTTCAGCCAGAGATAAGCCAGCGGGTCGGAGGCGAGGAACGCCTGAACCTCGCCCTTGTCGATGGCGAGCTGCAGCAGGTTGCCGGGGAACGGACGCCAGTCGACATCCTTGTTGGGATCGATCCCCTGCTTGGCCAGCTGGATCGAGAAGAAGTTCTTGTCGGGACCGGCAAGATCGCCGACGCCGACCACCTTGCCCTTGAGGTCGGCCAGCTTGTCGACACCGGAATTGGTACGCGTCAGCACCCGCATGCAACCGCCGTGGGTGCCGGCGGCGATCTTGACGTCAAATCCCTGCTCCAGCGGCTTCAGCCAGCGCAGCGCCATGCCGAGCCCGGCGTCGGACTTGCCGGTGGCGATCGCCTCCAGCAACTGGTCCGTCGAACCGCTGTAGTTGACGAGTTCGACGTCGAGATTGTGTTTCTGGAAGAAGCCGTGATCGATCGCAACCGGCAGCGGCGCGAGACAGACTGCGCCGGCGTTCCACGACAGTTTCAGTTTGCGTGGCGCACCGGTCAGCGCCGGCGCATCCGACGCTGTCTTGCAGATCGGAAATTCCGAGAAGTCGATCTCCGCGGGAACCGATCGCGCGGGAAACGCCTGCGCGCCCAATACACCGATCGGCGCGGCAAACGCCGCGGCTGCGGCGCCCTGGAGCAGCGTCCGGCGATTCAACAGCTCGCCGCGTTGACCAAACGTCTTCATCTGTCGCCTCCTCGACGACGCACAAAGGCTCGATCGCGCAACGCAAATCGCGTACGCGTCAAGCCGATCCGGCGTCGACCATCCGTGATGCAGATCCGATCTCGGCAAGACGGCAGGCAACGGAGCACTGCGGCGGGACTCGCGACCAATCGAAATCGTTGGCCGGATGATGGGCGGGGTTCCTGCGCCCGTCAATGAAATGGAATTTTGAAAGTCCAATGAGTTGGAGACATTCTCTCCACGATCACGCGATCCGAAGATGCAACGATTTCGCCGTGCGCAAACCATCTCTCAGGCGGCCGGTTTCGAGGCAATCCTTGCCCGACCCGGAGAATATTCAGTCGGTCGTTTCATTGACTGCGGACAACCGTTTCTTAGCATCCACGCATCGATGGCATGCGCGGATCGCGCGTGTCGAAACCATTCACAGAGGCAAATGTAACCATGGCACCAACTGGATTTCGCACGGGCGTGCGAGCCGCAAGTCTTCCGGCACGTCTTGTCACAGCCATGACTGCTGCTGCCTTCACCTTCGCGCTGGCGGTGTCCGCGTCCGCGGCCGATCGGGTCACGCTGCGGATTGGTGACCAGAAAGGTGGCAACCGATCGCTGCTGGAGATTTCCGGGCTCGCCAAGGATCTGCCGTATAAAATCGAGTGGTCGGAATTTCCTGCGGCAGCCCCGATTCTCGAAGCCTTGAACGCCGGCGCGCTCGATGTCGGCTATACCGGCGACCTCTCCTTCCTCACGGTCTATGCGGCGGGCGCGCCGATCAAGGCCATCGGCGGCACACGCTCCGATGCCCGCACCCAGGCAATCCTGGTGCGCAACGATTCACCGATCAAGAGCGCGGCGGATCTCAAGGGCAAGAAGCTCGCCGGCACCCGCGGCGGCTGGGGCCAGTTCCTGATCTCCGCGACCCTGGAAAAAGCCGGATACAAGATCGAGGATGCCACGTTCACGCCGCTCGGCCCGGTGGATGCCAAGATCGCGCTGGTTGCGGGCTCGATCGACGGCTGGGCGGTCTGGGAGCCCTACATTTCATTCGCCGTCCTCAGGGACAACGCCCGCGTGGTCGCGGACGGCGAAGGGCTGACGCCGACCATCACCTTCATCGTCGCCTCCGACAGCGCGATCGCGACCAAGCGCGCGGCGGTCACCGATTTTCTGCAGCGGCTCGACAAGGCGCGCCTCTGGTCGCTGGATCACGTGGCCGAGTATGCCAGGAGCACATCGGAGCTGACCAAGCTGCCGGAGGATGTAGTGGCCCGGGCTTACACCGCTCAACACACCAGCCCGATCGTGATCGACGACGCCGTGGTCAGGGAATTCCAGGCCGCATCGGATCGCGCCACCCGTTACGGCATCATTTCAAAGCAGGTCGACGTCAGCAAATCGGTCGATCGCAGCTTTACCGCCGGCGCGGCCGGCTCGAACTGAACGGGTCCGATTTCAAGGCAGGCTCCAGCTCACGGCCATGCCGCGTAGGACGGCCTGTTTCGTGCTTGCTCCAGCCGGATCTGCCGGCGATAGGTTCCCGGTGACGCGCCGCGGCAGCGCCGGAAAAAACGGTTGAAGTAGGCCGGGTCGCGAAAGCCCAGGCCATAGCCGATCTGCTCCACCGGCAGATCGAGCTGCTGCAGGCGAATGCAGGCCTCATGCACCAGGCGTTCGTGAATGATGGCGCGCGGGCCACATCCCTTCTCGCGCTGACAATGCGCATGCAGTTTGTCGGACGTGACACCTAGCGCCGCGGCATACCGCGCCACCGGCCAGCCGTCGCGATAATGCAGTTCGACCATCTGAAGAAAGTTGCCGACCAGCGCCGGCCCGCGGCCCGCAGCGTCATCCCGCTCGTCGGACGATGTCCCGAGCCGCCACAGATGCAGGCAAGTCACCAGCAGCTGTGACGAGATCATGGTGGCGCCGCCATGGCCGGGCGTTCGCAGCTCCGCCACGATGGCGCGGCAGCATCCGGCCACGGCATCGCGCGATGCGGCGAGCGCCTCTCCGTCGATCAGCGCAACCTTGTCTGTCGTGCGGCGCAGATGCAGCGCTTCGGCGCTGCCCGAGATAATCTTGATCAGGACGTCGTCGTCCACCGAGAGCAGGAAACCGTGCGCGCCGGCGCCGGCTTCGATCGTCGCATCCACATTGCCGGGCAGCCACAGCAGCGCCGGTGCATCGAGCGTAACACGGGTTCCCAGCCAGGAGGCCGAGCCATGATCCGACAACAGCAGCAGCAAATGCGCCCGGCGCTCGCCGCGCTGGCGGATCACCCATGTGCGCGGCGCCAGTGCAGCGGAAAACGCCTCCGCCCGAACCGCGAGCGCCATACTGAGCGGCAATCCATTCAGTCCAGCCGACGCCAGCACATCCCCATCCTCAAAAACAAAACCGAGACAAAACGCCGCCGACCCGGCACGCGGAATTGTCGAAAAGGTACAATCTTTCACCGGCTCCGTCCAATTCCAAGCTTCCCGCAACCTCCTTTAACGTCCGCCGATCGCGCGCCACATCATCGCGGCATCGAACCGGGCATCGGTGATCGAACGGGCGCGGCATGAAGATCAGGGAAGGACACCAGCATGCATGAGATTTCGCTTCTGCTCGACGGCAAGGACGTTGCGGCCGCCAACGGCGCCACCTTCGACCGCCTCAACCCGATCACTGCCGATGTGGCGAGCCGCGCCGCGGCCGCCCAGGTCGACGACGCCCGCCGTGCCGCGGATGCTGCGGCCGCCGCCTTCCCGGCCTGGTCAGCCACCGGCCCCAACGCGCGGCGCGCCATTCTGCTGAAAGCCGCGGACCTGCTGGCGGCCAAGGCGCCGCAGTTCACCGAATTGATGGCCGCGGAAACCGGCGCGACTGCCGGTTGGGCCGGCTTCAACGTCCATCTGGCCGCCGGCATGCTGCGCGAGGCCGCCGCCATGACCACCCAGATTTCCGGTGAAGTGATCCCGTCGGACAAGCCCGGCTGCATCGCGATGGCCGTTCGCCAGCCGGCTGGCGTGGTGCTGAGCATGGCGCCGTGGAATGCGCCGGTCATTCTCGGCGTGCGCGCGCTGGCGCTGCCGCTGGCCTGCGGCAACACGGTGATCCTGAAGGCGTCGGAAATTTGCCCCGGCACCCATCGGCTGATCGCCGAATGCCTGCGCGATGCCGGCCTGCCCCCGGGCGTCCTCAACGTCATCACCAACGCGCCGGAAGACGCGCCGGAGCTGATCGAGACCCTGATCGCACATCCGGCCGTGCGCCGGATCAATTTCACCGGCTCGACCCGGGTCGGCCGCATCATCGCGCAGGTGGCGGCCAAACACCTCAAGCCGGCGTTGCTCGAACTTGGCGGCAAGGCCCCACTGATCGTGCTGGACGATGCCGACATCGACGCCGCCGTCGCGGCGGCCGCCTTCGGCGCCTTCATGAATCAGGGCCAGATCTGCATGTCGACGGAACGCCTCGTCGTCGACGAGAAAATCGCCGACAGCTTCGTCAGCAAGCTGGCGGCCAAAGCCGGATCGCTGATCGCGGGAGACCCTCGCAAGGGCAATACGCCGCTCGGATCGTTGATCGGGATCGACGCCGCGTCCCGCCTGCAGACGCTGATCAGCGACGCCGTCGGCAAGGGAGCCAAGGTGGTGGCCGGCGGCCGCAGCGACGGCACGCTGATGTCGGCGACCGTGATTGACGGCGTCAACTCCTCGATGCGGATCTATGGTGAGGAATCGTTCGGCCCGGTCGTCTGCGTGGTTCGCGTTAATGGCGTGGACGAAGCGGTGCGCGTGGCCAACGACACCGAATACGGCTTGTCGGCTGCGGTCTTCGGCCGCGATATCGCCCGCGCTTTGGACGTTGCCAAACGCATCGAGTCCGGCATCTGTCATGTCAACGGCCCGACCGTCCATGATGAAGCCCAGATGCCGTTCGGCGGCACCAAGGCCTCCGGCTACGGTCGCTTCGGCGGCAAGGCCGGCATCGCCGAATTCACCGAACTGCGCTGGATCACCATCGAGACCGGACCTCAGCACTACCCGATCTGATCGCCGGTCTCACACTATTGACGACTGACAACGCATGTCAGTCGTCAATGTCATTCGTTATCGTTCTTTGGGATGGGCCGCCGCGATGTTATCGCGGCGTCAGCGTGATCGCCTCTCCCGTTGCAGCCTCGACCGCGGCGCGGCTGTAGAGCAGCGGAACGTACTGGCCGGTGGCCCACAGCGGCGCCAGATCGCGATAGTGTCCGCTGAACGGATCACCCGACTGTCCGGGCGTGTTGATGGTGCGGCTCGCATCCCAGTTGCCGACATCGAGCACCATGCGGAACGACGCGCCCGCCGTCAGCTGGTAATCGGACCGCCGATAGGTGGCGGCATGCGGCACGTTGGCGGCGCCGCCGAGTGCCAGCGGGCCGACCGACAGCTGCGGCGCCGTCGCTTTGTCGGCCAGCGGCGCCAGCGCGTGGGTGAACTGCGCCTTGTGCAGCTTGCCCCAGGCCCATCCGGAGTCATCCGAGCCGAGCTTCGCCGCGACGTCGGCCACCGCAGTGCCCAGGCTGTCACGCAAGATGCTGTCGCGCGCCGCCGCCGGATCCGCCCCCAGCGTGGCGTCCGGATGTTCGAGGAAACCGACGATCGCCGAGATGCTGGCGGGATCGGGCACGATGATGTCGAGCGCTTTCGGCGCCGCCGCTTTCACCACCGCCGCTCCGAGATGGTTGGCAATCCACACCTCGAACACCGCTGCCGCGGCACTGTCGGCGGAGTCTTTCGCGTCCCAGGCCTTGAGCAGGGCCAGGCCCCGTTTGGTGTCGGCGTTGTCCGACGTCAGCGGCTTCAGCAGTGCGACAAGCCGCCGCGCCAGCATCGAGGTGTCGTCGTTCTGCAGATCCATGGCGTCGGCCAACGTGAGCTTCTTGTTGGACGACAGCACCTCGGCAATCCGCTGCCAGCGCGCGCTGTCGGACCATTCGAACCCGACCTTGCGCTCTGCGATGGGATAATCCTTCGGCAGGTTCATCTGGTTGGCGGTGGCAAACCAGCCCTGTTCGGGACGATAGACCCGCGGCAGATCGTCGAGCCCGAGAAAGCCCTGCCACTCATAGCGGCCATCGCCGGGCACCGGCATCAGGCCGTCATAGTTGACCCGCCGCGGTGTCTTGGCGCCCGGCACCCAGCCGATATTGCCCTTCACGTCGGCATAGACCTGGTTCTCTGACGGCGCGCCCCAGCGCCGCATCGCGGTGAGGAAGCCGTTCCAGTCCCTGGCGGTCATGTAGTCGGACGAACCGAAATAGGCCGATGTCCCCGGCTCCGACCACACGGTGCGAACGGCGAACGCCCGCTTGTTGGCGGCGTCGACCAGCATGACCGGACCGTGCCGGGTGAACTTGAGTTCGATATCCCTGGGCGCTTCGCCCTTCACTTCCTCGGTCTCGTGGACGATGCGCATGTTTTCCCAGCCGTCGCGGTAGCGATACTGGTTCAGGTCGGCCGGGTTGAGCTCGTAGACATAGAGATCTTCCTGATCGACGTTGAAGATCGTCAGGCCGAAGGCGATGGTGCCGTTGTGGCCGATGGAGACCCCGGGCAGCGCCGGCTCGCCGGCGCCGATCACGGACAGGCCCGGCGCGTTGAGACCGACGATGTAGCGCAGCGATGGCACGCTGTGCTCGCGGTGCGGATCGTTGGCGAGGATCGGACGTCCGGTCGCGGTGCGCGATGGCGCCACCACCCAGTTGTTGGAACCGATGGTGTCGCGCTGCTGATCGGCTTCAGCCAGGAATGTATCGGGATCATGCGCCATGGCGGCCTTCTGCCCGGGGGCCGCAAAGGCCACCGGCCGTGTCGCCAGATCATAGGGCGCCAGCACATCCTTCGGGATGCTGCACGGGTCCAGCCCCTCGGGAATCTTCGTCGTCCACTCCGGCTCGAGCTTGACCCGCAGCCGGTCCGCGTCCAGCCCCGCGGCGCAGGCGACCAGCGACCGCTTGACCTCGGAGGCGACGTTCCTGGTCAATCCATGGCTGCGAATGCGGACCACATCCTCCGCGGTCCACAGCTCCGGCATCGTGCCTGCGATCTTGAATTCCACCGGCCGCGGGCGCTGGCCGGCCCGCACATCGGCAACATAGGCGTTGATGCCGGCGACGAACGCCTCGGCATAGGACCTGGCTTTCGGCCCATAGGCCGCCCACTCCGCGGTCATGTCGCCGCGATAGAGGAACAATCGCAGCGCCTTGTCCTGCTCGACATAGGCCGGGCCGAAGTCCTTGGCGAGCAATCCCAATCCGCGCTTGCGCCAGAGATCGATCTGCCAGAGCCGGTCGCGTGCCGCGTTGAAGCCCTGGAGAAAAAACAGATCGTGCTCGTTGCCGGCATAGATGTGGGGAATGCCCCAGACGTCGACGAGGATCTTGCCCGGCGCTTGCAGTCCGGCCACGCGGCTGCTCGACAGGCGGGCCGCGGACGGCACCCCGTCCTTCTCGCCCTCCTTGTCACGCGCCGCAGCATCGGACACCGCGACCGTGGTGAAGACCGCACCCAGCAGCAGCCATTGGATTGCTTTTCTCGGTCCGGCTTTCCTGGCAACTGCCTTCCCTGGCGCCGCTTGCGTTGCGCGTCTGTTCATTTCGCTCCCCTTTTTTTGCTGTCGCCTTGCCGAACGATGCACACAGCAACGACGAAGGCGATCTTGGTCGCTTCTTCGCACGACCGCGAACGGTCCACGAGATGCTTATTCCTGATGCAAAGTAGCTTGCCGACACGGAGCATCAAACAGCTTTTCCGCGCGCGTTGGCGCAGATGTGAGTTGCAGCTTTCGCTGGTATCGCAACCTCAATCGCTCTTTTCACTCCCGCAGAGCGAGGCCACAACGGAAGAGCGGCTGCGCATCTGCCTCATGCACGCCCGAGGCCGCCTCGGCTGTGCCGCCGCGATCGAACTGATGTCGTCAACAACATCTTTGCATGGCACCGTATGAATTTTGCAATTGTCGTGTATTCTTATTGACGTGCATGTCGATTCTCGACTTGCGCATATTCGTTTAGCCACTTTTGGACTGACAAGAGGACAACATGGCGAAGAAAGCGAAGAAGGCCAAGAAGACCGTTAAAAAAGCAGCCAAGAAGAAAACCGCGAAGAAGAAGAAGTAGTTTTTACTCAAACGACAAAATCGCTGTTTTCCACTCGGCGAATGCTGACGCGGATCGACTGACGGGATTGGTCGCAAGACCACCTCCTGCCAGCGTCCCGCAGCGACGAACGGTAAAGCCGGATCTTCATGCAGATGGCTGCGTGAAGGTCCGGTTTTTCTTTGAAGCGATTGAAGATCACCGCGGAGGCTCGGCGCCTGCTGCGAAAGCCCCCTCGCCGTCCATCAAGAACGTTCCGGCATCCGCCAAGCCTTCCTCAGGCTTCGCCATGCGGTCGGCGGCGCGACCTGCAGCGTGTCCAGCGGCAAGACCCGGCGGGCCAAGGAGCCGATCATTTCGGGGGCGAACGGCGCCGGAGGGGGATAGCGGCTCGCATGAGGCCGGCTCAGACGTTGGGGAGCAGTTTGCTCATGCTCACGCGCTCCTCAACCTCGTACCCGCACTTGCGGTAGAACCCGAGGACCGCCGAGTTGGAAGCAATAACTTGGAGGTTGATCTTTAAGCAGCCAAGGGCGGCAAGCCGCCTTTCGGCTTCCTGGACAAGGGCCTCGCCGATTCCTTTCTGGCGATGGGATTGCAGGACGGCGATCCGGGAAATCCAGCCCCGGTGGCCGTCATATCCGGCCATGATCGACCCGGCGACTTGACCTGACTCTAGCGCGACCAGAAAGAGGTTCGGCTGGTATCTCAGCTTCTCGGGGATTGAGATATGGGCCGTATTCCAGGGCGCGTCATTGGGAAATGCGTCTCGCCAAAGCGCATCAACCCCATCAAAATGAGCGCCGGCGTATTCAATAATTGAGAACATTCACGACCGGTCCAGCCAGGCCTCGCGGATCGAGGATCGATGAGACGAATCTCAGACATGCAACAATCTTGCAACCGGCCAATTTGGAGCGAAGCCTGTGATTCAAATCAAGGTGTCAGAAAAGCCCACCGACGCCCAGCGCAAGGCGATCTTCACGCCGCTGGTCGCTTACAATGCCGCGATGGTCGGCGACCCTAGGCTGGAGACCTTGGCTCTCCTTCTGGAAGACCTGGAGAAGGGTGAGATTATAGGTGGGCTGTGGGGCAAATTTTTTCATGATTGGCTCTTCATCGAGCTGTTGTTCGTCCCCGAGGATCTTCGGGAGCGAGGCTTTGGTGCCAACCTGATGGCAAGAGCCGAAAGCGCCGCGCGTGACCGCCAATGCGTCGGGATCTGGCTCGACACCCACAGTTTCCAAGCGCCCGTTTTCTACAAGAAGCTGGGATACGAGGTGTTTGGAAGCTTGGACGACTACCCGATCGGAGCGAGCCGCCATTTTCTGAGCAAGTCACTCCGAACACCGATAAAAAGGGGCGACATTTGAGATGGCCCCACTGCACTTTCGCCGACCTGCCCCTGAACATCAGGGCCACCTTTCTTTTGGCAGTTATTGGATTCTCCGTGATCCGGGACGCCGCGGCGCAGGAGGGCGTTTTCCGCTGGCGGTTTGTTCCGATGCAAGGAAACGTCTCACTTTTTCAGGCCGCTTCCGACGCGACTGATGCGGTCGGTCGCGCCAGTCTCTCTTGCGAAATCGGATCAGGAAGCGTCGAAGTATCGATAACGATGCGAGACGATCAACGCATCAGATTTGGGAAGCTCATCGAGCGCGGAGCCCACGGCAGCGTCAAGTTATTGGGCGACGAGAGCAATCGATCCGTGATTGACAAGCTGGTGAACTCTGATGTCTCGGATTGGAGTTATGTGTTTACCGTCCCGAATGACGGCAAATGGTTAGACGATTTTGAGAAGACCGGAACGTTGCGCCTCAAGGTTGAGGATTCCATCGACGACGGTGTGAGCCTCGATGCGGGTCTCGATGCAATCTCGGCCTTTCGAGCGAAATGCCGGAAGCCGTTGGCAGCTCGCCCGTTGCCGCAGTCAAGCAACTTACCGAAGCCGAACCCGTTCCCGACGCCAAGCCCGTTTCCACCTGCCCGTATTGGCCAGTAATCCGAGCTCGATGGGGGACATTCGAACTTGCCCGCGACATTACCAGCAAGGCTGGTGTTCGCCGTATCCGACAGCCGCATCCGGCACGGAGTGTCCGTTATATAGTTATACAAAGAGACAGAACGGGTCCAAGGCTGGCTGGGGAACTAGGATTCGAACCTAGACAGGCAGAGTCAGAGTCTGCAGTCCTACCATTAGACGATTCCCCAAAAGACCTGCTGATCAGACCGCCCTTGGGCGGTCGCGTGCGGAGGGTTACCTCCGCCCCAGCAAACGAAGCGTCCGGCGCACGATATAGAGTGCTCGGGCGCCGCGGTCTACCCCACTCGTCGCCAGAATCCGGTCCTGCCAACCGATTGTTGTGACAATCGCTTTGGCGGGTCCCTGCCCGGTTCGCGGGTGGCGTTTCGGGCCTCCCGACCGAGGCACTTTATTATAGTGAACCAAACGTAAAATTGATGGCGGAACCGGTTTCCCGCGATTTTTGCCGCGGGGAAAATTTACCTTTAAGAACAGTATATTACCGCCCTCAAAACGACCACCTGCGCCGAACCGCCGTTGGCGGGCAGCAGGGTACCGCTCCTGGGGCCGCCCAAGCTTAACATTTTGTCCAATCCCCCCCTCCATAGTCGGTGTCGAGATACACACTAAAGAGTGCTGGTTCGTTTCATGCTGAAGTCGGCTCCCCCCGCGCAATTCGGGCGTGTCATCCTGGTTCGCGGGTCGCAAGCCCGAGTCGGCCTGCTGGCCGCCAGCCAGATGGGATTGGCCGAAGCCCGCGCCACGGTCGGGCGCTTCATCAGCATCCGTTGCGCCGGATCCGCCATCGTCGCCATCGTCACCGAAGTCTCATCCGAGCAGTTGCCGCCCGGCAGCCCCTACATGGCGATCGCATCGGTCGACCTCTTGGGCGAAATTCTGGGCGGATCCGCACCCCGCTTCCAGCGCGGCGTCACCCTCTATCCCACCATCGGGGATCCGGCCGACCTGACCACCAACCAGGAACTGCGGACGATCTACGCGCCGGCCCGCTCCGACCACATCAATGTCGGAACGCTGCAGCAGGATCCGACCGTGATGGCCTATATCGACGTCGAGGAAATGCTCAACAAGCATTTCGCGGTGCTCGGCTCGACCGGCGTCGGCAAATCCAGCGGCGTCTCGCTGCTGCTCAACGAAATCCTGCTGGCGCGACCGAACCTTCGGGTCTTCCTGCTCGACGTGCACAACGAATATGGCCGCTGCTTCGGCAGCCGTGCTCTGGTGCTCAATCCGCGCAATCTCAAACTGCCGTTCTGGCTGTTCAATTTCGAGGAGATCGTCGACGTCTTCTTCGGCGGCCGGCCCGGCATCCCGGAAGAGCTCGAGATCCTGTCCGAGGTCATTCCCGCCGCCAAGGCGCTCTATACGCAGTACCAGAATTCCGACCGGCTCGGATTGAAGCGGATCGATCCCAAGACCGTGGGCTACACTGTCGACACCCCGGTGCCGTATCGCCTGGTCGATCTGATCGCCCAGATCGACGAGCGCATGGGCAAGCTCGAAAACCGTTCCAGCCGCATCGTCTATCACAAGCTGCTGTCGCGCATCGAGACCGTCAAGAACGACCCGCGCTACGCCTTCATGTTCGACAACGCCAATGTCGGCGGCGACACCATGGCAGATGTCATCAGCCATCTGTTCCGGATGCCGGCCAACGGCAAGCCGATGACCATCATGCAACTCGCGGGCTTTCCCGCCGAGGTGGTCGATTCGGTGGTGTCGGTGGTGTGCCGCATGGCGTTCGACTTCGGGCTCTGGAGCGACGGCGCCTCGCCCATGCTGTTCGTCTGCGAGGAGGCCCACCGCTACGCCTCGGCCGATCGCAGCATCGGTTTCGGACCGACCCGCAAGGCCGTGTCGCGCATCGCAAAGGAAGGCCGCAAATACGGCGTCTACCTGGCGCTGATCACCCAGCGACCGGCGGAACTCGACGCCACCATCATCTCCCAGTGCAGCACGCTGTTCGCGATGCGCATGGCCAATGACCGCGACCAGTCCCTGTTGCGCTCCGCGGTGTCGGATGCGGCCGCCAACCTGCTGTCGTTCGTGCCGTCGCTCGGCACCCGTGAAGTGCTGGCCTTCGGCGAAGGCGTGGCGCTGCCGACACGGCTGCGTTTCAAGGAGGTCCCGGCACATCAACTGCCCCGCAGCGAAGCGACGATCTCGACCGTTCCGGCGTCCAGCCGCGGCCAGGATATCCATTTCGTCACCTCGGTGCTGGAGCGCTGGCGCGGCGCCACCTCCGCCCGCGAGATCCCTAACGATCCCAGCTTCAACGACAAGCTGCAGTCAAGAACCCTGGATGCACCGATGCTGCAGCCTTCGATGGGGCTCGATCCGGACCGCTTCCAGCTTCTGAAGAAGCCGCTGCGCTGAATCCAGATCGCGCCGGAGCTATCCGGCGCCGCAATCCTCCATTATCGTGATCCCACCCGCCAGCCTCCTGCCGGCGCAATGGATCATGATCATGACGCAAGCCGACGCGCCCCGTTTTCCGATTCCGCAGCTCAATACGCTGCCCGATGATATTCGCGAACGCATTCTTGCCGTGCAGGAGAAGTCCGGCTTCGTCCCCAACGTCTTCATGGTGCTGGCGCAACGGCCAGACGAGTTTCGTGCGTTTTTTGCCTATCACGATACGCTGATGGACAAGGACGCCGGCCTGAGCAAGGCCGAGCGCGAGATGATCGTGGTGGCGACCAGCGCGGTCAATCAATGCCTGTATTGCGTAGTTGCGCACGGCGCCGTGCTGCGCATCCGCGCGAAAAAGCCGCTGCTAGCGGACCAGATCGCCGTCAACTATCGCAAGGCCGACATCACTGCGCGGCAGAAGGCGATGCTCGACTTCGCCGTGAAGATCACCACCGAATCCCACAAGGTCGGCGAAGCGGATTTCGCCGTGCTCGCCCAGCATGGTTTCAGCAATGACGAGATCTGGGATATCGCGGCGATCTCGGCGTTCTTCGGCCTGTCGAACCGCATGGCGAATTTCAGCAGCATGATGCCGAATGATGAGTTCTACCTGATGGGACGCGTGCCCAAAACTTGAAGAACCAAGAGTTGAAGATCCAAAAGACATGACGCTTGAATGGACCGAAATCGTCCTGCGGCTGGGAACGGCAACCCTTGCCGGGGCTGCGCTGGGGCTCAACCGCGATCTGCACCACAAGCCGGTCGGCGTCCGAACGCTGGGCCTGGTTGGACTTGCGACCGCGATCGTCATCGTGCTGGCCGACGGCCACAGCGATCCCGGCAAATTCACCGACGCGACCAGCCGCGTCATTCAAGGCGTCCTGACCGGAATCGGCTTCATCGGCGCCGGTGTCATCGTGCATACGGACCGGCCCTACCGCGTCCGCGGGCTGACCAGCGCCGCCTGCGCCTGGTTTGCCGCCTGCACCGGCATCATCTCCGGTGCAGGCGAATGGCGGCTGGTGCTGATCGGCTTGCTGATGGCGCTTCTGTTGCTGACATTCGGCGGCCCGCTGGAGCGCTGGATGCACAGATTTCGCGACGAGCCGGCGGACACGCTCGATTCCGATCCCGTCACGCCGGAGCCGCGATCGGACGCATCCGGTGCCGACAAACCTTAAACTGTTACCGATTTGCTCTGAGTGCACTCGGAGGCCGTCGCGGGGCGGCGTCGGCTGAACAGATGAACGGCGTCCCGACTTTCCTGAACAAGCGGCGACTGCTCGCTCCTGCAGCATGGTTCAGCACAGTCGGACATATATCGACATGAAGTGCTTGGACATGACGTTCCTGGACATGAATGTCTTGTGCACCGGCTACGGGTTTGCGCCCGCATGACAATCAGGCAGGATCAGATATATTCCGACAAGTAATTTTGATCTTTGATTGAAGGACTTGCCAGATGACGGAAACGTTGAGTTCTCGGACGGAGCGCTTCAAACACGGAAAGGCGCTTCGCCGCAAGACGCCACGCGAGGCGCATGCGGACCTTAAAGTTCCGCTGTCGCGCAATGCCGTTGCCATTCTTGCCGAGAGCGATCCCGAGCGGGTCCCCGAACTGGTCCCGGAACGCTACGCGCGGATGTCCCTCAACGCGTTCGCATTCCTGCGCGGGGCCGCCGCCGTGATGGCGAACGACCTCGCCGGCCAGCCGATGGCCGGGCTCACGGTGCAGGCCGGCGGCGACAGTCACTTGATGAACTTCGGCGCCTTCGTCACTCCGGAGAACAACATCCTTTTCGACGTCAATGATTTCGACGAGACGCTGCCCGGCGTGGATTTCACCGTCGATCTCAAGCGCCTCGCAGCCAGTGTCGCGGTGGCGGCGCTGGACGCCGGTGAGTCGAAGAAGCAAGCCCGCACCATGGCGGCCGCGAGCGTCAAATCCTATCGCTTGCATATGGGCGCGCTGGCCAAGTTGTCTCCGCTGGAAATATGGCACAGCCGTATCGATCTCGAAAAGGAGAGCCAGCGGATCGGCAATGACGACCTGCGTCGCAAACTCGCAGGCGTCATCGCCAAGGCGCGCGGCGAAGGACTTTCGAAGGACGACAATTTTCCGCATCTCGTCAGCGGCGATACGCCAAGGATCGTCGACAAGCCGCCGACCATTTTCCATCTCGACCCAAAGGCTGACGCGCGGCACAAGCTCGCCGCCAACCGCGTGTTCGCGACCTATCGCAAAGGCCTCAATCCGGCCGTGCTGCGGCTGCTCGACCGCTTCACCATGAAGGATCTCGCCTTCAAGGCCGTGGGCGTGGGCTCGGTCGGCACATTCTGCTGCGTCGCCCTGTTCATGAGCGGCGACAACGAACCGCTGTTCCTGCAGATCAAGCAGGCCCAGAATTCGGTGCTGGAGCGACTCGGCGGCAAACTCGGATTTAAGGGAAACCAGGGCCGCCGCGTCGTGCAGGGCCAGCAGATGATGCAGGCCGCCAGCGATATCTTCCTCGGAGCGACGCAGGACGATGACACCGGCCGCCAATTCTATATCCGGACGCTGAAGAATCGCCGTCTCGGCGGCATCAGCGAAATCACCGAGGGCGAAGCCCTCTCGGACTACGCCCAGCTCTGCGGCAAAACCCTGGCGCGCGCGCACGCGCGCTCGGGCGATCCCGCCGCAATGTCTGGCTACATGGGCAAGGGCGAGACCCTGGACGATGCGATCGCATCGTTCGCGATGGCTTATGCCGAGCAGACGAACCTTGATCATGCGGCTCTCGTGAAAGCCAAGAGCGGGAAAGCCAAGAGCCCAGCCAAAAAGGCCAAATCCGCAGTCAGGAAAGCCAAGGCCGCCTAGCCCAAGGCTACCTAGCCAGAGTGTCTTCGCGCTGGCTGCCCGGATCTACCGGTCATTTCTGCGTCCGCATCGCCGATGGCGATGCGGACAAGAACACGGCATCGACGTTTCCGGGACACGCATCCGCTCACGAGAATTTGGGGCACATGGGTGCATGTGAGCCATTCCGGCTTTCAATGGGTGGCCCAGTGGGGCTATGCTACAGGGATTGACGTCTCATTTTGCGGGCCTTCGTTCATGCCAAGCCAGCAGCCGATCATGACGAGCGGTGAGCACCGCGTCATCAAGTTCAGGCCGCGGACGCTGGCGCAGCCTCCCGGCCATCGGCCGACCGCTGTGCAGGACAACACGCCCCCCCGCAACATCCGGCCGGGTCCACCCGATCTGTCACGTTTCCAACATCCGGCGGACGGCGAAACCGACGACTATCGACACCGCATGCTCATGAACATTGCCGCGCTGGCCTTCACATTGGTGTTGACCGGCATCGGCGTTTGGCTGGCGACAACCATCGCCGACATGCGCCGGACCCAGGACTGCGTCCTGGTCGGCCGGCGGGATTGCGCCAAACTCCCCCAACCCCAGGCTTTCCCGACCCGCCCCGCCGAAAGCATTTGAAAGGGCTCCTCCCCGCGCCCGGCTGGCATTGAACTCGGAGCGACGCTCCGATATACGGGCATTCGACTTTCGCTGGAGGGTATGGCCCTGTCCGGCACACGGTTCCCTGCGACCTGCCGATCGACGGCATTTATCGCAAATATATCAAAGGCTTAATGATGACCGCCACATTCGATCAGGTCGCCAACATCATCGCTGAGACCTGCGATATCCCCCGCGACACGATCACGCCGGAAAGCCACGCGATCGACGATCTCGGCATCGACAGTCTCGATTTCCTCGATATCGCCTTCGCCATCGACAAGGCATTCGGCATCAAGCTGCCGCTGGAAAAGTGGACGCAAGAGGTCAATGACGGCAAGGCGACCACCGAGCAGTACTTCGTTCTGAAGAACCTCAGCGCGCGCATCGACGAATTGGTCGCCGCCAAGGGCGCGTAACGCCCCGCCATGAATCTCGAATATTTCCATCTGATCGACCGTATCGCCGCCATCAACGTCGGTGAGCGGACGATCACGGTCGACGCCCAGGTCCCGCAGACCAGCACCATTTTCGAAGGCCATTTCCCCGGTTATCCGCTGATGCCGGGCGTGCTTCTGATCGAAGCGATGGCCCAGACATCAGGCTGGCTGCTGATCGCGATGCTGAAGTTCGAACGCATGCCGTTTCTGGCCGCCGTGAAGGAGGCCAAGATGCGCACCTTCATTGCGCCGGGCGAAAAACTGACCATCGACGCAAGCCTCGTGCACGAGGGCTCCGGCTTCGCCATCACCGACGCGAAAATCTCGGTCGACGGCAAGCTCAAGTGCAACGCAACCCTGACATTCCGTCACGTTCCCTTCCCTCACCCTGATTTGCGTGCCCACATGGAAGTCATGGCGAACAAGATCGGCTTCCCGAAACAGGCAATGACGCATGGCTGACACACCATCATCCCATGCGCCGCATCGCGAAGCCTGGATCACGGGCGTCGGAATTGCGTCTTCGCTCGGCCTCGGACCGGACGCGCATTGGGATGCGTTGCGCGAGCGCCGCGTCAATGTCGACGAGACCGGGTTTGCGCCCTACGTCGTCCATCCCATGGTGCCGGTGTCCTTTGACGCGCAGATCCCGAAGAAGGGTGACCAGCGCCAGATGGAAGCGTGGCAGCGCATCGGCACCTATGCCGCAGGCCTTGCGCTCGACTCGGCCGGCGTCAAGGGCAACAGCGAGATCCTGTCGAAGATGGACATGATCGTCGCCGCCGGTGGCGGCGAGCGTGATCTCGCCGTCGACAGCGCGATTCTGAATGCCGAGGCTCAGGGAAACGCCGCGCCCGGCTTCCTCAACGAACGGCTGATGAACGATCTGCGCCCGACGCTGTTTCTGGCGCAGCTCTCCAACCTTCTGGCCGGCAACATCGCTATCGTCCATGGCGTGACCGGATCGTCGCGCACCTTCATGGGTGAGGAAGCCGCCGGCGTCGATGCCGCACGGATCGCGCTGGCGCGGATCGCCGCAGGACAAAGCGACATCGCGCTGATCGGCGCCGCCCACAATGGCGAGCGCAAGGATCTGCTGATGCTCTACGAGTTCGGCGACTTCAACCTGAAGGACAAGCATCAGCCGCTCTGGGCACGTGGCGACAATCCGGGCTTCGCGCTGGGATCGGGCGGCGTGTTTCTGGTGATCGAATCGCGGGAGCACGCGCAGGCGCGCGGCGCCAAGCCGTTCGCGCGGCTGAGCAGCGTGGCCGCCGATCACTCGCGCCGCAAGGTCGGCGAGGTGAAAAAAACGCTCGACGCGCTGTGGACAAAGATCTCGCCCGCCAAGGACAACGTCGCTATTATCACTGGTGCGACCGGCGCAGAACCGGTCACGTCGGAAGAGCGCGCGTTTCTCGCCGATCGCAAGACCATTCCCGTGCGCGCCACCGGCACGATGTTCGGCCACACCCTCGAGGCGCAGTTCCCGCTGGGACTGGCGCTGGCGGCACTGTCGCTGTCGCGCGGCGAGATATTTCCGCCCAACGATTCGACCGGGCTCGAGATTGAAATGTCCGGTGCGCCTGACCAGATAGTGGTCATTGGCGCCGGCCATTGGCGCGGCGAAGGCATGGCGCTGCTCGAGGCCATTCGCTGAGCTGACCGGACGGAGGGGACGATGACATCCAAGCGTGACAGTTTCGGGCGACCGATCGTTGTCGTCACCGGCATGGGCGTGGCGACCTCACTGGGCGCCGGCAAGGCCGACAACTGGTCGAAACTGGTCGCAGGCCAGTCCGGGATTCGCACCATCACCCGCTTTCCGACCGACGGCCTGAAGACCACCATGGCCGGAACCATCGATTTCGTGCCGGTCGATCCGTTTTCATCCACCGACCTGTCGGAACGTCTCGCCGACATCGTCACCGAAGAAGCGGTCGCGCAGGCCGGCATCGGCTCCAAGGGCGATTTTCCCGGCCCCCTGTTCCTGGCGGTCGCGCCGGTCGAGGTGGAGTGGCCACAACGGCAGGCCCTGGTGCAGGCGATGAGCAGCCCCTCGGACATCAACTACGACACCATGCTGCGTGTCTGCGGCGGCGGCCAGTTCACCGATTACCATCGCCGCTTCCTGTTCGGCTCGGTCGCCGATCATCTGGCTGAAACCTTCGGCACCAAGGGCTCGCCGATCTCGCTGTCCACTGCCTGCGCGTCGGGCGCAACCGCCATCCAGCTGGGTGTGGAAGCCATTCGCCGCGGCGAAGCCGAGGCCGCGCTGTGCGTCGCCACCGACGGCTCGGTCAATCCGGAAGCCCTGATCCGGTTTTCGCTGCTCTCGGCGCTCTCCACCCAGAACGCCCCGCCCCAGGGCGCCGCCAAGCCGTTCTCGAAGAATCGCGACGGCTTCGTCATGGCGGAAGGCGCCGGCGCGCTGGTGCTCGAAAGCTACGAGGCGGCGACCGCGCGCGGTGCCAAGATTCTTGGCGTGCTGGCCGGCTGCGGCGAACTGGCGGATTCGTTCCATCGGACGCGGTCGAGCCCCGACGGCAAACCGATCATCGGCTGCGTGCGCAACGCGCTCGCCGACGCCGGCATGATTCCCGAGCAGATCGACTACATCAATGCCCACGGCACCGGCACGCCGGAAAACGACAAGATGGAGTACCTCGGGATCTCCATGGTGTTCGGCGATCGCACCAAGACCGTCCCGGTCTCGTCGAACAAATCGATGATCGGGCATACGCTGTCCGCCGCAGGCGCGGTCGAGGCGGTGTTCTCGCTGCTGACGCTTGCGCACCAGCGCATTCCACCCACCATCAACTACGACGTTCCCGACCCCACCATCCCGTTCGACGTGGTGCCGAACCAGGCCCGCGACGCGCGTGTCACCGCCGTGATGTCCAATTCATTCGGCTTCGGCGGCCAAAATGCTTCCCTGATCCTGACCGGCGAACCGGCCTGATCGCCCCTCACGCCGCCCATTAGCCCGGTCCGGCCCGTCCTTTTGCCCCCTGCCTTCGCGGCCCCTGCCGGTTGACGTTGGCGCCCGGACGGGGGATACGCAGGCAGCCATTTTCCGGCCTTTTGCGGCCCGGACATCACTTTCAGGACGTTGTCATGCGCGCGCTCACCCTTGTTGCCGACCGCCAGTTGACCGTGACGGACATGGTGCCTCCGCCGCCGCCCGGCGCGGGCGAAGTCCAGATCCGGATCAGCGGCGTCGCGCTCAATCACATCGACGTCTGGGGCTATCGCGGCATGGCCTTCGCCAAGCGCAAGCTGCCGCTCGCGGTTGGCGCCGAAGCATCGGGGCAGATTGCCGCGGTCGGTGACGGTGTCACCCGTTTCAAGGTCGGACAGCCGGTGGTGATGTACGGCGCGCTGACCTGCGGCGTCTGCAAGGCCTGCCGCGAAGGCCGCGACAACCTTTGTGAAAACGTCGCGGGCATCATGGGCTTCCATGTCGACGGCTTTGCCCGCGAGCTGCTGAACATGCCGGAGCGGCTGGTCATCCCGGTCCCCGAGGGCGTCAACCTTCGCGATGCGGCCTGCGCGCCGATCGCGTTTTCCACCGTGCAGCACATGCTGTTCGACAATGCCAAGCTCGAGCCCGGTGAAACCGTGCTGGTGCAGGCCGGCGGATCCGGCATCGGCACGGTCGCCATCATGATGGCCAAGGCGATCGGCTGCACGGTCATCACCACCGTGGGCGACGATTCCAAGATCGAAGGGGTCAAGGCGCTCGGCGCCGACCATGTGATCAACTATCGCAAGGATCGTTTCGAGCACGAGACGCGCAAGATCACCAAGAAAAAGGGCGTCGATGTCGTGTTCGAACACGTCGGCGCCGACACCTTCAACGGCTCCCTGCTGACGATGAAGCGCGGCGGGCGCCTGGTCACCTGCGGCTCGACCTCCGGGCCAACCACGACGCTCAACCTGATGCAGCTATTCCAGCAGCAATACCGCATTATCGGTTCGTTCGGCGCTTCGATCCGCAATATCGCCGAGAGCCTCGACAAGATGGCGGCGGGCATCAAGCCGGTGATCGACACCGACGTGCCGCTCGACGACGTCGCCGCCGCGCTCAAGCGCATGGAAAGCCGGCAGGTGTTCGGCAAGATCATCGTTCAGTTTTGATGCAGCGGCTGTTTCTCCGCACGCGCGCCCTGCTCCGCGACGCCACCAAGCCGGCGTTCGAGTTTCTGGTCGGCGCGCTCGTCGTCGGGCTACTGCGCGCGACGCGCTACTTCGATGCCGAAAAGACCGCCAACCTGTTTGCGCGGATCACCCGCCGGGTGGGCCCCTATCTGCCGGAACACCGCATCGGCCGCGCCAACCTCACCGCCGCATTTTCCGAGAAATCCGCCGACGAGATCGAGACCATCCTCATGGGCGTATGGGAAAACCTCGGCCGCGTCGGCGCCGAATTCGCCCATCTCGACCATGTCTGGGATTTCGATCTCGATCATCCCGATCGCGGCCGGATCGAACTGGCGCCGGGGACCAAGGAGCTTTTTGAAAAGCTGCGCGACGATGGCAAGGGCGCGTTGATTTTCGCGTCCCATCTCGCCAACTGGGAATTGCCGGCCCTCGCCGCTCCCGCCTACGGGATGGAGTCCGCCGTGCTGTTTCGGCCGCCGAATATCGCCGCCGCCGACCGGGCGATTCAAAAGATGCGGGCCGTCAACATGGGCACCATCATCGCGACCACCGCCGATGCCCCGCTGCGGCTGGCGCACGCGCTCGAGGACGGCGTGCACGTCGGCATGCTGGTGGACCAGCATTTCGGGCGCGGCGTCGACGTCATGTTCTTCGAACGCAAGGCCAAGGCCAATCCGCTGCTGGCGCGGCTGGCGCGCCAGATCGACGCTCCGATCCACGGGGTGCGCATCATCCGCCTGCCCGGCTATCGTTTTCGCGCCGAGCTGTCGGACGAAATCGTTCCGCCACGGGATGCATCGGGCAAGGTCGACGTCCAGGCCACCATGCAGGCCATCACCTCGGTGATCGAAGGCTGGGTGCGCGAGCACCCGGAGCAATGGCTGTGGCTGCACCGCCGCTGGCGGTAGACCACGTCTCTCCGGCTCCCATCAACGCCCGGTCTTCACCCGCGTCCACAGCCGGTTGAGAATGCGTTGGGTCGCCGGATCGCGCGCGGTAATGACGAACAGCTTCTTCAGCGTCGCATCGTCCGGATAGATCGTGGTGTCGTTGATGATCTTTGGATTGATCAGCTTCTGGCTCGCCAGATTGCCGTTGGCGTAGGACAGGAAATCGGAATTCTTCGCCGCGACGTCAGGGCGATAGAGATAGTTGATCAGTTCGTAGGCCTCAGCGACGTTCTTCGCATCCGCCGGAATGGCCAGATTGTCGAAAAACATCTGCGCGCCTTCCTTGGGGATCGCATAGCCGATCTCGACGCCATTGTTGGCTTCCGCCGCGCGGCTCTGCGCCTGCTTGATGTCACCGGACCAGCCGACCACGAAGCAGATTTCACCGGTGGCCAGCGCACTCAGATATTCCGATGAGTGGAACTTGCGGACGTAGGGCCGCACCTTGCTGACGACATCGGCGGCTTTTTCCAGGTCAGCCTGCTTTGTCGAATTCGGATCGAGCCCGAGATAGTTCAACGCGGCCGGCAGAATGTCATCCGCGGAGTCCAGCATGTGCACGCCGCAATCCCTGAACTTCGCCAGGTTTTCCGTGCGAAACACGATATCCCAGGAGTCAATCTTGGCATCGGGACCGAGGATGTCGCGCACGGCTTTCACGTTGTAGCCAATGCCCGTCGTGCCCCACATGTAGTTGGCGGCAAAGCCATTGCCAGGGTCGTAGGTCGCAAGCCGCTCGGCCACCACCGGCCAGACGTTGGCGAGATTGGGCAGTTTCGTCTTGTCGAGCTTCTGAAAAATCCTGGCCTGGATCTGCCGCTGCAGAAAATAGGCGGTCGGCACCACCACATCGTAACCGGACTTGCCGGCGAGCAGACGGGTCTCCAGCGTCTCGTTGGCATCGAACGTGTCGTAGACGACCTTGATGCCGGTTTCCTTGGTGAAGGCGTCGAGGACGCCCGGCGCCATGTAGTTCGACCAGTTGTAGAAGTTGACAACGCGCTCCTGCGCTTGCGCTGACAACGACGCCAACACCGCGACTGCAGCAGCAATCCAACAGGCCTTGATGCGCACGACCGGCTCCCTCAAGCGCCACGCACCGCACGCGACAATCGCTCAAGCGCGGCGTCGATGGTGGAATCCTTCTTTGAAAAACAGAACCGCACCACGGACGTCACCGGATCGTTCTCATAGAAGGCCGAGACCGGGATGGCGGCAACCTTGTAGTCGGCGACCAGCCGGCGGCAGAACTGCTCGTCGGTCTCGTTCAAACCGAGCGGCGACAGGTCGACGTTGAGGAAATAGGTCCCCTGGGATTTCAGCACCGGGAAACCGAGGCTGGACAATCCCGCGCTCAAACGGTCGCGGCTGCGCGCCAGGCCCGCGCGCATGTCGAAAAAATAGTCGTCGGATTTGCCGAGCCCATAGGCCACCGCAACCTGGAGATTGGGCGGTGTGGTGAAGGTCAGGAACTGGTGCGATTTGGCCAGCACGCGCAGCAGCGGCGGCGCGGCGCAGACAAATCCGACTTTCCAGCCGGTCAGGGAAAAGATCTTGCCGGCCGATCCGATCTTCACGGTGCGATCGCGCATGCCGGGAATGGAGATCAGCGGGATGTGCTTGCGCCCGTCGAAAATCACATGCTCCCAGACCTCGTCGCAGATCGCGATCAGGTTGAACTCCTGGCAAATGCGCCCCAGCAGCTCCAGATCCTCGCGCGGATAGACAACCGCGGACGGATTGAGCGGATTGTTGAAAATCAGGAACTTGGTTTTCGGGGTGATCGCCGCTCGCAGCGCCTCTTCGGGAATCCGCCAGTGCGGCGGTTCCAGGCGCACGAAGCGCGGCACACCACCGGCGCAGCGGATCAAGGGATTGTAGGCGTCGTAGGCCGGCGGAAACACGATCACCTCGTCGCCGCGCTGCACCAGCCCAAGGATGGCGCCCGCGACCGCTTCGGTAGCGCCGGACGTCACCAGCACTTCGCTCATCGGATCGAGCGCGACGCCGTGCCAGTGGCCGTAGTGCGCCGCGATCGCCTGCCGCAGTTCGGGGATGCCCATCATCGACGGATATTGATTGTAGCCGTCGAGCACCTCCTCCGCCGCCTTGCGTCGGATGTCTTCCGGTCCCTGGTCGTCGGGAAAGCCCTGGCCGAGATTGATGGCATTGTGGTCGCGCGCAAGCTGCGACATCGCCTCGAAAATGGTGACCGGAAGGTCCGCAAAAACCGGATTCATGGCCGATGTCAGCCGCCGGTCTTGGTCGGCAGACCGGCAGCCTTCCAGGCCAGGATGCCGCCTTCCAGATGGGAATCGTAGGCCAGCCCCTCCGCCTGCGCCGCCAGCGATGCGGTCACCGAACGGCGGCCGGAGCGGCAGGCAAACACCACGGTCTTGCCCTGGGGATCGGGAATGTCGCTGGGATCGAACGAGGACAGCGGCAGCACCACCGCATCCGGATAAGCCTCCGCGGCCACCTCGTTCGGCTCGCGCACGTCGATCAGCAGGTAACGTCCGTCGGCGATTCCAGCTGCGACGTCAGTGGCGGTCAAATCATGGACACGATGGGCTTGGTCCGACACGCGGGCCTCCTTGAAATATCTTTGTTGTCGGCATCGCGATCGGGGGAACGGTATTCCACCGTTCCGGATCGGGTGTCAGTCACAGTCAAAGTCTCTTTTTACGCGCGAAAAATCAAGCACCGGAAAGGGTTTATGATTGGGACCTCTCCCATCGGGCCGAGGCCGGACCTGGTCCGGCGGCGGTCTGGAACCGGAGCTGCCGGGGTCTAAACGGCATCAAGCCAAGCGGGATAACCGAGAACGCGCAAACGTGACCTACGCACCCAAGATCGTCCTTCAACTGCCTATATCGAACCCAGACCTCCTGGAGCCCTTTGTAGAGGCGTGCATCCGGGATGGTGTTGTCCTGATAGCCATCGTCGGCGAAGGGGCCAGCAAGATGGATGATGTCATTGACGAGTTGGTTGTGAGAGACGGCTCGGACGACAGTCGTTTCATCATCACGACTTTTCATACCGACGAGACGGTGGAACAGATTATGGAGTTCGCTCGACGTTAGGAGGAGAACTTGGGCCAACCCGTAGAGCTCGTGAAGCTCTAAGTGCGACTTCCGAAAATGGCTCTTAAAGCGAACAGCTCGTTTTAAGAGTGCACGCCCTGGATCGGCACCATTACGCCGTTAGCCTTTAGTCGCAGCCCCCCTTGCACTCTCCGATAGGTTGCGGAATATTTCCGCTGGGTCTGGGGAGTTATAACATAATGCGTTTTTCGGGGGTCGTGGCGCTAGGCGCTGCGCTTGTGCTTGGTGCTTGCGCCGCTTCGCGTCAGGAAGTTGCCACTCGGCTTGGCGAACAATTCATCGGACAGAATGTAGATGCGCTCGTGGTTCAATTCGGACCACCGACCACCATGTTCAAAATGAACAATGGCGGGGGCTCCTATCTCTGGCAGCTGACGTCCATCACCGATGTCGCCATCGATCGCGGCTACGGTCAGGCGCAAACACGCTTCTGCAAGGTCAGCGTCATTACCACGCCGACCGGCATCGTCTCTCAGCTCAATACTGAGGATTCAAATGCTGGTGCTGGCATTGGCGGCGTCGTCGGAGCGTTTGGCAGCATCTGCGCGCAGCGTTTGGGAATGAAGCCAAGAAGCTAGCGCCTCGAAAATGGGCGAGTTGGGAGGTGGGCTACTTTTTGGTGCTCTTCTTTCGCTTCGTCTACGCGGCGCGCTCGCCTGCGGTTCCCTGATTTGGATGCTTTGCCAGGGCCTGATAGGTCTGCGGAAACTTAGTGCCAGCACTCCCCGCCCACGGCACACGGCTCGGGCGGGAGTGATGGCCTAGATCGACACTCTCCTAGATCGACACCTGCGTTCCCACCTCGACCACGCGGCCGGTGGGAATCTGGAAATAGTCCGTGGCGTCGTTGGCGGAGCGGCTCAGCGCGATGAACAGGATGTCCTGCCAGCGCGGCATGCCCGAATGCGCCGCCGGCTTCAGCGCGCGGCGAGACAGGAAGAACGAGGTCGACATTATGTCGAACTGCCAGCCGAGCTTGCGGGCGATCGCCAGCGCCTTCGGCACATTGGGCGATTCCATAAAGCCGAACCGCAGCGCGACCTTGGTGAAGGTGGCGCTGACTTCCTCCAACCTGACACGTTCCGAAATGTCGATCCGCGGCGTCGATGCGGTCTCGATGGTGAGAATGACGTTCTTCTCGTGCAGCACCTTGTAGTGCTTCAGGCTGTGCATCAGCGCGGTCGGCGCACTGTTGGGATCACTGGTCAGGAACACGGCCGTGCCGGAGACGCGCTGCGGCGGACGCTTTTCCAGCATCGCCACCAGATCGCTCAGCGGCAATTCGAGCTTGCGCGATTTCTCGAACAACAGCCGGCTGCCGCGCCGCCATGTGTACATCAGCATCATCACGAAGCCGCCAAGCGCCAGCGGCACCCAGCCACCTTCGAACACCTTCAGCAGATTAGCGCCCAGGAAGATCAGGTCGAGCAGCAGGAACGGCACGATCAGCGCGGCCGCCGCCAGCGGCGACCAGCGCCAGACCTTCCAGATCACCACAAAGCCCATCAGCGCAGTCACCACCATGGTGCCAGTCACCGAGATGCCGTAGGCCGCCGCCAGCGCACTCGAGGACCGAAACAGCGCGACCAGCAGCACGACGCTGATCAGCAGCAGGGTGTTGACCCGCGGGATGAAAATCTGGCCGGCGTGGCTTTCCGAGGTGTGCCGGATCTCGAACCGCGGCAGCAGGCCGAGCTGGATGGCCTGGCGAGTCAGCGAATAGGCACCGGTGATGACCGCCTGGCTCGCGATCACGGTTGCAATGGTCGCCATCGCCACCATCGGCAGCAGCGCCCAGTCCGGAAACATCAGATAAAACGGATTTTCGATCGCCTTCGGGTTGCCGAGCACCAGGGCGCCCTGCCCGAGATAATTCAGCGCCAGCGACGGCAGCACGATATAGAGCCACGCGGTCTGGATCGGCCGCTTGCCGAAGTGGCCGAGGTCCGCATACAGCGCCTCGGCACCTGTGACCGCCAAAAACACCGCGCCGAGGGTCACGAGCCCGATCACCCCGTGGTGCAACAGGAACACCACTGCGTGCAGCGGATTGAACGCACCCAGCACTTCCGGATGCCTGAAGATATGCGGCAGTGCCGCCACCCCGATCACCACAAACCAGACCACCATGATCGGGCCGAAAAAGAAGGCCACCCGGGCGGTCCCGCGTGACTGCACGGCGAACAGCGCGAACAAAATGACGAGCGTGAGCGGCACGACGTAAGGATCGAAGGCCGCAGTCGCGATCTTGATACCTTCGATAGCGGACAGCACGGACAGCGCCGGGGTGATCACCGCGTCGCCGTAGAACAGTGCGCCGCTGATGATGCCGAGCAGAACGATAGTGCCGCTGCGGCCGGCCAGCGCCCGCTGGGCCAGCGCCATCAGCGCCAGCGTCCCGCCCTCGCCGTTGTTATCGGCCCGCATCAGGATGAGGACGTATTTCAGCGTCACGACGATGATCAGCGCCCAGAGGATCAGCGACAGCACGCCGATCACTGCGTGGGGTGTCACGCCGTCCATGGTCGCGGCCGCGGTGACGGCCTCGCGGAAGGCGTACAGCGGGCTGGTGCCGATATCGCCATACACCACGCCAATGCTGCCCAGCATCAGCGCCCCGAAGCTGGCGGTGGAATGGCTCTCCCCATGGCCATTCGCCGCCGGGGAATCCGCGGCGGTCGCTGTGACCTCAGACTGCATGAAGGGTGAACCTCAAAATTGCTTCGCTGCACGATGGCAAGCCGCGGCTTATAGGTCCGCGAAAACTGCATAGGTTAGGCGATTTATAGGCCTCAGCTATGCATAAAATGCATACCACGTGCAGTCCCCTCTTAGATCGTCACTTGTGTGCCGACTTCAACCACCCGTCCAGTCGGAATCTGGAAATAATCCGTGGCATCGTTCGCGGACCGGCTGAGCGCGATGAAAAGATGATCCTGCCAGAGCGGCATCCCGGACTGCGCGGCAGGTTTCAGCGAACGCCGCGAGACGAAGAATGACGTCGACATGATGTCGAACTGCCACCCCAGCTTGCGCGCCACTGCCAGCGCCTTGGGCACGTTCGGCGATTCCATGAAGCCGAACCGCAACGCCACCAGGGTGAAGCGCTCGCTGATGTTCTCCAGCCGGACGCGCTCGGAGATATCGACCAGCGGCGTGTGTGCGGTCTCGATGGTCAGGACCACGTTGTGCTGATGCAGCACTTTGTTGTGCTTGAGATTGTGCAGCAGCGCTGTCGGCACATACTCGGGATCGCTGGTTAGAAAAACGGCCGTGCCCTGAACGATGTGCGGCGGGCGTTTTTCCAGGCTGGCGATCAGATCGCGCAGCGGCACCTCGATGCGGCGGGTCTTGTTGATCAGGATCGCAGCGCCGCGGCGCCAGGTCCAGATGATTACAACCATTGTCAGACCGAACAGCAGCGGCACCCAGGCGCCTTCGAACAGCTTGAGCAGGTTGGCGCTGAAGAACGTCATATCGACAATCACCAGCGGCGCGACCAGCGCGGCGGCGGCGGCGACACGCCAGTTCCACAGCTTCCAGATCACGACAAAGCCCATGATGCCATCGGCCACCATCGTGGTCGACACCGCAATACCGTAGGCCGACGCGAGGCCGCTCGAGGTGCGGAACATCAGCACCAGCAGCAGGACGCCGATCAGCAGCAGCGTGTTGACCCGTGGCAGATAGATCTGTCCGGCGTGGCTTTCCGATGTATAGCGCACCTCGAAGCGTGGCAGCAGGCCGAGTTGCACCGCCTGCCGGGTCAGAGAATAAGCGCCGGTGATCACAGCCTGGCTGGCGATGACCGTCGCCGCGGTTGCCAGCAGGATCAGCGGAACCAGCACACCCTCCGGCACCATCCGGTAGAATGGATTTTCGATCGACGCTGGATGCGCCAGCAGCAGCGCGCCCTGCCCGAAATAATTGATCAGCAGCGCCGGCAGGACAAAGAACAGCCAGCCGGTCTGGATCGGCCTGCGGCCGAAATGACCGAGGTCTGCATAAAGCGCCTCGCCGCCTGTGACCGCCAGGAACACCGCGCCGAGGGTGACCAGCCCGATGGTGCCGTGGGACAGCAAAAACTCGACCCCATACAGCGGGTTGATGGCGGCCAGGACGGTTGGATCGTCGAAGATGTGGGTCAGCCCCATCACGGCGATGGTCGCGAACCAGACGATCATCACCGGGCCGAACGCGCTGGCAACCCGCGCGGTGCCACTGCTCTGCACTGAGAACAGGATCACCAGAATGATGACGGTCAGCGGCACCACATAATGCTCGAGCGCCGGAGTGGCGAGCTTCAGTCCTTCGACCGCGGACAAAACCGAAATCGCCGGCGTGATCATCGAGTCGCCGATGAACATGGCGGCGCCCACAACACCAAGCGCCAGCAGCAGCCAGCTTCGACGCCCCATGGCCCGCTGGCCCAGCGCCATCAGCGACAGCGTCCCGCCCTCGCCGTTATTGTCGGCCCGCAGCAGCAGCAGCACGTATTTCCCGGTGACGACCACCAGCAGAGCCCAGAGGATCAGCGACAGCACGCCGAGGACGATGGTTCGGGTGACCTCGCCGCCATGGGCGGCCCCGGCGACGGCTTCACGGAAGGCGTAGAGCGGCGACGTCCCGATATCGCCGAACACGACGCCAATGCTGCCCAGCGTCAGCGCCCAAAACCCCATCGTGACCGGCGCCTCGGTCTGGCCTTCGGCCGATGTCTCGCTGACAGCCATGGTCTCGAACGAACGCCCCATTCGTTGCTTCGATCCCGCGGCGCGGGCGCGCTCTTTGAGCAGAGAATGGGCGACGTTGGCAACCGGTTGACTTTTCCGGGGAGCCCTCAAATCGACTCGACTTCAAGAGGTATTATGGTAGTCGAAACTCAGGGCTTGAGATTGGGCGGCAACGGCGGATCTTCACGCATCAGCGTGATGGTCACGCGGCGATTGGCTGCCAGCGACGGATCGTCTGGAAACAGCGGCTGCGTGTCCGATTTGCCGGACACCGCAAAGATGTGGTTCGAGGGCAAACCCTCCCGTTCAAGAATCTGGCGCACGGAATTGGCGCGGTCGGCCGACAGATCGAAGCCGTCATACCCCGTCCGCGGCGACACGAATCCCGCCGCTGTGTGACCGGAGATCGAGATGCGCAGCGGTGTTGCCTTCAAGGGCGCGGCGAGCTTCTGCAACAGGATCCGAGTGCGCTCGTAGGGCTCCTTGGAGCCATCGGCGAACATCGAGCGACCATCCTGATCGATGATTTCGAGGTTGAGCCCCTGCCTGGTTTCCTCGAACATGATGTGTTTGGAGATTTCCGTCAGCTCCGGCATGTCCTGCAGCGCCTGGCGCAGCGAGGCGGCCGCCAACGCGAACTCACGGTCGGTCTTCATCCGCGCGCCGGCGATGCGGCTGCTTTCATCCTGATCCGGTGTCGGCTTGTTGGAGGTTTCCTCCGGCGGAATGTGCGCCACGTTCTTCAGTTTGGCGCGGGTCGGCAAACCGTCGGTTTCGATGACGCCCGAATAGCGCGCCTCGCTCTGCACGCCGAAGGCATCCCGCATCGACCCCGCGACGATCTTGAGTTTCTGCTGATCCTGGGTGGAGAACGCACACAGCATCACGAAGAAACTCATCAGCAGACCCATGAGGTCGGCGAACGTCACGAACCAGCCGTGGCCCCCGGCATGTCCGTCGTGCTTTTTCTTCCGTGCCATCGGCGATCAGTCCAAGGTGGGGCCGTTATGCCGGGACGGGCTCATCCGCGCTGTGACGGTGCTTCTCGGGGAGATAGGCCAGCAGCATTTCGCGCACCAGCGCGGAGCTCTTGGAGTCGCGGATCATCAGAATGCCATCGATGATCAGGGTGCGGTTGGTATCTTCATCGTGCAGCTTGAGCGCCAGCTTGTCGGCGATCGGCAGACAGAAGATGTTCGCCACCACGGCGCCGTAAAGCGTGGCGAGCAGCGCGGTCGCCATGAACGGACCGAGCTTGGCGGGATCGCTCATGTTGGCGAACATCTGCACCATGCCGATGATGGTGCCGACCATGCCGAAGGCTGGCGCGCAATCACCGATCGCACGATAGATCTTCTGACCTTCGTCGAGATGGCTGAGGAAATTGTCGCGATCGCGCTCGAGATTGTCGCGGATGAAATCGACGTCGTACCCGTCGGCGACATAACGAACGCCCTTGGCGAGAAACGGATCGTCGATCTCGACCTTCTCGAGGCCCACCGGCCCCTGCTTGCGAGCGATCTCGGCCAGGCTCGCGAGCTGGTCGACCAGTTCACGCGCCGTGGTCCGGCGCATGGTGAACGCGAACTTGGCGCCGAGCGGCAGCCCATGCAGCATCGAGCTCAGCGGGAAACGGATCAGGGTCGCAGCGAACGAGCCGCCAAAAATGATGATCATGGCATGTTCGCTGACGAACATTTCCAGATCGCCGCCGAGCAGCATCATCACGGCGATGACGGCCGTGCCTACGAGGAGGCCGATGCTGGTGGCGAAATCCATGGGAAAACTCCGACGCGTCCGCGTACATACACGACCGTCGGTCCTGGACGGCGGCACGTCCCGTTCTAGGCCGCGCGTCAACACCCTAGGTCAGCGCCATTAAAGAGGGGTAAAGTCCCCTGCACCACGGCCAAGAACACGCCTGTGGCGCAAGGACTTGAGACCAACCGCGAAGCCGGAACGCGCGCTGGAAACCGCGTCAGGGACAGCCAGACCGCAGCAACGATCTGCTAACCATATTAACCAGCCGGTTGAACCAGAGCGTGCTGGAGTCAGGTTCGATTGGCGCGGCTTCGGAGGCCCACCTCTCCCGTCGAGAGAGGTGAAAACGCATCGTGCGTTAGTTCAGCCGCGGCGGCCGATCATCCGGGCCGGGCGCCGCCGGTGGTGGGTCGAACGCCGCAGGCTTCTGGGCCACGCTCGGGGCAGCCGGCGTCGCAGCGCGCGCCGCGGCGGCTTCCGCCGTCCGCTCGTGCCGGCGGTACGACATCCAGCCGGCCGGCAGGGTCAGCAGATAGATCACCGCGCCGGCCGACAGCAGATGCCACGGATATCCAATCAGCAGCGCGATGCAGAGGATCACCAGGACGAAAACCGGCAACACCATTTCCGGCGGCACGCGGGTGCTCATGGTTTTGCCGGAGAACACGGGCAACCGCGACACCATCAGGAACGCGATCAGCAGCGTGTAGAGCGCGACCAGCACGGTCGGCAGCTTCGGCAGATCGAGAAACGAGAGATAGATCGGCAGCAGCACCAGCAGCGCGCCGGCGGGCGCCGGCACGCCGGTGAAGAATGCGGCCGCGTAGGCCGGTCGGTTCGGATCGTCGATCGACGCATTGAACCGCGCCAGCCGCAGGCCTCCGCTGATCGCAAAAATCATCGCAGCGATCCAGCCGACATTGTTGAGCTCGTGCAGTTGCCAGAAATACAGGATCAAGCCTGGGGTGACGCCGAAGTTGACGAAATCCGCGAGGCTATCGAGTTCGGCGCCAAACCGGGACTGTCCCTTGATCGCCCGGGCGACGCGGCCGTCGATACCGTCCAACAGCGCCGCGAACACAATGGCGGCAAGCGCGAGCTCCAGCCGTCCCTCGGTCGACAACCGAATGGCAGTCAACCCCGCACAGATCGCCAGCAGCGTAATGACGTTGGGCACCAGCATCCGCAGCGGAATCGGGCGAAACCGACGGCGCTTCAGGTCGGCGGACTTCAGGTCGTCAGACTTCGGATCGTAGGATTTGGGATCGTAGGGCATCGACATCCAGCTTGTATAACAGGCGAAAGCCTACTTCGCCATTATGGCGAAGGCTGGCCGAGCGGACCGGGGGTAATAGTTAATCGACCCGATACGTGCGACCGCCGTCGCCGAGCCGGAAGTCCGCCAGCACGGTCTCTCCGGCAATGGCCGTCTGCCCTTCCGACACCAGTGCCTTCGAGCCCTCAGGCAGGAACACGTCCAGCCGCGAACCGAACCGGATCAGGCCGAAGCGTTCGCCGGCTCCGACGGTCTGGCCTTCGCGCACGAACGAGACAATACGACGCGCCACCAAACCGGCGATCTGGATGACGCCGATATGCCCATTGGGGGTCGAGATCACCAGCGAGTTGCGTTCATTGTCCTCACTCGCTTTATCGAGTTCGGCGTTGATGAACTTCCCGGGCCGGTAGGCGATGCGTTCGATACGGCCGGCGACCGGGCTGCGGTTCACGTGGCAGTTGAATACGCTCATGAAGATTGAGATCCGTGGCAGAGGCTTGTCGCCGAGCCCCAGTTCCGCAGGCGGGACCACCTGTGCCACCATCGACACGCGGCCGTCGGCCGGAGCAACCACGATACCTTCCCGCACCGGCGTCACGCGCACCGGATCGCGGAAGAACAAGGCACACCACACCGTCAGGCCGGCTCCGATCCAGCCGAGCGGCGACCAGATCCAGAACAGCACCAGGCTCGCCAGCGCAAATCCGCCGATGAACGGATAGCCCTCCGGGTGGATCGGAGGAATTTGCGCACGAATTGAATTGGCAATGGACATCGGTTCAACCTGAATGGGACGGCGGGACTGGACGTAATGGGACTGGACGCAAACTACTCGGCGGCGTCGGGCGTCTCCATCGGACCGTCAAGAGCGGGGCCGCGGATATCCGAATCGTCGAGATGAGGGGCGACATGCGGCGGTGGATCGATCTCGCCGGTCTGCGCCAGCTTCTCACGCGCCTCTTCCGCCTCACGTTGCCTGTTCCACATGCTCGCGTAAAGCCCGTTTGCGGCCAAAAGTTGCGCATGGCGCCCGCGCTCGGCGATCTGTCCCTGGTCGAGGACGATGATTTCGTCCGCGCCGACGATGGTCGACAGCCGGTGCGCGATCACCAGCGAGGTGCGGTTGCGCGACACCCGCTCCAGCGAATCCTGGATTTCCCGCTCGGTATGGCTGTCGAGCGCCGACGTCGCCTCATCGAGCAGAAGGATGGGCGGCGCCTTCAGAACGGTGCGGGCGATCGCCACGCGCTGCTTCTCTCCGCCGGACAGTTTCAGGCCGCGCTCACCGACCTCGGTCTCGTAGCCCTTGGGAGACATCCGGATGAATCCATCGATCTGCGCCAGCGCGGCCGCCTCCTCGACCTCCGCGTCGCTGGCGTCCCAGCGGCCATAGCGGATGTTGTAGCGGATGGTGTCGTTGAACAGCACCGTGTCCTGCGGCACCATGCCGATCGACGCCCGCAACGACGTCTGCGTGACCGCACGGATATCCTGCCCGTCGATCAGGATGCGCCCACCGCTCACGTCGTAGAGCCGGAACAACAGCCGCGAGATCGTCGATTTGCCGGCGCCCGACGGACCGACGATGGCGACCGTGTGGCCGGCCGGAACGTCGAAGCTCAGGCCCTTCAGGATCGGACGGTCCGGATCATAGGAGAAGACCACGTTCTCGAAACGAACGGCGCCCTGCGAGATCAGCAGCGGCTGCGCCCCGGCGATGTCCTTCACCTCGGGATTGCGCGCGAGCACGTCGAACATCTTCTCGATGTCGATCACCGCCTGCTTGATCTCGCGATAGACCATGCCCATGAAGTTCAGCGGCTGGTAGAGCTGGATCATCATGGAATTGACCAGCACGAAATCGCCGACCGTATTAGTGCCTCTGCGGATATCGATCACGCACATCAGCATGGTCGCGGTCAGGCCACAGGTGAAGATGATCGCCTGCCCGACATTGAGCCAGGCCAGCGAGGTGTAGGTCTTGACGCTGGCGTTTTCATAGCGCGCCATCGAGCGGTCGTAGCGCTGCGCCTCGCGTTCCTCGGCGCTGAAATACTTCACCGTCTCATAGTTGAGCAGCGAGTCGATCGCCTTGGTGTTCGCCTCGGTATCGGAATCGTTCATCTTGCGGCGGATTTCGATCCGCCACTCGGTGGCGATGTAGGTGAAATACATGTAGGCCGCGACGGTGGCGAGCGTGGCCGCCACATAGCGCCAGTCGAACTGCCACAGCAGCACGCCGGTCAGCAGCGCGACTTCGATGATGGTCGGCACCAGTTGCAGGATCACCATCCGCACGATGGTCTCGATGCCGGTGCGGCCACGCTCCAGCACCCGGGTCAGGCCGCCGGTCTTGCGCTCCAGGTGGAAGCGCAGCGACAGTTCGTGCATGTGCACGAAGGTGAGGTACGCTAGGCGCCGCACCGCATGCATCGCCACCTGGGCGAAGATGCCGTCGCGCCACTGCGTCAGCACCGCCATCACCACCCGCATGAAGCCGTAGCTGACGGTCAGGATCAGCGGCGACGCGATCAGCCAGGTCGACCAGTCGGCGGAGGGGATCGGCGAGGTGTTGGTTCCGGTCAGGGCATCGATCGCCCATTTGAAGCTGAACGGCACCGCCAGCGTCGCCAGCTTGGCGATCAGCAGCAGCACCATCGCCCAGACCACCCGCATCTTCAGATCGGCGCGATCACCAGGCCAGATGTAGGGCCACAACCGGATCAGGGTTCCGGCCAGCGAACCGCGATCGGTCCGGACGGCACGCGCCTCGGACGGAATCTGCGGCGGCAAAGAGGAACGTGTTTGGGTCATCAACCAGCCTGGAAGCGGCCGGTCGGCCGCAAGTCTTCTTGAATCGAGGGCGTTTCGCCCCGGATATAGTGGTTTTACCGCCGGCAGACACCCTTGAAGGGAAAAACTTTTCTGCGCGGCTGGTATTCGGAAGACAATATCGCCCCCGGAGAGATCGAATGGGTTCGTCTTGACGATGTCGCGATCGGGTGCCACATCGCCTTTATGGATACAATTTCCCCACGGATTCGGACGGTCTGCGTCTATTGCGGCTCGGGCCCCGGTACAAACCCCAAGTTCATGGAAGCTGCCCAGATCTTCGGCAAAACCCTCGCCGAGAATGGGATCGGGCTGGTTTACGGTGGCGGTTCGGTCGGCCTGATGGGCGCCGTGGCCGCCTCCGTGCTCGATCACGGCGGCCAGGTCACGGGCATCATCCCGGAATTCCTCAAGGCCAAGGAAAATGCCTTGAAGCGGGTCCAGGAGATGATCGTCACCAGCAACATGCACGAGCGCAAGCAGCTGATGTTCGATCGCTCGGATGCGTTCGTGGCCTTCCCCGGCGGCATCGGCACGCTGGAGGAACTGGTCGAACAGCTGACCTGGGCCCAGCTCGGCCGCCACAACAAGCCGATCCTGATGGCGAACATCGACGGCTTCTGGGAGCCCCTGCTCGGCCTGATCGACCACATGCGGTCGACGGAATTCATCCGGCCCGGCCTGACCGTGCGCCTCCTCACGGCCAACACGGTCGAAGCCATCCTGCCGAAGTTGCAGGAAGCCGCCGATGCGGCGACCCCGGCGGTGCCGGCGACCAACGGCAAGAAAGTCATCGAAAAGATGTGACGGGAATCGACGCGCGAAGCGCAGCTACTGCGCCGGCGCGTCGGATTTCACTAGTTTGTAGACCACCGAGTCCATCAGGGCCTGGAACGAGGCATCGATGATGTTGGGCGAAACGCCCACCGTGGTCCAGCGTTCACCGTTTTCATCCTCGCTCTCGATCAGCACCCGGGTCACCGCCTCGGTGCCGCCATTGAGGATACGAACCCGGTAGTCCACGAGCTTCAGACCCTCGATGTACTTCTGGTATTTACCGAGATCCTTGCGCAACGCGACGTCGAGCGCGTTGACCGGGCCGTTGCCCTCACCCGCGGAGATCAGGGTCTCGCCGGCCACGTTGACCTTGACCACGGCCAGCGCCGCCGTCACCTGCTGTCCCAGGGCATTATAGCGCTGCTCGACATTGACATCGAATTGTTCGACCCGGAAGTAATCCGGCACGCGACCGAGCGTGCGCCGCGCCAGCAGATCGAACGAGGCATTGGCGGATTCGTAGGAATAGCCCGCGGCCTCGCGCTCCTTCATCTCCTCCACCAGGCGACCGAGCTTGGGATCGTTGCGGTCGAACGGCACATTGGAGCGTTCGAGCTCGGCCAGCACGTTGGAGCGGCCGGCCTGGTCGGACACCAACACCTTGCGATGATTGCCCACGGCTTCCGGCGCGACGTGTTCGTAGGTTTCCGGCTCCTTGAGGATGGCAGATGCATGAATGCCGGCCTTGGTGACGAACGCGCTTTCGCCGACATAGGGCGCATGCCGATCCGAGGGACGGTTGAGCATGTTGTCGAGCGCGCGGGACACCTGGACCAGCGTAGCGAGCTTCTCCTGCGAGACGCCGATATCGAAGAGATCAGCGAACTCCGTCTTGAGCTTCAGTGTCGGGATCAGCGAGCACAGGTTGGCATTGCCGCAGCGTTCGCCCAGACCATTGAGTGTGCCCTGGATCTGACGCACACCGGCGCGCACCGCCGCCAGGGAGTTCGCCACCGCCTGCTCGGTATCATTGTGCGCATGGATGCCGAGATGATCGCCAGGGATGTGCTTGACCACCTCACCGACGATGGCCTCAACTTCATTGGGCATGGTGCCGCCATTGGTGTCGCAGAGCACCACCCATCGCGCACCGGAGTCGTAAGCCGCCTTCGCACAGGCGACGGCGTAGTGCGGGCTCGACTTGAAGCCGTCGAAGAAGTGCTCGCAATCGACCAGCACCTCGCGCCCTCTCGTCTTCGCTGCCGTGACGCTGTCGCGGATCGAAGCGAGGTTCTCGTCGTTGGTGGTCTCGAGCGCGACCTTCACCTGGTAGTCCGAGGCTTTGGCGACGAAGCAGATAGCGTCCGCCTCGGCTGCGAGCAGCGTGGCGAGCCCCGGATCGTTGGAGGCGGAACGCCCGGGACGCCGCGTCATGCCGAATGCCGTGAAGGTGGCATGATTGAGCCTGGGATTGACGGCGAAGAAATCCGTATCAGTCGGATTGGCGCCGGGATAACCGCCCTCGACATAATCGACACCGAGATCATCCAGCATCTGCGCGATCAGCCGCTTGTCGTGCACGGTGAAGTCGACCCCGTTGGTCTGCGCGCCGTCGCGCAGCGTGGTGTCGAACAGATAAAGCCGCTCGCGCGCCGTCGCGGACGTCATTGGACCGGACCTTTCGGCGGAGAGTCCACCAGGGTTTTCTGCATGCGCGTATTGGCGAGCCACTCGTCGCCGATCGTGATCGTGCTGCGCTGCTGATCGGCATACCCGCGCTTGCGAAAGAACTCGTGGGCTGTGTCACTGGCGTCAACAGTCACTTTGGTTGCGCCGCGCGCCGCGGCGAGTTTTTCCAGCGCATCGCACAACGCCGTTGCAACACCCTGCCCGCCCGCGCTGGGATGGACGTAGAGCATCTCGATGTGATCAGCCCCCTTCAGCGAGGCAAAGCCCACCGGCGAGGATTGCAGGGTCGCAACCAATGTCAGTTGCTTGCCGAGACGCGCGCCGAACTCCTGCTCGTCGTCGGCTGCGGCCATCCAGGCCTGCTGCTGCGCCTCCGAGTAATCGTCGCCGGTCAATCCTTCGATGCTCTCGACAAAGATCGCCGCGACCACGATGGCGTCCGCCGGAAGATACGGCCGCAACCCAACGGATGGCATTGTCTGTCCCATGATCCTACCAGACTCCGAGCAGCTTGAGCGCGAGCACGACAGCCGCCGCGATCACGACCCACTTGAGCGCGATGTAATAGCGCCAGTGCCTCGGAAAAGGCGTGTCAGGCTTGGTCATCGCGCAATCTCCCATGTGGTCACCGGCTTGCCGTCGGCGTCCTTGCCGTCCTTCAACACTACGCCCATGGCCAGGAGTTCATCGCGGATCCGATCGGATTCCTTGAAATCCTTGCGAGCGCGCGCGGCGGCGCGGTCCGCCAGAAGCTGATCGACCGCATCCTTGTTCACCGAGATAGCGTTGGGTGAGTTCTCCAGATATTCGCGGCGTGTCGTGCCCAGCAACCCAAGCATCATTGCCGAATTTTTCAGCTTTCGCTTCAATTCGATCTGCGCCTGCCCCGATGCGCTCGCGCGAATTTCGCTCGCTATGCCATGGAGCCGTGTAATTGCGCTCGAGACGTTGAGGTCATCGAGGAGAGAGTCCATGACGGCTTGATCCGGCTCCACAGCCTCGACGGTATCGTCACCGATGAGGCTGTACCACTGATCAATCGTTTTCTTGCTCTCATCAAGGCCCGTCACTGTCCAATCGATTGGAGAGCGATAGTGCGTGCGCAGCATCGCCAGGCGCAAGACTTCGCCGGACCATTTGCGTCCACCAAATTTCTCCGTATGCAAAAGCTCATGGATCGTGAAAAAATTGCCGACCGATTTCGACATCTTCTCGCCTTCGATCTGCAAAAAGCCGTTGTGCATCCAGACATTGGCCATACGCTCTTCGTGGAAGGCGCAGCACGACTGTGCGAGCTCATTCTCGTGATGCGGGAACACCAGGTCGATGCCGCCACCGTGAATATCGAACTGCTCGCCCAGATGCTTCCAGGCCATGGCCGAGCACTCGATGTGCCAGCCGGGACGCCCCTCGACAGCAATGTCGCCCGGCGACGGCCAGGACGGCTCGCCTGGCTTTGAGGGCTTCCAGAGCACGAAGTCCATTTCGTCGCGCTTGTAGGACGCGACATCAACCCGGGCGCCGGCCATCATCTCATCGAGCGTTCGCCTTGCGAGACGACCATATTCAGGCATGCTTTTAACATCGAAAAGAACGTGGTCTTGCGCCTCATAAGCGTGCTTGTTCTTGATCAATTTTTCGATGATCGCACGCATCTCCACGATGTGTTCCGTCGCGCGCGGCTCGACCGTCGGCCGCAACGCGCCGAGCGCATCGACATCCTCGTGGAACTGGCGTTCGGTCTGCTCGGTAACCTTGCGGATCGCCTCGTTGAGCGGCAGATCAGGAAAGTCCCGCCTGGCTCGGTCATTAATCTTGTCATCAACGTCGGTGATGTTGCGGACGTATGTGACGTGATCGGCGCCATAGAGATGGCGCAGCAACCGAAATAGCACGTCGAACACGATCACCGGCCGTGCGTTGCCGATATGCGCGAAGTCGTAGACCGTCGGTCCGCAGACGTACATCCGCACGTTGTTGCGATTGATCGGCGCGAAAGCGCGCTTGTCCTTGGTCAGCGTATCGTAGAGCTTGAGCTCCATAGTGTTCCACCCAGCAAGTTTGCAGCCGTCATCAGACCGGCTGGCCAGGCGTCTATGGATCTCATGTGAGAAAAGACGGCCTCAGCCAGCGAATCGCTAGCTAATAATCTCGCGGCAAATGCCGAAAATAGAGAAAAGGCCGTTCATGCGCCGCACCATGCGGCAGCGGGGGCGCCCGCGTCAAGGGACAGGTTCCGCTTTCCGGACCAGCCCGACGCCTATTTCTGCGGCTCAAAAAGCACGGTCTGCCACCAACCCTCGCTGCGGCGGCCCGTTTGCGGTCACGGCCACGTTTTTGCCTTGGTTAATCATTTTTAACACGACAGGTTTATCGCTGATGGACCTGTCCTCCTGCCGGTCCGGTGATCTATGCGACCTCTTTCCGCGCTGTATGCCTGTCTCCTACTCTGTTCCGCGACCGCAGCGTTCGCGGACAGCCGGACGTTCATTATCGCCAACCAGCCGGATGGTTATGGCGTCGATCAGTGTCTGGCCAATGGCGACCGGTGCGGCTCGTATGCGGCCCGGTCCTATTGTCAGTCACGGGATTTCGCGCAGGCCTCGGCTTATCACCGAATCGCCCCGACGGAGATTACCGGTGCGATTCCGGCATCGACGGGGGAGAGCTGTACCCATTCCGGCTGCAGCGAATACGTCGCGATTACCTGTCAGCGGTAGATCAAAGGGTCGTGTTTCCTGCCACATCCGCGCCGTGGAAACGACGTGACGTTGCCCCGAGAAGCTAGTATGTGAAATCGCGTCGGCCAGATCGGCCTTTAGCCGGAACATCCTGATTTGCTGATCTTTTCCCTTTCCCCAGGGGCATGGGCCCGAAGCCTTTTTGTCTGCGCTGCGCTGTTGAGCGCCTCGGCGTGGGACGGCGGTGCAATGGCCCAAGGCTATCCTCAAGGGGGCTACCCTCCTCAAGGAGGCTATCCTCCACAGGGACAGCCGGGCGCACCGCAAGCGGCCAATCCGATGTGCCAGCGCCTCGAAGGACAGCTCGCCATGATCGACCGCGGCGGCGCCGATCCCGCCAAGGCCGACCAGATCCGTCGCTATGAAGAAGCGCAGAACCGGCAGCAGGGGGAACTCGATCGCGTCACCATGCAGGCCAAGCGCATGGGTTGCGACAGCAGCGGCTTCCTCTCGCTGTTCAACGGACAGTCGGCGCAATGCGGTCCGGTCAACAACCAGATCCAGCAGATGCGCGCCAATCTGGATCAGATCATCAACAGCCTGCAGCAGCTGCGCGGCGGTGGCGGTTCCGACCGCGAAATGCAGCGCCGGTCGGTGTTGCAGGCCCTGGCGCAGAACAGTTGCGGACCGCAGTACGCCGCAGCCGCCCGTGCCGCGCAGCCCGGCGGATTCTTCGACAATCTTTTCGGCGGCGGCAACAACGCCCCTCCGCCTCCAGGCTCCATGCCGCCCGATGCCGCCGCACCGTCGGGCACCTATCGCACCGTGTGTGTGCGCAGTTGCGACGGGTATTATTTCCCGATTTCATTCGCCACGGTGCCGGGCCGTTTCGTCGATGACGAGCGCACCTGCAAGAGCCTGTGTCCGGCCGCAGATGCCAGCCTGTTCACCTACCGCAATCCCGGCGAGGACATGAACCAAGCGGTTTCGATCAACGGCCAGCCCTATTCATCCTCGCCGAACGCATTCAAATACCGCCAGGAATTCAGTCCAACCTGCAGCTGCAAGGCCGCCGGCCAGACCTGGTCCGACGCACTCAAGAACATCGACGACAAGGCTGCGGCCGAACAGCAGGGCGACATCATCGTCACCGAGGATCGGGCGAAGAAGATGTCGCAGCCTCCGGCGACCAAGACCGCGGGCCAGAAGAAGGGCGTCACACCCGCGCCGGCAACCGCGCCAGCGGCGACGGCCGATCAGACACCGCCGGCGAACACCGGCACCACCGGCGACAAGCCGATCCGCTCGGTCGGTCCGACGTTCATTCCCGCGCGATAAGTCCAGTGTTTTGACGGGCCACCGGTTTCAGCCGCCGCGAGCCGACTGAACGGCCGATCAGTCGGCTGAGAATCTCAGGCGCACGACCAAACAAAACGCACAACGGCGCGGTCATCACTCGTCGAAATTGACCGAGCCGCGGCTCGCACGCATCACCAGCGTCTCGTCCGGTGCTGGCAACGGGTTGCCGAGATCGCGGAACTTGTTGGTGATGGGATAACGGCGATCCCTGCCGAAATTCTTCCGCGTCACCTTCACGCCCGGCGCAGCCTGGCGACGCTTGTATTCGGCGATGTTGAGCAGACGATCGACCCGCGCGACTGTTTCGCGGTCGTAGCCCGCCGCGACGATGGACGCCAGCGGCTCTTCACGCTCTACCAGCCGCTCCAGGATGCCATCGAGAATGTCGTAAGGCGGCAGCGAATCCTGATCGAGCTGGTTTTCGCGCAACTCCGCCGTCGGCGGCCGCGTGATGATGTTGGTCGGGATCACCTCGCTCGAAGGCCCGAGGGCACCGGGAGGCTTCCAGCTGTTGCGCAGGCTCGACAACCGGAACACCTGCGTCTTGTAGAGATCCTTGATCGGATTGAAGCCGCCATTCATGTCGCCATAGAGCGTGGCGTAGCCCACCGACATTTCGGACTTGTTGCCGGTGGTCACCAGCATCGCGCCCGACTTGTTGGAGATCGCCATCAGCAGCACGCCGCGGGTGCGCGCCTGCAGATTCTCCTCGGTGATGTCACGCGCAAGGCCCTTGAACGGGACGGAGAGGATTTCCTCGAAGCCGTTGACCGCGGCTGCGATCGGCAGGATCTCGTAACTGAAGCCGAGAGCGGTCGCGAGCTTCGCCGCATCGTCGAGCGACACCTGCGCGGTGTAGCGGAACGGCAGCATGACGCCACGAACCCGGTCAGCTCCCAGCGCATCGACGGCGATCGCCGCGCACAGCGCGGAGTCGATGCCACCGGACACGCCCAGCAGGATGCCGGGAAACCCCGTCTTGTTGACGTAATCGCGCAGCCCGAGCACGCAGGCGGCATAATCGCCCTCGTCGTCGCCGATCGGCGGCGCGATCGGCCCCTCGCAGCGCCAGCCGTCGCTGGTCTTGCGCCAGCGCAGCGTGGTCAGGTTTTCCTCGAACGACGGCAGCTGGGCCGCCAGCGTGCGGTCGCCATGCAGCACGAACGACGCGCCGTCGAACACCAGTTCGTCCTGGCCGCCGACCTGGTTGACATAGATCAGCGGCAGATCGCTCTCGGTGACCCGCGCCACCGCCATCGAGAGCCGGATGTCGGTCTTGCCGCGGGCGTAGGGCGAGCCGTTCGGAACGATCAGGATTTCAGCGCCGGTCTCCACCAGACATTCGACGACGTTCTCGTATTCGGGGGATTCCTCCATCCAGGTGTCTTCGCAGATCGGTACTCCGATCCGCACCCCCCGAATGGTCACCGGGCCGGCCGCCGGGCCCCGCGCGAACACCCGCTTCTCGTCGAACACGCCGTAGTTGGGCAGATTGGCCTTGAAGCGCAGCGCGGCGATCCGGCCTCCGTCCAGCAGTGCGCAGGCGTTGTAGAGCTTGCCCTCCTCCACCCACGGCGAGCCGATCAGCACGGCCGGGCCGCCATCGGCGGTCTCCCGCGCCAGTTCCTCGACCGCCGCGCGGCATGCGGCCTGGAAAGCCGGCTTGAGCACCAGGTCTTCCGGAGGATAGCCGGCGATGAACAGTTCGGAGAACACGATGAGGTCGGCGCCCTCGGCCTTCGCCCGGGCGCGCGCCTGCCGCGCCTTGGCGGCATTGCCGGTGACATCGCCCACGGTTGGGTTGAGCTGGGCGAGCGTGATGGTCAGCACTGCGGATTCGGTCATGGTGGTCATGTTGCCCTTCGGGTCGGCCTTTCGCAATTGCACACACTCACAGGAGGCCTATGCGCTCCGCGATGGCAACCAGCCAGACCAGCCCCGCAATCACCAGCGCAACCCCGACCGCCGCCGAGCCCATGTCCTTGACCCGCCCGATCTGCGGGTCGTGGTCCGTGGTCAGCCGGTCGGCGAGCTTTTCGATCGCGGTGTTGAGCAATTCGACGGTCAGCAGCAGCAGGATCACCGCGATCAGCTCGACGCGCCGCACCGCCGTGGTGCCGACGAACCAGGCCAGCGGCAGCGCGATCACCAGCGCCACCAGTTCCTCGCGGATGGCCTGTTCGGACCGGGTTGCGAAGGTCAGCCCATTCCAGGTGTTGATGCTGGCCCGCCAAAACCGCAGCAATTTTAACGCCCCGATTTCACATTCCAGACGCAGCCGGCAGCGGCTTGACCTTGCCGGCGCGCGACTGCTTCAGCAATTCGGCAACCAGGAACGCCATGTCGATCGACTGCTCGGCGTTCAGCCGCGGATCGCACACCGTGTGGTAACGATCGTTGAGATCCTCGTCGGTCAGCGCACGCGCGCCGCCGATGCACTCGGTCACATCCTGCCCCGTCATCTCCAGATGCACGCCGCCGGCGTGGGTGCCCTCGGCCGCATGGACCGCGAAGAACGATTTCACTTCCGCCAGGATGCGGTCGAACGGCCGCGTCTTGTAGCCGCTGGTGGCGGTGATGGTATTGCCGTGCATGGGATCGCACGACCACACCACGACGCGCCCTTCGCGCTGCACGGCGCGGATCAGCCCCGGCAGGTGATCACCGACCTTGTCGGCGCCGAAGCGGTTGATGAGCGTCAGCCGTCCCGGCTCATTGTCGGGATTGAGGATGTCGATCAGCCTCACGAGCTCGTCGGGTTTCAGCGAGGGACCGCATTTCAGGCCGATCGGATTCTTGATGCCGCGGAAGTATTCGACATGACCGTGGTCGAGCTGGCGGGTGCGGTCGCCGATCCAGATCATGTGGCCGGAGGTGGCGTACCAGTCGCCGGTGGTGGAATCGACGCGGGTCAGCGCCTGCTCGTAGCCCAGCAGCAACGCCTCGTGGCTGGTGTAGAAATCGGTCGAACGCAGTTCCGGATGGCTCTCCAGATCGAGGCCGCACGCCTGCATGAAATTCAGCGCATCCGAAATGCGGTCCGCCAGCTCCTTGTAGCGGCGGGACTGCGGCGAATCCTTCAGGAAGCCCAGCATCCACTGATGGACGCTACCGAGATTGGCGAAACCGCCGGTGGCGAATGCGCGCAGCAGATTCAGCGTCGCCGCCGACTGGCGATACGCCATCATCTGCCGCTGCGGATCGGGCACGCGGGCTTCCGGCGTGAATGCGATGTCGTTGACGATATCACCGCGATAGCTCGGCAATTCGACGCCGTCGACCTTCTCGGTCGGCGACGAGCGCGGCTTGGCGAACTGCCCGGCGATGCGGCCGACCTTTACCACCGGCAGCGCGCCAGCATAGGTCAGCACCACCGCCATCTGCAGCAGCACCCGGAAGAAATCGCGGATGTTGTTGGCGCCATGCTCGGCGAAGCTCTCGGCGCAGTCCCCGCCCTGCAGCAGGAACGCCTCGCCGGCGGCGACCCGCGCCAGCGACTTTTTCAGGTTGCGGGCCTCCCCCGCGAACACCAGCGGCGGAAACGTTGCGAGCTGCGCCTCGACGTCGGCCAGCGCCTTCGCATCCGGATAGTCCGGCACCTGCACGATCGGCTTGCCGCGCCAGCTCTCGGGTGTCCACCGCTCGGACATGGTCTGCTCCTGAAAAAACGCCTGCCCCGCAAGGGAGATAGGAGCCGCGTGGCGGCGGTTATACACAGGCTGGTCGCGGACCGCCAGATGCAATTCAGCGTTGTAAGTCAATGCCTTGCAGGCAAAGCCAAATTGGCGTTAGGTTAGCCTATTAGATTAGCCTGGGGACCACGGGGATTATTACTGTGGCAGACGCTGTTCTCGACGACGTTTTTATTGACGATATTAAACTGCCAGCCGAAGACGGATTTTTACTGGCGGCCACGATCTACATGCCGCGCGGACCGAAACTGCAGGCCGTGCTGATCAATTCGGCCGCGGCCGTTCCGCGGAAAATCTACAAGGGGCTGGCGAGTTACATCGCGGCGCGCGGCTGCGTGGTGATGACCTATGACTACCGCGGCATCGGCGGATCGCGGCCGAAGTCGCTCGCGGGCTTCAACGCTAAAATGGCCGACTGGGCCGACAAGGACGCCACCAGTGCGATCGCCTGGATGCGGGCGCGCTACAAAACGTTGCCGCTGAGCTATCTGGGACACTCATTCGGTGGCCAGGCGCTCGGCCTTCTTCACAACAATGACCAGGTCGCACGCGCGCTCCTGGTCGCATCACAGGCCGCGTACTGGAAGCTGTTCACCCCGCCGGAGAATTACCGCATCTATGCCCTGATGAATTTTGTAGGAAAACCGCTCGCGAACATCATGGGTTACGTCCCCAGCCGGATCGCAATCGGCGAAGACCTGCCCAAGGGCGTCTTCCTGCAGTGGACCAAGTGGGTGATGAGCGAGCGTTATTATTTCGACGACACTTCGCTCACGTCGGCGCTTGCAAATTACAGAAACTATCGACGCCCGCTACGGGCGCTGTGTTTCGACGACGATCCATGGGCAACGCGGCCAGCGGTCGATCTGCTGTGCTCGCAATTCAAGGCGACTTCCCCCGACGTGGTCACGATCAAGCCCGCTGACAGCGGCGCGACAGCGATCGGCCATTTCGGCTTTTTCCGGCCCGAGCACCGCGACACGCTCTGGAAAGACGCCGTCGATTGGCTGCTGGCGAGCCAGATCAGCAGCCAGGCCGACGATCAAACCGGCAAACGTTACTCGGCCGCTTCCCGCACGTAGCGGGCGAACGGCTTGCGCATGGTCACAAGCTCTTCGGCCGCTGTGGGATGAACAGCGATGGTGGCGTCGAAGTCGGCCTTGGTCGCCTTTAGCTTGATCGCGATCCCGACCACCTGGATGATTTCCCCGGCTTCCGGCCCCACGATATGGCAGCCAAGCACGCGATCGCTGACCCCGTCCACGATCAACTTCATCAGGATGCGGGTGTCGCGGCCGGATAGCGTCGCCTTCATCGGCCTGAACTCGGCCTTGTAAACATCGACGTGGCTGTGCCGCGCCCGCGCCTCCGCCTCCGTCAGCCCCACCGTGCCAACTTCGGGCTGCGAGAACACCGCGGTTGGAATGTCCGCGTGATCGACGCGCGTCGGCCGGTTGCCGAACACGGTGTCCGCGAACGCATGCCCCTCACGGATCGCGACGGGCGTCAGGTTCACGCGATTCGTGACATCGCCGACCGCATAGATGTGCGGCACGGAGGTCTGCGAATAGCCATCAACGGCGATGCCGCTGTCCTTTGAATTGATGACCACGCCGGCCTTCTCCAGGCCGAGACCGGCAACATTGGGATGGCGTCCAATGGCGAACATCACCTGGTCGGACGCGACACTGGAGCCATTCGAGAGGTGAGACGTGTACTCGTCGCCATGCCGCTCGACCTTGGCGACGGTGCACCCGGTCAGGATGTTGATGCCGACTTTCTCCATCTCGGCGCGCAGATGCCTGCGGACGTCCTCGTCGAAGCCGCGCAGGATATTGTCGCCGCGATAGACCAGCGTCACCTCGCTGCCCATGCCGGCGAAGATGCCGGCGAATTCGAGCGCGATGTAGCCGCCGCCCTGGATCACGATGCGCCGCGGCTGCTTCGGCAGGTAGAACACTTCATTGGAAGAGATGACATGCTCGATACCGGGAATGGCGGCGCCGTGATTGGGTGCCGCTCCGGTGGCGATCAGGATGTATTTCGCGCGCACACTTTCGCCGGTCGACAGCCGGAGCGTGTGGGCATCCTCGAACACGGCGCGCGCCTTGGCGATGCGCGCGCCGGACTTTTCCACGTTGCTGATGTAGGCGGCTTCCAGCCGAGCGATTTCCTTGTCCTTGTTGGCGATCAGCGTCGCCCAATCGAACGTCGCTGATGGAATCGACCAGCCGAAGCCAGCGGCGTCTTCGATCTCGTGGTGAACATGGGATGCGTAGACCAGGAGTTTCTTGGGCACGCACCCCCTGATCACACAGGTTCCGCCGACACGATACTCCTCGGCCACCATGACCCGCGCGCCGTAATCGGCCGCGATCCGCGCGGCGCGCACGCCGCCCGACCCGCCGCCGATCACGAACAGGTCGAGATCGAAATCCGCCATCGGTGTTTGCTCCGCGATCAGATCTCTTTGCCGCGGGCCCGCATTTCGGCCCGGAACTTGGCGGCAACTTCGTTCGAGAATGCGCCCGCCCAATCGTTCATGTAGGCGAGGCTGCCGGTGATCGATTTCGGCTCCTGCTCCAGGAATTTCTGCCCCAGCGGGGACTTGTAGAAGGCGATCAGGTCCTTCAATTCCTGTTCGGTGAAGTTGGTCGCATAGATCTGCGCCATCGCCTTGCCGATCTCCTCGCGGCGGTTGGCCAGCTCGGCCGCAAGCTTGACCGCGACCTCGTCGAGGTCCTTCTGGTAGTTCAGATTGTTCTGCATGATCGCGTCCTTGGTCCGCTGGATCACGGTCGGAACGATGCCCTGATAGACCGTATTCGCCTTCTTGATCGCCAGCAGTTCGGTCGCCGCTGCAATCGCGCTCGCCGGGGGCGGCGGCGGTGCCGCGGCCGCCTTCGGGGCCTGGGCCTGCGCACTCATGCCGCTCAACGCGAGCCCGAACACCACGGCCGCCAGTGTTTTCGTGAACTTCATCATTCCGCTTCTCCTCACACGCGGCTCAAGGCCGCTCAATTGTTCGAATTCCTGCCGAGCCCGCCAGCACCACCGTCGTGGCAAGCCTGATGAACAGGCCGTGTTCCACAACCCCCGGAATGGCGGCAAGCGACCGCGCCAGCGCAGCCGCGTCGGGGATCGCCCCGAGACGGGCGTCGATAATCCAGTGGCCACCATCGGTGACAAAACCATGACCGTCCCTGCCCTTTCGAAGGTCGAGCGGCCCGGAAACCCCGTTCGCCGCGAAGGCGTCAGCGATGGCGCGACGGGTCGCCGCCAGGCCGAACGGGATGACTTCGATTGGCAACGGAAAGCGGCCCAATCGCTCGACCCATTTCGAATCATCAGCGATCACGATCATGCGATCCGACGACGCCGCGACGATCTTCTCGCGCAGCAGCGCACCGCCGCCGCCCTTGATCAAATTGAGATGCGGATCGATTTCGTCAGCACCGTCGACAGTCAAATCAAGCCTGTCCAGCTCATCAAGCGTGCTGAGCGGAACGCCGCAGCGTTCCGCATCTGCGCGCGTGGCTTCCGAGGTCGGCACGCCCACCACGCTCAGTCCGGAACGGACCCTTTCTCCCAGCAGTTCCACAAAATGCTTGGCGGTCGATCCGGTGCCGAGCCCGAGTTTCATGCCGTCGCTCACATGCTCGAGTGCGCGTGCCGCCGCCTGCCGTTTCAGCTCGTCCATCGTCATCGCAAACCTTTGTCGGGTGGAGACGAGCCGCGGGCCAGCGCTCCAGAGGGCGCATATCTAGCCTCGATTTGCGGCGAGGAACAGGGCCGAGACGGCCTCCCGGAGCCCCCTTTCCCGCCCCAATATTTCGGGACTTGCGCCACGGCTCCGCTCCCGCTAGCGATCCCGGATGGCTGATTTTCCCCTTATCGTCTTCGATCTCGATGGCACTCTGGTCGATACCGCGCCCGATCTGATCGGCGCCCTGAATTTCATTCTCAAACGTGAGGGGCTTTCGCCACTTCCAATGGCGTCGGCCCGAAAGATGATAGGCGCCGGGGCACGCCGCCTGCTCGAACTTGGTCTGGAGGCGGAAGGCCGGGCCGTAGGCCCGGCTGACCTGGAGCGGTTGACCCGGGATTTCATCGCGTATTATGCGGAACATATCGCCGAGCTGTCGCGCCCGTTCGACGGGCTCATTGAGGCCATGGACGATTTGACGGGGCGCGGGTTCAAGCTCGCGGTCTGCACCAACAAGCTCGAATGGCTTTCCAAGCGGCTGCTCGATCAATTGCAATTGAGCCAGCGGTTCGCGGCGATTTGCGGTGCCGATACCTTCGGCGTCAGCAAGCCCGATCCTGCGATCCTGCGGCAGACGGTGGCTCGCGCAGGAGGCAGCCTGGCCTCTTCAATCATGGTTGGAGATGCAGGCACCGATGTCGGAGTTGCACGCCGAGCGGGAATCCCGGTCATCGGAGTGACCTTCGGTTACACCGAAATCCCGATCGAGGAGCTCAAGCCGGACCTCGTCATCACTGACATGCGACAGCTGCCGAAGGCCATCGACGATATCGTTGCCACACGAAAGAGCTAAGCGACTGGAAACCCGCGGCTTTTATTGTGGTATTTAAGCACCATCGTTAACCTTTTCTGAACAGGTGGTTAGCTGAACGTTGCGCGCACCCGGCGAGCCTTTTATGGTCCGCGCGGGGACTGTGGCGGCTTGCCGCAACAAGAGACGGTGGATCATGCGTCGCGTTATACTTATCGCCGGTGCCAGCCTTGGGCTGGCCGGCTGTGGCTCTTCAATGCCATCCATGGACTTTCTGAAATCGACGCCGCCCACGGCGACGGTTCGACTCGAATCGGTGCCTCCGGGCGCGGACGCCCGCACATCGGTGGGGCCCGGCTGCAAGACGCCGTGCACAGTGTCGGTGCAGACGACCGACACGAATAATTTCACGGTCACATATTCACTCGACAAATATGAACCGCAGACCGTCTCGGTTCAGACCTTGCGGCAGTCGGGGGACTTCGGCAGCGGCGCGACAGTGACCACCGACCCGAATCCGGTGTTTGCCGAGCTGCAGCCCGCGGCTCCGCCGAAGCGTCCGGTCCGGCGGCCCGCGAAGAAAAAGCGTGCACCGAAGGCGGCTGCGGCCCCCGCGGATGCGGCTCCCGCCGGAGCGCCCGCCCCGGCCGACAATGCCTTCCCGCCACCCGCGGCACGCTGAAGGTCGCCCAAGATCGACCAAAGCTTGCTGGCGACACATGTCGCGGAACTGTTGTATGCCAGCCGCCTGATGCTTACATTGTGACTAGCGGCCTTCCGGCCGCTGGTCATGCGACAGCGTCAAGGCAAGCCGGATGAACGGACCTTTTCTGCCGGAAATGATGACCGATCCGTTCGGCCGCACCATCAGCTATCTGCGGGTGTCGGTGACGGACCGCTGCGACTTGCGCTGTTTTTACTGCATGTCGGAAGACATGACCTTCCTGCCCAAAGCCGACCTGCTGACACTCGAGGAACTCGATCGGCTTTGCTCGGCGTTCATTGCCAAGGGCGTCAGGAAGTTGCGGCTGACCGGTGGTGAGCCGCTGGTTCGCCGCAACGTCATGTCGCTGGTGCGCTCGCTGTCGCGACATCTCGCCACCGGCGACCTGGACGAACTGACGCTGACCACTAACGGCTCGCAGCTCTCCAGATTTGCCGACGAACTCGCAGCCTGCGGCGTGCGCCGTATCAATGTGTCGCTGGATACGCTGGATGCGGCGAAGTTCCGCGCCATCACGCGCTGGGGCGATCTCGACAAGGTGCTGGCGGGCATCGAGGCCGCACGTGCTGCCGGCCTGCATGTCAAGATCAACGCCGTCGCGCTCAAGAACATGAACGAGGACGAGATTCCGTCCTTGATCGACTGGGCGCATGGCAAGGGCATGGACCTGACGCTGATCGAAGTCATGCCGATGGGTGAGATCGGCGAAGGCCGCATCGACCAGTATGTCCCGCTGTCGCTGCTTCGCGCACGTCTCGCAACGCAATTCACGCTGACCGACCTCGCCGAGAGCACCGGCGGACCGGCGCGCTATGTGAGGGTTGCCGAGACCGGGGGCAAGCTCGGTTTCATCACCCCGATGACTCACAATTTCTGCGAGTCCTGCAACCGGGTTCGGATCACCTGCACCGGGACGATCCACACTTGCCTCGGCCACGAGGACGCATCCGATTTGCGCAAGCCGCTGCGCGCATCCGCAGACAACGACCTGCTCAACGCGGCCATCAATCGCGCCATTGGACTGAAGCCCAAAGGGCACGATTTCATCATCGACCGTCGCCACAACCGGCCGAGCGTCAGCCGCCACATGAGTGTCACCGGCGGCTGAGGCCCCTCCTCCGGCGCAAACGCGAGCCAAACAAAAAGCCCGGCCTTACGGCCGGGCTTTTGTCTTCTCGAACCTTTATCTTCGAACGTCGTTGCGATCAGCCGCGGGTGCGCGAGCGGATCATGAAGCTGTCGAAGGTGTATTCGGCAACCTGCCACCACAGGTACTCGTCGGAGCGATAGGCCTGCATGGCTTCGATCGCCTTCTTGAAGTCGGCGTTTTTCGCGGAGATCTCGCCCCACAGTTCGTTGGTCGCCTTCAGGCAGGCTTCCAGCACTTCGTTGTTGAAGGGACGCAGCTGCACGCCGCCGGCAACCAGCCGCTTCAAGGCGGCGGGATTCTGCATGTCGTAGCGTGCGGCCATCCAGGAATTGGTATTGGCAGCAGCGTTGGTCAGAATCGACTGGTAGGTCTTCGGCAGCGCGTTGAACTTCTCCATGTTGGCGAACGCGTGCACAGTCGGGCCACCCTCCCAGAAGCCGGGATAGTAGTAGTACTGCGCGACCTTCTGGAAACCGAGCTTTTCATCGTCGTAGGGGCCGACCCACTCGGCCGCGTCGATGGTGCCCTTCTCGAGCGAGGGATAGATGTCGCCGCCTGCGATCTGCTGCGGAACGACACCGAGCTTCTGCAGCACCTGGCCGGCGATGCCGCCAATGCGGAATTTCAAACCCTGCAAATCGGCAACCGTCTTGATTTCCTTGCGGAACCAACCGCCCATCTGGGTGCCGGTGTTGCCGCAGGGAAAGCCGACGATATTGAACTTCTTGAAGAACTCGTTGGCGAGTTCGTTGCCGCCGCCCTGGTAGAGCCACGAGTTCTGCTGACGGGCATTGAGGCCGAACGGAACCGATGCGAAAATCGAGAACGTCGGGTCCTTGCCGACATAATAATAAGACACGGTGTGGCTCATCTCGACGGTGCCGTTCGAGGTCGCATCAAGCGCCTGAAGGCCGGGGACGATTTCACCGGCAGCAAAAACCTGGATCTGAAACTTGTTGTCGGTCATCTCGGCGACCTGCTTGGCGAGATACTCGCCGCCGCCGTAAATGGTATCCAGCGACTTCGGGAAGCTCGACGTGAGACGCCACTTCACCTCCGGCGAGGATTGCGCAATCGCCGGCGAGGCGACCGCGGCCACCGCTGCGCCGGTTGCCGATACCTTTAGAAAATCACGACGCTTCATTCGTATCTCCTCCTCGGGAACGTTTCTTGAGACATAATAAGGCTCTGTAACACGGAACCCATGCCGCCGAAAACGCGACATAAAGGGAAGATGTGCTGGATTAAACCAAAGTAGGGGCAGTGCGATGGCGCACTGCAACCGGCCGGGCTCACGAACCTGATCAGGCGGCCGAAATAAACGGCTTGAGCTGATCCCGCACCTTGGCCCCGATGGCGCGATAGATTTCGGCGTGCGCACCGCCCGCTTCGCTTTCCACCACCGGCGTGCCGGCGTCGGACGTGGCGCGGATCGACATATGCAGCGGGATCTCGCCGAGGAACGGTACGCCGAGCCGCTCCGCCTCGTGTCGCGCGCCCCCATGGCCGAAAATATCCGACCGCGTGCCGCATTCGGGGCACTGGAAATAGCTCATGTTCTCGACGATGCCGAGCACCGGCACGTTGACCTTCCTGAACATCGCGATCCCGCGGCGCGCATCGATCAAAGCCAGATCCTGCGGTGTCGAGACAATGATGGCGCCCTTCAGCGGCACGTTCTGCGCCAAGGTCAGCTGGGCGTCACCGGTGCCGGGCGGCATATCGACCACCAGCACGTCGAGGGTGCCCCACGCCACATCCCGCAGCATCTGCGTGATCGCCGACATCACCATTGGTCCGCGCCAGATCATCGCGGTCTCTTCCTCGACCAGGAAGCCGATCGACATGATGGCGAGACCGAAACGCTGCAGGGGAATCATCTTCTTGGCGTCGTTGAGCTGCGGCTTGTCGCGCAGTCCCGTCAGCCGTGGAATCGAGGGGCCATAAATGTCGGCATCGAGCAATCCGACCCGCAACCCCTGATCGCGCAGTCCAAGCGCCAGATTGAGCGCCGTGGTGGATTTGCCGACACCGCCCTTCCCCGAAGCCACCGCGATCACCGCCGCGACCCCGGGCACCTCCGCCTGTTTCGACGCCGGAGACGGAGGCGCTCCCGGGGCATGACTGTGCGGCCGATGCGCCGACACCGGCTGCACGCCGCCGGCCGGGCGCCCCGCGGGGGCTGCCCCGGGTTTGCGTTCCGCCGTCAACGCCACCATGACCGTGCTCACCCCGGCCAGACCCCGAACGGCGGCTTCGGCCCGGTTGCGCACATCTTCCCAGGCACGGGCTTCCGCGGCGTCGACGCCAATCGAGAAAAACACCTTGCCGTCGGTCGCCGAGATCTCTGACAGCACGCCGGCCTGCGGCAGGGGAACACCGCGCGGGGTCGGCACCTTTGCGAGTGCATCCAGAACCTGTTGCTTGCTGACGGTCAAAACCTCAACTCCTGCCAAAACCTGAAATTCGCGACGAGTCATCGCCCGCCGCCCGGACGGGGTCAACACCCCCATTCTGCCCACGAAACTCACATCTGGGGTCCAACAACGGTCCTTGCAATCGAGGGCCGCGGTTGGCAGGTTGCCGCCCGGCGGGATCCAAAAAACCCAACAAACCGCCGGTCCGCAGGCCCGATCTCAGGGAATCAGGCGTTCGTCGTGCAGCCGGAAGCGAGCGGCCGCCGCGACGCTCTCGGAGGCCGTGCGGGGCTCAAACCTCGGAACAAAAGGTTCAACACATGGCTAAAGTCGCTTTTCTCGGTCTCGGCGTGATGGGGTTCCCCATGGCCGGACATCTCGTCACCAAGGGCCAGCATGAGGTCACCGTCTTCAATCGCTCGGCCGCCAAGGCGCAGGCCTGGGCCGAGAAGTTCGGCGGCCGCACCGCGCCGACGCCGCAGGCGGCCGCGGCCGGCCAGGACTTCGTGATGTCGTGTGTCGGCAATGACGACGATCTGCGCGAGGTGACGATCGGAGCCAATGGCGCGTTCGCCGGCATGAAAGCTGGCGCCGTTTTCGTTGACCACACCACCGCATCCGCCGCGGTTGCCCGAGAACTGGATGCCGAGAGCTCCAAGTACGGCTTCAAATTCATTGACGCGCCGGTGTCCGGCG